>DASYEV010000136.1:0-41004 GCA_036498835.1 Acidobacteriaceae bacterium | reverse complement strand
CGCCAGATTGCTTCGCCGGGGCAGCATCCGCCCTCCAAGCAACTGATGGTGGACCCTGAACTGGTGGTGCGTGAGTCTACGGCGACATGCGCAAAGAAAACGAAGAAGCGTTAGTTACAGCGACGCTTCATCCCAGCTTTTGAGCGTCCGCAACAGGGTGGGCATCATCAACAGCAACAACAGGGCGGCTCCCATCGGCACACCCATCCCGATGCGAAGCGATCCGGCTTGACCGGAAAGCATGCCGGTTAGCCAGGGGAAGAACGCGCTTCCCATGCCGCCCGCAACGAAAATGCTGTTGGCTGCTACGCGCGGAAGAGTGGTCGCAATCAACGTGGGATAGACCGGGCCGATTCCAAGTCCTACCAACAGCGCCGCTACCAGGACAGTGGCTTCATGTGGAGCTGCGACGGCCAGGAGAGAGCCGCTTGCCGCCAGGAGGGCGCACAAGCGTAACAGCCTGGGAATACCCAAAGCGTGGACGCCGCGCGTGGCGCACAGAGCGCGGCTGGTCAGCAGACCGAGCCATAGCAAGGTTGCTGCTTCGATAGGAGGATCCCATCCACTGTGCAGCCGGTGAGAATAGGTTGCGATCCATGCTCCGGTGGCGCTTTCCAACCCAACAGTCAGAAATGTGCTGAGCAACACGATGCGGGGAAGCCGGAGTCCCAAAGCCGGCGAGGAAGGCTGCGGCTCGGCACCGAGCTTGAGATGCCGGAACTCAACCGCAACCATCCAGAGGAAAAGCAGCGCGAACACTACGGCCAACAGCAGGAAAAGCCAGCGCAGGTTGTGGGCGCGCAGCAAGCTATTCATCAGCGCCGGGCAAAGGAATGCACCGATACCCCACACAAAATTCAGGCGGTTGATCTCCTGCACGCGCTTCGCGGCATGCACTGCCAGTCGAACTCGCGTGATGCAGGTGATCAGCATGCCCTGCGCGAAGCCGTAGGCAAAGAACACCTCGTCCAGGATTCGCAGATGGCCCAGCGCGAGCGCGGAACATCCAAACGCTCCAATCGCAGCGCCCCAGGCGATACATTTCACTGGATTGCCGCGGCTTGAAAAGCAGCCTGTGGTCGAACCGAAGAAGAACAGGAGAAACAGCATGCCTGCGCCGCGATCGGAAAGATGCCATTGCTTCAGCAGGGTAGGCAGAACAGCCCCGGGCAAAGCGATACAAATTCCGGTCAGAGCGAAGCCGGCATAGAATGCCACGGTCGAGGCTGCTTCTATGCCGCGGTTTCGTTGAAGCCCCAAGGTCTTTCCAGGAGCGCGTGTAGTGCCGTCGCCGGCCGTGGACTCTCCGTTGGGCATGCCGAAAACGAAGATAGCATCCCAGAGACCGTCGCCGTTTTCAGGCGAGAAACAACCATTCCTTGATATTACGGCGGGACTGCGGAGAAAGGCGGTCATGGGTCGAACCGCGCCAACTGCTGCCGGTGCGGGTGGGCAGCCCTTTGGTTGATGTTACGGTAGATTCGTTATGGCTCTCGCATCCACCCCGAGTAATGAGCAGGATCTGTACTGGCAGGAATTCACGCAGTTGAAGCTTGACGCCTGCTATGTGCGCGACTACCGCGATTCCATCGCGAAATGGGAAACAGGTGTTGCGATTGTCCGTGCGATTACTTCCAGCGCCAGCATTGCAGCGTGGGTCGTGTGGCGTAATTACGCCTTTGTCTGGGCTACTCTTATTGCTGCTTCACAGGTTGCCGACGCCTTGCGAGATGTGTTTCCGTTTCGAAAGAGGCGCCAGGCATTAAGTGGTTGGTCGAACGCACTCAATCGGTTGTTCGTCGATGCTCAGCGTGATTGGGATAGCATTTCCGCCGGTAGTCTGTCGAATGCCAAAATAAGCACGTTGACACATCAGCTGCGAAAGGCAATGCAGGGATATGAGCAAACCTATATACCTGACGGGCTTCCGCGTAAGCAGGTTCTCTTTGACGCAGCGCAGGCAGAGATGGCAACGTTCTTTCGAACGCGCTATTCTATTAGGGACGAGGGGTGAATGATGGAAAATAGAGCCGGCGCCATGGCTTACGATAGTGCGATACCAAGGGCCACTATCAAAATCCCACTGCCGAAGAACGTGAAGCCGCCTTCCCCTCCAAAGAATCCGAAGACTTCAACGAAATAAAGAACAGCCACCCAATGGTGGCTGTCTTCGTCTAGATACCCTCGCGGCTTCGTCGTTGTCATGTCGTCGCGAGCCGCCGCGGACTACTGTTGCGGCAGAGAGAGGTTCAGCTCCAGCACATTCACGCGCGGTTCGCCAAGCAAGCCGAACTGACGCTGTTGGATGTGTTTCAGAACCAGCGCCTGTACATCCGCTTCGGGCATTTTGCGTTCACGGGCAATCCGGGGAACCTGGTAAAGGGCCGCGGCTGGGGTGATGTCGGGATCAAGCCCCGAACCCGAAGCTGTCACCAGGTCCACGGGAACTGCCGCCCCATTGCTCTCCGAAGCAACGCTGGTGCTCACGCGGTCGGCCAGGGCTTTGCTGGTGGGTCCAAGGTTGGAGCCGGAAGATGCGGAAGCATCGTAGCCGCTGCCGGCGGCGGACGGGCGGCTATGAAAGTAGCCCGGCCCGGTGAAAGGCTGGCCGATCCAGTGGGAACCCGTCACTTCTCCATTCCGCACGATGAGCTGGCCGTTGGCCTTATCGTGAAACGCGATGTGGGCAATACCCGTGACCAGGAGAGGATAGCCGACGCCAAGAACAACGGCGGTGATGACTGTGTACAAGCATGCGGTGATGATGTGCTTTCTCATACGAAAACTCCCTACGCCAACTGTTTACGCCAAGTGCAGCGCGGTAATGACCAGGTCAATGGCCTTGATTCCCACGAACGGTACGAGAATGCCGCCGAACCCATATACCAGCAGGTTGCGGCGTAACAGCGCCGCGGCGGACATGGGCCGGTAGCCGACTCCACGCAGCGCCAGGGGGATAAGCCCGACGATGATCAGCGCATTGAAGATGATGGCGGACAGCACGGCCGATTCGGCGTTGTGCAGATGCATGATGTTCAGCGCGTTGAGTACCGGAAAGACTCCGGCAAACATCGCGGGAATGATGGCGAAGTATTTGGCGACGTCGTTGGAGATCGAGAACGTCGTCAGCGCGCCGCGCGTCATCAGGAGCTGCTTGCCGATGGCCACAATCTCGATGAGCTTGGTCGGGTTTGAATCGAGATCGACCATGTTGCCCGCTTCTTTCGCGGCCTGGGTGCCGGAGTTCATGGCGACGCCGACATCGGCCTGCGCCAGTGCGGGGGCGTCGTTGGTTCCATCGCCGGTCATGGCGACGAGCTTGCCGTCCGCCTGCTCGCGCTTGATCAGGTCCATCTTGTCTTTGGGCTTGGCTTCGGCAAGGAAGTCGTCGACACCTGCTTCGCGCGCGATGGCCGCCGCGGTTAGCGGGTTATCGCCGGTAATCATCACCGTGCGAATACCCATGGCGCGAAGCTGATCGAAGCGTTCGCGCATACCGCCTTTGACAACGTCTTTCAGGTGAATCACTCCGAGCGCGCGGCCATTTTCGGCGACCACCAGCGGCGTGCCGCCACTCTTCGCAATTGTCTCCACCGAGGCCTGCACGTCCGCCGGAAGTTGAGAGCCGTGCTCCTGGAGATAGCGCGCGATGGCATCGACCGAGCCTTTGCGGATGCTGCGTCCATCGACTTCGATGCCGCTCATGCGGGTGGTTGCGGAGAAGGGAATGAACTCCGCATTGAGTTGTGCAAGTTCCCGTCCACGCAGGTTGTAACGTTCTTTGGCAAGGACAACGATGGACCGTCCCTCGGGTGTTTCGTCAGCGAGCGAGGAAAGTTGCGCGGCATCCGCAAGCGACTGTTCTTCGACGCCCGGCGCCGCAACAAATTCCGCAGCCTGGCGGTTGCCGAGCGTGATGGTTCCCGTCTTGTCCAGCAACAGAGTGTTGACGTCTCCGGCCGCCTCCACGGCGCGACCGGAAGTTGCCAGTACATTGTGCTGCACCAGGCGATCCATGCCGGCAATACCGATGGCGGAGAGAAGTCCACCGATCGTTGTGGGGATCAGGCAGACCAGCAGAGCGATCAACACGAAGACGGTCTGCGGTGCGCCCGAAAACACAGCGAAGGGCTGCAGCGTGACCACGGCGAGCAGGAAGATGATGGTGAGGCCGGCCAGCAGGATATTCAACGCAATCTCATTGGGCGTCTTCTGACGCTCGGCGCCTTCCACCAGCGCGATCATGCGATCGAGAAATGTTTCGCCGGGGTTGGAAGTGATGCGCACCGTGATGACGTCGGAGAGCACCCGCGTTCCACCGGTCACCGCCGAGCGGTCGCCGCCGGCCTCACGGATGACTGGAGCGGACTCGCCAGTGATTGCGGATTCGTCGACCGAGGCCACACCCTCGATGACCTCGCCGTCGCCGGGAATCATTTGTCCGGCGGTGACCCGCACGACGTCGTCGACGCGCAGTTGCGAGCTTGGTATCTCCTGCACTTCGCCCTTGATGACGCGATAGGCAGTGGTTTCCGACTTTGCCTGGCGCAGGGCATCGGCCTGGGCTTTGCCGCGGCCCTCGGCCATGGCTTCTGCGAAGTTGGCAAACAGCACGGTGAACCACAGCCAGAGGGTGATCTGCAGGTTGAAGCTGAGGTGTCCGGTGTGGCGAACGATGTTGGTGACCAGGAGGACGCTTGTCAGTACGCTGCCCACTTCGACGACAAACATCACCGGGTTGCGCATCATCGTACGCGGATGCAGCTTGACCAGGGCATCGGTTGCCGCGCGGCGAACGATCTTGCTGTCGAACAAGGACCGGCGTTGAGCATTAGTAGCCATAACGAATCTCTTTCTGATGCCTCAAAATGCGTGTCCAGCGCGCAGGAGGAGGTGCTCCAGGATGGGACCAAGCGACAGCGCGGGGAAGAAGGTGAGCGCGCCGACGATCAGGATGACGCCGGTCAACAGCGTAGTGAACAGCGGCGTTGTCACGGGGAAGGTGCCTGCCGAAGCGGGAACGATCTTCTTGCCCGCAAGACTGCCCGCGATGGCAAGCATTGGGATGGCCATCATGAACCGGCCGAAAAACATTGCGATTCCCAGCGAGTAGTTGTACCAGTGCGTGTTGGCGTTCAATCCCGCGAAGGCCGAGCCGTTGTTGCCGGTCGCCGAGGTGTAGGCATACAGGATCTCGCTGAGACCGTGCGGTCCCTGGTTGGCGAGGCTGCTCAAACCCAGCCTGGGCATCAAGACGGACACCGAGGCGAAGCCCAGGATGATCAACGGGAAGATCAGCAGGTACAGCATGCACATCTTCACGTCGAAGGCTTCGATTTTCTTGCCCAGGTATTCCGGAGTGCGGCCGACCATGAGGCCGGCGATGAACACCGCCATCACGACGAACACCAGCATGCCGTAAAGACCTGCGCCTACACCGCCGAACACGATCTCGCCCAGCAGGATGTTTGCCATCGGAACCATGCCGCCTAAAGGCATATAGCTGTCATGCATGCTGTTCACTGCGCCGCAGCTTGCGTCCGTGGTGATGGTGGCGAAGAGCGCGGAGTTGGCAATGCCGAACCGCACTTCTTTGCCTTCCATGTTGCCGCCGGGCTGCATCATGGACGCGTGCTGATCGACACCGTGGAGCAAGGGATTGGCCTGCGCTTCGGCCCAGTAACAGACTGAGGTGCCGGCAAACCACAATACGACCATGGCCGCGAGGACTGCCCAGCCATGCTTTGGCGAACTCACCATTTGCCCGAGCGTTACAGTCAGGCCTGCGGGGATCAGGAAGATTGCGAGCATCTCCAGGAAGTTCGAAAGCGGTGTCGGATTTTCAAACGGATGAGCGCTGTTGGTATTGAAGAAGCCGCCGCCGTTGGTGCCCAGCATCTTGATGGCTTCCTGCGAAGCGACGGGGCCCTGGGCGATGGTTTGGGTGGTGATGGTTGTTACCTTGCCATCGGCCCCTGTGACCCTCTGCGACTCGACGAGCTTGGCCGTGTCGTAAGGGCGGAAGTTCTGGACCACGCCTTGCGAGACAAGCGCGAGAGACAGAACGAGCGAGATGGGGAGCAGGATCCACAACGTAGCGCGGGTAAGATCCACCCAGAAATTGCCCAGCGTTTTGGATTCACGCCGCGCTATCCCGCGGATGAACGCGATCGCGAGCGCAATGCCCACGGCAGCCGACCAGAAATTATGCGTGGCCAACCCAAGCATCTGGGTCAGGTAACTCATCGTCGTTTCGGGAACGTACGACTGCCAGTTGGTATTGGTCGTAAACGAGATGGCCGTGTTCAACGCCAGCGCTGACTCAACACCGGGCAGGTGCTGCGGGTTGAGCGGCAGCAGGTGCTGGATGCGCTCCACCACGTAGGTGAGGGTGAGTGTCGCGGCGCTGAAGATCAGCATCGCCACCAGGTACTCGGTCCAGCGCATCTCTTGTTCCGCATGGACGCCGGTCAAGCGGTAGAGGAGCCGTTCACACGGAACCAGCACGGGGTCGAGGAATGTCTTGCGCCGTTCGAAGACGCGCGCCATATAGCTGCCCATGGGTTTCGCGAGCAGCAGCACAGCGGCGATAAAGACAACAATTTGCAACCAGCCATAGAGTGACATCAGAATTTCTCCGGACGAAGCAACGCGTAGACGAGATACACCAGCAGCGCGGTTGAAAGAAGAAGAAGGATCGCGTTGAGCATCATGGCCGGTCTCCTTTCAGCCGGGCGCAGCCTTGGACATAGGCCAGCGCCAGACCGAACAGGAGCGCGAGCGAGATGATGACGATAAGGTCGAGCATGACTGCCTCCGTTAGAAAGTTCCGCCAGGGGCTACCGAAGAGAGTGTTGAAGGCTGTTCCTGTTTAGGAAAACGGCCTTCGACAGTGCCTGGCGTTCGCGAAGCTTTTTAGAACTTGACCAGGATCGCTGCAGTGGCCCGTTGTTCACTGCGGCGAAGATCTGGAGCCCAACCGGCGACAGCCGAACCCGGCGCGCCAGCGTTACCGCCCGGGGGAGTTACACCGCCGGGGCCTGCGAAGTATGGCACATTGGCTGCGCGGTAGTTGTATTCGATACGCCACGTAATGTACTGGCTCGGCATCCAGTCACCAGTCACCGACGCGTCGTAGGCTTTGAATGGATCACCGGGATTCTCCGTGAAGTATGGCGTGCCTGAGGCTGCGGTCGCACCGTTGATAGGCGGCAGGAGCACCAGATAGCGGCCGGGATTGTTGATCTTGCCGCCGCCCACTGTCACGGCGTACTGGTTGCGGTCAAACCAGAACCGGTTGTAGCCCATGAATCCGACGAAGCTCTGTTTCGGGCCGTTCTTACCATTCCCCATGCAACTGACGCCATTGCCGGTTTCGCAGCCGAGATCGGCGGTCAGGGTTGCCGCGGCCTTGGAAATCAGGTGTGATGTCGGGCGGTCCATGTACTTGTACTCCACGCTGTCATCAGTATGGAAACGCGTGCGATTCTTGACGCCGAGATCGTCGTCACCCACGGCATACTGATTGCCCAGGATGGACCAGTTGCCATTCGGGCGGTACAGGATCTGGCCGCCGATGCCAGGCTTGTTGTTGAAGCGCCCGTAGGATTGCCAGCCGTTGACGAACCACGGTTCGATCTTCAGTTTGGCGGTGGGATACCACTGGACGCGAACACCGTTGAAGAACCACGGGGTATTTGAGGACACATACGACGGCTGATACGCCCAGTTATCGAACTGATAGTACGAGAATAGACCGACGTAGGACATGAAGATGCCGGCATCGACATTCACGCCATGCTGCACATTGAAGTGATAGCCACCGTATGCCTCGGACAGGTAGCGATAGGCATCGGCGAGGTTCCACTGTCCTCGAGCCGTGGAGGCATCATTGCGGGGCGTGGTTTGGGAGTACAGGCCAAACTGCGTCATCAGGCGGGCGCGCACATTGTCATAGTGGAAGTCACCGCCAACGCCAAGCTGCGTCAGTTGAACCTCATTGGCGCGAAATATCTCGCTGGATCCGCTGATGGTGTCGTCCTGCGGATGGCGGAAATCGTAAACGTAGTCGATGTCCGCGCGAATCTCAGGCGTGAAGAATTTGGAATCGAAAGCCGGTGTTACGGTGCGTGGGTTGCCGTTGAGCCATGTGAAATCGCCAAACGCAAATGGTGTGGAGTGCCTGGGATCTTCCGGCGTCACGGCTTGTGTCGCCACCGCGGTCACCACGGGAGACGTGGGTGCAGCTGTTTCGGGAGCCTTGGCCACACTTGCAGGTGAGTCTGTGGCGGGTGCAGCGGCCGTGTCAGGTGTGTTAACGACCGCGCCCTGCGCGCGCAACTGATTGAGCTGTTGCTGCAGCGCGTTGATCTGCTGCTGAATGCTTTCGATGGTGGGAGACTGCTGCGGCTGGGTCTGCGCCTTGGACGTTGTATTGAAAAAGCCCGCTACGACGAGAAAAACGAGGAAAGTGCCAATACGGTGTTTCATACCGTTTCTCAGTAGGCATCTGGCCACGGTAGAAAGTCCGTAAGCGAATTGTTAGGAATCCGTAAAACTCGCCTCGCTACCCGAGGGATTGAAGCGATAGCCGACCCACGGCTCGCTCTGGATGTAGACCACCCCGGGCTTTCCGATCAGCTTCTTACGCAACTGCGCGATCAGAACGCGCAGGTACTCGGGCTGGTCGTCACCTGCCGGCCCCCATACCGCCCGAAGCAGCACCTTGTGGGTGAGCACACGTTCCGGGTTGCGCGCAAAGTACAGCAACAGGTCGAACTCTTTGGGTGTCAGATGGATCGCTGTGCCGCAGATCTGGGTGGTGTGGGTGTCCGTGTCGATGATGAAGTCGCCAAGTTCGATGTGGGTTTCGTCAGCCCCGGCATCCGGAATTCGCCGCAGATGTGCGCGGACCCGCGCCAACAGTTCCGGTGTGCTGAACGGTTTGGTCAGGTAGTCGTCCGCGCCTTCATCCAGCGCTTTGACCTTCATCGCATCGGTATCGCGAACGCTCAGCACAATGATCGGAGTCTCCGAGATGCGGCGAACCGCCTGGGTGAGCTCCAGACCATCCATCTCGGGCATGGCCAGGTCGGTGACGATCAAATCCGGCCGGTCATTTTCGAAACGCGTGAACCCTTCCGCCCCATTATTCGCGACCAGCACCTCGTAGCCGCTGCTCTGCAGGGAGGCGCGCAACATGCGGGTGATCTGGCGTTCGTCGTCCACAACAAGAATCCGTTTCAATGCTTCACCTTCAATGCTTCGCTTTCCTTGTTTCTCTTTCAATGTTTTTCCTGGGTCACGATGTGCAGATCCACGTGCGGAGCTTCCGACATGAATTTCTGAATCGCGAGGTAGTAAAAATAGCTTCGCAAGCCATGCACGGCGGAACGGCCCACAATTGCCTGCGTGATGCGATTGTCGCGCACAAACTCGGCCGTTGCGCGGGCAGTGTCGCTGCCGGTGAGGGGGACAACTGTAGCGCCCAGGTTTTTCGCAAACTGAAGGCTTGATTCGAGCGTGTGCTTTCTTTCCGGCCGATTGTCACGTGCACTCGCGACATGCAGCACATACAGTTCCGCGTCCAGCGCCTCGGCAAGCCTCGCGCCGCGTGCAATCAGGTCGCGCGCCTGCGGATTGGAGCTGATGCAGACCGCGACCTTTTCCGAAACTGTCCAGTGGGCGCCGAGGTTTTTCCGCCGCACATAGTCATCGAGATTGCGATCGACCGCGCGTGTCACACGCTGCAGCGCCATTTCACGGAGTGCAAACAGATTGCCGCGCCGGAAAAAGTTGGAAAGCGACCGTTCCACCCGCTCCATCGGGTAGATGTCACCGCGTCGCATCCGTGTCACCAGCGCTTCAGGGGTTAGATCGCTGATCACGATTTCGTCGGCCCGGTCGAGCACCCAGTCCGGAACCTGCTCGCGTACGCTGATGCCGGTCAGCGCCTGCACACGCGGCGCCAGGCTTTCCACGTGCTGGATGTTGATGGTGCTCAGGACATCGATCTTGTTGTCGAGAAGCAGCAGAACGTCTTCATAGCGCTTGGCGAAGCGGCTGCCTTCGATGTTGGTGTGCGCAAGCTCATCGATCAGCACCACCTGCGGCATGCGCGCAAGGATAGCGTCGACATCCATCTCGGAGAACAAGGTGCCTTTGTAGTCGATCTCGCGCCGCGGAATCTGTTCGAGTTTGGCGGCCAGTTCGGAGGTGCCCGCGCGGCCATGGGTTTCTACGATGCCGAGCACGACGTCCTCGCCACGGCTGCGGCGGCGAATGCCTTCGCTCAGCATGCTGAAGGTCTTTCCAACCCCGGGTGCGTAGCCGAGAAAGACTTTAAAACGCCCGCGCTGCTTCTCTGTCTCGCTGCTTAGCAGCCAGTCTTCCGGCGATTTTTTCGTGTCGGCCACGCCGTAGAATGCTCCTCATGAACTCGCGCCGTTTGATTGCGGCAACCCGGTGGACGCTTTCGGTCAGTGCTCTGGCCGGAATTGTACTCGTCTACCGCTTCTGGCTCCATGTCAACCCGACCACCGTGGCGCTAACACTGTTGCTTTTCATTTTGCTGATCGCGGCGGAGTGGGGTCTGCGTTACGCGGTTGTTCTTTCTATCGGAGCGACTGCCTGCTACAACTTTTTCTTCCTTCCACCGGTCAATACGTTCACGATATCCGACCCGCAGAACTGGCTGGCATTGCTGGCTTTTCTCGGGACAGCCATTATGGCAAGCCGCCTTTCGGAGCGTGCCCGTGATGAAGCCAGGGATGCCCGCTCTCGCCAGCGCGAGTTGGAAGTGCTGTTTCGTTTGAGCCGGGAACTGCTGCAATCGGAAAGCGTTGCCACCCTGCTTACATCTGTGCCGTCGGCGGTGGCCAGCGTCACCGCTGCCAAGTCCGGAACGCTGTATCTGCTGGACGGAGACAGGTTATACCGCGCCGGGGTCGAGAGCACGGAACTCGATATTGCTCACCTGCGGCAACTGGCGAACTCACTGCCAACGGCTGGGGATTGCGCAGGCGAGATGCAAATTCCGGTACGGACCGGAGTCAGGCCCCGTGGTTTGCTTCTGTTGCGCGACGTCACGTTGACCTCAGAGACTGCGGAAGCGATTGGGAGCCTGATCTCGCTTTCCATTGATCGTGTCCAGGCGTTGGAAGGCATCGCACGCGGAGAGGCAGCGAAGGAAAGTGAACGGTTGCGCACGCTGATGATCGATTCCATTACCCATGAACTGCGCACGCCACTCACTTCCATCAAGGGTGCGGCGACGGCTCTGCTCGGCGGACAGGTAAGGCAGGAAGAAAGCCATGAGCTGCTGACGATCATTGACGAGGAGAGTGATCGGTTAAACCGCCTGGTTTCTGAAGCGGTGGAAATGGCGCAGCTCGATGCCCAGCAGGTCCAGATGCATTTCGAAAAGGTGCAGGTCTCGGATGTTGTGCGCAAAGCCGTGGAGATTTGTCCCTGGGTGGAAGAAAAGCATCCGCTTCGGATTAGTGTTCCTGAACATCTCGAAGTTCGCGCCGATCCCGTGTTTCTGGAGAAAGTGCTCTGCAACCTGCTGGAAAATGCGGCGAAGTATTCCAGCGCGGGCACGCCCATTACGATCTCCGGGGAATCCACTGACGGAATGGTCTCCCTTAGCATTGCGGACATGGGCATGGGTATCGACCCTTCGGAACAGACACTGATCTTTGAGCGCTTCTACCGCGCGCGCGCCCAGGCCGGCGGAACCTCAGGCACGGGCATGGGCCTGGCTATCAGCCGGGCGATCGCGGAAGCCCATGGCGGCGGCATCAATCTCACCAGTCAGCCGGGGAAGGGCTCGGTCTTTACTGTGCGTGTGCCCGCAAATTAGGGAAACTCCTGGGCTTAGGGAAACCCCTGGGCGGCAACCTTAAGCTTGACTGAAGGTTGCATGTGGCATGCTCATGAGCAGATTGTCGGCCAGGCCGGGAGAAGACTGGGTGCGCGTCCTGCTTGTAGAAGACGAGCTGAGGCTTGCGGAAAATATCGCTTCCGCGCTTCGCGAAGGGCCAGGGTATGCCGTCGATGTTAGTCATGACGGCGTTGAGGCGGTCGATCTCGCGAAGAGCGGGAACTACGACCTCATCGTGCTGGACCTGATGATTCCCAAATTGAGTGGCGACGAAGTGGTGAGTCAGCTTCGCGGCCATGGCAGCAGCACGCCGGTCCTGGTGCTGACCGCGGTTGGCGAAGTCAGCAGGATCATCGGCCTGCTGGATAAAGGCGCCGACGACTACATGACCAAACCCTTCGATCTGGGCGAGTTAATCGCACGCACGCGCGCGCTGATCCGTCGCGGTAAAGGCGTCGGTCACCCGGTGTTGCAGTTTGGAAACCTGCGTGTGCATACGGGCGAACAGCGGGTGACATACGATGATGTTCGGGTGGAGCTCTCTCCCACGGAATACCGGATCCTTGAATATCTGATGTTTCGTCCCCAGATCATCGTTTCCAAGCGCGAGTTACTGGAGCACCTCTACGATTTCACGTGGGCGCATCATTCCAACGTGATCGAAGCGCACGTTTCCAATCTGCGGAAGAAGCTGCGCACCTGTGCGGACCATGACCTTCTGCAGACGCTGCGTGGACGAGGATACCGCCTGGCAGGAATTTGACGGTACGCATGCATAAACGCTCACTGATTCGCCAGGTCGTCGCGATCGTTCTGACCGCTCAAATTCTGTGCGCCGTGGTGTTGTCGGTGCTTGCACTCCAGCATGAGCGCTCCACGCGGCTCCGGGCTTTCGACATCCGGCTGCAAGGCCGCTCCGATTCGCTGCTTGGGGCGATCCAGGACGCTGAAGATCAGGAAGCCAACGTCACCATCGATCCCCGTGAATTGAAGCTTCCGGCGGAAGATGTGTATGCGGTGTACAACCTGGGCGGCCGCATGTTGGGCAGTTCGAAGAACGCGCCGGATTCTCTCGTTGCACGCACGGCCAACGGGTTTCATCACGAGCGCGCAAATGGGGTGACCTACCGCGTCCTGCAGCGGGACGCCATGCGCATTATCGATCGGCCTGAGTATGGCGGCGTGGGACTGAACCGCCCGGTGGAAATCATTTACGCCTCACCGGAAACCCATCTCTGGCATGAGATCGCGGAGGCAGCAGGATTTTATCTCACGGCCATCGCCGTGGTTGCTGTTTTGACCGCCATTGCAGCGGTGCTGTTTCTGCGGCGGACGATGCGTCCGCTTTCGGAGTTTGCAACCGCGGCAAGCGAGATTTCTCTGCCTATTCTTGAATTCACGCCTCCGCAATCAGTCATGGAGACCCGTGAACTGCAACCACTGGCGCAGGCGCTGGCGTCCGTGATCAAGGGACTGCGAGAAGCGTTCGAGCGGGAGCGCAGGTTTGTAGGGGATGCGGCCCACGAACTGAAAACGGCGGTGGCGGTGGTGCGTTCCAGCACACAGGTTCTTATGCTGAAACCGCGGTCAGCGGAGGAGTACGACGCCGGCCTGCAGCGCGTGGTGGATGACAATCAGCGTGTCGAAACGCTGATCGGCCAGATGCTGCAACTGGCGCGTGTTGACGAGCAAACGGATGAAGAGCAGGGGAGCGTCGATCTGGCGGAAGCCACCCAAACGGTCCTCTCGCAACTGGAGCCCATGGCCAAATTACGAGGCGTAGGATTGCATCGCCATGGCAACAGCGAAGCCTTCGTTAGGCTGCAGCCGGAGCGGGCATCGACGCTCCTTACCAATCTCGTGCAGAACGCGATTCAGCACAGTGATTCCGGGGCATCGGTGGAAGTATCGATCTGGGCCAGCGGAGAGCGGGTAGTTGTCGAAGTCGCGGACGCGGGCAGAGGGATTCGCGCAGAGGCACTGGCCCATGTGTTCGATCGTTTCTATCGCGAAGATGAGTCGCGCTCCCGAGAGACCGGCGGCGCCGGGCTGGGACTGGCGATCTGCAAGTCCATCGTGGAACGTGCTGGCGGAACCATTGGTATCGTGAGCGAGCCGGGCAAAGGCACGATGGTTACGGCTACGTTCATCAAGGCTTAAGGTCATAGCCACTATCTTGAGTACGCTTTCACCGTGAAGGAGATTTCATGCAATTCCCCGCTTTCCGTTCCGCAGCTCTGTTCGCTGCATGTACCGCAGGCGCCTGTGCGTTTGCGCAGCAGCCTTACAAAGTAGTCGACCACTGGAAGATCGGTGGCATGGGTGGCTGGGATTACCTGCTGGCCGATCCCTCGGCCCATCTTCTTTACGTAACCCATGGGCCGCGCGTTGAAGTGGTGGACACGACGACGGGGAAAGCTGTGGGCGCCATCACGGGTCTCAAAGGTACGCACGGAATTGCGCTCGATCCGGATGGTAAAGTCGGCTACATCAGCGATGGCGGAGCGAATGCGGTGGTGGTCTTCGACCGGAAGACATTCGCGACGCTGGCCTCGATTCCAGCAGGCACCAACCCTGATGGCATCACGTATGAGCCGGTAACCAAAACCGTATGGGCTTTCAACGGCCGCAGCAAGAACGTCACCGTGATCGACGCGGCAAGCCGTGCGGTGGTTGCCACGATTGCGTTGCCGGGCAAACCGGAGTTTCCGCAGGCTGATGGCAAGGGCAATGTCTTCGACAATATTGAAGATAAGAACAGCATCGTGAAGCTCGATGCGAAGACGAAGACGCTGACGGCAACATGGGTAGTGCAGGGCTGTGAGTCGCCGTCGGGACTGGCAATGGATACGGCGCACGGGCGTTTGTTTGCGGTTTGCGACGGCAACAAGATGGGCGTTGTCGATGCCGCGAACGGCAAAGTGCTCGCGCTGCCTGCGATCGGAGAAGGTCCAGACGCTGCCGGATATGATGCGAAGGATCAGTTCGCCTTCAGTTCGAATGGTGATGGCACACTCACCGTCGTCGATGCAAAGAACGGCTATAAGCCCATCGAGAACGTGCCTACTCAAAAAGGTGGGCGCACGATGGCTTACGACGCAGGGCGCGATCGGGTGTATGTGGTGACGGCGGAATACGGGCCGAGGCCCGAAGTGACGGCAGCCAATCCCCGGCCACGTCCGCCGGTTCTTCCCGATTCGTTTGGCGTTGTTGTGATTGGGCGGAAGTAGGTGTTCGTGATGACGGCAAAGGGCTCGCCTCGTTTGAGGCGGGCCTTTCATTTTTGTGTCCCACTTGCGAACCACCCTTTCACTAGGGTCATCCTGAAGGAGCGAAGCGAATGAAGGATCCCAGTATTTTGCTCGTGGTGGTGAGGAGGAGTGCGGACAGTCGAGCGTAGTTTCCCCGGACATCGCTCGGTTACCGTGCATCCCGCAATACGGGGGTCCTTCGCCTACGGCTCAGGATGACCCACGTTGAAGATGTTCGGCCTCCCAGTGCATTGGCAGGGGCAACAGCAGGTCCGCGCAAATGCTCTACGCCGCTTCCACCGGGTGGTTCTTCGTCAACGCGTAGTAGACCGCCGGCGTCACCACCAGGCTGAGCAGCATGGAGATTGCAAGGCCGCCAATCACGGCAATCGCCAGCGGCTGTAGCATCTGCGAACCCGCGCCAAGCGCAAGAGCCAGCGGCAGCATACCGGTGACGGCAGCGAGTGCGGTCATCAGGATCGGGCGCAGACGGCGTTGTGCTGCCATCATCATCGCGTCATGCGCGCTCGCACCTTCCTTGCGGAAACGCTCGTCGGCATCGAGAAGCAGAATGCCATTCTTCGCCACAATGCCGATCACCATGATCAGCCCCATGAACGACGCGACGTTGAAGGTTTTTCCCGTGATCAGCAGAGCTCCGACAACGCCCGCGATCGAGAGCACTGAAGACGCGAGGATGGCCGTAGGCGCAGCAAAATTGCGGAACTCCGCAAGCAGCACGCCGAAGACAAGGATGAGCGCAAGCAGAAGCACGCGAAGCAGTTCGGAGAAGGACTTCTGCTGCTCCTGATAGGTGCCGCCATATTCCACACGAACGGACGCAGGCAGATGCATCGCCTGCACATGCGCCTTCACTTCCTTCACGGCAGTACCCAGGTCCGTGCCTTCAAGCCGCGCGGTGACCACGATCAAACGCTCCAGGTTCTCGCGGCGAATTTCGTTTTGCGGCGGCAGCTGGGTGATGGTGGCCATGGAGCCCAGCGACGCGGTATGGCCTGAACTTGAATTGAAGACTGTATCGCGGATGGTGTCGAGATTCTGGCGCGTCTCATCGCCAAGACGGACGCGTACCGTGTAGGGCCTGCCATTCGCAATCACGGGATCGTTGACCGTGACGCCATCGAGGATCGAGGTCGCGTCCTCTGCAAGTTCCGTAGGTGTGAATCCCAGGCGCGCGGCCAGGTCCGGCTGAAGCGAGAAGTTGGTCGCAGGGCCGCTCAGGGTGTTGTCGATACCGTTTTCTACATCCACCACGCCATCGATCTTTTTGATCTCATCGCCCACTCGCGGACCAAGCTGGTTCAGCAGCGCGGGATCGTTGGAGAAGAGCTTGATCTGGATGGGTTCCGGCGCGTTGGAAAGATCGCCAATGTTGTCCTGCAGAACCTGCGTGAACTCGACATCTAGCTCTGGCTCGGTCTTCTTCACCTCGGCGCGAACATCCGCCATCACTTCGTCGATGCCGCGGCTGCGCTTGTCGCGCAGCTTCACCGTAATGTCGCCGTAGTTGGCTTCGGTGACTGCCGCCAGGCCCATCTGCAAGCCGGTGCGGCGGCTGGTGCTTTCCACTTCCGGCGTGTCGTGCAGAATTTGCTCCACATGGTTCAGCACACGGTCGGTGGACTGCAGCGAACTGCCTGCAGGCATCACGTAGTCCAGAATGAATCCGCCTTCATCCATTTCCGGAAGCAGGTCGGAACCGAGGGAACGATAGACCAGAAAGGTTCCACAGACCAGCAGCAGACACGACACGCCCAGCCAGAGCGGCCGGGACAGAGCCCAGTCGAGGGCACGGCGATGCCAGCCAAGCACACGCCCCAGAACAGGTCCGGACTCCGGATGATGCGCAGGTTGCGCTGTCTCTGCAGACTCATGCGCCGCATGCCGCACTTTGGAAGGCCCAAGCAGAAGAATCGCCAGACCCGGGGTGAAACTTACTGCAAGCACCAGTGAGGTCAGCAGGGACACCGTCATGGTGATCGCAAGCGCGCGAAAGAAGCTGCCGGTTACTCCTGTCACGGCAATCAATGGGAGAAAGACCACGACCGGCGTGATGGTGGAACCGATCAATGGCCGCGAGATTTCGCTCAATGCCTTGCGCACGGCGGAAATGCGAGACTCACCTGCATCGCGATGCAGAACGATGTTTTCGACAACCACGATCGCATCGTCGATCACGAGGCCGATGGCCGCGGCCAGTCCTCCCAGCGTCATCAGGTTGAAGCTCTCGCCGATAAGCCACAGGGCCAGAACAGTAGCGGCAACCGTTACCGGAATCACGAGCCCCGCGATCAGCGACGAGCGCCAATCGCGCAGAAAGAGAAACAGGATGACGCACGCGAGTACAAGCCCGATCAGAATGGCGTCGCGTACGCTGCGAATACTTTCACGTACGATCAGCGACTGGTCGTAGAAGGGTTTCAGCTCCACGCCTTGGGGAAGCTTGGCCTGTAGGTCGGCGACCTCGGCAGCGACGCCATCCGCGACGGCGACGGTGTTGCTGTCGGGCTGACGTGCAATGTTCAGCAGAACGGCGGGATCACTGTCCGCCCGCACCATGGTGTAGACCGGCATGGTGGCGGAGATGACTTGCGCCACATCGCCGATGCGGACCGGGGCTCGACCCGCCGTCGTTTTTACCGTGAGCTGCTTCAGGCCTTCCACATCGTGGGCCTGTGCACCCACCAGGGCCAGCACCAGTTGGTGATCCTGCTGATACAGGCCGGGTGAGTCAATAATGTTGGAATTCTGGATGGCGTTGGTAAGGTCGAGAATGGTGACGCCCGCCGCCTGCAGTTTAGCGAGGTTCGGTACGACGTGGAACTCCGGCACCTGTCCGCCCTGAATGGTGACCGTGCTCACACCCGCCACGCGATTCAGCGGTGGCTTCAGGGTGTAAGTGGCCAACTCCCACAGCTCCGTCTGCGAGTGGTTGTGCGAGGTCAGGCTGTAGCCGAGGATCGGAAAGGTCGCGAAGGTCAGGCGGTTGGTGGTGAGCTTGGCTGTCGAAGGTAGCGTCTGCTGCACTTTGCTCAATGCCGAATCGACAAGCTGCAAGGTGCGGAACATGTCGACGGACCAGTCAAAGAACAGGCTCACTTCCGCGGAGCCACGGCTGGTGGTCGAGCGCACCGTGACCAGACCCGGCACGCTGTTCACCGCGTCTTCGATCGGCTTGGTGATGGTGACCTGCATCTGCTCGACAGGCATCACACCGTTGTCGACGCCGATCACGACGCGCGGGAAATTGGTTTCAGGGAAGACGGCGATCGGCGTGCGGAAGAACGCGTAAATCCCGGCGATGGTTAGCGCCAACGCAACAAACAATACGGTCGGCACGGAGCGCGCCAGCCAGTAGCCTTCGTGCTCCGGAAAGTTTGCGTGCACCTCGGGCTCGGGCATCAGTCCTTGTCCTCGCCCGCTTCCGGCTTGCCTACCTTGACCTTGGTTCCTTCGTCCAGCCCGTAGCCGCCGTCGGTGATGACCGTGTCTGTGGCGGACACCCCGGAAAGGATCTGCACCACTTCAGGCGTGCGAATGCCGACTTTGACCGCGCGCTTATGCGCCGCGCCGTCAGGGCCGATGATCATCACATTCGTTCCACCGTCTTCCGCGGGAACGATGGCCGACGCGGGAACCTGCACCGCGTTCTTGATCGTGTCGCCGATGATCTCGGTGTGAACGGGTGTGCCGACCTTCAACTTGCCGTCCGCGTTGGGCAGTTTGAGCCAGACCTCGACCGTGGTCGAGCCGGCGTCGAGGGCCGGACTGATGAAGGAGACGGTTGCTTCTACGGCGTCGTCCACTCCAGGCACATGGACCTCGGCCTTGTGGCCGATACCAAGCTTCTGAGCTGTTGCCTGGGCAAGATGCAGTTTGGCCAGCAACGACGAGGTATCCATCACGGTGATGACCGCCGTGCCGGCCTGAGCGGTTTCACCGGGAAAGAGGGGACGGTCTGTCACAACGCCGTCGATGGGGCTGCGCAGGTTGGCGTAGCTCACCTGGGCTTCCGCGTTGACCAGCTTGCCTTCGGCTGAGGTGAGTTGGCCCTGGGCCGCATCTTTGTTGGTCTTTTGGGTGGTCTGCAGCGTGACTTCAAGATGCTTCCGGGCGGTCTCGTACGCAGTGTCCGCCTGTACCGAGGCGGCATAGGCTGAGTCCGCATCGCGGCCGGAAAGCGCGCCCTGCTCAAAGAGCTTCTTGCGTTCAGCCGCGGTTCGCGCGGCGACGTCGCGCGCTGCTTTCAATTGGTCGACATCAAGCTGCGCCTTCTTCACGTCTTCCGGAATGGTGGCGCCGGTGGTGGTGTTGTAGGCAGCTTTCGCCGCGATGACCGTACCCTTGCTGTCGATGGCATTGCCTTCCAGGTCGCGGGCTTCCAGCGTGATCAGCAGTTGGCCTTTGCGCACCCGTGCTCCACGCTGTACATATTCCTCGCGAATAGCGGCGCTGATACGGGGAGTGATCGCAGCCTGCGATAAAGGGGCGAGTACCGCGTCGCCGGCAATCTCTTCCGAGATGGGGGCGACAGTGGGATGCGCTGCCTGCACCATTGCAAGAGACTCGGGCGCTTCTTCTTCTTTCTTCTTGCAGCCGGTGATCGAGCCTGCCGCCAGTGCGAGAGCGCAGATCGTTACAATTGGCCGGCGCAGGTTGGGCAGTAGGTTCATGTCAGAGCTTTCCTGTCAGGGTTTGTAGGTTTGCCAGAGCAAGCTGGTAACGGATGCGCCCATCGATCTGCGCCGTCTCCGCCGAGATCACTGTGTTCTGGGCATCGACGACATCGAGCACCGTGCTTTCTCCATCCACATAACGCAGGTTCACCAGACGCAGACTTTCGCGCGCGGTGACCACGGTTGCGTCCAGAGAAGCAAGCTGGCGGTTCGCGGCTTCGGCTTCAGCGTAGTACTCGGAAAGGTTTGCGATGAGGCGGCGCTGTACGCTTGTCAGCGTCGCCTTGGCGGCGCCTTCACGCAACCTGCTGGCCTTGATCTTGCGCTCGGTGGAAAGCCAATCCCACACCGGGATGTCCACCGTCGCGCTCATGGAGTAGCCAAGGTTGCGAATGCCGTCCGGTCCATTGACGCCGAAGTTGGTGGCATCGATGCCGTAGGTAAAGTTCAGGGCCAGGTCGGGAGCCAATGCCGCGCGTGATGCATAGGTTTCCGCCTGGCTGACGCCCAGCGATGCCTGCGCGCTGCGAAGCTCGGGGTTGTTCTTGACGGCGAGCTCGTTGATACTGGCGCGTTCCGGAAGTAGCGGAGGAGCGTCGTTGGGTGCGAGCGTATAGGGCGTCAAAGGGTCTGGATACAGCAGCACGCCTAATTCAATCCGTGCTTTATCTGCTGCAAGTTTCGCTTCATCCAACTCACGCTGACGCTGCTGTTGCTGAAGTTCCGCCTTCAGCACATCGGCGTGGGCAGCTTCGCGTGCGGTTTCGCGCTTCTGCGTGATTTCGACGAAGCGATTGGCTTCGGCGAGTGCGCGCTCGGCTACGGCAACCTTGTCGCCACCCGATCCGGCGCCGTAATACAGACTGACCACTGTAGCGACAAGCCCTCGGCGCGCGACTTCAAGCTCCGCTTCCGCTCGAGCCGCGTTGGCGCTGGCCACGCGAATCGCGGCAACTTGACTGAAGCCCAACTTCTCGTCGAAAAGACCCTGGCTCGCGTATTCGCGGATGGCATTGTTCGCGATGAAAATGGGCGAGTCCGCATTGGTCACCTGGCCGATGCGGCTTGCGGGCGCCCCGTTGGGCTCGGTGTAGATCGCCTGATTGTGGTATGTGGCCGTTGGAAGCAGCGCGGCTTTGGCGTTGGTCCGCTCCAGCGCGAGTGCTTGCTGTTCGGCCCGCGCGCTGGCAAACGTAGGCTCGTTCGCTGCGGCGCGTGCAATCGCCTGGTCCAGCGTAAGTTTTTCCGCCGGCTTCTCTTGAGCGGTCGCCGGGAGGGCCATGTTTGCGGCACACCCTAATGCGAGCGCCATTCCGGCCGCACTAAGCTTCTGTCGCAAACTCATGCCAGTCAACATAGCAGCGAAACCCTTAAGAAAAACTGAAGCCTTCGACCATATACACCCTATCCGTTCTGGCCTCAGCCAGCCACGGTCAATTGTTTTATGGGATACCAGGGGGAAAGCCCAATGCGAATTGCCCTATGCTGATGCGTGAGGGGCCTGGACCGCATGGCTGGTATCAAATCTCGCATCGGCAACGTTCTCGCTCCATGGCCTTTCCTGCTCTTCGGCGTCCTCGCGATAGTGGGGGACGTTGTTGCATGGCCTCTGTTGGGGTGGGTGCGGGGAACCATGGCTGCGTTCGACGTCGCTTGTCTCGCCTTCCTGATTCCGTGCGTTCCTCTGTTTCGGCACGAGCCTCGTGAGATGCGGGAATTGGCGCAACGCAACGATGCCAACCGCGGGTTCCTATTGCTCATCGCTTCCGCGGTCACCGGCGTCATCCTCGTCTCGGTGGGAAATGAGCTCTCCCAAAAAGACAGGCCCCGGCCCCTCGATATAGCGCTGGTCATCGTAACGCTAAGCCTTTGCTGGCTCTTCGGCACGCTCGTCTACGCCCTGCACTATGCGCACCTTTTCTACAAACATGACCCGAAAGGCCGGGATAGCGGTGGGCTTGAATTTCCAGGGACAGAGGAGCCGAGTTATTGGGATTTCGCCTATTTCTCATCCTGCCTGGCCATGACGTTTCAAACCTCCGACGTAAACATCACCTCCAGAAAGTTCCGCAGGATCGTAATTTTTCACACCCTGGGTGCTTTCGTCTTCAATATCGGGGTCATCGCATTCACCATCAACATTCTGGGGAGCAAGTGAAGCCGCGTTCCGGGATGGTCGCACGACCGATTAAAGATGTGCACCTCGCGGCTGGGCCGGCGCTTTATGGCAACCGCTGTGGCCGCTCCACGAATCTCTTACCAGGCGCGCGACCACTTGGGGCCGCCCTTACTCTCTTCTCGGAGGTTGGCCTTGACACCTGCGTTGAACTCGATCAGGCGGGCGAAAAGCCAGATCAGGTCGGAGAGGCGATTGAGGTAGGCGAGTGCTTCCGGCGGCACGACGCCCCCGCTTTCCATAAAGCGTACGACCGCGCGTTCCGCACGCCGGCAGACAGTGCGTGCGACTTCATACGCGGCAGATTCAGTATGTTCGCCTGAGATCGACCAGTCCGAAAGAATGCCTTCGATCGCTTCAATCTGCAACACGCGGTTGGAAAGCACGTCCACATCTTCGGTAGAAATTACCGGCGCCTTCTTTTTGCTTTCAGGCGGCGTTGCGAGCGCCGAGCCCACGCGGAACAACGTACGTTGAATCTCCTGCGTCCATCCCTTGATTTCGTCGTTGGTGCAAATGCTGCGCGCAAAACCAAGCACGGTGTTCAGTTCATCCACCGTGCCGTAGGTTTCCACGCGAAAGTCGGCTTTGGAAACGCGAATACCACCGGCGAGTGCCGTTGTTCCTGTGTCGCCGCGCTTGGTTGAGATACTCATGGTGATGCTCCTGTCGGGTACTGAATTTCAAATCGAAAAGTGAAATCGCAAAGGCTGGCTCATGTCGAGCGGGCAAGTGCCGGCCGTCGGGCGAGCTCTACGATATCGATCCTCCCCAGATCATCCAGGCGGGAATATTCCGCCCGCAGAGCGAGAGCCAGATCGCGCGACCGTCCCAGCGGTTGTGCGGGATCTTCGGTATCGATGACGAGAGCGGGGCACTGGAAGACTTCCGCGATTTCCATCGCTTCTTCCCACGGATCGCCATTGCGTAGAGCTACATTGGCCCGTCCATCGGTAAGCACCACCAGGAGGGATGAGGGCGTGAGGAGATCTTTGGCGGCCTGCAGGCCGTGTGCAAGAGGCGTGCGTCCACCGGTAGGCAGGTACTCCAGCGCACGGATCGCTTCCTGCAGAGCCATTGTCGGTTGCAATACGACCTCGGCTCCGGCTCCGCGAAAAGCAATCAGCGCAACTTCGTCCTGATTACGGAAGGAGCGAGTGAGCAGGCTTTCCGCCGCGCCTTTCACCGCGCGCATGCGCTCGCGACTGGCGTGAGAGCCGCTGGAGTCGATCAGGAAAACATAGCGCAGAGAAGAGCCTGGCTCGCGGACGCGCTCATGGAGATCGGCGAGTGAAGGCTGCGGGGTTCCGCGTGAGACGACTGCCTGGCGGACGCTTGCGCGCAGATCAAGTTCGGAAGGATTCTCCGCAAGACGGCTGCGAACGGCGGGACCGCGAGGCTCCACGGTTGAGTTGCCGGCTTGTCCGGGATGACTCTGCGTTGCCGAAGTGTGGAGCTTGGGCGTATCGACGACGAGCGGCGCAAAGATTCGCTCCATGGCTTGATCGGAGTCTTCTTTCGTGGCGTCGGGTGGTGGTGGCTGTTGTTGTGAGGGCGGTGCTTTTGGAGGCGTTTGGGAAGATGGGTGCCGGATGCGATGAGCCAGGACGAAGGGCAGCACCGTTTCCAGATGATGGGGCTCGACCGCGGTATCGCCGGAAAGCGCCGCAAAGGAGATGCAGGCGCGCATGAGGGCAAGATCGGCACGAAGGGAACGCACACCCGCTTCACAGACTGCAGCGCTGATTTGTCCCAGCATTTCGCCGGAGCATTCCACAGCGCCAAGGCGCGCGCGTGCCACGGAAATCCTCTCGCGCAACGTCTGCTGTTCCGTCACCCATGTGTGCGCAAACTCTTCTGCGTTTCTATCGAAGCCGATACGCCGTTCGACAACCGTCTGACGCTCGGTGGGATCGAGTGGAGCGTATACATCCACGGCCAACGCGAAACGATCGAGCAACTGTGGCCGCAGCGTCCCTTCTTCGGGGTTCATGCTTCCCAGCAGAACGAACTCTGCCGCATGCGACGCACTCAAGCCTTCGCGTTCGACGATGTTGACGCCGCACGCCGCGGTATCCAGCAGCATGTCGCCAAGATGCGAAGGCAGCAGGTTGATTTCGTCGACATACAACACGCCGCCGTGAGCCTCGGAAAGCAGGCCCGGCTTTAGTGCGGGGTCGCCTTGCAAGGTGCGTTCCAGATGCAGACCGCCAACCAACCTGTCTTCCGTGGCGCCGATGGGAAGGTTGATGAATGGTGCAGGCTCAGGCAGCAGGGCGGCAAGACCGCGCGCGGCCGTGGTCTTGGCCGAACCCTTTTCACCCCGCAACAACACGCTCAAACGCCAGTCAACCGCGGCCAGCAGAAGCGCCAGCTTCATCTCGCTCTGTCCAACGATGGCGGCGAACGGATAGGTTGTGCGCTTCATCGCACGGCCTCCGGAATCTGTTCAGTCCGTTCTGTTCGCTCGCCACGCGCTTCCAGCATGGTTTCGCTTTCAAGCAGTACGCCACGCAGGGCGTCCAGCACTTCGGGTGAGGGCTTCTCCCACAACTCGCGGTCGGCAGCTTCGAGAAGACGTTCGGCGATCGCTTGCAGAGCCCATGGATTGGAAGCTGAAAAAAACTCACGCATCTCCGGCGCCAGGGCATAGTGTTCGGCGAGACCTTCATAGACGAAATCGGGTGCGATCTCCGCCGTTGCGTCGAAGCCGAAGATGTAGTCGACGGTGGCGGCAAGTTCGAGGCCGCCCTTGTAGCCATGCCGCTTGATGCTTTCCATCCACTTGGGATTGACCACGCGCGACCGGTACACGCGGAGCGCTTCTTCGCGCAGGTCGCGCACCTGCGCGGCATCGGGCCGTGAGCTGTCCCCGAAGTAAGCCTTCGGCTGCACGCCGGTCAGTGCGCGGATGGAGGCCACCATGCCGCCGTGGAACTGGAAGTAATCGTCGGAATCGAAGATGTCGTGCTCGCGGTTGTCCTGGTTGTGAAGCGCAACCTGGATGGACTTCAGGCGTTCGGCGAAGACAGGCTTCGCGTCTACACCGTCGGCATTGCGGCCATAGGCGTAGCCGCCCCATTCCACAAAGACCTTGGCGAAGTCTGCTTCATCTTTCCAGTTGCCCGATTCGATCAAGGGCAGGATACCCGCGCCGTACGAGCCCGGCTTGGCGCCAAACATGCGGTAGAGTGACTGCGCGTCTGCTTCGTCTAATGGTAGGTCTTTGTTCTTCTCCATGTCTGCCTGGTAGTGCTTGCGGACGAAGTTCTGATCAAGAGGTTCGTCCTGCTGTGCAGCCAGCGCCACGGCCTGGTCGAAGAGATCGATCAAGTGCGGGAAGGCGTCACGGAAGAAGCCGCTGATGCGCAGGGTGACATCGACACGCGGCCTGCCGAGTGTTTCCAGTGGAATCAGCGCAACGCCTTCCATCCGTCGTGACTGCGCGTTCCACTTGGGTTCCACGCCTAGCAGAGCGAAAGCTTCAGCAACATCGTCGCCGTGGGTCCGCATCTGGGACGTGCCCCACACGCTAAGCCCCATCATCTCGGGATAGCAGCCTTCTTCCTTGCGATAGCGTTCGATAGCTTCCTGAGCCAGTTGCTGGCCAACGCGCCATGCCGCTTGCGACGGCAGTGCACGGGGATCGACGGCATAGAAGTTACGGCCGGTGGGAAGAATGTGGGCCATGCCCCGCGTCGGCGCCCCCGACGGACCAGCCGGCACATATTTACCTTCGAGTGCATCGAGAAGATGCTCCATCTCATCGCTGGACTGCTCGAGCTTAGGAACAAGTTCCGAACACGCGAAGTGGAGAGCGGCATAAATATCAGGCGTCTCCAGGCCCAGCACAGCATGCTGAACTTCATGGATGGTTCCTTCACGGAAGCCAAGCGTTTCCAGCATCGTGTAGAGATCGAGCGATGCGCGGTCGATGGTTTCCAGAACGTCGCCGCGGGCGTGACAGACGGTGTGGAGAACAGTGATTTCTCCCGGCAGCCGTGCTCCGGGCTGTTCCATCAGCGCAAGGAAGTCGAAACCGAACGCGGCTGCCAGGCTCGCCTGCAGTCCGGGAACAGCGCCGTTGGACAGTCGTGTCAGCGAGCGAAGCATCTCCGGCAGTGGAGGCATCTGTCCGAGCGTATGCAGGCCTTCGCGAATCTGCGCCATGCCCAACTCGCACAGATAGCCATCGAGATCTTCGATGAGATGGGCTACCTCATTGCCGTTCATGGAAGCCAGCGTGGCTGGAATGCCTTCCGGGGTCAGCGCATCGTCCCATTCGTGGGTGTGGTCGCCGCGCTCGCGCGTCAGCATGGTCTTCAGGTCGAGATCGGCCTTCAGGTTGGTCTGCTGCACCAGCTCCCATATCTGGCGTTGAATCGCGGGCAGCTTGGCGGGATCGAGCTTTTCAACGCTGTAGTACTCATTGACAAGCTGGTTCATCTCCGCCAACGGGCCATAGGTTTCCGCGCTGGTCATCGGCGGTGTGAGGTGATCGACGATGACAGCATGCGTCCGACGTTTGGACTGACTGCCTTCACCTGGGTCATTGATGATGAAGGGATAGATCAACGGCACATCACCGAGCAGAAGGTCGGGATAGCACTCGCCCGAAAGTCCAATGCCCTTGCCGGGAAGCCACTCCAGCGTGCCGTGCTTGCCCATGTGCACAATCGCGTCCGCGCCCCAACCACCATCGGCCTCAGGTGAGGTCAGCCAGCGGTAAAACGCAGTGTAGTGATGCGCAGGCGGCAGATCGGGCGTGTGATAGATCGCGTCAGGATCAAGCCCATATCCGCGGGGTGGTTGCAATGCGATCAATGCATTGCCAAGATCGAGTGCGGCGAAGTGGTAGTCACGCTCGTCGCCCCAGGGTTCCTTGCCTTCGATGGAGACAATCTTGCCGCCAATTGTTGGCAGCAGCTTCTTGTCGGTCTTCTTAGCTGGGAGGACAGCATCGCCATGGTCCTGCGGCTGTCCCCAGAAGTCCTGCATGCGGCGGTTCGGTTTTGCCGGAAAGGCTTCGAAGATTGCACGATACTTCGCACGCGCAAAGCGTTTGGCGTAGGCAGGATCGAGAGGATAGCGCGCGTCGTAGGTGCCTCGCTCCAGCAATCGCTGCATCAGTTCATCGGAAGTGGTGGGCAGTACATCGATGGAGTAGTGCCGCGCGCGCATGGCATGCAGTGTCGTCAGCAGGCTCGCCGGAGAATCAAGCCCGACCGCGCCGCCAACCTGCGAAGCTTTCGCTGCGGAGTTGGTCAGCACAAAGGCGACACGGCGATTCCTGTTCGCGGTTCGACGCAGCTGTGCGATTCGTTCTGCGATTCCGGCCACTCGTTCCACGCGATCCTGCAGAGGAACATACAGTCCATCTCTCCCGGCAGTGTTGCGTTCCTTGAATGAGATGGGAACAGTAATGATCCGGCCATCGAACTCGGGAATGGCAACATTGGTTGCGGTGTCAAGCGCGTTGAGGCCGCGCCGTGAGCCTTCCCAGGCTCCACGCGGCATGCCGCTGGGGATCGCCTGCAGAACCGGAATGCCAAGCTGTTGCAGCGATCCATGGGCTTCGCTGGGTTGGGTGACGTCTCCGGTGTTTATCTCGCCAAGTGCGAAGGAAAGCGTGGAGATGAGGACGTCCGCATTGCCTTCGATGAACTGGAAGGCTGCGGGCCTGCCGGCTTCTTTGGCTTTGAGGGTTGAGGTGAAGACGCACAAGGCGTTCATGCCCTTGCTGCGAAGAGCGTTGGCAATCGCATCGACGAATGCCGTGTTTCCACTGAGTCGATGCGCACGATAGAAGAGCACGGCCGCGGTGGGTTGAACGGAATCGGCGTGTTCGCGCCACTCTTCGAGGGATACTGTTTCGCCGCCAGGCATGTAGATGCCATGTTCCGGCATCGGCGCGGGCGCCGCATATCCGAAGCCGGTCAACATCAGGCGGTCGGAGAGGAAGCGGGCCATTTCCGCAAAATTGTCCGCGCCGCCCAGGCCGAGATATTGCGCAACGCTTTCCACCACATCCGCGGGCGCATGAATACTTCCGGAAAACTCTGAACTGTTGTCCCCACTACCGCTGATCAGCACCAGCGACTGGCCGCGCTCTATGCAAGCGGACTTCAACGTTTCGAATCCGGGGATGCAGCTCAGAGGCCCATGGCAGCGCACGATGATGACGCGGGCCCGACCCAGTTCACCGGCCAGCAAAGCTTGCATCTGGTCTTCGTTACGAACCGCGTTCAACGAATAGGCGCTGGTGCGAATTTCTTCGGGAAGCAACTCGGACGCCTTGATCAGCGTGAGCATGTCGGTATCGGCATGCGAAAGCAGGACGACCGCGCCGTTGCTCTCGGCTGCACCAGGTGAACCAATTTGCGTCAGGCTTTCCGCCGTTGCGGGCTGGCGGATATCCCAGTCGTAATAGTTGAAGACATATTCTGCGAGTTCCGAAGGCGGCTGCATGAAGCGGTCCGCCTTGAGCATTGTGTCAATGTAGTCGTAGATCTGGCGCACGTGCCACTCGCTGTTGACGGAATGGAACCAGATGCTTTTGCCGTCGAAAACCAGGCTCGTGACGTTGGCCAGTGCACAGGGCCCCAGGCATCCGGCCCGGGTGAGGTGGACGTCATTGCGGATCTTTCGCTTCAGCCATTCTTCTTTGTAGACATCCGAAGGAACCGCCGCGTATCCACGTTCGGTAATGCCGCAGCAGCACCCTGTCACGCAGTAGCTCAGGTGCGCACGATGCTGCACGATGTTGAAGGCGCGTCCGTCGGCCCGAACTACGCGTTGCCTATGCTTAGACATGCGCGCGCTTTCCCGGCCTGTTAGATCGACGCGGGGTGGCTATGGCCTGCAGCCAGGCAACGCGGGGCAGTTGGAGAATGGTGAATCGACGAAACGGCATGACATGTCCTCTTCGCCCAAGAAAGAGCGGACCTGTTGAACCGGTGGGATCGGTCTTCTGACTCGCGACGTGTTGCCGGCGGCCGCGCCTTCCCACCCGGGTAAGGGCAGTGGCATGTTGCAGTCGCCTCTCGTCGCCTACAGCTGCTGGGCAGTGGCGGCTTTAAACCGCGCTTCCCGTACATCCCGCCGGCGATATGTTGTTTCGTTCGGCCCACTTCTGGAGCCGGACGCAGAGCCCTCAGCGCCCAGACTACGGCGCATTCTTCCTTGTCTACCATATCGCTTTTCGGCGGTTGTCTTGAAATTGTCTCGGCCCCGGACGCCTAAAAAACGAACTTCGCCGCGAGCTGGATCAACCGCGGGGAATCCGCACTGACGATGGATCCAAAGTTGGGATCCTCGATCTGTCCATCCACTGCCGCGGGCCCGAAGAATTGCGCATGGTTGAACAGGTTGAAGGCTTCACAACGAAGATCCAGGGTCCATCCTTCCCGCAGGCGGGTGCTCTTCTGCAGGCTGGCATCGTAGTTGTCGATGCCGGGACCATAAAAGAAGCGGCGCTTGGCGTTACCAAGCTGCCCAAGCGATTCTTCGCTGAACAGGCCTATGTTGAATCCCGGCTTGCCGTTGCGTTCGTCCGTGTTGATCTGCAGGTTGCCGGACGTGTGTTGCGGCGTGTCCAGCAGGAAGTTGTTGGCTCCGTTGCCCAGGGTTCCAAGCAGTGAGTTGTCCGAGTTGTCAGAAAGCGTCACCGGCAAACCGCTGGCGAAACGGCTGGTTCCGGAAAGTTCCCAGCCGGTAGTCAGACGGTTGGTGTGATGGGTCAGGCTTTCCACCAGAAGTTGGACACTATAAGTAACGACGAAGTCATGCTTCAGGTCATAGGCAGAGATCGCCCGTGAGTGCGCCGGGTCATTGGGATCGAGCTGTTCCCCCAGGTTCGATCCCTGGTCGATGGACTTCGCATAGGTGTAACTGAGCAGCAGGGAAGATCCGCCGTGCCGGTACTTCACTGTCGTCTCCAGAGCGTTGTAACTGGAGCTCGCCGCGGATTTGTCGGCGGTGTTCTCTCCATAGTTCGAGCCCTGACCTACGCGTGTGCCTTGAATCGTTTGCCCGCCCGGCCCCGCATAGGTTCCATCTTCACCAAACGGACCGCAGCCCTGGTTCTGGAGGCTCAGGCAGAGCGCCGGATTGCCTGGGTTCACAGAGACAAGCGTGAGGAGATGATGTCCCTGGTTGCCGACATAGCTGGCCGTCAGCACGACATCGTGGGACAACTGCCGCTGTACCGACAGCATGTAGTTGCTGAGATAGGGCGCGCGATTGCGATAGTAGAAGAACGGATCCGCAGCGATCGGCGTGAAGTTCGACCAGTCCACATTGTTGTCCGGATTGCTCTGGGAAACATCATGCGGCGGAAAAGCAAACGGGAATCGCTGTCCATTGTTCGCGCCAGTTGCAGCCGTGATGAACGGTGTCGCGAGAAGAGGAGGCGCTGGGCTCAGGTAATTGAATCCGAAGGGTGGCACCGCATACATGATGCCCGCGGAAAGCCCCGGGAATGCGGTGTAGAAGATGCCGTAGCTGGCACGGATGCTGCTCCTGCCTGAGCTGCCGAAGAGCAGCTTGCCGAATCCGCTCTCGAAATTGGGTGCATACGCGATTCCTAGGCGAGGTGCGAAGTTGCCGTAGCTCGTAGGGGCAATGGTGTTGGGAACGCCAGAGTCGCCGGCGGCGACAAATCCCAGCGGAGCGCCCGGAAACAAGACGGACTGCTGTCCGGGGATGTAGGTCTGTAATTGGTTGTACTTTTCCGACCACGGTGCAATGATGTCCCAGCGCAGGCCACCGTTGATGGTGAGGTCGTTGCGCAGACGCCAACTGTCCTGGGCAAAGAAGCCGGAGTATTTGTTCCTCAGATAGAAGTGCTGGCCGGAAGACTGTGTGAAGTTGCTTGGTGTGCCCAGCAGGAAATCGGCATAGGCCGAGCCCGTCTCGGTGCCGTTGATGTTGAACGTACCGTTGAAGGTTCCATTCGGATGTTCATTGACCTGATCGAGGTGAAATTCTCCGCCTACCTTGACGGTGTGCGAGCCGAAGACGCGCGAGAACGTATCGCTGATGTAGTAGGTGTTGTTCACCTGGGTTTCATTGGTGATGGGCACACCCATGACAAAGGTTGGGAAGGTGATGTTTTCCACGCCTTCGAACTCAGCCGCCTGCACAAAGATGCCTGGAGAGTTTGCTCCGGTGACAAAACCCTGCGAAGCGAGCGAAACTCCGAGACCGCCTTTCGGCTGGCCAATAATGTTGTCATAACGCAGATAGCCGACACCGAATTCGTTGACGGTGTTGGCGCCCAGAACCTTGGTGATGGACATCGAAAGCATCTGGGCGCGCCCCGTGTTTAAGGCGTCGAAGCCGGGGATCGACGCACCACCTTGCTGGCTCGGATAAGGATTGTCGAGCGTGTAGTCATCGACGAAGTAGTATGTGGAGATTCGTCCGATGAGTGTGTCTGCGTCCAGCCTTGCAGATGCTTTGTCATCTCGATTGGTTTGCGCAAACGCCGAGGTCGAAAATTGCGTAGCGCTGACATTGGGCGGGGGAATGTATTGCAGCAGGCGCTGCGCGGGCGCGGACCATGCGGCCTTTGGAATCATTCCGGCTGGAAAGACCTGGCTGTAGGGTTCATTCGCCGTCACGGTGTACCCGAGCTCCTGGCTGAGCAGGGAAGCAAGATAGGGTCCGCTGACGCTGCCGGTAAGTTCACCTGCGAAGTTCCCTGCGCGCTCGGCAACCGTCGGCACAGAAATATTTCCGGTTGAGATGCCCTGTGTTCTGCGTGTGCCCTGGTAGTCGGCAAAAAAGAACAGACGTGTGTGCGGCACGGGGCCGCCCAGGGTTCCACCAAACTGGTTTTGCTTGAACTCAGGCCGGGTGGGGTCGAAGTATCCGCTGGCGTCCAGCGCGGTATTGCGGAAGAATTCGAATGCGCTTCCGTGCAACCGGCTGCTGCCTGATTTCGTGACTACGGTCACCATGCCACCGTTGTAGTTGCCGTACTCAGGATCGAAGTTATTGGTCAGTACTCGGAACTGTTCGATGGAATCGAGATCAGGCACCACGGATGTGCCGCCGTTCATGTGCTCCTGCACATCGATGCCGTTGACCATGAAGCCGTTCGAGGACTCGCGCTGGCCGTTGATGGAGACGTTGCCGGGATTCTCATCGCCTGAAGGAGATATGCCGCCGGTCACGCCGGCCATGATGACCGCGTTCGGCAGCAGTGTGGATACAGGCGCAACGCCGGGTTGGATCGCGAGCAGATCGGTATAGCTTCTGCCGTTCAGCGGGATGGCGGTCATCTCGGTTCCGGAAACGGCTTCGCCAAGATGGGTCGACGTGGTGTCGACCTGCGCACCCGTATTGCCGGTTACGGTGACGACTTCCGATGATCCGCCTATGGCCAGCGTCACATCGGCTCGCGTGTTTGCGTCTGTGTCGACTACCAGGTCTGTTACCTGCTTGGTCGCAAAGCCGGTGCCTGAAGCGGTCAGATCATAGCGGCCAACCGGCAGGTTCAAGAATGAGTACACGCCTTGTGGGTTCGCAGTGGCGTGATACACGGTCTTTTGCGCCTGGCTGGTAAGAGTGAGGCTCGCTCCAGGGATCACGGCGCCGGTCGTATCGGTTACGGTTCCAGTGATGCCACCGCCGCCAGCGGCGGCATGTAAGGGGAGAGTCAGAGTTAAGAAGAAGACAGCAAGCCCGCAGCAGCGCTGCGAACGGACGACAATCTGAGACCAGAGCGAATCGAGCAAAGTGCGCCTCAATTCGTGGTCGAGAGGCACAAAAGCTCAGAGAGGTGAGCGATTGCATTCCCGTTTCCACGCGAGAAGAATCAAATTGCTCCTGGGTAGGTCTTCTGATTGACAGGCTGAGTGCTTGCGTACTCACGGGCGATTCGCCTTCCCCGGCGTTTGCCGAGTGGCATGTGAATCGTCCTTACTCCTGAACACAGTGGCGGGACCATGCCGGATTCACACCGGCTTCCCTGTTATGCCCTCACGGGCACCCAAGAACGTTCTCTAACGCTACCACGCGTCCGGAGTGCCGGTTGTGGGGAGAGGAACGCCCACGGATCGCACGGTCCAGCGGCCGTTCCCGAAGCGCAGATCGGTCATTGTGAGTGGCGCGACCTCAATCCGCAGAAACGCCGCACTTGGCGCAATTAGTGCATGAACCACCGCGGCACGGATGATAGAGCCGTGAGTGATGACAATGCCGCTGGGGCGGGTTTCCAGCCATGCAGCCACTCTTGTCATTTCATTGTCAAAACTTTCGCCGCTGTGAGGAGCGGCGGTGACGTCGCTCAGCCATGCTGAGAGACCTTCGGCATCCTCGTTCAACACATCTTCGAGCGAGCGTCCGCTCCAATCGCCGTACTCGCACTCGCGCAGTTCAGGTGCAACGTCTGCAGGCAGCGAAAACGCCTGAGCTGTTTCCAGGGCGCTAGTCTCTGGTGAAACCCAGACTTTGGGTTGTCCATGCGGCTTCCAGTTGACGCCCGCGAGAGCTTTGCGAGCGTGCTCATCGAGTGCTTCATCCGCGGGAAAGCGCCCTTCACGCTGTGCACGCGTGCCCGGGCAACTGATCATGAGCAGGCGCGTTGGCGGGGTAAAGGAAGTCATAGACGACGCGAGCGACTTCTATCCTATGGGAACAGCGTGCGCTACACTGTCCTGAGTTCTGAACTTCTGGACTTCTAAATTTGGGAGTGTTTCGCATGGCGTATTCGGAAACTGGTTCCATTTCACAACCTGTCGTTGTTCCCACGATCCCGGTTTCCGAAATTTTGCCGTGGGCTCTGTTCGCCGGCTTGATGCTGCTTCTTCTGCTTTATTTCGTCGGCGCGGAGCAAGGCGCGACCAGCCTGATGCATGGCCGCGGCGTTCATGAGTTCGTCCACGACGGCCGCCACCTCCTGGGCTTCCCCTGCCACTAAGACATCTTTTGGAGAATCGGAACGATTCGTGACTCGTAGCCTGCTTGTTCGCGGCATGTTGGTCGGCATTTTTGCCGGCCTTCTTGTTTTTGTAGCGGCCCACTGGCTGGGCGAGCCGCAGGTGGAACGCGCCATTGCTTTCGAAGCCGCCGCTGACCAGGCGAAAGGGGAAGCACCCGAGCCTGAGACCGTGAGCCGCCACGTGCAGCGCACCTTCGGTCTTGTCACCGCAACGGTTGTCTTCGGTGCCTCGATCGGCGGCATCTTCGGTTTGATCTTCGCCTACGCGAATGGCCGTATCGGTCCCAGAAGGCCGCGTTCGCTGGCGGCATTTCTCGCAGGGCTCGGCTTCGTTGCCATCACGCTGGTGCCGAGCCTGAAGTATCCGGCCAATCCACCCGCCGTCGGCAACCCGGACACCATCGGCATTCGCACTGGCGCCTATTTCCTGATGATCTTTGTTTCGATCGCGGCAACCGTGCTGTGTCTCAAGCTCAGCGGCCCGTTGATCCGCAAATTCGGCGATTGGAATGGAGTACTCGCGGCCGGCGCCATCTTTCTTGGCATCGTCGCTGTGATTGGATTCTTTCTGCCTTCGATCGACGAGGTTCCAGCGGGCTTTCCCGCCGATGTGCTTTGGCGTTTCCGCCTGGCATCCTGGGCGCTGCAGCTCATGCTATGGACCGCCATCGGTCTGCTGTTCGGCTGGCTTACGGAGCGGCAATCTCCATGGCGCTTCGTCCATCGCGTCACGTTGGACGCGACCAAGTCGTAACCGCCACACAATGCTCTGCGGGTTCTTTTTTTGTTGTCATCCCCCACATCCCATTTGGGCAAAAGATCGCCCAATGGGGACCCCGCCGCATGGGATCTGATGTTTGCATATACCCCCACAAATCTGTCATCTCGACCGAAGCGCAGCGCAGCGGAGAGATCTGCTTCCGCCCCAGCCCCATGCTGAAGCAGGGCCACGCTCTATATTCCGTATGTCCAGGCTGAAGTGCGTGCATGAGAGCTGTTGGAGTTCTGGGAATGACGAAACGGGCTTGGTTTCAAGCGCCAAAGGCGCGTGCTATACCAGCCCAGGGCGAAGCCCTGGGTTCTTGTGGCAACAGGGACTTGAGGGCTGAAGGCCCGACCTATATCCCGCCGCAAATATCATAGAGCGGGCTTTCAGCCCTTGATCTCCCTGATATCCGATTACCTGGGGCTTCGCCCCAGGCTGGTATAGAACGCGCCTTCAGCGCTACTTCCTTCCGGAATCAAATGATGAATAACTTCATCAGGATCACACTTTCTCTGCCAGGTTGAAGGGCTCGAAGAAGCTTTCACGCAAGCCCCTGAAGCCGCGACCTGGCGTCAGTTATCTCAATAACGAAAAAAAGCAAACTCGGCCTGATCAACAATCCCAGCTTCACACTCAGCGAGCTACTTCAGGCGCGGCGCTCCTCAGGTATTCGCGGCTCATGCTGACATAGCCTTCCCGAGCCGTCTTTCTGCCGCGCTCGCGGTAGAGCGCTTCTTCACGTGGCTGCCACGTATCGAGCCCATCCACATAGCGGTTGTACATACAGAAGGCCGCCGCGATCAGCACCGTGTCGTGAATCTCCACGTCGGTGGCGCCTTCAGCCCGTGCAGCTTCCACGTCGGCGGCTGTTACGTTCTTGCCGCCCTTTTGCACCTTGGCGGCGATCACGAGCAGTGCTTTCAGTTTGGAGGAGATTTCCGCCGCCTGAAAGTCCGTCTTCACCCGCTTCACCAGATCATAGTCGTCATTCAAGCATGCGGCTGCGATGGAACCATGTACGGTCTGGCAGAAGTAGCAGTCATTCAGATACGAGACGTAGGTCGCAATCAGTTCGCGGTCGCCCTGCGGCAGCGAGTTGGGCGCGTGCAGCAGAGCTTCTGCCAACTCGTTCAGAGGCTTTGCCGTTTCAGGGCGAAATGCCATGGCGCTGCGAATTCCCTGCAGACCTTCAGGCAATGAAATATGCGGCATATCGATCTCCGGTTCTCAATGGCCATGTTTCCGCGCGTTGGCGCAGCGCAAGCAGCATACGTCATGAACCAAAAGCAGCGATAGTTGGAGCCGTTTCTCCATCGAAAGATCGAAGACAAGCTCCCTGTCAAAACGTAGGATTCGCCTGTTCAAAAAATCTGCAAAGTGTTGCCGACAACGGCATTCCATCGGACGATGCAATTCGCGAATGGGAATGATGTTCGAGGCGGCCGAGTAAGCGTATGGCGCCGGTGAATCCACCGCCGAATCTGATGCGGCTGGGAGATGGGAAATGAGCGAAGGTCACGCGCCGCAGACGACGAACGAGAGCTCCATCCACTATGCCGGATGGGGCGTAGCAACTGCCGCATTCGCCGGCGTCATGGTGAGTTTTGCTCCGATTGTTCCTTACACCTTCAGCCTATTCCTGAATCCGTTGCATGCCGCCTTCGGCTGGCAGCGCGAAGCAATTGGGGGAACGTTCGCGCTGGCGGCCATCACGGTAGCGTTTGTTTCTCCTCTCATTGGGCTGCTGCTGGATCGATTCGCACCACGGCGGATCATCCTGCCGTCGATCGTCATCTTTGCGTTGACGCTGCTTTCGCTCAGCCGCCTTGGTCCAAATATCTCCCGCTTCTACATCACGTTTTTTGTGATGGGGCTGGTGGCCAATGGAACAGCGCAGTTCGCCTATACCCGCACCATACTGACTTGGTTCCAGCAGCGTCGCGGCTTCGCCCTGGCGCTGATTCTGACGGGCAGCGGTGTGGGTTCGATCCTGATCCCACCGATCACGCAATGGACCATCGACCACCATGGCTGGCGCGATGCGTATCTTATGCTGGGCGGGATCGCCTTGCTGGGCCTCCCGCTGACTGCGCTGCTGGTTCGCAATCGGCCCGCCGCTATCGTGCATCAGGACACGTCCGCCGCATCTGGAGTGACGGTTGGCTCAGCTCTGCGCAGTCTCGCCTTCTGGGTGTTGGCAGCGATTACGGTGCTTTCGGCATTCAGCGAAAACGGCCTGGTCACGAACCTGGCAGCGATCCTCACCGAACATGGTGTCACCGCACAGAGCGCGGCCTTGGCGCTTTCGGTGCGCGGCGGAGCCGGAATCATCGGCCGCCTTTGCGTTGGACTGCTTATCGACAAGTTTTCGCCGCAGCGCATCCAGACGTTTATTCTCGTGCTGACCGCGATCGGTACGCTGATTCTCGCGTTCGCTGCAACGCCCGCCATTGCGCTTCTGGGCGCGGCCTTGCTGGGCGTCGGCCTGGGCAGTGAGGCCGACGTCGCACCGTATCTGCTGGCGCGCTACTTTGGCCGCAAACATTTCTCTGTTCTCTACGGTCTTACCTGGACCGCCTACGCCGTGGGCGGCGCCACAGGTCCCATGGTGATCGGCCACTTGTATGATCGCGCGGGAGCGTATCAGCCGCGCTTTATCGTTGGGCTTGCCGGCGTGGCTCTGGCCGCGGCCGTAGTGAGCTTGCTTCTGCGGCGCGACCGCAACCATGTTGCCGAACCGGATGCGAACCTTCTCGCGACCGCGCCCATATCACTGGAGGAATAGCTATGCCGCACATTCAACTTCCTGAAGACATGCCCGGAATCACCGCTGGGTTCGCGTTCCGTCCGGAGACGGCAAAACCGATGCGTGAACTCGCGCACGTGTTGCTGCACACCTCGGGAAACCATGGGTTCAGCTCGCGCGATCGAGAGCTCGTGGCTGCGTTCGTGTCTTCACGCAATACTTGCTACTTCTGCTGCACGAGCCACGGAGCGGCGGCGACCTTTCTCAACGGAGGCGATAAGACTCTGGTTGATGCCGTGTGCAACGACTACACAACGGCAGACATATCGGACAAGTTGAAAGCGCTTTTGGCCATTGCCGAGCAGGTGCAGATCGACGGTAAGCGCGTGACGACGACGCTTGTGGAGAACGCACGGCAGAGCGGTGCGACGGATCTCGACATCCACGATACCGTGCTGATTGCCGCGGCCTTCTGCATGTACAACCGGTATGTCGATGGCCTGGCAACATGGCAGCCAAGAAACGAAGAAGCCTATGCGGCGATGGGTCAGCGAATGGCCGAGCAGGGGTATGACGGTTCTGGCAGACCCGGCGCAAGTTAACGCGAAGCTGATCTCACGGGAATCGCAGACAAAATGCGGTTCCCGTATTGAGTGCGCTCTGCACGGAAATCTCCGCATGATGCATTTCGGCGATCCACTTTGCGATCGAGAGCCCAAGGCCGTTTCCCTCCACCATACCGCGCGAAGGGTCCGCGCGGTAAAACCGTTCAAAGATGTGGGGGAGATCAACCTCCGCGATGCCTACACCCGTGTCTCGAACGTGTACCGTGACGACACCTGTTTGTTGTGTCAATGACACTTCGACCTGTCCGCTTGCAGGTGTGTACTTGAGCGCGTTGTCCAGCAGAATCCATACCAGCCGGCGCAGGTGCGCAAAATCCCCCTTCACCTCAACCGCATGTTCGCCGGGCAGAACCGTGATCAGTGCGACTTCGCGCGACGCGGCAATCGGCGCGGCCTTGGCGTAGACATCGCGAATGACGACGGCAAGGTCCACCGTGTCCTGAGCCATGTCGTAGCTGTCGGAGTCGGCGCGGGCGAGCATCAGCATTTCGTCGAGAAGCACGGAGGCTTTCGCCGTCTCATCGACAATGTCGGAGAATGCGCGGCGGCTGTTGCTGTCGATCTCCGGCGTCCGCAGAGCTACTTCCGCAACTGTTCGCGTAAACGAGAGCGGCCCGCGCAGCTCGTGCGAAGCGTCCGCCGTGAACTGCTTGATGCGGCTGACCGAAGCCTCCAGCCGATCCAGCATCGCGTTGCAGGTGACGGTAAGGCGCTGCAGTTCGTCGGCGGTCTGTGTGACCGGCAGCCTTTCGGAGAGATTGCTGATGCTGATGGAGCGGGCCTTCGCCGTGATGCGATCGACAGGTTGAAGCGCGCGGCGGCTGATCCAGTATCCGCCCGCACAGGAAATCAGCAGCAGGATAGGGGCCGAGGAGAGAAGGCCGCGCAGAAAGTTATGCAGCACAACCTGATTGCTGGTTTCGGGCGCGGCTGCCAGCAACAGTAGCGATTGCCCGCTCAATGCGATGGGACGCGACAATACCCAGTAGGAGTGGCCATCGTATTCCACCTGCAGAAACTTCCCGCTGTCCGCCTGCGTTTTAGGCCATGGAAAGGCCATGGCGGCAGCCGAGGCGAAGGATAAGCGCGGGTGCCATCGGGCCGAAAGATTTCTGAGAGGCCACTGCCGGTTGCCTGGGCAAAGTCGCGGAAGTCCTGTTGCTGGTCGGACGTGTTCTCTTCCTGACGGTCGTCAAGTAGTTGTTGAAGCCGGTCGAGGCGGCGGTCCAGTGTCTGGTAGCGCTCGCCTTTCAGCGTGCTTTTCAGCACCAGCCACATGGCGCCGCCGAAAAGCAGCCAGCCGAACAGAAAGATCCCGCCAAACAACAAGGTCAGCCGCAGGGAGATGGAGATCGGTTTTCTCAGCATGCTTCCTGCCGCAGCACATAGCCAACGCCGCGCACGGTATGAAGCAATTCGGGTTCACTCGGTTGGGTAACTTTGGCGCGCAACGCACGGATCAGTACATACAGGCTGTCGAAACTGACATCCGCGTCGTCGCCCCAGCCTTCCTGGATCAGCACGCCATGGGGAACGATCTTTCCCGCGCGCCGCACTAGGGTTTCGAGCAGCGAGCACTCGGTGCGAGTCAGGGAAGCTATGCGCGGCCCGCGCTGGATTTCCTGCAGATGAGCACGGAACACCAGGTCTGCGAACTGAACCGTCTCGGGTGGCAGGACAGGAACACGCCGGGCGGTGGCGCGTACTTTGGCCAGCAGAACATCCAGCGCAAACGGCTTGGTCAGGTAGTCGTCGGCGCCTGCGTCCAGTCCATGGATGATGTCCTGCATCGAGTCGCGAGCGGATACCAGGATCGTCTGAATGCGCAGTTTGTCACCGCGAAGCCGGCGAATCACTTCGAAGCCATCCATGCGCGGCATCATCACGTCCAGCAGCATCAGGTCGAAGGTTGCCGTCCTGCCCAGGCGCAGGGCCTGATCGCCATCATGGGCCAGCGTGACGGAATGACCCTCCGCTTCGAGCGCTCGCCCGATGTGCTCGGCGAAGCTCTTTTTGTCTTCCGCGATGACGATGCGCATCATTCAAACCTAGCGGCGCAATGTCAATGTTCTGTGAAATCCGGCGGGAAAGCCGCCAATCCTTAGGTTGGGATTAGATTCGCCTGCCAGACTGCCTCCATTCACCGACATCGGAAGCTGACGAAGAAAGAGGCATTATGTACACCATTAGCAAGCGTTGGAGCGGTCGCATTCTCGCGATGCTGGCCCTTGTCCTGGCGATCCTGTCCTCGCAGGTGACAGCCCAGGCAGGCAAAGGTTTGATTTCGGGCACCATCACGGACACTACGGGAGCAGCAGTCCCCGGCGCTCAGATCGAGCTGCTGCCCGTGGGTCTCAAAGCAGTTTCGAATGAACAAGGCACCTACCGCCTGTTCGATGTGCCGTCCGGCAAATACACGCTTACGGTTTCGTATGTCGGTTTCTCGCCGCAGAAGTCGGATCTCGAACTCACAGCAGGCCAAAGCCTGGATTTTGATGTCGCCCTGAAGACGGCTTCGTTCAGTGAAGAAGTGATCGTCACAGCGGAACGCCCGCATGGCGAAGCGGAAGCCATCAACGAAACCCGCACATCCGAGAACATCCTGCAGGTGCTTCCAGCGGAAGTGATTCGCAGTTTGCCGAACGCCAATGCCGCCGATGCGATTGGACGTCTGCCTTCCGTGACGCTATACCGCATTGAAGGAGAGGGCGTTTACATTCAGGTTCGCGGCACCGAACCCCGCCTGACCAATGTCACCGTGGACGGCGTCACTCTACCTTCTCCTGAGCCGACGGTGCGTCAGGTCCGTTTGGACGTGCTTCCGTCCGACCTCATTGAAGCGGTGGAACTCAACAAAACGCTTTCCGCAAACCAGGACGCAAACGGCATTGGCGGATCAGTGAATCTGCGC
>DASYEV010000135.1:0-32426 GCA_036498835.1 Acidobacteriaceae bacterium | reverse complement strand
CGGCGCATGCAATTTGGTGCGAAGGTCACGTTTTAGCAGCGATCACCAGTCTGAGGCGCCCAAGTCATCGTAGTGGCCGGCCGGTGACATGGGCGCCGGTGACATGGGTAGGAGTAAACAATCTCTCCAGTCCCTAAAAGTGATGGGTGAAGAGCGCGATAACCAGAATGATTGGGATAGGAATGCCGAGCAGATAAAGCAGAATCGAACGCATAATTTTCTCCAGTAAAGAACCGCGTGCTTCGTGCGGAAGAAAGCCTTAAGTAAGGACCACCTGATCGCGTTGTCTGCCGCCGACTGTGGCAGACAGGCTTGCAGTGAATGCACCGAGCAGGAGAGCGATGAACATCCAGAGCAATCCATGCGCCACAACCTTGCGCGTCGTATCTTCCGCCTGTTGCGCATCTGTGAAGACGGAGGAGACCCGCCCGTCTGCTTCAACGGGGGTGATTCCCGTTTGTGTGGCCACCATCTGGTCGAGATAGGCCTTGTCGTCGCTCGCCAGCGATCCTTGCGCGAGAGCTTTGCCAAGAATGATCTTCGCCTCGGCACGTGAGGAAGCGGCCCCTTCGCTCTTGGCGCCGGCGTTGCGGAAGAGCTTATCGACGAAATAGGACTCCGGACCGGCTGCCTGACTTGAGCTTGGAGATACTTCGGTCGACTTGGACGACACGGAATGTCCAAGCAGCGCCGTGGCGGCTGATGCGAGAAAAGCGGCTGTAAAGACGAGCGCGGTGGACCATGCCAGGAACCCGTGCGCTGTGTCCCGAAAGTGGACCTCATCGGAGTGGATGCCTATCCATCGACTGCGCAGGCGTCCGGCCAGGTAGCCACCCATCGCCGAACTCAGAATCTCTGTGACGATGAGCCAGACGATCGCCGAAGCGCCAAGTGCGGAGGGGTGCAGCCCAACGCCGGACCAGGGAGAAACCGAAGACAGTCCGAACCCTGCTCCCAGCGCGAGCAGGATAAGGTAAAGCGCCGCGGCGGTCAGAGCACCCGCAAAGACGGCCGCCCAGGATACACCGTGCGAGTTGGTTAGGTTGTAATCCGGGCCTGGCCGCATAGCCACCGCCGCCGCGTTTCCTTCTTGCATGGTTGCAATCTCCTTAAAAGACCTGCGTCGCAAGAGTAGGATGCGGCTTGTGCCTTGGACGGCGTCGCTGGAGGTCTTGATGGACCAAATCAGCCATGCCGGGTGCAGGAGCAGTCTGGGTAGAGCTTTTTAGACCTTCCTGCTGGCTGCAATCTCGGTCAAGGCGTTGACGAACTTATCCAGGTCATCGACCCGCGTGTAGACATGGGGTGTGACCCGGACACAGTGGATCGTTTCGTAGTCAATGCCGACGGTATGAATCTTGTAGCGGCCAAACAGTGTGGTCATGAGTTGATTGGGCGTGATGCCTTCGATGCTGACGCCGCAGATCGCGCAGGAAAATCTGGGGTCGAGCGAGGTATGCAGCTTGACTCCTGGAATCGCACGGGCGCGGGTCGCCCAATAGTTCTTCAGGTAGAAGATGCGCTCCTGCTTGCGCCGGGAGCCGATCGCCTCATGAAAGTTGATCGCTTCCCCTATGCCTTGTTCGATGGGGAAGCTGCGCGTGCCCAGCGATTCAAATTTGCGAATGTCCGGACTGTGTGGACTCGCGCTGGACGTGAGCGGCCAAAGCTTTTCGATCTTGTCGCGCTTGACCCACATCATTCCTGAACCGATCGGCGCGGACAAGAACTTGTGCAGGCTGGTTCCGAAGTAGTCGCAATGCAGGTCGGGAATTTTGAAGTCCATCAGGCCGAAGGAGTGAGCGCCGTCAGCGATCACCTCGATGCCGTGGGCGTGGGCCATGTCGGCAATCTCCCGCACCGGCATCAACTGGCCGACCCAGTTGACCATGTGGGTTACATGGATGAGCCGGGTGCGCGGTGTAATGGCCTCCTCGTAGGCCTTCACGATAGCCGCGTTGTCTTCCATGGGGAAACTGAAGCTGAGCTGCTTGTAGACGATGCCGTCGCGCTCCGCCCTTTGCCGGTAGGCATTCATCATGTTGGGATAGTCGTACTTGCACCCGATGACCTCGTCGCCCGCCTTCAGCGGGAGGCCGAAGATGATGGTATTGAGTGCCTCCGTCGAATTACGGTTGATCGCAATCTCTTCGGGCGAGGTTCCAGCGAGTCGAGCCAGGTTCTGCCGAAGCGGCTCACGGCCCTGGTCGAGGATCTGCCACATGAAATAGGACGGACCCTCGTTCGTCATCTGGTTGTAGCGCTCGACTGCCTGCTGCACCACGATGGGTGATGGAGAGACTCCACCATTGTTGAGGTTGATGATCTGAGGGCTGACCGAGTAGCCGCGCTGGATGACGCTCCAATAATCCTCGTTCTGCGCAGCTTCATCCGCCGTCATGTGATCCACCGCGCCTGAAGCGGCCTTCCACTCGGCGGCATGTGCCTGGCGAAAGAGGCTACTCGACGAAAAAGCCCCTGCAAGGGCAGTTAATTTGAGGAAGGAACGGCGATCGCTCAGATTCATGCAAGCAATCTAAGCCACAATAGCCGTGATGCCAAGGAGAATCGCAGCGTATTGGCAGGGGCTGGCACCTTCATGTGCGGATGATGGGGCGGAGGCCACGTACAAACGTCAGGTCCGGCGACGAGGGCAACCTGAATTCTGTAGCATGGCGGCCTGGGAACATTGTGAGTTTGAGGGGATTTTGGGCGAGTAATGGCGGACTTCTGCTCAACAAGGAAAGAGGATTCGATGGACGACGGCACGGGCATTTGGACGAGACGAAAAGTCCTGCAAACGGGCTGCCTGGCGGGTGGCGCGGCACTGGCCGGGCCGCGACTCGCTGTGGCTGCGACGTTGCAGCGGGTTGCGTTGGTGATTGGCGCGGACGATCCTCACACAAGCGAAGCGCCGGTGCAATGGGCGATACGCGAGCTCGAAGCAGCATTCGCGCAGAAGGGCGTCACTGTTCGCCATTGCGATTCACTGCGTGAGACCACACAGGCTGAGCTCTGCATCCTGGTCGCCGGTACAAGGAACGAAGTCGCCACATCGATCCTGCATGGTGCGGGCCTTCAGATTTCCGATCAACCGGAATCACTGGGCATTGTTCGCGGCAGTGCGCAGGGAAGGACTCTTATCACTGCGGTAGCCAACGATGCACGCGGCCTGATGTACGCCGTGCTCGAGCTGGCCGACGAGGTCGCCTTCAGCAGCGACGCGCTACGCACGCTCACCCGTGGACGAGGCATTGTTGAAAATCGCGCCAATGCCGTGCGAAGCATGATGCGTTCCTTCACATCCGATGTGGAGGATAAGCCGTGGTTCAATGACCGCGAGATGTGGCCGCAGTATTTTGCGATGCTCGCGCGTCAGCGCTTCAATCGCTTCAACCTGGCCTTTGGTATCGGTTATGACTTCATTCGTCAGGTGACAGACGCGTACTTCCTGTTCACCTATCCCTTCCTGCTGAAGGTGCCCGGCTATAACGTTCGTGCAACCAACCTGCCGGATGCGGAGAGGGATGCGAACCTGGCGATGTTGAAATACATCGCTCAGCAGGCAGTCGCTCACGGGCTCGAGTTTCACGTGGGATTGTGGATGCATGGGTATGTGTGGGAGAACAGCCCGGACGCGCATCAGGTCATCGAAGGGCTCGACGCGAAGAGTCATGCCCCATATTGCCGCGATGCTGTCCGCATGCTGTTGCGTGAAGTGCCTGAGATCAGCGGCCTGACCTTTCGCGTACACGGTGAGAGCGGCGTTACGGAAGGCAGCTACGATTTCTGGCGCACTCTGTTTGAAGGCGTCTCCACATGCGGCCGGCCGATCGCCATCGACATGCACACCAAGGGCATGGACGAGACCATGCAGAACGTAGCACTCTCGACTGGCGAGCACGTGCAGATGTCTCCCAAGTATTGGGGTGAGCATCTGGGTTTGCCCTATCACCAGGCAGACATTCGCGTCATGGAGCAACCAACAGCAGACAGTGCGAACAGGACCGGCCTGATGAAGCTGAGTGCCGGCACTCGATCCTTCCTGCGTTATGGTTACGGCGACCTGTTGCGCGAGGACCGCAAGTGGTCGCTGGTACACCGCATCTGGCCGGGAACGCAACGGGTACTGCTATCGGGCGATCCGCAGGCAGCGGCAGCCTACTCACGCGCGTTCAGCTTTTGCGGCAGCAATGGCGTGGAAATCATGGAGATGCTGTCGTTCAAGGGGAGGCGGGGCTCCGGCATCGCCGGCAATCGCACGGCGTATGCGGATGCTTCCCTGGCTCCGCGCTGGGACTGGCAGAAATTCGAATACACCACAGCGGTTTGGGGACGTTCTCTGTATAACCCAGAGGTTGATCCCGCCGTGCTGCTGCGCCCGATGCAACGCGACTTCGGTCCCGCTGCCGGAAACATGTCCACCGCGCTCGGCTATGCGAGCCGGATTCTTCCCACGGTTCTGACCGCCTATGCGCCGTCCGCCGGCAACAACAGCTATTGGCCGGAGCTCTATCTCAATGAGACGTCCGTGGACGCCGCGCATCCCGGATCGTACGGCGATAGCCCAAAGCCCGTGCTCTTCCACACGGCCAGCACCTTTGATCCACCTATCTTTTCGCGGATGCTCGAATGCGGCGCAGAGCTGCTGGGAGGCGAGCAGTCTGGCCGCTACTCACCGCTGGACGTTGCGAGTTGGCTCGACCAGTATGCTGCCGCCTCGGGCAAAGCGTGGTCGCTGGCTGCGGCAGATGCATCCAGGAAAACTTCTCCCGCCTACCGGCGGATCGCTGTCGATGTGGCGATCCAGCAAGGCCTTGGGACGTTTTTCGCAGAGCGCTTTCGTGGTGGTGTGCTGTTCGGTATCTATGAACAGACCAAGGATGCCCGTGCTCTGCGTACGAGCATCGAGCGCTACAAGTTGGCACGGGCTGCGTGGTTGCAACTGGCGAACACCGCAAAGGGTGTCTACATGGCGGACATCACGCTGGGAGAGACGCCGGTTCTGCGTGGCCACTGGCTCGATCGTATCCCGGCGATCGACCGCGACATCGCCGCGTTGGAGTCGATCCTCGCAACGGCGCAGGACGGCAGCAGCGCGCAGGTGACGCAAGCGTTAGAGAAAGTCGCGAGGTATGCGCGGCGGGAGCCGCCACAGGCAGCGCATCAGCCCGCGGCAACGTTCGTTGCCGGGCAGGAGCTCCAGTTGCAGCTTGCGGCGAAGGATGTATCCGCCGCCCGGCTGCACTACCGGCATGTGGATCAGGCTGAGCGATACACCGTGGTCACGATGGAGCGTACGGGAGATTCGTTTCACGCTTCCATCCCTGCCGCTTATACCGACACCGAGTATCCACTGCAGTATTTCTTTCAGCTGACAACCAGGGCAGGCGATGAGTCGTTGTTCCCAGGCCTCGCCGACCGGGTCTCGCACCCACCGTATTACGTTGTACGGAGAGCGTGAACGGAAGGCGGCTGTGTCACTCAGGGCCGGCGACGAAGTCCAAGAGGGTTCTGTAGCATTGCGAATCAAACAACATGGGTTTTATGAATCGAGTGGGGGCAAAAGGGAGATGCGCGTGCGTTCGAATCGGATAGGTGTTTGCCTGCTGGCGATTGGGTTGGGTTCGGTTGCGGCGTGGCCGCAGGCGGGTGGGGACGCATCGGCGCCCTATCGCAATTCGAAATTGGCGACCGAGCAGAGAGTGGCCGACCTGCTTTCGCGCATGACCACCGAAGAAAAAGTTTCGATGCTGGCCGGGTCGGGCTGGATGGAAAGCACCGGCGTCCGGCGCCTGGGCATCCCGGCCATCAAGATGGCGGATGGGCCAATGGGTATCCGGATCTGGACTGGGTCTTCTGCCGAAACCAGTGTGGAAGGTGTTGTTCGCACGTTCAGCAGTACCGCGTTTCCTGCTGGCATCAATCTGGCGGCTTCCTGGGATCCAACGCTGGCTCGCGAAGAAGGCCGCGTCATCGGACAGGAAGTTGTTTCGGTGGGTCGCGACATGATCCTTGGCCCCACGGTGAATATTCAACGGACTCCTCTCTGGGGACGCAACTTCGAGAGCTTCGGAGAAGATCCCTATCTGGCCGGCAGGATCGCCACCGGCTACGTACAGGGCGTTCAGAGCGAAGGCGTCATTCCGGCGGTGAAGCATTTCGTAGTCAACAACCAGGAGTTTGAGCGCCATCGCATCGACGTCGAAGTCAGCGAGCGGGCGCTGCACGAGATTTATTTTCCAGCCTTTGAAGCTGCGATCAGGGATGGACATGCATGGGCGGTGATGTCTTCCTACAACAAAGTGAACGGAGTTTACGCAGCCGAAAGTCCCTGGCTGAAGCAGGAACTATATCGGGCGATGGACTTCAAAGGCTTCGTGATCTCCGACTGGGGCAGCACCTACAGTACGGCCGCGACTGTGAATGCGGGGATGGACTTCGAAATGCCCGGCGGCGCACCCATGAAGCGTTGGATTGCCGGGGCGGGTCCTAAGGCAGCAGGCAATGATGCGGGGTATCTGGTCCCGGAAAAAGTTCTGCCCCTGGTCAGCGATGGCGCCATTCCCACCGCAAACCTTAATGAAAACGTTGGGCGAATTCTCACCGTGATCTTTGCGTCCGGTCTTTTCGACCATCCTCACACTGGCGGTGTGGCGATCGACACCGCAGCGCAACGCGCCATTGCCCGGAAGGCCGCGGATGAGGGCATCGTGCTGCTGAAGAATGAAAATGCCGTGCTTCCCCTGAACACGGCGAAGCTGCATTCCCTGGCTGTCATCGGGCCGGGTGCCGCTGTCGCCCGTGCGGGCGGTGGAGGCAGCGGGCTTGTGTATGCGAAGGATGTGATCTCTCCTTTGGAGGGAATCAAAAAGCGTGCGGGGAGCCTGAATGTGCGGTATGCCCTGGGTGTAGCCATGCCCGGCGAGGAGCCCGCCGCAGCCACTGCGGAGAGCCGGCGGAAATTGCTCGACGAAGCTGTCGCTGCGGCGAAGGATTCGGATATCGCGGTCGTGTTTGTAGGGTATTCCTGGAAGCTCGAAACGGAAGGCAAGGATCGGCCCGACATGAACCTTCCGGCAGGGCAGGACGAGCTTATTCAGGCAGTTGCGGCGGTCAACAGGAAGACGATTGTCGTCCTCAACGCAGGCGATTCGGCCAACCTGATGAAGTGGATTGAGCGCGTGCCCGGTGTGATGGATGCCTGGTATGGCGGCGAAGAAGGTGGAAATGCTATTGCGGACGTACTGTTCGGCGATGTGAACCCTTCCGGAAAACTGCCGTTTACTTTTCTGCGCAAGCTCGAGGACTCACCCAGCTATGGAAACTATCCCGGAGAGAATCTCCACGTGAAGTATGCCGAAGGCATCTATGTGGGCTATCGATACTTCGACAAGCATAGCGACAGGACGCCCTTGTTTCCCTTTGGTTATGGGCTCTCCTACACCTCGTTTGCGCTGAGCGATCTGAAGCTGCCGAAAGCGATGAGCGGAGAAACGCCAGGTATCGTAAGCGTTCTGGTGAAGAACACCGGGACTCGCAAGGGCGCTGAGGTCGTGCAGATGTACGTCAGTGATCCGAGCGCGACCGTCGACAGGCCTCTTCGTGAACTCAAAGGCTTTGAGCGTGTGGAACTGGCGACGGGTGAGAGCAAGACGGTCAGTTTCCAAGTGGACCGGCGTGCGCTTTCGTTCTACAGCACAGAGAAACACGCCTGGACAGCACAGCCGGGGCGGTTTGAAGTTTCTGTTGGCTCCTCGTCGAGGGATCTGCCTCTGCAGGGTGCTTTTATCCTGCAGAAGTAGCCTCTCGAAACTGTTTTGCCACGGTGTGTTGGTGCATCCCCGTTCCCGAGTCACTCGGTGCCTCGCACAATTAATGCAGGCGCTGTAGACTGAGGGCGAATCGCTCGCACAGTGGATGCGTGCGGGTTTTGCAGAAGCATCAGGCCCCGATGGAAGTCGTTCTCTCTCTCAACGAATCCGATTGCCCTGCCGTAGTCACAGGAACAGCGGTTGCATCCGACCGATAGCATCGTTTCCATGCGGTTTCGCCTGGGCGTGTCGCTACCCACTTCACGAGAAGATTCCAAAGGACTCTATGAAATCACCATCACCGATGGACACGATGACTGCCGCGAAGGACATTGCCGACGCGGTCCTCTTTCTGACAAAGGCACAACACGTAACCGGGGAGGTGCTGCACGTGGACGGCGGTGCGCACTCGGGCCGATGGTAGGCACCGAGGGCGGAGCGGAAAGGCGGATGTATGAGCTTGGCATCCAACTCCCACCCGCACCTGTTCCATTCGGCAGCTATGTGGAAGCGGCACAGACCGGCAACCTTCTTTTCCTCAGCGGGATGCTCCCGGTTGTCGACCACAAGCCCAAGTACATTGGGCGGCTGGGGAAGGAGCTAACCGCGGAAGAGGGGCGGGACGCTGTGTACACCGCTGCGATGGGTGCCCTTGCCGCAGCCAGGCAACATCTGGGCTCACTCGACCGCATCACGCGCGTCGTTCGGCTCGGTGTCTTCATGGCAACATCCGGCGATTTCTTCGATCAACCCAAAGTCGCAGACGCAGTGTCGGATCTGTTCCAGCAGATATTTGGGAGTGACAAGACCGGGGTCAGGATGGTGATTGGTGTTGCCAGCCTTCCACTCGGGATGCCGGTCGAGCTTGAGGTCATCTTTGAAGTTGCTGGCGAAGTCGCAGGATAGAGCGGCCGCGATGTACCCAAGGAGAGGGTGATGCATGGGATCGGGTTGACGCTGAGAACTCTGGCGGTGCTTGCGATCACCGTTACGCTGGGTATGAATGCCCAGGAAAGGAACAAGACGATGGAGCAGCAGGTGTCATATCGCACGGTCAAGGTCAATGGTCTCTCTGTCTTCTATCGAGAAGCGGGATCGAAGAATGCGCCCACCATCCTCCTGCTTCATGGACTTCCCTCGTCGTCGCGGATGTTCCAGCCGCTGCTGACGCGGCTTGCGGACCGCTACCACCTGGTCGCGCCTGACTACCCGGGCTACGGACATAGCGACTGGCCCGATCCCAAGCAGTTCGCCTACACCTTCGACCACATTGCGTCCGTCATGGATGGCTTCACGGAAGCCCTGGGCTTATCGCACTACACGCTCTATATGCAGGACTATGGCGGGCCGGTTGGATTCCGCATGGCGCTGGCCCATCCGGAGCGCGTCCAGGCCCTGATCGTACAGGATGCAGCGGGTCACAACGAAGGTCTTGGCGCGAACTGGGCCACGCGGCGGGCATTCTGGACAGACCGGCCGGCACATGAAGAAGCGTTGCGCACGAATCTCCTCTCCCTTGCCACTACAAAGACTCGTCATATCGGGGATGATCCGAACGTTGAGCTCTACGATCCGGATCTCTGGACGGATGAGTATGCCTTTCTGAATTCGCCGGGGCAGGCGCAGATTCAAAGCGACCTTTTCTACGACTACCGTACGAATGTGGATGCGTATCCGAAGTGGCAGGCATGGATGCGGAAGACCCAGCCCAGGCTCCTCGTCCTTTGGGGCAAACACGACCTCTCGTTCGATCCAGGCGAACCGGAACGCTATCGCAAGGATGTGTCGAATGCGGAAGTCCATGTGCTCGACGCTGGACACTTCGCGCTCGATACCAAGGCGGATGAGATTGCGGCGCTGGTGGCTCAGTTCATGAAGAAGCGGAAGTAGACGGGATCTCTGCCAAGCGTTCTTTCCTGAACAACGTCCCGGACAACACGATTCCCGGTGAGACGTACGGATGTCGGCAATACCTTGGTATTGGTCGGGCGCTATTCTCTTGAGCGGTTTGCAGCCCGCGGCGACAGATACCAACGTATCGGCGCATACCATCGTGCAATAGATTCGGACGGAGCCATTCCAATGTGATCGGTACATTGCCGAGCGGAAACCTACCTCGAATTTCTCGATTTGGGTGCAAAGGCGTTCGACTTTACGTTTGGCTGATAAGAAAGCCGGCATGCGCGATTGTTCCAGTTTATGTCCACGGAACAGAACGGGCAGTTGTTCCAACAGGAGAGAAAGCAATGTTTCAAATCGATGAAGTCCAGCCCCGAACCGATGTCCACATCGAAGATGGCCGGATCCAGCGAGCGTCTGCGAGCATCTCTCGCCGCCGTTTCGCAATGACCGCGTTGGCGGCAGGAGCCGCGATCGTGGCGCCTGGCACTCTCTTCGCGGAAGGTGTGCTGCCTTCACCACGCAGCGTACGTGCGGTGGAACCGGCAAGTGCGGGCTCGAACACATCCTTCGCCTCACTGAAGCAGATCGAGGCAGGCCTTCTCAACATTGGGTATGCGGAAGCCGGGCCTGCCAATGGCCCCGGGGTCGTTCTTCTGCATGGCTGGCCGTATGACATCTATAGCTTTGTCGATGTTGCTCCCCTGTTGGCGGCGAAGGGTTACAGGGTGATTGTTCCGTATCTGCGAGGCTATGGAACCACGCGGTTTCTTTCCAACGAAACATTTCGAAATGGCCAGCCGTCGGCCGTCGCTCTCGACATCATCGCGCTGATGGATGCCCTCAAGATCGATAAGGCAGTTCTTGCCGGGTTTGACTGGGGAGCACGGACCGCCGGCATCATAGCCGCGCTCTGGCCGGAACGTTGCAAGGCGCTTGTTTCCGTGAGCGGATACCTGATCGGCGGCCAGGAGGCGGGGAAGATACCGTTGCCGCCCCCCGCCGAACTCCAGTGGTGGTATCAGTTTTACTTCGCCACCGATCGGGGTCAGCAGGGATATGAGAAGTATCGGCACGATTTCGCGAAACTCATCTGGAAGCTCGCTTCGCCGAAGTGGAGCTTTGACGATGCCACCTTCGACCGCAGTGCGGCCGCCTTCGACAACCCGGATCATGTCAGGGTCGTGATTCACAACTACTGCTGGCGGCAGGCATTGGCTCAGGGCGAGGCCAGGTATGACGAGTACGAAAGGCGGCTCGCCGGAGGGCCAGTCATCCACGTGCCTGCCATCACCATGGAAGGTGATGCCAACGGCGCACCACATCCGGACCCGAGCACCTACGCCAAGAAGTTCGGTGGGAAGTACGAGCACCGGAACATCACCGGGGGCGTGGGCCACAACCTTCCCCAGGAGGCTCCCCAGGCGTTTGCGCAGGCCGTCATCGACGTCGATCGCTTCTGATTCCTGCGGCCCGAGGTCGAGACGGCGCTTGCATCGTTTCGTGCCGTTCTGCGATCTAATCTATAAATTGAGTGGATTTGCAGGAGGTAGAAGATGTCCAGCTACACCAAGAACGCAGATGCAATCTCGCGCCTTTCCCCCGAACAGTTTCGGGTGACACAGCAAAGCGCAACCGAACGGCCTTTTACCGGAGAGTACTGGGACCACAGCGAACCCGGCATTTATGTGGATATCGTTTCGGGCGAGCCTTTGTTCTCGTCGCTCGACAAGTTCGACAGTCACTGCGGCTGGCCGAGCTTTACGAAGCCGCTTGATTCGGAAAACGTAGAAGAGCTTCCTGATGGCACGCACGGCATGGAACGGGTTGAAGTGCGTTCCAGCCACGGCGACAGCCATCTCGGCCACGTCTTTGACGACGGCCCCCAGGACGCCGGCGGTCTCCGTTACTGCATCAACTCCGCGTCGCTGCGCTTCATCCCCGTGGATGAGCTTGAGAGCGAGGGATACGGAGACTATCTGAAGTTGTTCGAACCGAAAGAAGGGAAGTAACGATATGGCGTCATCACAGGAAACAGCAATACTCGCCGGCGGTTGCTTCTGGGGAATGCAGGATCTGTTGCGGCGCTATCCCGGTGTGATCTCCACGCGAGTGGGTTACACGGGTGGCGATGTCCCCAATGCGACCTATCGCCGTCATGGAACGCATGCGGAAGCTTTAGAAGTAGTGTTCGACCCTGAGAAGCTCAGCTACCGGAAGCTGCTGGAGTTCTTCTTTCAGATCCACGACCCGACAACGCTGAACCGTCAGGGAAACGATATGGGCGCCAGCTACCGTTCTGCAATCTTCTACACAACGGAGGAGCAGAAGCGGGTCGCTGAAGATACGATTGCCGATGTCAACGCCTCAGAGCTCTGGCCGGGCAAGGTCGTGACGACGGTCGACCCAAGCGGTCCATTCTGGGAGGCGGAGCCGGAGCACCAGGATTATCTGGAACGCTATCCGAACGGGTATACCTGCCACTTCATTCGTCCGAACTGGAGTCTTCCGCATCGGGCGGCTTAACACCGCGCAACGTGCATCACGAAAAGAGATACGGGGCCGTTTCCTCCAAAAGGAAACGGTCCTCTCTTTTTTGGGGCACCCTGGTAGGAAGCCCGGCTGTAAGCATTTCCCATGAAGTGTATTCAGGGGCAAAGATGTTGAAGTCGTCCCCCAAAGAAAACGACCTCTTCAGCCGCTTCGGGAAAGCACAGCATCATGGGAAATCTCTAGAAGCCGTAGTTCTTTTTGCGCAGGGCGTTCTTGTACAGATCGTGCGCCTTTTTCGCGGCGCGTTCTGCCTCGACAATTTCGAGCCCAGCCGCATCCCAATGTTCCATTGCCACCATGGAGTGGTCTTCGGTAGCCAGCAATTCTTCAGCGCGAATGGCTTCAACCCACTTGTCGGTTGCTTGCTTGTAGTTTTCCAAAAGCCGATCAAAATCCTGATTGTCCATGGCAAGGAAGTTAGTAAGCCGCGTGGCGCGAGTCAACGTGCGCCTAACTGAATTGACGGAAGATTGATACTGCGGATTCTTTAGGGGCCGTTTGACTCGCATGCCGATACAACGGCGCCTGCTTCGGGTGACGCGCGTCACGTGGGCGAGGATTTGCGGGAAAGGCGAAAGATTCCGCTGGCTGCAATTCAATACAGGTGTACACTCCTCCAACTCTCCCAGACAGAGCGGTTCCCTGGTGAAGGGAGCGAAGACATGATCGAGAAGTACTTCAAGCTTGGTGTTCGTTTCCACTGGCAGAAACCCAACAACGTCGATGGTCCTCATGATGGCGCCATTGTCGGCGGCATTCGCCCCACATCGCCGCTGACCTATATCGGACTCGGTTGTGTCGTCGATCCCATGCTCATGCATACTCACGTCAGCGCGATCGGCCTGCAGAAGAACATACCCATCCAGTACAAGTGGCTCGACTACACGCCGGGACGAACAGCCCGGGTGCCGATGGGGCCTTACGACGTGCTCACGGGCTTCATGAGCGGCTGCATCATCGCCCGCTGGAGCGATCGTGGCGTCAACTATGCCGGCCATGTCGGCACGGTAGAAGAAAATCCTGTCGTCAACCGCCTGGTCAAACGCAACTTCGCCTTCGCGATGCCCAAGAGCACAACCGGCTTCAGTCCGTTGCATGCGTGGCTGGGTGAAATCGCCGATCTCAGCCGGCGCTTTACTCCTCCCAAAATCCCCAATATCTGCGCGCTGGTCACAACGCGTGGAGAGTTCTACTCGGTCGTGATGTTCAACGACGGTCCAAATGAGTATTACTGTGGCGGCGCCAGGCTGGTTCAACCTATCAGCCACGACGCTCTCAAACTGCAGATGCTGAGGGACTGACAGGCGGGCAAAGCCTCTTCATGGGCAGATCGAGATTCAATAACAGGTTCGTTGTTCGAACACGAGGCACCATGCGGAGGGGAGACTCATTTCAAACTAAATAACGCTGTTATAGTGCTGATTATAAATAACTTATTCAGGTGCAATGGCCCGGGTCATTCAAAATAGCTGTTGACAGCTACCCGATCGTATAGGCGAAGATAAGGCGAATATGAATGCCGTTCGCCACTCCGCTGCACTTGTCCGCCTTGAGGTGGAAGGTGCGCTTGCGAAGCGGGTTCCGGGAGCCTTATCTCCTTACGTCAAGACTGAGCCTGAACGCATTCCATGCGGGGTCACCGGCCTGGATGATGCGCTACGCGGCGGCATCGTTGCCGGGGCCATCACGGAGCTCGTAGGCGCGGAATGCAGCGGACGAACTACAACTGCCCTGGCTTATGCTGCGGCCTCCATCCTGAATGGCAATGTTGTGGCTTGGATCGATGTGGATGACAGGCTGCATCCGGAAAGCGCAGCGGTGTGTGGTGTAGATCTCGACCGGCTTTTATGGGTTCGTTGCGGGGAAGACAAAGCGTCTGAACCAAATGCCTTGGCCGTGACTCCTACAAGTGCCGCCGGACAGGTTGCGGATGCGCCCATGAAAGCACCCGGCCCTCCCGCTCCACAGGGAGGCGGAAGTCCGCATCCTCGTTCCGAGGGCCGCGGCATGCCACAGGCCATTCAGAACCTGTTGCAGGCGCAGCCTCGCTCCGGCGCGATCCAGTCACCCAGAAGAGACAAGACGATCGGCACGCCCGGCGTTCCGAACCGCGTGCTTCCACAAACCTCTGTTCTTCGGGAAGAACAGATTGCGACCGACCGTTTGCCTCCAGGGCGAGGAGACTATCTCGCCATCACGCCTTGTTGTTCAGAGCCGTTACCCCATCGCCGTAAAGTCTCCCCTCAGGGACCTGTACAGCCGCATCCGATGCCCGCTCATCCCGCACACGCAAAGCCTGTTCCTACGGGAAAATCATCCACGTCGAAGCCCGGCTGGACACGGCTTGACCAGGCTTTGCGGGCAACCGACCTGCTTCTGCAATCGGGCGGCTTTGGCCTGATCGTGCTGGATCTCGGCAGCACTCCGGCGGAGATGTCGTGGCGCATTCCGCTGGCGACATGGTTCCGCTATCGCGCGGCCTGTGAGCGGACGCATACCAGCCTGCTGCTGCTGACAAGGCATCCTTGCGCCCGGTCGAGCGCTGAGGTGGTTGCACGCATGCAGCCCGGCGCTTTTGCGGCGCATGGCCGGGTGTTTACCGGCATGGAGTATCGCCTGGAGCTGGAGCGTCAGAGATTTCAGCGCGACACAGGCAAAGTTGTCTCGATCAGGAAGGGGCCACAATCGGAACGCCCCGGCTCGTGGAAGGGACGTGCCGCATGGGCTCTTTAAAACGGCCGCTTTATATCTGCGTGCATGTGCCGGAGTTTCCGGCCCAGGCACGTCTTCGGCTTCGTCCGGAACAGGCTCGTCTTCCCATTGCCGTGCTTGAAGGTGACCCGCCCCTGGAGCAGGTAGGCAGCAGGAACAAACATGCTCTTGCACTGGGCGTGACGCACGGCATGACACGAGCGGAGCTGGACAGCTTTCCGCAGGTCCAGCAGATACGCCGTTCTGTGGTGGATGAACGTGCAACACGTGCGGCGCTGCTTCATCTCGCCGGCGCGTTTACGCCGAGGGCTCAGATATGCTCTGCAAACTTGTCCGGCACCGCAGCCTTCGCTCTGGTATTGGACATGACGGGTACGGGCCGCATTTTCGGTCCCGTTGCGCAGGCTGTCCGCTCCATCGCACAGGCCGTGCGTTCGCTTGGCCTGCTTGCAAAGATTGCTGCCGGCGGCAACTACCATGCCGCTGTCTGTGCGTCCGCATTTGCTTTTAAGACGCCGTGGCTGATTGCTGAAGGCGCCGAACGCGAAGCTCTGAGTGGGCTTCCACTCGCGGCTCTCGGGCTCAACGAGGAACAGCGAAGCACATTCGAGCTGTGGGGCATTCGTACGTTGGGCGAGTTGGCTGCGCTTCCGGAAAATGATCTCGTCGCACGGCTGGGGCAGGAGGGCCGTCGACTGCGTTGGCTTGCACGAGGCGAACATCCGCACCTCATGACGCCGGAAGAGCCCGTCTTCACGCTGGAAGAACAGATTGCGTTCGATACGCCGGTGGACATGCTGGATTCACTGCTGTTTGTCCTTGGTCCCATGCTGGATCAGCTTCTGGTGCGTGCCAAGGCATACGCCCTTGCGCTGGCGAGTCTCACCGTCAAGCTTGGGCTCGATGGTGGGGGCGAGCACACGCGAACATTGAAACCTGCGCTTCCGCTGACAGAGCGCGAGATCCTGCTCAAGCTGCTGCTGCTCGATCTTCAGGCCCATCCTCCGTCGACCGGCGTCATGTCTGTTCATCTGCATGCGGAACCGGGCAAGCGCAGCAAGGTTCAGGCAGGTTTGTTCAGTCCGCCACTGCCTGAGCCCATGCGCCTGGATGTCACGCTTGCCCGCATCGCGGCGCTGGTGGGAGAAGGCCGTGTTGGAAAAGCGAAGCTCCTGGATACGCACCGGCCGGAAGGGTTTGTGATGGAGCGTTTCACGGTTCCATCAGGTGCTCCGAAGAGTCAGGAAGTGCAGAGTATGCAGGCTGCACTTGCTCTACGCCGTCTGCGTCCGCCGGTGCAGCTCACCATGCAGTTGGACGCCAACTCTCCACGAGCGTTTTTCTTTGAAGGCAAACGCTATGCCGTGCAACAGGCTTACGGTCCATGGCGGCGTAGCGGCGAGTGGTGGTCGGAAACTGTCTGGTCGCGCGAAGAGTGGGACCTTCATGCCGTTGGAAACGATGGAGAAGCCCTGCTCTGCGTGGTGATACAGGATCTTCTGCGCAGAACCTGGCAGCTTGAGGCGCTGTATGACTGATTCGACGCCGGAATATGTCGAACTGCATGCCAACAGCGCGTACAGCTTCCTGGAAGGCGCGTCGCAGCCGGAAGCGTTGATCGATGCCGCATGCGAACAGGGTCTGCCGGCCATTGCGTTGCTCGACCGCAATGGCTTCTACGGTTCACCCCGCTTCCATACCTTCGCGAAGGACAAAAACATACGAGCTCACATCGGCGCGGAGATTGCAGTGGCTAATCTCGGCTCACGTTTCACTCCACATGCCGCGCTTCCTTACCGGCATGAACGCGAGCCTGTGCGGGTGCCTCTGCTGTGCACCTCGCGCACGGGATACCAGAATCTTTGTCAGCTCATTACCCGCTTCAAGATGCGGGAAAAGAAGAAGTGCGAAGGCTTCGCAAGCCTTGAGGACATGGCTGAATTCCATGACGGCCTCCTTTGTCTTACCGGAGGCGATGAAGGTCCGCTTGCGTCGGCGCTGGTTCGTGGGGGCGAAGCGGAAGGCCGCCGCTGCGTGGAGAGACTCGTCGAGATGTTCGGTCCGCACAATGTCTATGTCGAGTTGCAGCGTCATGGCGACCGGGCCGAAGAATCTCGCAACCAGGCCGCGGTGCGGATCGCTGAAAGCCTGCGCCTGCCGATTCTTGCCACCAACGGTGTACGCTACGCCACGCAGTATGAACGTGAGGTGCTGGATGTGTTTACTTCCATCCGTCATCATGTGTCACTCGATGAAGCGGGTCGGCTGCTTCAAACCAATTCGCAGCGTCAGGTGCGCAGTGCGCGCGCCATGCGCCATCTTTTCCGCGATCTTCCTGAAGCGATCGAAAATACGCTGCTGGTTTCGCAAAGACTTGAATTTGAAATGGACGATCTCGGCTATGAGTTCCCGCGTTATGACACGGAGACTGGCGAGCCGATGGAGAGTTATCTGCGTAAGCGTGTCGCTATTGGTCTCGAGAACCGCTACCGTTATAACCCCGACCGCGATCTCTATCGCCGTGCGAAGAAGCAGGCTGAACGGGAATTGGACCTGATTGAGAAGCTGGGCTTCGCGGGGTACTTTCTCATCGTGTGGGACATCGTTCGCTTTTGCAAGACGAACGACATTCTGATCCAGGGTCGAGGCAGCGCCGCCAATTCCATCGTCTGTTATGCGCTCGAGATTACAGCCATCGACCCGGTCAAGATGGATCTTCTGTTCGATCGCTTTCTCAATGAGAATCGCAAAGAGTGGCCGGACATCGATCTCGATCTGCCTTCCGGCGACAAGCGCGAACAGGCAATCCAGTATGTGTACCGGCGGTATGGAGAACTGGGCGCAGCCATGACTGCGAATGTGATTACCTATCGCGGCAAGAGCGCGGCTCGGGAAGTAGGCAAAGCTCTTGGTTTCGATGAGGAAACGCTGGGCCGGCTTTCCGGGCTGATCGGCCATTGGGAATGGCGCAGGAAGGACGAGACGCTGGGCGACAACTTCCGCCATGCGGGCTTTGATATCAAACATTGGCGGATTGCCAAGTACGTTGAACTGAGCGAGCGTCTTCAGGACCTGCCGCGGCATCTGGGGCAGCACTCCGGTGGCATGGTGGTATGCCAGGGACAACTCAATCGTGTGGTGCCTTTGGAGCGTGCCTCCATGCCGGGCCGCAGCGTTGTGCAGTGGGATAAGGAAGATTGCAATGACATGGGCTTGGTCAAGATTGACCTTCTTGGTCTGGGCATGATGGCCGTCATGAAGGACTGCCTCACGTTGATCCCGGAGCACTACGGCGTGGACATTGACCTGGGCAACCTGCCGCACGACCAGGAAGACGTGTGGGACACGCTTTGCAAAGCGGACACGGTGGGCATGTTCCAGGTGGAAAGCCGTGCGCAGATGGCGTCGATACCTCGGAATGCGCCGCGCAAATTTTACGACCTTGTGGTGCAGGTGGCGATCATCCGGCCGGGCCCTATTGTGGGCAAGATGATGCATCCGTACATGCGCCGGCGACAGGGCAGGGAAGAAGTGACGTACCCTCTGCCTTCCCTGGAGCCTGTCTTGAAGCGCACGCTGGGCGTACCGCTTTTTCAGGAACAGCTTCTCAAGATCGCGATGACGGTTGGCAACTTCTCAGGTGCGGAAGCCGAAGAACTGCGCAAAGCCGTAGGCATGCGCCGCTCATGGAAACGCATGGCGGAGTTGATGGTGAAACTGCGCGCGGGCATGGAAGCCAACAAGATCGCTCCGGAAACCCAGGAAGTAATTGTGCAAAGCATTCAGTCATTCGCGCTGTACGGTTTCCCTGAATCGCACGCGGCCAGCTTCGCGCTCATTGCGTATGCCTCGGCCTACTTCAAGGTGAAGTATCTGGCTGCGTTTACCTGCGCCATGCTCAACAACCAGCCGATGGGTTTCTACACCGCCGCCGTGCTGGTGAAAGACGCACAACGCCATGGCTTGCGTGTGAAGCCTGTCGATGTCCAGATCTCGGATACCGTTTGCAGGGTCGAACGTGAGCCGGAGGGTTCTCTCTCCCTGCGTCTGGGCTTGAACTATGCGCGGGGATTGAAGGCGGCAACTGCCGCTCAACTTGTCGCCGCGCGTGACGCCGAAGGCAGGTTCATGAATGTGGATGACCTTACGCTTCGTGTTCCGGAACTGAACCGGAGCGATCTGGCGCAGCTTGCGCGTATCGGAGCGCTCAACTCGCTGGACGGTGTAGGCCATCGCCGCGATGCCATCTGGCAGATGGAGCAGTCGAGCCGCGCAGTGGGTTCTCTTCTTCGCAAGGCCTCGGTAGCGGACCAACCTGCGGCTTCACCCTTGCGGCGTATGGAAACGGGAGAACGGCTGGTCAACGACTATGCCGGCACAGGGCTCACCATAGGTCCACACCCCATGGCCTACCGGCGGGCGGAACTACGGCGGCATGGTGTACTTTCCGCGCGTGAGTTGCAGCACTATCCGGACGGACGCTATGTCACCGCGGCGGGCGCCGTCATTGCGCGGCAGAGGCCGGGAACGGCCCTTGGCTTCATCTTCCTCTCCATGGAAGATGAAACCGGCATCGCCAACATCATCATCCATCCCCAGCTTTATGAGCGGGAACGCATTCTGGTGACACGTGGAAAGTTTTTAAAGGTCCACGGCAAGCTGCAGAACCAGGACGGCGTGGTGCACGTGAAGGCGGAAGCGCTGGAGCTTCTGCATGCGGAATCGATCGATCTGCGATCGCACGACTTCCATTAGATTTTTGAATTGATCTTAACTGCGAGCTGTCTGGATGCCGTAGTGCAGCTCGGAGACTACGCGCTTCACATCTCTGACTGACATGCCTTCGTAGGTAGGGAGACTGACAATGCGAGTGGCGATCTCTTCTGTGTTCGGCAGTGCCGCGGTAACCGCGTGTTTCTGAAAAAAAGGCTGTTCCACAAGGTGCGGGCTGAAATAGGACGCGGTTTCGATGTTCTGCGAACGGAGATAGCCCCGTATCTGGTCGCGTTTGTACGCAACATCCTTTGGAAGCAGGATCGAAACAAAGGAATGTGCCTGGCGTCTGCCCAGGCTTCGTTGCAACGTAATTTCTTTCGAGAGGCACTGGGCGTAATGGTGAACAAGCTGATCGCGGCGTTGCACGACATCGGCAAAGCCGCGTAGCTGCAGAAGAGCGCTGAGTGCGGATGTTTCGGCCATCTTGGAATTGATGCCGAACATGGTGGCGCTTCGCGGCTGTTCAAACCCGAAGCTGCCCATGGTGCGAAGCCGCGCTACCCGCTCTTTGTCCGCGCAATAGATCAAGCCGCCTTCGCCTGTGGCGAAAAGCTTGGTAGCGTGCATGGAAAAGATGACCGGCCACTCGAAGCCCGCGCCGAACGCATTCCTGTCATGATCCTGCGAACCCAGCGAGGCTGCAGCGTCGACAACGATCGGAACGCCATAACGGCGTGAAAGGTCGCGGTAATGCGCAAGGTCAAGATTGTTGCCAAATGTGGCGCACGGCAGAATTACGGAGACTTGTCCGGCGTACTTCAGGAGAAGTGCTTCTTCCGATTCGGCGTCAGGCAGCCATGTGTCCGGGGCCACATCGCAAAGCAGGGGAGTTAAACCGCACCACATGGCCGCATGGGCTGCCGCGGCGAATGTGAACGAGGGCATCAACGCATAGCGGCGTGCTGTTGGCGGCTCATCGCCGATCACCGTGCGGATCGACATCATCAAGCCGATGGTTGCGTTGCACACCGTGAGGCAGTCGCCTTGCCCGAACATCGAAGAAATGAATTCCAGCTCAAGCTGCGTATTGACGGGACCGTAGTTGGAATAGATGCCCGAGTTTTCAATCTGGGCAAGCTCGTCGGTGTGGCAGCTTAGCTTCGGTGGCTCAGGCCGTATGAAAGGGATTCGGGCCGGGGATTTCTGCTTGGCTCCGGCCATACCCGCACCTCTGCCAGATTCTGCATGGGAGGCAACTGGCATGCGGTCGGCAGTGGACAATACTCACCTCGGGTGCTCAAACAGTCCAGCAACTGACATCCATTGCGATGGCATGAACGTTGCGCTACCGATTGAAGGGGCTTGCTATAGCTTCGCGTGTGCTATGGGCGATCAAGCCCGGAAGAAAGGGCCAATCCACAACACTCAAATTCTTTGAGATGGAAGAAACTATAGCACGATATTTTCCACTCCTTCGTGCCTTATGGCGATGACGAAGGTAACGGAAGCCATGTTCTGCCTGGATCATGATGAAGCGGTCGGTCATGTTACGCGGGGATTTGGAGAGAGACATAGAGAGCCGGTTTGATTGCAGATACTCTGCCTGCATTGCATGATGAAGGGATGCGTGTGTTGTTAACGATTCACCATCCCTTGACGCCGGATCAGGGCGCCCCGGGCGTGACCTACCAGCTTTGGAAGCATTTCGAAGCGCGCGGGGATCAAGCGAAGGTGTTGTCGTTCACGGATATGGCCGATGCGCGCGCGCTGCGATCCCCTTTGCTGCGGCAGGTACGTTTTCCCTGGTTCGTTTCCCGTGAGCTTCACCGGCTGGAAACAGAGTTTGATGTCGCGGATTGTTCCAGCGGCGACGGGTGGGTTTACCAGGCCAGGAGGCGGAAAAGCAGGCTGTTGACCGTCGCCCGCAGCCATGGCCTGGAACATCTTGTCGACGCCATGTTTCGTGAGCAGTGCCGGCAAGGTCAGACGATGTCCTGGAAGTATCCGCTGTATCACGGCGGCTACAGGCTCTGGGAAGTGGCGAAAAGCTTTCGCACCGCCGACGTTGCCATCTTTCCCAATCATGCCGATCGTGACTATGCCATTGAAAATCTTCGCGTGAGGCCCGAGCGCGCGGTCATCCTGCCGAACGGCATTCCTGATGTCTTCCTCGGCTTGCCCCGGCAGAATCACCGTGAGGATGGCGCGGGACTAAGGGTGGCCGTGGTGGGAAGCTATGGACATCGCAAGATCAACGTTGCGCCGCAGGCATTGAATCGGGCGATGCGCACGCATCCGGATTTGATGGTGGGGTTTCTGGGCACGGGAATTTCGGAAGTGAACGTTCTTCAGGATTATGAGCCGGAGCATCATCCTCGCATCCGGGTTGTGCCCCACTATGCGCATGCGGAATTGCCCAGCCTCTTGAAGGACTATGATGTGCTGCTCTTCCCCAGCCTTTCGGAAGGTTTCGGCCTTGTTGTGTATGAGGCGATGGCCTGCGGTCTGGCGGTTATTGCGACGCGGCTCGATGCGTTACAGACATATCTGCGCGACGGGCACGATGTGCTGTTCATCCAGCCCGGTTCTCCGGAAGCGATCGAAGCTGCCTTGCATCGCATGGCGACAACTCCGGCGTTCCGGATGCGTTTGCAGGACAACGGACGGCAGACCGCACAGCGTTTCGCGTGGTCCAGGATCGTTGACGAAACGGCGGCGATCTATGCCGAATACATTGCTCGAAAGAGGGCTCGCCAGCCAGGGACCGTGGGCCTCAGCGTCGCATCGCAGGCGGACTCCAGTCTGGCGAAGACTTTGCCCTTGTGCGGCACGATCAGTGTGGTTATCCCAACCTACAAACGCCCGGACAGTTTGCAGCAATGTCTTCAGGGACTTCGAGTGCAGCAACGCCCGGCCGATGAGGTGCTGGTTATTATCCAGGCCGGGGATGAAGAGACATTGGAGATGCTTGCGCGCTGGACCGATTGGCCCGCCCTCAAAGTATTGCAGGTGACCGGCGGCGGGGCGGTGGCACAATACAACCGGGGACTCGATGCCGGCGAGGGAAACATCGTCGCCATTACGGATGATGACTCTATTCCCCGGCCCGACTGGCTGGTGCGTATCGAGAAGAGATTTGCTGAAGACGAAAACCTTGGCGGTGTCGGAGGGCGCGACATCGTTCACCAGGGTGGCTCGATTCTGAACGGCGATGCGAAGCTCGTGGGTATCGTGCAGTGGTTCGGCCGCATCATCCACAACCACCATGTCGGGTCCCGTTTTGCCGCGGAGATTGACATCCTGAAGGGTGTCAACATGAGTTTCCGGGCGGCGGCTCTGCAAGGTTTGCGATTCGATACCGGTCTCCGCGGCAAGGGAGCGCAGGTGTGTCTCGACATGGCCATTAGCTTTGCAGTACGCAAACGAAATTGGCGCATGCTGTACGACCCGGACATTGTTGTGGATCATTTCCCCGCCACGCGGTTCGATCCCGACCAGCGCGATGCGCCAAGCATGGAAGCGGTGGAGGAAAGCTCCTACAACTTCTACCTCACTTTGCGACGCTACCTGCACAAGGGATTTCGAAGAGGGAATGCTTTGCGCTGGGCTCGCTGGATTGGAACAGCCCGGTCCCCTGGAATTTTGCGAGGACTCTTCTCTCGATTGAAGGGAGATCGGGAAGGCATGGAGATGCGGGCGGCGGCTCAACGTGCGTGGCTGGATGCGAAGCGGGACTGCGGATAGAGCGATTGTGATTGCTTGAGGCCGAGTCAACAGCTGGGTTAACTAACTCAGTAGTTACCTGGGAGTAGCTTCTGGTAATGCACTGACTCTGAAGTTGCATTGGAGGGTGAGAATACCCGGATGCCTACTTCATAAAGGCCAGAGTGGGGCGCGAGTCGATGATATTCTTGAATGAAATCGCGCATCAGCTTCATACTGCTCCAACACCGCACTGCGAAAGAACGGTGCTTTTGATTACCGTCAACCCTGATAAGGAGATGTTGATTCTGATGACAGCGTAGTTCGGGGTGGCCGTGTGCCCCGACTTAGTTGGCTGCGCAGAACACATTTCTCTGGAAACCGATGCCTCCAATCGTTGATAGCAAACAGCAGTTTTCCCGCACCGCACGCGCAGCCGCTCCTGACCCCGGGCTTACCCCGGGCGATATTGTGCGCATGCTGCGCGGGCATTGGGCGTTCATCCTGGTTTGCACGCTGGTCTGCGTGTCGGGCTCCATTGTGTACGCGCGGCTCTATAAGCCGGTCTACGAAGCGGATGCCATTCTGCGTATCGATCCCAGCAGAGCCAGTTCGCTAGGCATGAGTGACCCGGGCGCGGTGGCTACCAATGAACCGAGCGATCCTATGCAAACCGAGATCGTTCTTCTCCACAGCGATGTGGTGGCGTTTCGCACGCTGAACGCATTGCCGGAAGAAGATTTCTATCAATTCACTGGAGAGCATAAAGCCGCGGTTGCATTTCCCGCGGAGATGAAAGCCCTGACGCCCAAACAGCAGGGCATCATCGACTATTTCACTTCGGAGACACGCGCCAAGCAGGTCGAAGGGACGCAGCTCATCTCGGTGGGCTTTCGCAGCAATGATCCTCACCTTGCTGCGCGCCTGGTGAACCAGCTTGTTGCCGCCTACACCGTGCAGACCTTCGTGGATCGCGATAACTCGGTGATGCAGCTTCGCACCTGGCTGTCCGCGCAGATGGCGGCTCTCAAGGACCAGGTCGACCAGTCGCAGGGCAAACTCGCATCCTTCCAGGAAAACAACGACTTCGTCGCCACGGAAGGTTCGGGCAACACCATCACGGACCGCCTTCGCATTCTCAACGAGCGGCTGGCCACGGCACAACACGACCGCATCCTCAAGCAGGCTCAACTCCAGTCCGCCCGATCACGCGATGCCGCGACGCTTTCTACGTTATTCCCGGACGCTCGCCTCGACGCTCTGGAACGTGAATTGACCACGGTGACCGGAAAGATCGCGCAGCTTTCCGCGAAGTTCGGCCCCACGTACCAGCCCCTGGTGGAGCTGCAAAATCAACAGCGGACCTTGAGGGCGGACATTGATCAGAATGTCCAATCGGTACGAAACCGGCTGCAGCAGGAGTATGACTCGGCACGCTCCGCGGAAAACATGCTGCAGTCCCAGTACAACGAACAAACCCACCTGGCGTACGGATTCAATCGCAACCAGGCTGCATTCACGGCGCTGCAGGCGGACGTCGCTTCGAAGCGGGAGCTATACAACACGCTTGAAAAGAAGCTTGAACAGGCGGGTGTGGACGCCGAAGTCAGCGGCCTGAACACGATGCTGGTGCACCCGGCGCCTGTCCCGACCAAAGCCGTGGAACCCAACCGCCCGTTGATTATCGGCAGCGGCCTGGTGCTGGGTCTTTTCGCGGGCATCGCCGTGGCGATCCTGTTCGATGCCACCTCCGACAAGCTGCGTACCAGCCGGGATATTGTAAAAACCTTCGGCTACCAGCCCATCGCGTCCATTCCGGCGAGTAAGGGAGATGGTGACGGGGAACTCGATTTGCCGGTGTTGAACGCAGCTTCAAGCCCTGCCGCGGAAGCGTATCGCACCTTACGCAATATCTTCCTGCTGGGTTCGGAAGGTAAGCCTGCAAAGAGCTTCCTGGTGACGAGCGCGCTTTCCGGCGAAGGTGCGAACGAGGTTGCTGCGAACTATGCGGTTGCGCTGGCCCAGGCTGGTTACCGCGTTCTGCTGGTCGATGCCGACCTGCGCGAACCGAGCCTGCATGGCGCCTTCGGACTGGAGAATCGCTCCGGTTTGCGCGATCTTCTGAAGGAAACACCGAACGCGGACGCAGCGCCCCAGTTGGTAGCCAAAGTGAAAAACCTCTTTGTGCTCGCGGCCGGCAGTGCGGGCTCCGGTGTTGCGGATGAACTGATTCGTGGAAGGCTCAAGACTCTGCTGCAGGAATGGGAAGCAAGGTTCGACTTTGTCGTGCTGCAATCCTCCGCCTTGCTTGAGGTAAGCGACGGATTGGTGGTTGCCAGCGCGGTGAAAGCTACGCTGGTCGTAGCCCGCTATAAAGTTTCCAGGCCACGCGCATTGGCTCACCTGCATACGATGCTGGAGCAGGTGGATGTTCAGGTGGCGGGAGTCGTCGTGAAAGATCTCCCGAATGCAGGTGCAGCATATGCAGCCTAAGGCGATAGACACGATGGGCGCGAACAGGAACTGGATGTGGATGGCGGTGATCGCCTTCTGTCTCGCAGCGCAGAGCACGGCGTACGCGCAGGAGAAGCCTCATAACCCGATTGATCTGCGCAACAGGACACTGACCACGGGTGTATCCGCGCCTATCCCCATCCAGCCCGGCGACGTTCTCAGTGTCGACGTATTTTCTACTCCCGAACTCAGCGCGCCGAAAGTTCGCGTTGGCGAAGATGGTGAAATTGGCCTGCCGATGATTGGCGGCATCAACGTCGCAGGCTTAACCTCACTGGAGGCCAGCCAGCTTATTGCGCAAACACTGCATGATACCGGCACCATGCTTAAGCCGAACGTGACCGTGTTTGTTACCGAATATGCGACTGCGGGAATCAAGGTGCTGGGTGAAGTTCGGGTTCCCGGGACGTATCTCCTGCTGGGACAGCACTCGTTGTATGACGCGCTTTCGGCGGCCGGTGGTGTGACCCACGATCAGGGATCGTCCATCACCATCTCGCATGCCAATGACCCAACTCGTCCTGAAGTTGTGCCCATCACTTCGCCCAATTACTCGCAGATCGAGCGCATGACAACCGTGCGTCCCGGAGATGTGATCGTGGTTGCGCGGGCGGAGGCGATCTATGTCGTTGGCGATGTAGGACACCCGGGTGAATTCTTCGTGGACAACGGGCGCCAGTTGACGGTCCTGAATGTGCTGGCATTGGCACAGGGATTGAACCCGACCGCTGCGTCCACCAAGGCCTCGATCATCCGGCCCACGGCCGACGGCAAGGCCATCACCATCAAGCTGGATATCAAGCAAATCCAACGGAACCAGGCGTTGAATGCCGTCCTGCAGCCTTCGGATGTGCTCGTGATTCCACGCAGCGGCCTCAAGCAGTTTCTCAGTTACTCGATCCCAAACGCCACCAGTGCGGTCGTAGGTTCGGTGGCAGCGGCTTTGGTCGTTCGCTAGGCGGATGTCCGTGCACGCCCGTGTACGAAAGTTGAAGTTTTTGCAGCGAGTTGTAGCGGCTCGCTGATCAGGTCGAAGCCCAATGAGCACCGCTTCCGCAGAAACCGCCAGAACCTTTCGGCTTCCCCAGGAGATCTGGCTATGGGGCGGCGGTCTCGCGTACGCGGCGCTCCTGTGGGTTCTGATGATCCGTGGCCAGGTGAACCTGCTCGGCGCGATCCTTGCTTTCAGCGTTCTGTTGTTGACCTTGTTTTTCAGCCGCACGACAGCGGCGCTTTCCACGCTGGTGTACCTCAACATCCTGGGCGATTTGCGCCGGTTGATGGCAGCAACCTTCGGACCTCCGCCCACGCTTGATCTCCTGCTGCTTGTGGGACCGGCGATGGCCGTGATCCTCGCGCTGCCGCAACTGATGCGTGTGCGCCTCACGGATCGCCTGTCCAAGGCCATGTTCTTCCTTCTGGTGCTGATGGTTCTTCAGGTGTTCAATCCCCTGCAGGGAGGCATTTCCATTGGTCTCTCTGGCGCCATCTTCTACATTGCGCCCGTCCTCTGGTTCTGGGTGGGAAGGGAACTGGCATCGCCGGCGGTGCTGCAACGGCTGCTGTATCGCCTGCTGCTTCCTCTGAGCGTGGTCGCTGCATTGCTGGGATTGGGCCAGACCTTCATTGGCTTTCTTCCCTATGAACAAGCCTGGATCAACATTGCGACCAAGACGTATGTCGCCTTGTATGTGGGCCATTCGGTACGAGCATTCGGATTTTCCGTATCGGGAGCAGAGTATGCCGCGCTGCTTGCGATCGGCGGAGCCATCGCCGCCGCTTCATTTTTCGGTGTGAAGCGCTATTGGACGGTGGCCTTTCCTTTGCTTGTCGTGGCTGTCTTCCTGGCATCGTCGCGAGGTGTTGTTATCCGGCTCATCATGAGTCTCGCGGCGGTATGGGTGCTGCGAAAAGGTCAGAAGGTGGGCGTGCGGCAGATTCTGTATACCGGCACCTTGATGATTGCGGGTCTGCTTGTCGCGGCGTTCGCGGCGTCTCACCTGGGCAGTGATACGACGGCTTCGCAATCGAACTCCGCGGCCCAGAGTCTGATTGCGCACCAGACAGGCGGCTTCGCGCATCCGCTTGACCCCAAGTACTCCACTGCGGGAATTCATCGCGACATGATCGTGTTCGGCTTTTTGCAAGGCTTCAAGAATCCGATCGGACACGGCCTGGGTTCGACTACGCTCGCAGCCTCCAAGTTCGGCGGCGATCCGAGCGTCAGCAGCTCCGAGGTTGACATGAGCGACATGTTCATCAGCCTCGGCCTGGTGGGTGGTCTGCTGTACCTGTACATCGTGCTCGCAACCGCGCGCAGAGCTCTGCGGTATGTGCAAAGGGTCGATCTGTCAGTCGGATTGCCGCTTTGTGCGGTCCTGGTCGTAACGTTCACGACATGGCTGATTGGTGGCCAGTATTCCACCTCCTCGGTGGTTTGCTTCCTGATCGGAGCTTTGGTTCATCGCGACGCGACTGAAATGGGCGCGGATCCTGATCCCGTGCTTGAACCTGGACCGATGGGCGCACCTATGCTCCCGGCTGAGCTCTGAACCAGGCAAGATTTCAACCTCCCTTTACCGTTTTGGGACGGCCGTTCGGTATTATCGGACGTTAAGAACTCCTTTTCACAGGCCCTGGGCCGCGTTGAATGCGCATTGGAAGCGCGCGTTTGCGCCAAGACTCCTTAGGATCGCTATGCGATTCAAAGGCAGGCCATGTCGAACGTTCCCAAGCTCCCTCGGCACCGGGAAGGAAATAGAGCATTTCCCATGATGCTGTGCCCTCCCGAAGCGGTAGAAAGGGTCGTTTTCTTTGGGGGAAAACGACGTCAACATCTTTGCCCCTGAATCCACCTTCATGGGAAATGCTTTCGCCATTCGACTTTCGTGGAATGCAGATTCCACGAAACAAAACCGAAGATAAGAACTGTCTTTACGAGTCCGTTGCGGCAAGTTTCCGAAACTTACATTGAATCTGTTGCTCCAAAACGAAGCAGCCTGTGCGGACCTCCGCAACTTTCTCCTTTGCCGCAGGAGAGCAGCCATCCCATGCCTTATCGCGATCCTGATGGCGATGGTCTTCGCGGCTTGTGCGGCGGCGCAAAGCGCAGCGGCTCCCGCCGCAGTGACTTCGGTGGAACTGCTTGGAGTGGCAACCGCGAATCAGGCTGTGAATGGTCTGGGCTTTGTGGTGCCGCAGGCCAACCAGGATTGGGAGTTCGCTGCGGCTGCGGCCGCCGGCGCGCGCTATGTCCGGTTTCAATGCGCGTGGAGCAATGTCGAACATCAGACCCCGCCGCCGAACAATCAACCGGCCTCGCCACAGTTTGTGCAGGATCCGAACTGCGTTGCGGGATATGCTTCGGCGAAGAAATATGGCCTGTCACCGATCGTCGTGGCTGCCTATGGACCTCCGTATCATAAGATCCTGACGGTCGCGATTTCCAGCGCCGCCTCGGTGGGAGACAAATTCATCACCGTACGGTTTGTCTCCGGCGTGTCCGGTGACACTCTGGCGAACCTCGCGTTTCCTTACGACTACATTCGCAAGTCGGACGGCTCGATGTTCACCGGCGCCCACAACTATCAGGGATCGTTCATCACCAGCGTGACGTTGCTCGACTCCACCCACGCGAAACTTGGCCTTGCTTCGGCGTTGACCACGGCTCTGCCAGTGAGCAACTCGACGACGTACGACATCAACGAAATTCTCTATCCCTCAGCGACAACGGCCAATGCGAACGACGCTTCCCAGGTCGAGTTCGGAAACTATGTGAGTTTTCTGGCCCAGGATATGGCGGCTCGCGGCCTCTCCGGTCAGATAGAGATCTGGAATGAGCCGGCCTGGGCGGATGACTCGTGGGACGCACGCGGATATCTCTACGACAACTTTCCCAGCGGTCAGACGTGGTCTCCCAATTACGGGTTTGCGGCGAATCTGCAGGCCCGGCAGATGCCTGCGGGCGTAACTCTGAACTGGGGAGGCACGCACAAGAGTGGAAGCAACTCGCTGTTCTTCGGTCCTTATCAACCGACGCCGATGAGGCTCGCGCAGCCGTCGGTTGTTTTCACTTCAGAATCCTTCCATCCCTACGGCAACACGCCGGAACAGATGATGTGGACAACATCCTGCCTGCAGCAGTCGATCCGGATTCCTGTTGCGCCGTCTGCCTATCAGAGCTGTACGCTGCCGGGAGAAAAGGCCGACTCGAACTTCATGTGGGCCGCGCAGTACAACATGGCGGCGAAAGCGCTGAATGCCAATGCGGGATTGACTCAGAGCATCACCGAAACAGGAATCATCCCTCCGGGCGCCGGTCTGCGAGTGCCCCAGGCACGTTTCAACATGCGTCAGTTTCTCGGTTATCAGGCCTTGGGGATCACGCCGGTGACGTTTTACGCCATCTCCGACCTCACGCAGACGGGCGATCCGAACTACAGCTTTGTCGAGCCTGCGGCGGGTGGTAAGTACACGCCAGACCCATCCTTCACGGCCATGTCGGGATTCATGGCGGACATCAAGCCGGTCAGCAATCCTCCGGTGACGTCCTACACGGCTTCGTCGCTCGCGCAGGTCAGCTCATATAGCGGAACGTATCCCCTCACCTCGTTGCACCTGGTGGGCGCGCGCACCGGAGCCACTGCGAACTCGGATGCGTTTCTGGTGTGGCAGAGGAGCTACACACCGGGATGCGCAACCTCATCTGCCAACGATGCTGCAAGCTGCGACAGCCCGTGGATTCGGCAGGCATCGCCGGGGGCGGGCAGCGTTACGGTGAACATTCCCACGGGATCTCACGCGACCTCGGTGGTGAATGTGGACACGCGCGCACCGGTTGCATTCACGAGCGCTGGACAGCAGATTACCTTTGCGGTTGCGGACGATCCTATTGAGATCCTGATTGACCCCGTCCTTCCGCCGGCGGTCACTACGTTGACTGCTCAGGCGAATCCTTCGAGCGCCGCCTACGGCAACCAGGTGGTTCTGAGCGCAGTGCTGGCTCCCTACGATTCGTCTTCGACGACGACCAATGGGGAGACGGTAAGTTTTTTCGACGGTGCGGCAGGCCTGGGTGCTGGGACTCTTTCTTCCGGTGTTGCCACATTGGATGTGACATCGCTTTCCATCGGTGCGCACACGCTTACGGCACGTTATGGCGGTGACTCCGGATTTGCCGCAAGCACGGGCACGGCGTCGATGACGGTCGTCGCGCTTGCCCCCACACTGACGCTGGGGCAGATTGCGGACCAGGTGTATGGCGCCGGGCCGCTGACACTAAGTGCTTCTTCGAACTCAAACGGCGCGATCAGCTATTCGGTGGCAAGCGGACCGGCGGCCGTTGCCGGAAGCCAGGTGACGCTAACCGGAGTGGGAACGGTGGTGCTGGTTGCAAGCCAGGCTGCAGCGGGCAACTATGCGGCGGCTTCCACGCAAGCCAGCTTCAACGTAGCTGCCGCGACACCGTCCCTGAAGCTGGTTTCGATTACGGACCAGATCTACGGCTCGGGTCCGATCACGGTGAGCGCTTCCTCGAATTCCGCCGCGGCGATTACGTATTCCATTGCAAGCGGACCGGCGACCATCACGGGAAGCCAGTTGGCGCTGACCGGCCTGGGAACGGTGGTACTGACTGCCAGCCAGGTCGCTGCGGGCAACTACGCGGCGGCTTCCACGCAGACCAGTTTCAAGGTGGCGGCTGTAGCGCCCACGTTGAAGTTTGCGGCAATCACGGATCAGGTCTACGGGACAGGGCCGCTTACCGTCAGCGCTTTGTCGAACTCGGCTGGCGCTATCAGCTATGCGGTAGCCAGTGGCCCGGCGACCGTGGCTGGAAATCAGATCACGCTGACCGGAACAGGTGCGGTCGTTGTGCTCGCCAATCAGGCTGCCGCCGGCAACTACGCGGCTGCGACGTCACAAACGAGCTTCAACGTTTCGCCTGCAGCGCCCGCCTTAAAGTTCGCGGCACTCACGGATCAGGTCTACGGGACAGGGCCGCTTACCGTCAGCGTTTCGTCGAACTCGACCGGCGCCATCAGCTATTCAGTGGCCGGCGGCCCGGCGACCGTGGCTGGAAATCAGGTAACGCCAACCGGGGCCGGGACCGTGGTTCTCATTGCGAGCCAGGTTGCCGCTGGAAACTACGCGGCTGCGAGCGCACAAACGAGCTTCAATGTGACGGCTGCTATTCCCACGCTGAAGTTTGCGCCGATTGCGGATCAGGTCTACGGAACAGGGCCGCTTTCGGTTAGTGCTTCGTCGAATTCAACTGGCGGGATCAACTATGCAGTGGCCAGCGGTCCGGCGACCGTGGCGGGAAACCTGGTGACGCCGACCGGAGTGGGAACTGTGGTCCTCAGCGCGAGCCAGGCTGCCGCTGGAAACTACGCGGCTGCGAGTGCACAAACGAGCTTCAATGTGACGGCTGCTATTCCCACGCTGAAGTTTGCACCGATTGCGGATCAGGTCTACGGAACAGGGCCGCTTTCGGTTAGTGCTTCGTCGAATTCAACT
>DASYEV010000134.1:0-14796 GCA_036498835.1 Acidobacteriaceae bacterium | reverse complement strand
GCATACTCAGCTCGCGCCCGAAGACCCGGACCACACCCGGTACAAGGACCATCGCCTGCTGGCAATGTACTTTGACATGACGGCGATGCGGCCCGACGATCAGTTGCGTGCGCTGGCTGCGGCGGAGAAGTTCGTCCGCACGCAAATGACTTCAGCCGACCTGATCTCGATTATGCGTTTCGCAGGCGGGTCCGTGGATGTGCTCCAGGACTTCACTGCGGATCGAAACCGGCTGCTGAGTATTCTGCAGACGTTGGTCGTAGGCGAAGGCCAGGGTTCGGCTGAGTCCATCGATGATGCAAGCAGCGCTGACACCGGCGCCGCCTTTGGCCAGGACGACAGCGAGTTCAACATCTTCAACACCGACCGCCAGCTTTCCGCACTGCAAACCGCTGCGCACATGCTGGGCAGAGTGAACGAGAAAAAGTCGCTCATCTACTTTGCCGGCGGCCTGCGCCTGAACGGCATCGACAATCAGGCGCAGTTGCACGCAACGGTGGATGAAGCCATCCGTTCCGGCGTGACCATCTGGACCGTCGACGCCCGCGGACTGGTTGCCGAAGCTCCGCTGGGCGACGCGACCAAGGGCTCGCCGGGCAACGCCGGCATGTATACCGGGGCCGCTTCGAGCGCCGTCAGCAGCAATTTTCAGCAGTCGCAGGACACGCTCTACGCGCTTGCCGGCGACACCGGCGGCAAGGCGCTGCTTGACAACAACGATCTCGACCACGGCATTGTGCAGGCGCAGGAGTCCGTCTCCGACTACTATGTGCTCGGCTACTACGCCACCAACACTGCGAAGAACGGCCGCTTCCGCCGCATCCGGATTTCGATCGCGGGTCATCCTGACGCGGCTCTCGACTACCGCCAGGGCTACTATGCGGACAAGGACTTCAGCAAATTTACGGCGGTGGACAAGGAGCGCCAGCTTGAAGACGCGCTGATGCTCGAAGACCCCATCACCGACCTGACGGTTGCCATGGAGATCAACTACTTCCAGCTCAACCGCGCGGAATACTTCGTGCCGCTGGTGGTAAAGATCCCGGGCCGCGAACTTGCTCTGGCGAAGAAGGGTGGAGCGGAACACACTCTGATCGACTTCCTGTGCGAGATCAAGGACGTCTACGGCGGCACAACCGTCACCAACTTCCGCGACAACGTCAACATCAAGTTGACCGACGCAACGGCAACCGAGCTCGCACACCGGCCCATCGAATACGATGCAGGCTTTACGCTGCTGCCCGGCAAATACACGCTCAAGTTTCTTGCGCGCGATGATGAAACGGGACGTATCGGAACCTACCAGACCACGTTTACGATCCCGAATCTGAACAAAGAAGAAAAGCGTGTACCGGTAAGTTCTGTCGTGCTGAGCAGCCAACGCGTGGATATGAAGGACGCGTTGTATGACGCAGCCAAATCGAAGGACGCGGCCAAAAATGCCGCGGCAAATCCACTGATCACGGATGGAAAGAAGCTGATCCCGAGCGTTACGCGGGTCTTCAACACCGCCCGGGAACTCTATGTGTATCTGCAGGGCTACGAGCAGAACCAGACGACAGCCAAACCACTCATCGGCTTCGTAAGCTTCTACCACGAGGATACGAAGGTGATGCAGACGCAGCCCATCGCCGTGACTCCACAACCTTCGGCGAAATTGATACCGGTGCCGATGAGCTTCAACGTGGCGCTGGATAAGCTGCCTCCAGGCGAGTACGAGTGCCAGGTGACGATTCTCGATCCAACTGACGGCAAGAGCACGTTCTGGCGGGCGCCGATCAAGCTCGTCCAGTAATTCCGTCACATACAATCTACGCGGGCGTCTATTGGCGCCCGCGTTTTCTTTGAAATGAACACCCGCAGGCGCCCGAGATCCAGGAAAGCAGGCATGTGATGAGACAACAGTTATGGTTGAAATGGCTTTCGCTCGGTACGCTTGGCCTTGGCGCCGCTGCCGGTAATGTCGTGATGTCGCAAAGCGCTCCTGTGGCGCAACCGCCCGCCGTGATGCTGGGCGCGGCGTGGTACCCCGAACAGTGGCCGGAGTCGCGCTGGGACGCCGACTTGACCCTGATGGAAAAAGCCCACCTGCATGTGGTGCGTGTGGCGGAGTTTGCCTGGAGCAGCGAGGAGCCGACTGAAGGCCATTACGATCTCGACTGGCTGGAACGCGCCATCAACTTGGCCGGCAAGCACGGTATCTACACCGTGATCGGCACGCCCACAGCAACACCCCCAGCGTGGCTCACACAGAAGTACCCCGAAACGCTGCGTATCGATGACAACGGCCAGCGCGATGAGCACGGCAACCGCCAGCAATTCAACTGGTCCAACGCGAAGTACCGCACGCTGTCGCGCAATCTCATCACGCGGCTGGCGAAACGTTTCGGTCACAACCCCTACGTGATCGGGTGGCAGCTCGACAACGAAATCTCGCAGACCTCAACCGACGAGGGTACGCGCCGGCAGTTTCAGGAATGGCTGCGCGCACGCTATGGCACGCTCGATACTCTGAACACAAAGTGGACCACCACCTACTGGAGCCAGACCTACACGGACTGGTCGCAGCTCCCCATTCCCAAGCACAACGGTGTGGACAGCGGAAACCCGGGACTGCTGCTCTGCTGGCGTCTGTTTGTCTCCGATACCTGGCGCAGCTTTCTGATGAATCAGATCGATGCCATTCGGCCGGACTCGGACGCCCGCCAGTTCATCACCACCAACACCATGGGCTTCTTCCAGGCCTACGACCACTACATTACGGAAGCGGTGCTCGATCTTGCGGCCTGGGACGACTACATGCCTGACGGCAAGATCAACGAAGTCACCAACGGCATGGCTCATGACCTTACGCGCGGTTTCAAGCGCAAAAACTTCTGGGTGATGGAAACGCAGCCTGGCTTCGTGAACTGGTCGCGCGTCAACGTTTCGCTGAAGCCGGGCGATGAGCGCGCTCTGGTGTGGCATGACATTGGGCACGGCGCGGATGCAGTCAGCTTCTGGCAATGGCGCAGCGCTCTGAACGGGCAGGAGCAGTACCACGGCGTGTTGGTAGGCGCGGATGGCACTCCCGTGCCGCTCTATCCCGAAGTGCAACAAACCGGCGCCGAGTTGGACAAGCTTGCGCCGCTACTCGCAGGCACGCATGTGCAGTCCGACGTTGCGATCCTGCACTCGTACGAGGCGCGCTGGGCGATTGAATGGCAGCCGATGACGAACAAATTTGACCCCGTGGCGGAAATGGGCCGCTACTACGGTCCCCTGCACCGTGCGGTTCAATCCGTGGACATTGTTGCCCCGGATGTCGATCTTTCGCAGTACAAGCTGGTGGTTGCGCCGGCATTGAACCTGGTAACGGACAAGCAGGCCGCGAACCTCATCGCCTACGTGAAAGGCGGCGGCAACCTGGTGCTGACCCCCCGCTCCCTGATGAAGGATGGCGACAACGGCCTGTGGCCCAACCGCCAACCCGGACCGCTGGAACCGTTGCTGGGCGGTCGCGTTGAGCAGTTCTATGCGCTGTCTGCTCCTGTCGCGGTGGACGGTGACCTGCTGCACACCGAAGCCAACACCTGGGCGGAGTTGCTGAGCACGTCCTCTCCCGAAACCAAGGTGGTGCTGCGCTACGGGAAAGGCAATGGATGGCTCGACGGCAAGCCAGCTGTAGTTACGCGTAAGGTCGGCAGCGGAAGCATCACCTATGTCGGGACCGTCTTCGATGATGCGGCGATGCGCACGCTGACAGCGTGGCTGCTGAAGCAGTCCGGAGTGAAGCCGGCAGCGCTCGAAGTGCCCGAAGGCGTGGAAGCCAATGTCCGCTCCGGCAACGGCAAGACCGTGCACATTCTGGTGAACCTCAGCGACAAGCCTCAGGCCATCACACTGCCAGCCGCGATGAACGACGAACTCCACGATGCCAAAGGGGTGCGTTCGGTCAATCTGCCCATCAGCGGTGTCGCGGTTCTCAGCGAGGCCCACTAAGATAGGCGCATGCCGCTAGAAACTTCAGAAACCGGTGCACTTGACCACGCCGCTTCGGTCTTTCTCAGCGTGCGTCCCAGGCTATTTGGCATTGCGTACCGGATGCTTGGCAGTGCATCCGAGGCGGAGGACCTGGTGCAGGACGTCTGGCTGAAGTGGCAGCTTACGGATCGTAGCAAGGTCCTGGAGCCGCCGGCGTTTCTCTCCACCATGACAACGCGGTTGGCCATCAACGTTGTGCAATCCGCGCGCGTACAGCGCGAGACGTACATCGGTCCATGGCTCCCGGAGCCCGTCGATACCAGCACCGATCCGGAACTGGGAGCGGCACGCGGCGAAGCTCTGCAGCTCGCGGTTCTGTTGCTGCTCGAAAAACTCACGCCCACGGAGCGGGCTTCCTATGTTCTCCGTGAAGCGTTCGATTACTCCTATCGGGAGATCGCGGACATCCTGCAATTGAGCGAAGCCAACACGCGCCAGCTTGTCACCCGGGCGCGCAAACATATTGCCGACGAGCGCCGTACAGCCGTCAGTTCCATCGAGCAGCGGCGCCTTCTCGAAACCTTTCTCTCGGCAGCCCAACAAGGCAACATCTCCGCTCTGGAAGGTCTCTTCGCGGCAGACGTCGTCTCCTACTCCGATGGCGGCGGGGTCGCGCGTGCGGCGAGAATTCCGGTGGCCGGCCGGGAACGTGTGGCGAGCTTCATTGCCTCGTTTGCTTCCCATTACTGGACCGGTGTCACCACCCAGTGGACCGAAGCGAATGGACAGCCGTCGGCGCTCTTCGTACGGGATGGCGTGGCATTCGCATCCGCTACGATCGATGCCTCGCCCGAAGGCATCTACCAGATTCTGTGGATGTTGAACCCAGCCAAACTGGGTGCTCTATCCCAATCATCGCGCGCGTAGTTCCGACCACCGGAGCGCTTTTTAATATCCGCGAAACCGTGTCACAAAACGGCCGCCTGCCCTGTCCTGACTGGTACACGAAGCCGATTGGCTCGCCGGGTGTATCGAGCAACGTGCATATATGTACCAACATTCATCTCCGAGGAACCTCGGGCACAGACGTGCTCGACTGCGAGCACATGTAAAGGACGACTATGAAAATCATTGTTATTGGCGGAACCGGTCTCATTGGATCCAAACTTGTGAAGGACCTGCTGGCGGAAGGCCATGAGGCCGTGGCAGCGGCGCCGACTACAGGTGTTAACACGCTTACAGGCGAAGGACTGGCCGCCGTGCTGAAGGGCGCACAGGTCATTGTCGATGTCTCGAACTCGCCCTCATGGGACGAGCAGGCCGTCATGGACTTCTTCACGACTTCCACCAAAAACCTGCTTCAATACGGCGCGGAAGCGGGCGTGGGACATCTGGTTGCGCTCTCCGTCGTGGGTACGGATCGCCTCTCGGAAAGCGCATACTTCCGGGCCAAGATCGCTCAAGAGAAGCTTATCCGGGAGTCGAGCCTGCCCTACTCGATCGTGCATGCGCCGCAGTTCTTCGAGTTTGTGAAGGGCATCGCGGATATCTCCATGGTGGGCGACAAGGTGCACCTCGCGCCGGTACTCTTCCAGCCGATGGCGGCCGAAGATGTTGCCGCTGCGGTCGGCAGAGTCGCCGTCGGACCACCCGTCAACGGCATTGTGGAGATTGGTGGCCCGGAGAAGTTTCGTCTCGACGAGCTTGTGCGCCATTGCCTGAGCGTTCTCGGCGACCCGCGACAGGTTGTTGCCGATCCCAACGCGCTCTATTCCGGCGCGCATTTGAGCGAGCGGACGCTTATCCCCGAAGACGACGCGAAGCTCGGAACGATTCGGTTCGACGATTGGCTCACGCAGACAAAACCGAAGAAGTAAATGGAGATGGAGTAGAGGGTCAGCGTCAATTTGCGGTCGGTCGAGAAATTCGATCGACCGCGATCATCTCAATGCTTCCCTTCGCGGGCCGCAGCTTCAGCCCCAGCTGTTCTTTGAGAACGGTGAACAGAGACGGGTCGGTGGAGTCCGGAGTTTCTTCGGGAGCCCACTGGATAGAGAAATCGAAGTTGCCCTGCAGCCCAGTGTGGTCTTCCACAGGACGCCCCGCCTGGCGGCGCAGCGCAGCGGCCACATCCGTCATGGACATCTTCGAAGCTCGCATGAAAGCGCGCGCACCGTTCGAACTGGTGCTCATATTCGCTTGCGAAGCAGGTGTGCTCGGAACAAGCCCAGGACCGAGCTTGCCCGGTTTGTCGACTTCAAGCCAATACACAGGGCCTTCCGCCTGCTCGCGATGAAACTTCAACTGGAAACGGTCTTCAAGCAGCGCGAGCAGGAACTGCTGAAACTGCTGCGGGTTGGTGATCTCCGCGTGATCTGCGGTGGTGGCAGTGATGTCGAAGAGCTCATTGTCGACCCAGCCGGGCAGGCCGGTGATGCGATTGTCATCGGTTCCGAAGGCGATGCGAATCAGGCCGCGTGCGCTGGTGCCGGTGGCCACGAAACGTCCGCCGGGCAGCACCCGGCGATCGGAGCCGTCGCTGCCGTTCGCCGGGTGCGGCCGGATTGTGGCGACCTCGATTCGCAAGGGCGGTTGGCCAGCAGATTGAGGTGCGGATGACGCTTGAGTGTGTGCAACGAGAGGCGATGCAGGGATAGCAAACGAGAGCAGCAGGGCTGTGCGATGAAACATTCGTGACGCTGTCAGCATCTTGCCTGTTACGCGACGCCGAGATTGAAAGTTCCTCGGCACCATCGCTAAACTCCGTGCCGGAGTTACGTATGGAGTGAACGACAAGGGGTCGTGAGGTTTTTTCATACCCTACTCCAACACTGTCATCTCGACCGGAGCGAAGCGAAGTGGAGAGATCTGCTTTTGCTCCCGCCCATGCTCGGGTAGGGGCCGAAAGCAGATCTCTCCGCTGCGGCGCTAAAGCGCCTCCGGTCGAGATGACAGTGTTGGAATGGAAGGAAAGATGTGTCCCGCGTTCATGTGAATTTTTCACACTAAACGCTATCCAATATCAAATAACATTTTCTTGCACGCAAAGCCGATTTCTCCCAAAATAAGCCGAGGGCGGCTTAGCCCCTGGTCCGACTCCGAATTCACTTTCGCGCGCGTGTGAATATTTACCACTCCTTCACATACTCCCGCTAGTCTGACGACTCTTGGCGTTTCCTCCGGCAACCGTGCCGTTTCCGTGATCACCCTCCCTTCCTAAAGACATTCAAGAAAGAACTTTGAGAATGCTTGTCGCTTCCCTACTACGCTCCTGCCGCTCCATGGCGGCCTACGCAGCGCTTCTGGCTTTTCTTGGCGCAACGCGAATCACAGCCCAGAACACACCCGCGCCGGACATCACCACAACTCCGACACTATTCGTCGTGCCGTATGCGCATCTCGACACGCAGTGGCGATGGGAGTTCCCGCAGACCATCAGCGAGTTCCTGCCCAAGACCATGCTGGTTAACTTCGACTACATGGACCGCTATCCGCACTACGTCTTCAACTGGACGGGAGCGAATCGCTATCGCCTGATGAAGGAGTACTTCCCCGCGGACTATGCGCGCATCAAGGGCTACGTCGCGCGTGGCCAGTGGTTCCCAGCCGGCTCTTCCGTGGAAGAAGGTGATGTGAACCTGCCCAGCGCGGAGGGCATCTTCCGCCAGGTGCTCTACGGCAACAGGTATTTTCGTCATGAGTTCGGCAAGGCCAGCAACGAATTCATGCTGCCCGACAGCTTCGGATTCCCTGCCTCGCTTCCCACGATCCTCGCGCATGCCGGACTGCAGGGGTTTTCGACGCAGAAGCTTGGCGGGCGCTGGCCCGCGGGACCGGAAGCAGGCGGACCGCATTCACCGGAGCAGACGCCGGATGGTGTGCCCTTCAACGTTGGTGTGTGGGTTGGGCCTGACGGCAGCAGCGTGGTTGCGGCGCTGCATCCCGGTGCATACGGCAGCAGCATCTACACCGACTTGAGCGAAGCGCCGCTTGCCTCCATGCAGCAGACATTGCTGAACAGCGCGCAAACACCGGCGCTCACGGCGGAGCAGGCGCAGACCCTCCGCACACTTGCCACCGCCGACACGGACTGGGTGAAACGCATCGCGATTGATGGCAAAGCATCGGGCGTCTTCGCCGACTTCCGCTACGTAGGCACCGGGGATACAGGGGGCGCGCCGCAGGAGTCCACCGTCAAACTGCTCGAAGCCATCGCCACGAAGAGCGAGACGCTGCTGCCTTCGCTGCCCAAACTGAACGGAGCACCCGCCTTTCCCGCGCATTCCGTGACGGTGCGCGTGGGTGTAGGGCCAGTGCATGTGGTGGAGTCTTCAGCCGACGAGATGTTCCGAGCGATCACACCAGGGATGGCCGCGCACATGCCGCACTATGAAGGCGACCTGGAGCTGACTGACCACTCCGCAGGCTCGCTGACCTCGCAGGCGTATCACAAACGCTGGATCATCAAGGATGAGAACCTTGCTGGCGCTGCTGAAAAAGCTTCGCTCACCGCGCAATGGCTTGGCGCGCGTACCTATCCGCAGCAACGGCTGAACGACGCATGGATGCTCGCGCTCGCCGGACACTTTCACGATACGGGCGCGGGAACCTCGACTCCGCGTGCCTATCAATACGCCTGGAACGACGATGTGATCGCAGCCAACCAGTTCTCCGCTGTGCTGACCAGCGCCAGCGCCGCGGTCTCATCCACTCTCGATACACGCACGCAGGGTGTGCCGGTGGTGGTCTTCAACCCGCTCAGCATTGCGCGCGAGGATGTGGTGGAAGCGGCGATTGCGTTTCCCGGCAACGCACCCCAAGCGGTGCGTGTCTTCGGCCCTGATGGACAGGAAACACCCGCACAATGGGAGAACGGCAGAGTCGTGTTCCTGGCGAAGGCGCCTTCGGTTGGCTATGCCGTCTTCGATGTGCGCCCGGCTGAGGCATCGGCGCCGAACCCGGCACTGCATGTCTCAGCGTACTCACTGGAAAACCAGCGCTACCATGTGCAGCTCAACGGCGACGGTGATATCGCGAGCGTCTATGACAAGAAGCTTGCTAAAGAACTGCTCTCAGCACCCCTGAGGCTCGCGATCTCCACGGATGTGCCTCGCAACTATCCGGCGTGGAACATGGACTTCGCGCAGGAGCAGGCCGCTCCCCACGCGTATGTCGGCGGCCCCGCAGAAATTCGCATCAGCGAGGATGGACCAGCGCGCGTCGCGCTGGAAGTGACACGGCAGGCCGAAGGCTCGCGCTTCGTTCAGACCGTGAGCCTGGCTGCAGGCGATGCCGGCAACCGCGTGAATCTTCACGAGGCCATCGACTGGAAGACGCTTGGTGCAAATCTCAAAGCCGTCTTTGCGCTCAGTGCAACGAACCCTAAAGCTACGTACAGCTGGGATATCGGCACCGTCGAACGGTCCAATGCACAGTCACGGCAATACGAGGTGGGCTCGCACCGCTGGATCGATCTGACCGACAAGGACGGCGGTTTCGGCGTCACGCTGCTCACCGGCGTAAAGAATGGTTCAGACAAACCCAACGATCAAACTCTTCGCATCACGCTGCTGCGTTCTCCCGGAGCGAAGCCCACAGCCGACGGCCGTCCCGGTGGTTTCAGCGACCAGACGACACAGGACTGGGGGCATCACGAGATCGCGCTCGGGCTTGCCGGCCACGCAGCGGACTTCCGCCAGGAACAGACCCAATGGCAGGCCTACCGCCTCAACGAGCCGCTGATATCGTTTACGACGGCCCAGCATGCGGGGGCGCTGGGCAAGAGCTTCTCGCTGGTGCGCGTCAGCAATCCCGCGATCCGAGTGCTTGCCTTCAAGAAGGCTGAGGACAGCGACGAGTTTGTCCTGCGCATGGTGGAGCTTAACGGAAAGCCCGCGATGGATACGCGCATCTCCTTCGCCGCGCCGGTAGTTTCCGCACACGAAGTCAACGCGCAGGAAGATCCGCTTGGACCGGCGAACCTTCGCGACGGCAGCCTGATAGCCAACTTCACACCGTATCAGCCGCGCACCTTTGCTCTGCGCCTCGCGCCGCCAAAGGCTCCGTTGCCGAAGCCGCATGTCGAGTCCGTCGCGCTTTCCTACGATCAGGCCGTCGCCAGTAACGACGACACGAAAACCGCGGATGGAGGCATCGACGGCAAGGGCAACGCTTTGCCGGCGGAGATGCTTCCCGCTGTCATCGATTACGGCCCGGTACGCTTTGCCTTGGCCGCAGCGAAAACCGGCGCGCCCAATGCGGTCACGGCGCATGGCCAGACGCTTGCGCTGCCGCCTGGCCACTTCAACCGCGTCTATCTGCTAGCCGCAGCGTCCTCGGTGGAGGATCAGAAGGCGGTCTTTCGAGTGGGCAATCGCTCCACGGAGTTGAATATTCAATCCTGGACCGGATGGATTGGCCAGTGGGATACGCGTATCTGGAAGAACGCGGAGGACCGCGACTGGGCCGTATCCGCCAATCACACCGTATGGCCTCCTCCACCTTCCACCAGCACGTACAAGGCGCCCCCATGGCGCTACCCCGATGACTATGTGGGGTTGAAACCCGGATACATCAAGCAGGCTCCGCTGGGGTGGTATGCCTCGCATCACCATACGGCAGAAGGTCTCAACGAGCCGTATCAATACAGCTATCTCTTCGTGTACTCGCTGGATGTGCCTGCCGGCGCGCACACGCTCACGCTGCCGGAGAATAACAAGATCCGGATTCTGGCAGTCTCCGTAGTCAACGACAATCCGCTCCTGATCCCGGCGGAGCCGCTGTTCGACACGCTGAACCGTTCAGAACCGTAAGCAGGCTCACGGAGAGATGCAGCGTATTCCGGGCACAAAAAAAACAGCGTCCGGGGGTATGGACGCTGTTTGAAGGCTCACGAACAATCCTCCCATCGCGCCCTTCGGAGTGTCTTCGCCCGGAAGGTTGAATCCCACTCATCCTTTTGATGGAGGCCTCCAGCGGTTCTCTGCCGCGCGGATGCGGGCATCTTTCTGCTACAAAGTGAGCAGGTTCTCGCCGCATCCTTTGCCCAACTCTCCGCCATCCCGCCATCGCTTTCCGCTGCTCGCCGCATGGCTGGTCACTCTGCTGTCTTCAGCAGTCTTCGCAGCCGCTCAGATCCCCGCTGCGCTGAGCCATCAGGCATGGTCCACCGAAGAAGGCCTCCCCGAAGCGAGCGTCCACCAGATTCTGCAATCGCGGGATGGCTACCTGTGGCTCGCGACGGGAGGCGGTGTGGTCCGCTTCGATGGCATCGCCTTCCAGATACTGCGCCACGAGACACAGCCAGCCTTTGCCAGCGATGACATCAGCTCCATCGCGCAGGACACTGCAGGCAATCTCTGGTTCGGCACATCGGATGGGCTGGTGCGCAATTCCGGGGCAGGCTTCCAACGCTTCACCGAACACGACGGCTTGCCCTCCTCCACGGTGCTGTCCCTCGCGGCAATCGGTGACGGCGGCCTGCTGATTCTCACAACGGGTGGGCTCGTCCGCTACGATGGCGCTTCCTTTCAGCCGCTGGCCAGTACAGCGCTTTCCACTTCCGGCACGGTCAATGGTCTCGATGCGAGCCCCAACGGCAGCGTCTCGCTGCTGACCAGTGACGCACAGTTCATCTACGAACATGGAGTCGCGGCTCGTCTTGCCCAGCCATTCAAACTTCCCGAGCGGATCCTCGGTCTTCAATTCAGTGGCAGATTGTCGTCGGGCTCTGCTCATGAGTTCGGAGCCTGGACGGCCCATCATGTAGCCCTCTCAACAACAGCGGGGCCTCGTGTTCTGGAAGCCGGCAAAGAGCTGCCGCAGGGACGCATCACGGCCCTTTACCTTGACCGCGAAGGCACGGCATGGATCGGCACCACGCACGGGTTGTTCCGCGAAGATATCCAGACGGGCGCCACACCGAGGCCCGTCGAAGCGCTCCTGCAGGATTCGATCCTGTCGATTCTCGAAGACCGTGAAGGCAATCTCTGGGTAGGTACGGAAGCCTCGGGCCTGCATGCGCTGCGCCCGCGCAAATTCCGTAGTGAGCCCGCAGCCGCAGGCGAGGCCATTACCTCCGTCGTTACGGCAAGCGATGGCGCAGTCTGGCTTGGCACCCGCGATGATGGCGTGCGTGTCATCCGCCACGACAACGCCGAAACGCCGCTAGCCGCTTCCGCGTTGACCAGCCCGGTTGTGCTCTCGCTGGCTCCGGGCCACCATGGCGATCTCTGGGTCGGCACTCCGGACGGCCTGAACCATGTCGACGGCAAACACACCGAACAATTCACGTCCGCAACCGGCCTGCCCGACGACTTCGTGCGCTCCCTGCTGGTCGATTCCCATGACGTAGTGTGGGCAGGAACGCGGCGCGGGCTAGCACGTCTCGATCACGGTCAGGTCACCACACTGACGCAGGCGGACGGTCTGGCAAGCGATTCCATCGGCGCCCTGCTCGAGACAAAGCTCGAAGCAAAACTCGAAACAAGGAGTGCATCGGCAAGCGCCGCCGGCCTGTGGGTGGGCACTTCTGCCGGCCTCTCGCATTTGCACGACGGCCACATTGAAAACTTCGCTGCGGGTATCGTGACCGCGCTTGCGCAAGGCTCCGGCGACACCCTTTGGGTGGGGCTTCATGCAGCGGGACTCAGCCGCTTCCGCGATGGCCGCTTCACGGCGATCCACGCGGAAACCTTGCCAACCGAAATCACGTCCCTGCTCGTCGACTCCTCCGGTTTTCTCTGGCTGCGCAGCGCGCAGGGTGTCGCGCGCGTAGCCGTCAGCGAACTTGATCATTGTGCCGACAATGCCGGCTCCTGCAACCTCCAGGCAGGAAGCTATGGCGTGGCGGACGGCATGCCCAGCAGCGCACTGACCGCGGAGGGCTCGCCTCAGCTCTGGCAGTCCGGATCGGCTCTCTGGATCGCGACGCGCAAAGGCCTGGCGGTAACCGATACGCTGCATGTTCCACTCAACACCACACCGCCTCCGGTCGTTGTCCAGAGCTTCGCCGTCGATGACCGGGAAGTCCCGCGGCAGGATGGAGAAGCCGACATCCCCGCCGGCCATAACCGCTACGTCTTCAACTATGCGGCGCTGAGCTATACCCTTCCTTCCAAAAATCGCTACCGCACCATGCTGGAAGGGTTCGATCGAAGCTGGATCGATGCAGGCACGGCGCGAGCCGCGTACTACACCAGCCTGCCGCCGGGGCATTACACCTTCCGCGTGCAGGCCCAGAACAATGACGGCGTGTGGAATGAGACCGGAGCAGCGGTCCGTTTTCACGTTCTGCCGCCGTTTTACCGTCGCTGGTGGTTTTATCTGCTGCTGGCGGCTGTGATCGCTGCCGCGGCCCTGAGCATTCTCCGGCTGCGCGAACACACCATGAAGCAGCGTTTCGCGCTGGTACTGAACGAGCGCAACCGCGTCGCCCGTGAAGTGCATGACACGCTGGCGCAGGACTTCGTCAGCGTGTCGCTGCAGATCGACATCGCCGCAAGTCTGGTGAAGACCGGGCAGGTCGATGCCGCGGCCACGCAACTTCAGGAAACGCGCAAGCTGGTGAAGAACGGCCTGGAAGAAGCTCGCCAAAGCATCTGGAACCTCCGCGCCAACGCCGCGGAGAACAGTCTGCCTGCTCGCCTGACGGCCTTGGTACAGCGTGAGTCAACCGTCGGGCAGAAGCCTCATCTCAAGATCGGGGGCGTCTATCGCAAGCTTCCCGCCGCGATCGAAGATGAGATTCTGCGTATCGCGCAGGAGGGCCTTTCCAACATCACCCGGCATGCGGAGGCCCAAACAGTCTCCGTGCATCTGCACTACGACAGCAACAGCCTGCAGCTCATGGTGCGTGATGACGGCCGCGGCTTCTCGCCCGAGGAAGCCGCGAAACTGCAGGGACACTATGGATTACGCGGCATGAAAGAGCGCGCCGCAAACCTTCATGCAACGCTTACGATGGAAAGCACGCCCGGCGAAGGGACAACCGTCACACTTCGCGTTCCTCTGTCTGCCGGGGAGAAACAGGAATCATGAGTACACCGATACGCATCCTTGTCGTTGAAGACCACAACGTTGTACGCCAGGGCCTGATGGCCCTGCTCTCGGGCGCGCCGGACATTGAAATAGCTGGCTCCGCCAGCGATGGGCACGAAGCCATCGAGAAGTTTCGCCAACTGTCGCCCGACGTCACACTGATGGACCTGCAGATGCCTCGAATGGGTGGTGTCGATTCCATCTCCACCATCCGCTCGGAATTCCCCCAGGCCCGCTTCATCGTGCTGACCACCTTCGACGGCGACGAAGACATCTACCGCGCCTTGCAGGCAGGGGCCAAGGCCTACTTGCTGAAGGGCATGGAGGTCGATGAGCTGCTGACGGCGATCCGCGCGGTTCATGCCGGACGCGCCCTGGTTCCGCCATCCATCGCCGAAAAGCTCGCCCAGCGTGTCGGTGCGCAGGAGCTTACAGCCCGAGAGATCGGTGTACTCGAACGTATCGTGGCCGGACGCGCCAACAAGGAAATCGCCATGGACCTCAACATTTCCGAAGCAACGGTGAAGTCCCACGTCAACAGCCTGCTCAGCAAACTCGGTGTCGATGACCGCACGCACGCAGCAGTCGTTGCACTACAGCGCGGCATCGTTCACCTGCCGCAAAGCAAGCCGGAATAGTCATGCGCCTTCGCTTTGAAAGATGGGACTTGATGTCAAAGTAAGAGCTTCTTCGAACTCGCAAACAGAACAGAGTGTGTGTGATTGTGGTGACGTTACTTCATTATCGGGATGCGGCAGAAAGTAGCGCTGAAGGCGCGTTCTATACCAGCCTGGG
>DASYEV010000133.1:0-33422 GCA_036498835.1 Acidobacteriaceae bacterium | reverse complement strand
CAGGTCTCTTGTATCTGTATAGGTACCGGCATTTCTGACATGGATGCCGTAGCCGTGAGCCGGATGGCCATCCGGCCCACGGCGCGGCGTAGGCGCCCGTTTGTCTCTCGGTTGTCCACCGCAGTGGAGTTTTTGGGCCCTTCGCCGCTTGTCACGCACGACCGTACAGTCACCTGAACACATTCGTACGTACAAGAGAGGTTAGCGTGATGGTATTGATTTGTGGCATCGATGTTTCTTCGTCCACGCTGGAGGCACGCATCGGCGCTGCCGGCCCGGTGGGCACATTTGCGAACAACGCTGAGGGTATCGCTCTGCTGGCAGGCTTCTGCCGGGAGCACGGCGCGACCCTGGCTGTGATGGAAGCCACCGGCGGCTACGAGCGGTTGCCGTACCGTCTGTTGTGGGACGCAGGCGTTCCGTCCGCGGTCGTGCACGCGCATGCTGTGCGCTGTTATGCGAAGGCTATGGGCAGGCAGGAGAAGACCGACCAGCTGGATGCGGGCATGATCGCCGTGTTTGCTGCAGCCCGCGGCACCGTGGCTGTCCCTCCTCCATCCGAGCGACAGAGCCGGTTACGAGCTCTGGTGACACGGTTGCGTCAGTTGACCGAGCACCGCGCCATGCAGCAGAACCAGCGCCGCCTGGTCACCGAAGCAAGCGTGTTGGCCGACTTCGATCAACTGCTGGCCCTGCTGACCGCGCAGATTCGCAAGATCGAAGGCGAGGTCGCAGAGCTGATCGATGCCGATCCGTTGTGGAGCGAGTTGAACCTTGCTCTACGCGAGATCAAAGGGGTTGCGAAACGCACCGTCGCCCGGCTCATGGCGGAGATGCCGGAGATCGGAACTCTGAACGGGAAGGTCATTGGCAAGCTGGCCGGCCTGGCGCCTCTGGCTGACGACTCCGGCAAGAAAAAAGGACCCCGCCACATAAGCGGAGGACGAGCAAACGTCCGTTCCATCCTCTTTACGATCACCCTCTGTGTCCGACGTTATAACCCCGACTTCGAACGCTTCGCATGTCGGCTGGAAAAAGCAGGAAAATCCAAAAAGGCCATACGCATCGCTCTCGCTCACAAATTGCTAACACGGCTCAACGCAAAGGCCAGGGACAAAAGAAGACAGTTCGCCCTCAAAATCCAGACCCAACAAATCGTGTAAAACGATCCTGGCAGATCGTCGCCGCAGCGCCGTGGCAAAGTGGAAAACGTTCTCTGTTTTCCATCTTTTCCATGGCCGCTCCACAGCCATCCCTCTACCTGCTGGAATACGTGCGTTTGAACTTGACATAAAATCCACGCACTAAAGGCTTGACAACGTAGACAGTCACTCCACTGCGCGGACGATGGAACTGTCCGCTTCGGTCGAGATGACAGAGTTGTGGAGGCATAGAGAAACAGCAGATTCCCTGCGACAGGGCCCCCATCTGGTTGGGCAGATCTAGTACAAATCGTCGTCGCCGTGCACAGGCACAAGCGCGAGAAGAATCAAACCTTCGATCAGCACGGCGCCTTCCAGCTTTTCTGAAAGTTTGTGCAGGCGCTGGAAATGCTTGTAGGCGGGTTGGTCCGCCTGGTCCGGCTTCACTTCGCCGCCCAGGGAGATGCGATCGCGCTCCATGGAGGGCATTACGGAAAACTGCGAATACGCGGTCAGGCTCACCATCGCCACAATCAGGGCCAGTTCAACCGCGCGTGCCGGGTGTGTGTCGCGCTGCATGCCCAGCAGGATCATGGTGAAGAAGAAATACACCGCGCCGCAGATCATGCCGAGTTTGTGCAACTCCAACAGCGTCCCGCGCACGATGGCGCCGGCCTGGTGCGTATCAGGCAGCGTGCTGAACGCTACCCGCGCGACCACGGCAACAAAGAAAAGCAGCCCACCGACCCATGCGGCCAGTGCAAGCAGGCGAAGAATGCGGAGCGTGGTGGTCATCGTGCAAGCGTGTCTTCCGGGGCCGGTGCGGTCGTTGAGATTGGCTTCTCAGCACGCCGCAGCGAACGCTTGAGGATAAGCTCCAGCGCCGCCTTTGTCTCTGCATATTCTGCATCACTGACCCGGCCCTGCAAACGGTCGGTTTCCAGGGCAAAGAGTTCTTCCTTAAGTGTTTGCATCACTTGCGCCTCGCGATCCTCAGGCGCCGGAGCTGATGCAGGCGTGACGCCGGCGGCTGCCCAGTCCGTTCCAGCCGTGCTCGGCTTGCGCAGGAGAACGCCTGCCCCGCCGGCGAGCAGAAGAGCGAGGCCTCCCAGGATCCACCACTTATAGCGGGACAGGGGATCGCGATTGCCTTCGGGATCGAGCGGCTTGCCCATGCCTCCGCCAAACTTGGTTGGATCGGGATTTCCGTTGGCGTCCACTTGCGACTGAGCGTTGCTGTCAGCCGCCGACGGCGTCGGCGACTGTCCCGCCTCAGCGGGATTGGCTGCATCGCGTGGCAACTGGCCGCTGCCGGAGATCGTAAAGCCTACCGAGTCCGTGGGCGAAACATTGCGGGCGACATAGGTTTGCGCGCTCTCTTCTTCCGTAACCGGGTTGAACGGAGAGCCCGGCGCGGCCGTAAACGTCATGGCTTTGGGCATCATGACGGCGATGGTGTCCGTGGTTGAACCCATGCGCGGCGTGAAGTTGAACTTGCCGGAATAGGGCAGGCGATAGCTGATCTGGAAGCGGGTTTCGCCGGGGCGAATGGGGAAGAGAAACGTGTAATGACCCTTGTCGGCCAGAGGTACAGGAGCAGCCTGCACCGGCATGCCGCCAGGCGCGAGTGCGGCAGAGCCTTCGACTACGGCGCCATCCGGCAACCAGAACTCGAACGGCTTGTCGGAAAACTGTGTCATCTTCGGGTTGGAATCGTTCTTGACGAAGAAGTTTTCCACCACGTGCAGAGCCGCGCCGCCGGCATCGGTCTGGATACGCATCACGTCCGCTTCGTTGGCGACACCCGCTACCTTGGCGGCGGAATTGAAGACTTCGATTTCAACCGACTGCGTTCCCGGAGGCGCAGGGCGGAAGTAGTTGGCCTTGTCGTGGGTTACACGCACCAGGTGAATGCCCTCATCGGGAACTTCCAGCGTGAAACGGCCATGCGCGTCGGTCTTGGTTCGCGTCGACTCCTGCATGCCCTGCTGCAGGCGAATGAGCACAACGTCATCCCCGGCCGAAGGCTTGTGAGTCGTACCGTTGGTCACCACACCGGTAAGGTTGTCCGCGGCCATTGCGGAAAGCGGCAGGGAAAGGCCAAGCAGCGAGAGAGCGAGCAGATGTCTTGTAACGGGCACGTCTCAAGGATACTTCAGAGCTACGTCAGACGCCCGGCTCCTCGCCGCGCATTGCAAGCCGGCCGTGGCTTTACGCTAACCGCCCAGCGAATCGATTTCGGTCAGGACGGTCGCGGCCTCGGCCTCAAGCTGTCCGCGCTGGCGCGTGAAATCTTCTTCGGGGTACTTGCCGGCCTTGTACTCGAAGTTCAGGTCGCGCAGGTTGTCGTAGATCACGTCCCGGCGTTCGCGCAGGTAGTCGAGCCGTGTCTTTTCGATGACAGGCGCCTGCACCCGCTGCGGCCAGAACATATAGGCGGCGCAACCGATCACCAGCAAAGCGCAGGGAAGAATGATGGAGAAAAAGTCCATGAGATGCATTCGAGGCGGCGAGACTCAACAGTCTTCCCACGCGTCGAAGGTATAGTGTATCTGCTGCTGCCGCATGGCGAAAGCCATGCGGAGGTATGGACGCACATCGGAGGTTGGCCGCTTGAATCGAGCGTGGCACGTTCTCGCAGTGCTGCTTGTTGTAGCGGGCATTGGAGCAGGAAGTTTGTACGGCCAGGGGCAGAATACGGCCGCCATGCATACCGACCCTTTAAACCTTGACCCCACGGTTCATGCCGGGTACGAGCATTTTTACAACCTCGATTACGACGGCGCGCTCGCTATCTTCAATCAGGTTGCCCAGAAACATCCGCAGGAGCCCATGGCGTGGAACTACGTCCTGATGAGCACCATCTTTCGCGAGCTCTACCACCAGGACCTGCTCGATACGACGTACTATGCGCGCGACAGCTTTCTTTCCAACAAGCGCGATGTCAACATACCGCCCGCCACCCGCGAGCAGATCGATTCGCTGACCAACAAGGTCGTCGGCATGTGCGATGCGCGTTTGAAGACGAACAGCAGCGATAAAAACGCACTTTTTTCGCGCGGCTTTGCAAAAGGAATGCATGCGGCCTTCGTGACACTGGCGGACCACTCCTTTCGCGTCGGCGCCATTCAGGGATACCAGGCGCGCAACGATAGTGAAGCCGTACTGAAACTCGATCCCCAATATGCCGACGCGAAGATGGCCGTCGGGATCCAGCTCTTCGCTGTCGCCAGCCTGCCGCGGTTTGTGCGCATTATGGTGGGCATTATGGGCGTGGGCGGATCGAAGGAGAAGGGGCTGGAGATGCTGCGCGATGCGGGAGCCCATGGTGTGGCTACCGGCGTGGAGTCGCGTACCGCTCTGTCGCTCTTTCTGCGCCACGATGGCCGCTACCCGGAAGCCTTGCAGGTGCAACGTGGGCTGGCGGAGCAATATCCGCACGATTACCTGTTCCAGCTCGAGGTTGCCAACCTGCTCAAGGATGAAGGCCAGGGTCTGCAGGCCATCGACGCCTACAAGAAGGTGTTGGCTGACGCGGCCAGGCCCGGATACTTCATCGATCCTCGCCTGCAGATGGCCTGGTTCGGTCTGGCGGAAACGCAGCGCGGCTACAACGATATTCGCTCCGCCGCTACCTCCTACACCCAGGCTGCGACGCAGCCGAACTGCAGCGACTGGCTGCGCAAACGCGCGGACCTGAATGCCGGCATGATGTATGACCTGCTGCATGATCGTGGGCAAGCCCTGCATTTCTACCAACTGGCTTTGGCCCCTGGGGGCGACCAGACCCAGGCCGACGCTGCCCGCAAATACCAGCGCACGCCGTATAGCGGGAAATGAGCGGTCGCCATTCGTTCTCTGGAACGCATGCTTGACGTCTGCACATCGAGACTGGGGCAAGGACCGGAAGGGCCGGGTTTCAACCCGGCCGAAAGATCGGGCAAAGTGACTGGTTCTTTTCCTTGCTGCCGCAGGCTGGAGCGAAGCCCGCAGGGCGTAGCGACTGAATTGCCTTTCGCGGCTGCCTGGGGCTACATCGTGTTGTGCTGTGGCAAAGACTCACGCGGGCGATTTTCCCAAGCGCAGGGAGGGTATCCAAGGCTTTCCAGGGAGACCGTTCCAGCGCTCAGCATTTGTGAAAAGCAATTTAGTCGTTACGCCCTGCGGGCTTCACTCCAGCCTGCGGCAGCAGGGAGGGCGCTTTGCAAGCGCCCTTTCTGGCCCGGTTGAAACCGGGCCCTTCCGGTCCGTGCCTCATGGCGCATAGTGCACGCTTCCCGCGTTCGATTGAAACCGAGTTCGACCGGTTTCTGGTTTTTGCGGAACCGCCGTTGGTCCCTCCGCGTATCACCCAATACGTTTTCGTGGGAGGCTTTTTCATGGTGTGTTCCGCGTGCAGCAGATCGTTTGACGGTACCGCGAGGTTTTGCAGTGTCTGCGGCCAGCCGCTTGTGACGCCGGTGCAGACGCAATTTCAACAGGCGCCGTTGATGCGCGCCCGCTACGGCCGCATGATTGCCGGTGTCTGCGCCGGTTTCGCGAACGCCTACGGGTGGGATCCGGCGCTGGTGCGCATCGTCGTTTGCGTGGCTGCGCTGTGCAGCGCTGGAACCATGCTGCTGGCTTATATCGTGGCCTGGATTGTGATGCCGGCGGTTCCGTACGTGGTCATGCCTGTCCAGCCCTTCCAACAACAGGTATAACCACGTAGTGAATTCTTTTCCCGCGCCCCGGCCCTTAACCTACGTTGACTCCCGGCTTCAAAGCGGCGGCGCCGACCTCACGCAACTCGCGGAGGAGTTCGGCACGCCGCTCTATGTCTACGTAGCCGACGACATCGCGGCACGAGCCAGGATGTTGCAAGCGGAATTTGCGGCGGTGCCGCACACCGTCTGCTACGCGGTCAAGGCGAACTCCTCGCTGGCAGTGCTGCAGATGCTGGGCGGTCTTGGGTGCGGTTTCGATATCGTTTCCGGCGGCGAGCTGGAACGCGTTCGCCGCGCCAGCCCTGAATCTCTAGGCAAAGTCGTGTTTTCCGGAGTCGGCAAACAGGCCTGGGAGATGGATGCCGCGCTCGATGCCGGCATCATGGTCTTCAACGTGGAAAGCGATGCCGAGCTCGATCTGCTTTCGGAGCGAGCCACGGCCCTGGGCAAGACCGCGCGCATTGCGCTACGCGTAAATCCGGATGTTTTCGCGAAGACCCACCCATATATTTCGACTGGTCTGAGCGCCCACAAGTTCGGCATCGGCATTGCATGCGCCCGCGAGGTCTACCGCCGCGCCGCCACGCTGCCTGGTCTGGAGCCTGCTGGCGTCAGCGTGCACATCGGCTCGCAGATCCGCGACGTCGAGCCGTTCGCGGAATCTGTCTCCCGAGTTCGAGCCCTGGTGGAAGATCTGCGCTCGGATGGGATGGAGATTCGCTATATCGACGCCGGCGGCGGGTTCGGTATCGAATACGAAAACGCGCCCTTTGACCCGGCAACCAGCGTGAAGCACTACGGCACCGCGATCCGGGCCGTGCTGGCTGGTTTCGATGCGCACCTGCTGCTTGAGCCCGGCCGGTTCCTGGTGGCGCAGGCTGGTGTCCTGCTCACCCGAGTCCTGTACACAAAGCGCAACGGGAGCAAACGTTTTGTCATTACCGACGCGGCGATGAACGACCTGATCCGCCCCGCGCTCTATGGAGCGCATCACGAGATTCTTCCGGTGGAGGCAAGCGAGAGGCCTCCGCAGGTGGCGGATATCGTGGGGCCGGTGTGCGAGAGTGGCGACTTCTTCGCGCGCGACCGCTATACGCCTGAGCTCCGGCAGGGCGATCTGGCGGTTCTGCTCGATGCGGGAGCGTACGGGATGTCGCTTTCTTCGCACTACAACACGCGTGTCCGTCCGGCCGAAGTGTTGATCGAAAACGGCAAGCCGCGGCTCATTCGCAGGCGTGAAACGCTGGACGATCTGCTCGCTCCCGAGCTGCTGTAGACGGCTCCCGAAGGGCAAACGGCGGGCCCAATATGCTAGAATCGCGAGCGACGAAGACGCACGAAACGCCGCTTTCTCAAGCCTGTTTCGCAGCGGAGACGATTCCAAGCAGCAGGGGTTTCACGCATGTCCGGCCATTCAAAATGGGCGACAATTAAGCATAAGAAGGGCGCACTCGACGCCAAGCGCGGCAAGATTTTCACCCGCCTGATCAAGGAAATCATGGTCGCTGCCAAGGCAGGCGGCGGAGATCCTGACGGCAATCCGCGTCTGCGCACCGCGATCGTGGCCGCCAAAGCCGAAAACATGCCCAACGACAACATTGCCCGCGCCGTGAAGCGCGGTACCGGTGAAATCGAAGGCGCGAGCTACGAAGACATCGTGTTTGAGGGCTACGGTCCCGGCGGCGTCGCTGTGATCATCGAAGTTCTCACCGACAATCGCAACCGTGCGGTCAGCGAAATCCGCCATGCCTTTTCCAAGAACGGCGGAAACCTCGGCGAATCCGGTTCGGTCGGCTATATGTTCTCGAAGAAGGGCCAGCTTATCGTGGCGAAGTCTGAAGCCAGCGAAGACAAGCTCACGGAGATCGTGCTCGAAGCGGGCGCGGACGACCTCGGCGAAGATGGAGATTATTGGGAGATTACGACCACTCCCAAGGACTTCGAAGCCGTGAACGAGGCCCTGAAGGCCGCGAAAATCAAGACGGAAAGCGCCGAAATTACGATGATTCCGTCCACGTATCAGAAGCTCGAAGGAAGCCAGGCAGCGGCCATGATGCGACTCCTGGAAACACTGGAAGAACTTGATGATGCGCAGAATGTGTACTCGAACTTTGACATGGACGAAGCTTCCGTACCTGCGTAAGCATTTTCCTGAAGGTGCCCATGAAGGCGAGAATGTTGAAGCCGTTTTCTCTCAAGGAAAACGGCCTTCTCATCTGCGTATCAAAAACACAGCATCAGGAAAATGCTTTAAGAATCAAACGAACAGATGGGATGCGAAAGCCGCCATCGATGGCGGCTTTCGATTGTGAGGGACCAGAGTTGATCAGCAAGTGGATGCAGCGTTGGATGGTGGCCGCAGTGGCGGTTGGTGCACTGGCGACTGGTTGTACGGTGAGCGCGCGCGCGCAGGCGGAAAGCCCCGTGCAGTCGGCTGCTGAGCATCACCCCTGGCAGTACGGAGTGGAGCTGCAGGGAGGGAATGGCCTCACCGACAATCGCGGCGGCTTCCATTTCCTGATGGCAGGCGTGCAGGGCAGCAAGGTTCTCACTCCCCAGATTGGGAATGGTCTGCTGCGCGGCAACTTCGCCTATGGCGTGGAGATATTCCCCTTCTGGCAGTCCTACACGCCCCACTTCCAGCGCGCCAATTGCTACGCGACCCAGCAGCCCGGAACCAGCCTGGTTGGGCCTGGAACCTACTGCACGCCCCTGTTTACGGTGGGTGGAACATACACCGGCGCCAGCATCACTCCCGTCATATTCCGCTGGAACTTCACGAGTGGGAAGCGTTGGATGCCGTGGGTGCAGGGAGCCGGCGGGCTGATCTGGACGAACCACAAGTATCCGGCGTTCGGGTCCGACGTCCTGAACCTGAACAATGACGGCCCAGGCGCGAATACCAGCGTTTGGAACTTCACGCCGCAGTTCGGCGTGGGCACCCATTATTTCGTGAAGCCTAAGCGTTCCATCGACTTTGGCGCGAACGCGATTCACGTTTCCAGCGCCAGCCTGGGTGACAAGAATCCTGGTGTTAACGCAAGTGTGCAAGTCTCGCTTGGGTACAGTTGGTGGAAGTAGGCCGATGAGCGAAGTGACAGGATCGGGACCCGAGGCCGCAGCGCCGCAGATCGTGGAATGTGTCCCGAATTTCTCGGAAGGTGTTGACGCCGGCAAGGTGCACGAAATTGTGCGAGCGATGCGGGTGGACGGCGTTCATCTGCTGGACTTTTCGCTCGATAGCGACCACAACCGCTCGGTGGTGACCATCGCCGGTTCGCCGGAAGCGGTGGTTGAAGCAGCCGTGCGCGGTGTGGGGAAGGCCGCCCAGCTCATTGATCTTACCCAGCAAAAAGGTGTTCATCCGCGCATCGGAGCGGCGGATGTCATTCCGTTTGTCCCGGTCAGCGGTATTTCGCTTGGGCAGTGTGCGGTGCTGGCTCGTCAGGCAGGCCTCGCGATCTGGCGGCGCTTCGGTGTGCCGGTGTACTTCTACGAAGCCGCCGCAGCACGGCCCGACCGCATGAACCTTGAAGACATCCGCCGGGGCCAGTTTGAAGGCCTGTTGCAGTCCGCGGTGAAGGATATTACCCGGAGGCCGGACGTGGGCGGACCGGAGCTTCATACAACCGCAGGAGCCAGTGCACTAGGCGCCCGTAAGTTCCTTATTGCCTATAACATCTACCTCCGGGATCCGGACGTGGCGACGGCCCGCGCCGTGGCGCGCGAGGTTCGCGCCTCCAGTGGCGGTTTGTACGGGGTCAAGGCGATGGGCGTCATGGCCGCCGGCCGTGCTCAGGTGAGCATGAACATCACCGACTTTCACAAGACGCCCGTGGGCCGGGTCCACGAGACGGTGGCTGAAATGGCTCGACGGCATGGGGCGGAAATCGCGGAAGGTGAGTTGATCGGGCTAATTCCTGAGGAAGCCTATGAACCGAATGCGGATTGGGTCCGTCAAACACATCAGTTCGACCCGGAAAGAAAAGTGCTCGAACGGCGGCTGAGACACCCTTTGCCATGGCCTGAATAGCAGTTTCGCTAAGAGTCTGGACGAAAAGAGGATGTCGAAGCCGTTTTCTCCCAAGGAAAACGGCCTTCACGGATTCTTCAGGGGGCAGTATTGGCGGGACTGCAATAGGTGATAAATCGGCCTTGCGGCACACTTAGATTCACGAAACAATGGAATTGGAGCGCCCTGGGCGCGGTATGGAGAACGCAACGCAATGAAGCTGGGATCGTGGAAGTACGCAACAGCAGTAGCAACGGTGGTTTTGACGGGCGCAATGTCGCCGGCGCACGCTTCGCAGTTGAGCAGTGACGCACGAGCCTCGATTCCCCGCGACGTGCAGCAGATCATCGTGGTGGACTACCGCACCATGCAGAATTCCAACGCAGCCATGCGGCTGAAGGACCAGGTGCTTCCGCCCGAACTCAAGCGTCTTGAAACGGCGCTGAAGACTTCCGGCATGAAGGTCGACCAGGATGCCGACACGCTGGCGTTCGCGGCCTATCGCACAACCGGCGAAAAGGGCGCTGCGGGCACCCGCATCATGGGAGTGGCGCAGGGCCAGTTCCAGACTGCCAGCATCATGGCGTACTTCACCAAGCAGAAGGTGAAGGCGGAAAAGTACCGCAACTACAGCATTTATCCGATGGGCTCGGCCGGCATGAGTGTGGCGTTCCTGAACCAGACCACGATGGTCTTTGGCGATCATGAAGCCGTGAAAACCGCTCTGGACACCCGCGACGGCATGGCCCCGAATTTCCTGCAGAACGGCGACATGATGAGCGAGATGTCGAGCGTCGACACCCGCGCCGTCTGGAGCCTGCTGGACAGCCGCGGCACCCAGACCATGATGAAGGGCGTTTTGGGCGAAGCCGCTCAGCTTGCCGACTATGACACGGTCAAGAACCGCATGAAGAGCGCCCGTTACACCATGGACTTTTCCAATGGCGTGCGTTTCGATATGGCGGTCGTGATGAACGATTCGATGACCGCGGGCACTGCCGCAACTCTGCTCAAGGGAGTTGCGTTGCTTCGCAAGAACTCCGGCTCACCGATTGAAAAGTCGGCGATGGATGAAACCAGGATTGACTCGAGCGGTGGCACGCTGACTGTCGAGTACTCGTCCTCGGACAGCCAGTTCGCCAGTCTGCTGACATCGCCGCTGTTCCAGTCGGTCGTCAAGTAAACGACCGCACGTACAAAAGAGGGGCGGCCACGGGCCGCCCCTCTTTCGTTGAATCATGCTTTCGAGTAACGATGAACGAAAGCATTTCTCATGATGCTGTGCCCCTAGAGCATTTCCCGAATTAGTGTAGTCCTGAGATGCAGTGCTGGAACCAAGCCTTAGCGTTATCGGGAGAGATGAGTGTGAGGGCCTCGGCGATAGCTTGCTCGAGTGCTTCGCGTGTGCGCGCCTTCACCTTTCGCAATAGCTGTTTGAGCTTGGCCCAAGCCTTTTCGATAGGGTTTAGGTCGGGTGAGTAAGGTGGTAGGTAGAGAACATCGGCTCCGGCCTGCTGGAGCAGTTCGCGTACCCCATTGACCTTATGCGAACTCAGGTTGTCCATCACCACCACATCGCCACGTTTCAGCGTGGGACATAGAACCTTCTCGACGTAGACCAGGAATATCTCCGCATCTGTGGCTGCCTCGATAGTCATGCTCGCGATCATGCCGCCAAGACTCATAGCTCCCAAAATGGTCAGGATTTTCCAGTGACCTCCAGGTGTAGCTTCATGAACCCGGCAGCCGGTCAGAGCACGCGCATACAGTCGCGTCATCGAGGTTGTGACGCCGCTCTCGTCCAGAAAGATTAAATGTTCCGGGGAGATCGAACGGACACACTTGAGGAACTCTTCGCGCCGTTCGCGATTGGCTTCTGTATCCCGTTCGCTGGCGTGGAGCGACTTTTTTTGAGCCGCAATTCCAACTTCCGCAAGAGATACCACACACGCCCACGGCTAAGTACGACCGAAGCCTCGCTGCTGAGCATGGCCGACAACTCCGCCAACGTCAGATCGGGTTGATTCTTGACCCAGGCCGCGACCCTCTTTTCCACCGCGGCGCTAACGTGCGGTTTACGCCCCGGCTTGTAAGACGCACGCTTGATCTCACCGGTGCGGTTTCGCTGTGCAGAGATCTTTTTGGCCCAGCCCAGGCTCACAGAGAAGGTTTCCGCCAATTCCTCTAACGTTCCCCCTCCCTCGTCGTATGCCGCCAGGAACTTCAAACGCAAATCATCCGCATAGGCTCGCGCCATATCGTCTCTCGCCGCAGAGTCTCGCCTCAAAGACTATATCATTTCGGGAAACGCTCTAAACGTTGAGTGCACCTTTCCTGAGAAATGCCTTAGAGCAAATCTCCTGATGCTGCGGTTCCGATAGGCGATGGAGGAGGTCGTTTTCTTTGGGAGAAAACGACTTGAGCACTTTCGCCTTCAGCTACACCTTCAGGAGATTTGCTTATTCATGAGGGTGCGGGATTCGCCCCTTGTTGCCACCAAACATCATCCACAGGCCCAGTAACGCAACACCCACCATCAGGAAAGGGATTGTCGCCAGCATGTAGAACACGATCTTGTCATTGTTCGCATGCAGGGTTGCATCCAGTGAGAGCAAGCGGCTCATCACAGGCGGAATGCCGGCGATGGCGCAGAGCAAAATGACGACAACCGGCGGCGAAATAACTCCAGCCGCTTTGGCCTTCTGTCGTCGTGGCAGTACAGGGTCCGATATATGTAAAGGGGTCACTCTCGGCCCTCCTTTTCTCTCATCAATTTCTAATCAAAGAGAGAGGGGAGAACCATTCCACTAACGGTCATGCCGTTCCGCGAAGGTGTACGTTACTTTGGAGTTTAACGACGTTCCTTGGTGCAGCGCGTCATGATGGCGGAACGCAGGCGGGTCTGCACATCTTCCGGGAAGTCGTAGGGCTGCTGTTCCTGGTAAACGGCGATCGTCTTGCGCGTGGTGTCCACCACGACTTCGCAATGGTGACAGGTGCCGAGATGCTCTTTTACTTCCTGCAGCAGCTCGGACTCGATCTGTCCATCGAAATAGTCGGTTAGTTTCGCAAGAAAATCTGTGCAGTTCACTTCGAGCCCTCTTTGGTCTGCCGGAAATACCGGCTGAGACGTTCGCGCAATTGTAAACGCGCACGCAGCAACCTGGATTTGACCGCCGGTACGCTCAAACCGAGCGCCTCGGCCGTCTCTTCCGTCGACAAGTTTTCGATGTCCCGCAAAGTGAAAACGGTTCGAAAACCTGGCGGCAAACCTGCAATAGTTTTGCGAAGGATGTCCCCAAGCTCGGATTGGGAGTAAATCTGCTCCGGATTGGGCCGCCATTCCGCAAAATCCCGGGGGATGGAGCCCTCTTCCGTCTCGACATCCTGGTCCATGGAGACGGTCCGGGAGGTTTTGCGCTTGCGAAGGCGCATCAGGCTCTCGTTGACCGCGATTCGGACCAGCCATGTGGAAAACTTGGAGTTTCCCTGGAACTGCTCAAGCTTCTGATAGGCCTTGAAAAAGACGTCCTGGGTAATGTCTTCGGCGTCTTCCCGGTTCTGGGTGATGTGCTGGGCCGTCCGGTAGATCTGGCGGTCGTATTTACGCACCAGCTCCTCAAAGGCCGCGGTATCGCCGGCTTTGGCCCGTTCGACCAGCTCCAGGTCGGGATGGGGCTCCACAACCTGAGCGGACACGTCCGCGGGAATCAATTCGATTGGATCTTCTGCCGGAATGGGGGTCTCAACAGCCATAAGAACGCTTTCCTTGAGTGTACAAGACCGGTGTTCCCCATGCGATGGCCTCCGAACGTTATGGAAGGCTGTTTCCCTTGGAAGGAAACAGCTTATGCACCCTCTCTTTGTTGCACACCTCGAGGAACCACCGGTACGCGCGCAATAGGGTGGCCACTGTCGGAAGAGTTGCTGATCGCAAGCTTTGTCAAACCCCACCCTTTGGGCTTCATCGCGTGTCCGTTACCTCACATGGTTCGGACTCTTCAGCGTTCATTGGGCGGAAACGGCCTGCGGCGTCTTAGAGTCAAAGAATGGCAGGTGGGCCGGCATGAGTTGGAAAGCACGCGGAGCAGTTGCGGTAGTTGTGATGATGGGTTGGCTGGCGTGCTGCCACGCTCAAGCTGGTAAGCGAGCGGCGAAGAAGCCGGTTCATGCGTCTGCCCACTCGACCGCCGGACATCGTGTAACCAAGGGTCATGCTTCGAAGGCTTCGGCCACCAGGGTTTCTGCTTCCAGGCACGGCCGCGCAGTTTCGGCGCATGTTGTTCGAGCGGTGGTATCGCGGCCAACGGCGGAAAGCCGCCGCCTTTCCCTGGCGTTTACGGCTTCCGCGCAGCTTCGCCCCATGGCGCAGCAACTGATTACGTCCCGCAGCGCCGCCGCCTATAACGGTGTACTGGCCTATGCCGCTGCGCATCCGGGGGAAGCGGCGGCCGCGGCGGACCTCTCGGTTGGTCACGCCTACATGCTCGACCACAGGTACGGGGAGGCTGAGACGGCGTTCATGCAGGCCAGCCGGCAGGGCGCCTCGCTTTCCGACTATGCCGACTTTCTGGGAGCGCAGGCGGCGGTGCAGGGCAATCGGCCCGGCGACGCTTACCCTCTGCTGGACCGCTTCGCAGACCGTCATCCCGGCAGCCTCTTCATCCCCAATGCGCCTCTGCTGATGGCGCAGGCGTATCTTGCCGCCAATGACGCCAACAATGCGCTGCGGGTGCTTTCACCTTCGATCGGAACGCCCGATGCCGACCACACCGACTTCCGCATGACGCTGGCCAAGGCCTACCAGGCAAAGGGCGACACGATCCACGCCTCGGAGCTTTACCGGCAGGTCTATCTGGGCGACCCCATCAGCAACCAGGCGGTGGAGGCGAAAACCCAGCTTGTCGCAATGAACGTGCCGCTCACGCCGGGCGAGCGCAAGCAGCATGCCGACGCGATGTTCAACGCCAAACACTATGAAATCGCCGCTGGGGAGTATCGGGCGCTTGCGCGTAGCGGAGGGCTGAGCCAGGCCGATCTCGATGCGCTGGAGATTTATGCGGCTGTTTGTGACTTGCGGCTGAAGAAGCTTAGCCGCCGTGATGTGGCGCAGCTTCCCGTTACCGGTGACGACACCGCCGCGCTCAAGCTTTACCTGCAGTCCGAGCTCGCACGCAACGAAGGCTATACGGACGAGCATGACTCGATCGTGCAGCAGTTGCTGCAGCGCTATCCGCAAAGCCGCTGGCTGGAGGAGGCACTGTACTCAGGCGGCAATATGTACCTGATCAAGCGCGATGCTCCCCGGGCCATCAGCGAATACAGCGACCTGGTCCAGCACTTTCCGCGCAGCACCTACGCACCCAGCGCGCACTGGCGCGCGGCGTGGATGTGCTACCGGCTGCGCCGCTATCCGGATGCCGCACGGTTGATGGACGAACAGATCGTCAACTATCCCGCGGGCACGGAGATCCCGGGAGCACTGTACTGGCGGGCACGCCTCTATGAGGACGTGGAGCACAACTTCGGCCAGGCGGCCAACTATTACAAGGCCGTCAACGATACCTATGTGAACAGCTATTACGGCATCCTGTCTCGTCAGCGCCTGGCCGTGATCGGCAACCGGGCCGCGGTGGAACCGGCTCCGGCTCTCGCGTCGGTGAAGCCGGTGAACGATCCGCACCTGGTCGCTTCGCTGCCGGAAAACGATCCCCATCTCATCAAGGCTCGTCTGCTGGCCAACGCGGCGTTGAACGAATACATCCGCCCTGAGATTCAGCTCAGTCCGACGTCCGAGCAGTGGGGCGCGCTTGCGGAGGCGTCCATCTACCAGAGCTTTGGCGAGAACGCGCGCGCTCTGCAAGCGATGAAGCGCAGCAAGATTCCGTTCCTTTCGCTGCCGGTCGCGGAAGTACCGAACACCTATTGGCAGCTTGTGTTCCCGCGTCCGTACTGGGGAGACCTGACCGCGGATGCGCATGCCAACGGACTCGACCCGTATCTCGTGGCTTCGCTGATTCGTCAGGAGTCGGAGTTCAATCCCGGCGCGGTGAGCCGAGCCAATGCCTATGGCTTGATGCAGTTGCTCCCCTCGGTAGGCAAGTCACTGGCGAAAAAACAGGGCAACAAGCACTTCACGACCAATGAGCTATTGAATCCGACCATCAACCTGCAGCTTGGCACCGTGGATTTGCGCAAGGCGATCGACCGCTACAACGGCCAGATCGAATACGCGCTTGCTTCGTACAACGCGGGCGATACGCCCGTGCACGCTTGGATCGCGAGCAACGATTACAAGGACGTGCCGGAGTGGGTGGAATCCATCCCGTATTCGGAGACACGCGACTACGTGCAGGCCATCATCCGCAATCGCGAGATGTATCGCGCGATCTATGGCGGAAATTAGTCTGCGCCTTGTTTTTCTTTCTGCTAGACGACACTCCATCAGTGCAAAAACGCGCCAGAGGGACGCGTCCTATCCGCAGTTCGTGGATGCGAAGTAGCGCATCGTCGGTGCAAAACACAATTGACGACCTGTCCTCGCCTTTATGCTTCAGATCCGTTGTCTCGAAGAGACATCTCTACGCGCAGCCCCGCTGTAAAGGCCATGTTGACAAGCGCATCTAGACCGAACAAATCGACCTTCTCCCGAGCGAGGTCCGAGATGCGAGGTTGAGTCACTCCGAATATCTTTGCCGCTTGTGACTGGCTGAGATGCGCGCGATGGATGTATTCCTTCAGTGCGGAGATTAGCGCGAAGCGAAGTTTCATATTCTCGGTAGGGTGTGGATCGTTCCCAGTGTCTTTTGGATGTCGCTGCATCTCTTGTCTCGCTTCCGAGATGAGGGGCGATTGATCAGCACCTGATGTGTCAAAAGAGAGGTGCTCTTGGTTTAGCTGAGCGAGCTTTTCTGAAAGACCGATCTTTTCCTCTGCCTTTGCGCGTGCATGTTCAGACATGAAGGTCAGGAGAAGATCCAACCCCATTTTGTCGGCGATAGTGACGAAATCCTTGTTTTTGTTCACAAAGACAAGAGACTTCTTCTTCTCTTTGAGGAGTTCAAGGACGTTACTGAGCGTACCGGTACTTTTGCAGTCCCAGATCATCAGCCCGTAGTCACTGCTTCGAGCCATTTCCAAATCCTTAGCCGTGAAATAGCTGCGGCTTCCAGGACGCGCTTTAGAGTGCACTCGACGAATCGGCCAATCAAACACATTATTCCGTGGTGTGTCCCCCGTACAAAAGATCGTTACATTATTCGCTCTATGTGCACGAAGGCATTCTTGGATGGACTTGTCAGCCCCATCAGCGTCACCAACGACGATGTTGAAATCTGATGATACGATCTTGCTGATTCGCTCCTGCACTTTCTCGTGCAGATTGCTGATGGATATGGATCCAGCAATGAATACAGTCGTCATATGTTCTATTTCCACGTGATTGCCGCCACATATATACGGTTGATCTTTCGGTAGGTCCGTAGCGCTTGACACACTGCGTCCATCGTCGCGCCAGTGTCGAACAGATCATCAAGCAACAGCACATCCCAACGCCCATCATTTGTGATGCACTCGTTGAGTGTGAAGCGTCCTGCCAATGCTGCGTCTTTCTCTGCTCTGGAATGCAGGTCTTTAAGCGTTCCGGTGCCCGAAGTGGGCATTGTCTTAACAACCATATCGGCAAAGACGGGTATCTTGGCAAGCTCGCCTAAAGCATTAGCGAGTTGATCAACCGGCTGTTTGGCCCGGGCCGTGGTTGCCGGCACTGGGACAATCAGATCGACTTTCCCAAACAAGGGAAGCAGAGCAATTTGAATCTGCTTAGCGAGTGGCGTGATTTGCGTCAGATCATTCCGGTACTTGAGCTGAAAAAGAGCCTCCCCCGGCTCGGAGCGTGTGGTGTCAAAGCGGGGATGGCCCCAATTATCGGTTCCGATATGCACGCTCGAAAGGGTGTGCTTATGAAGCGCATATCCAAGGTCCCAACCGCCGTTGAGCTTACGAATCTTGACATCCATATTGGCTCGCCCTTCTCAGCGATGGCTTTTCTGGAGTGAGTGATAGGAAATCCATACAAAATATTGTATATAGCGAGCGTAGTGATAGGCAAGATTGGCATCTCCGCTCATTCTGCGCTGGAACATCGGTTGGTGACGTCTCTCCGAAGCGCAGATGCGGGTACCCTTTTTTGTGTTTGAGGTTGTTCGTCTCCTCTCAATAAGAGGAGACGACGAGACCCAGTTTTGTGCAGATTCCATGAAATTCGCCATGGGCGAGTCCCAATCTAGGAGGCCGCTGAAAGGGAAGTGCTTCGCACAGGACGGATTGACAGTCCCATCATTTTGCGATATGCGGCAAAGAATAGGCAATTAGATCGCCGGACAACGAACCGTCGCCATCCAAATCCTGGACCCTAAGCCTAAACCTTAGCCTGTCCGTTACTCGTGGCGCAGAGCCACCACAGGATCCATGCGCGCGGCGCGAATCGCCGGCAACAAGCCGGACAGCACACCTACGAACGCAAGAATGACGAACGACACCAGCAGCGTGACTGCGGAGGTGTGCAGAACAATGTCGCCCTCGTGATTGGCGGTCTTGTAAATATCCGAGTACAGCGGCATGGGCGGGATCAGGTGCGGCACGATCGTCGCGACCACCATCCCAATCACGCCGGCCAGGAATGTCAGTACGAAGCTTTCCAGAAGGAACTGGCCCAGGATGTCACGGCGCCGCGCGCCCAGCGCCTTCATCAAACCGATCTCGCGGGTCCGCTCTGTCACGGAGACCAGCATGATGTTCATCACACCCACTCCGCCCACCGCCAGCGTCATGGCTCCGATGATGCCGAGCAGCACTTGCAGGGCGAAAGAGAACTGCATGATCTCCTTGGAGTCTTCAATGGTGTCCCACGCGCCGATGGCTTTCTCATCGCGCGGATCGAAATGATGGCGCTGCGCAAGCACCGTACGCACGGCCTGCACGGCTTTCAGGTGCAACTCCGGCGACGATGGCTGAAACACGATCGAACCCGGATCGCGCTGCTGGCGAAGCTGGCGCATGGTCTGGAAGGGAACGAAGATGTTTTCGTTGTCGGGGCCGTTGTTGGATGAGTCCTGAATCTTGTTGCGCAGCACGCCGATCACGGTGAACGGCTGACTTTCGATCTGCACGGTCTCACCCACGGGTGGATAACCGTTGAACAGCTTTTCCGCGGCGTGAGGGCCAAAGATGACTACCTGGCGGTGATCGCTGAAGTCGGCGCCTTCAAAGAAGCGCCCCGTTTCCACATCGAGCTTGCGCATGCCGCCGTAAGGCAGGTCCACGGCCTTGGCCTGGATGGTGACCATTTTGGGACCGTATTTGACGGCAAAGCCATCATCGGTTTCGCGCGACACCGCCTGCAGATAGGGCAGGGAATCGCGTACCGCTTCCATGTCTCCATCCTGCAGATGAACGCGCTGTCCGGAGCGCTGTCCTCCTGCCTGCATGGACGTCTGTCCACCCCAGATCATGACGACGTTGTTCCCGATCCCGAGGAAGCCCTGCAGTACGGCGTTGCCCAGGCTGCGGCCATAACTGAGCAGCAGGACCACCGTCACCAGCCCCCAGATGATGCCCAGCATGGTGAGCCCGGAGCGCGTGCGGTTGCGCATCAGGGATTCGAACGATTGCGTGATGGCTTCGCGGAAATTCATGGCTACTCCGAAAACTCAAAGCCTGCGGTACGAATTCAGGAGCTACTCGGTGCGCAGGCACTCCATAGGTGTAAGCTGCGCGGCCCGCAAGGCGGGATAGGTTCCGGCAAACAATGTGATCAGCGCCAGGGTAAGCAGGGACGAAATGATGGCGGTGGTGGAGATAACCGGGTGTGGGACGAAGTCGGGCAGCGGCACCAGCCGCAGAAGCAGGCAAACACCCACGCCGCAACAGAGTCCAAGCGTGCCGCTGACCAGGGTGATGATGGCGGACTCCGCAAGGAACTGCCGCTTGATGTCGCGCGCCGTCGCTCCCAGCGCCTTGCGGACACCGATTTCGCGGGTGCGCTCCGACACGGCGACCAGCATGATGTTCATGACGCCAATGCCTCCCAACGCCAGCGTCAGCAGAGCGACGGCGCCGAAGAAGATGGTCATCGCGTGGAAGATGCGGTCGGTGAACTTGGCGCCCGCCAGCGTATCCCACACCCATAGGGCGTCCAGATCTTCGGGCTCGAAGTGATGCCGGTCGCCGATGACAGCGCGCACCTGGCGAAGGGCGGCCTCATGAACTTCCGGCGAGATGGGCATCACCACAATGTTGTTCACCGTGCCCAGCGGCCCGAGGCTGTCGCCCTTGGTGTCTTTGAAGTCGGGTGGGAAGTCGCGCTCCATGGCGGAAAAGGGAACAAAGAGCTGGGTGTTGTCCGGCCCGGAGCCGTAGCTGCCGTTCTGCTTCTTGCTCGAAAGCACGCCTATGACGGTGTAGGGATAGCCCGCGACCATCAGGCTTTTTCCGATGGCCGGCTTGCCGGGGAAAAGCTGCCGGTTGGCATCCGCGCCCAGAATGACAACCCGTTCGCCATTATCCTGGTCGTCCTGGGTCATCAGCCGCCCTTCTTCCACGGCAAGGGACCTGAAGACCTGGTACTGGGGCCAGACGCCGCGGACCGCGCGGCTGGAAGCGTTCCACTGGCTGACCTCGCTGACCGTGCGACGCAACTCCGGCGAGACGGTCTTGATCAGGGGTGCAAACTTCTGGATAGCTTCAGCGTCTCCGACATTGAGCAGGACGTTGCGCCCTGCGGCATACCCGCCCGAGGGCATCCCGGTTTTTCCACCGAAGCAGATGGCGATGTCGGTGCCGATGCTCTTGAGGTGTTGGGCCTGGTCGACGCTGAAGCCGATGCTCAGTCCCACCAGCAGGATGACCGAGGTGATGCCCCAGATAATGCCGAACATGGTGAGAAAGCTGCGGAGCTTGGTCTCCAGCAGGGCGGCGATGGTCTGCTTGAATATCTCAAAAAGTGGCATAGGGCTCTCGGGCGCAGCTCGGGGCTGGAGTGAATACGAGAGCGCGGCGGGGAAGGTTCCCGAAGGGGACGGGGGCATGCTGCCATGGGCTGCTCAGGAGGTGGCAAGGGATGATCCTGGCCCCCCTTCGAGACGCCCCTCGCACGAACGTGCGAGAAGGTTTTTAAGGTGTTCCTGTTAATGTTTCTGTTTCTGTTAATGTGTACCGGTCGCCGCGTTCCGACCGCTGCGGTGACCGAACGCTGACCGTCACGGTGACCGTGCGCTGACTGTGGAACATAGCGGCGAAATGGTCTATCCGCTGAGTTTCAGACGCCCAGGATGTCGGCAGTCGCAGTTGGAACCGGCTTCGAGGCTGTGCGAGACTGACAATGCGATCACGAGAGCGACGGACACGAGAAAAATCAGCCGTCATGGCAGGGTTGGGTGCAAGGCTCGTCCGTTGCCTCGCTCAAGCGTCACGAAATCCATCCTGCCCGGGTGGTGAAATGGCAGACACAGCGGACTTAAAATCCGCAGACCCGAAAGGGTCGTGCCGGTTCGAGTCCGGCCCCGGGCACCAGGCATTTTAGATTTGGAGACCTTCATCACCTCTGACCTGCTCCTGCGATCCGAGCCGAAAAGGATTGATTGCTGTCTCGTTTATCGGATTTCATCCCTCGTTGCCTCTAAAGCGCTGAAGAGGCAACGGTCACTCTTGGGCTCGCTACATCAGGATCTATCGAGCAAAGAGTCGCGCCATTCGCCAAGGGTAAGGTTAGTATTTTGAACGCGCCACTCTCTCGGCCCTGATGAATTCCGATTATTCAGTACAGCAGCGGCAGCAGAAGGGCTATTGAACGGAACGTCTTCGAGAAAACGGATTCCGCCATTTTGCAGAACTTCAATTTTGCCTTCGTCAATCAACGACTGCCGCAAAGGCGCATATTGATTTACCTTGAATTCCAACCCCGTACCGATGGATCCCTTAAGCACGACGATCTCTCCGTCGGTTTCTACGGCCTGAGCCTCCACCCCTGTTTTATGCGAAAGACACAAGGCGACCTGTGGAGGTAGATGTAGGTCTCCCAGTTGAGCATCGGATGGTGACACAGCACCGTTCGTACTGCTGATGTTATCCGTGGCGAGCGTTGGTCGTAAGAAGTCCAACCCTATCGTGGGCAAAAGGATTTGCAGCTGACTAAGAAAAAATTCCATGTCAGAGACATCAGACTCCGGCAGAACCTTAGGAGCAGGTTCATTGCTGTTGATTACATTAGCTCGGTTGCTGAGTTTGATGATTGAAACCAGCCTGCTCTCCAAGTATCGGACGTGGGCCTTGGTAAGATTCACATCCTTCGAAGTGATCAAGCAGACACGTTCCCAGAATGCTTTGTCCTCGTCCCTCGCGTGTGTTCGTATCCGATCTGAGATCAAATCACCTTCACCGACGTACACCATTGATCTTCCGGCTTCTTCGCCAACTAGAAGATACACGCCCGTCTTGCCAGCTTCGGGCCGCGCCAAAGCTTCTTGTATGCGCGTCCTCGGGGCTACGACCACATGCCCCGTCCAATTCGGAATCTCCGCAGTACGTAGTCCACTTGGTGTCCCATCAACCAAGAAAATGCGGATTGAGCGGCCACTCAACATACTCATCTAACCATTCATCCTTTGCTGGTCTTGTTGCTTATTGATGCAATTATGATTGCACGAGTCGTGAAGGCTCGTGTTTGGCCCGAGTCTGGCTTGAGGATCGCAGGAGCGAGTCCTGTAAACCTTGACGAGCAAACCCCGCGATATCGCAGGGGCGGGCAAGTAATAGAGCGTGCGGCTTCTCCCGTCCTTCGACTGGGCCATGCCGAAATTGCTCGTAGCATTTCTCATGATGCTGTGCAACCCTCGAAATAACTGCATAGGTCATTTTCTTTGGAAGAAAAGACGACTCAACCTCTGCCGCCTGGGTACGCATTCATAAGAAATGCTTTTCAATATCGTTCCGCTTATGACTCGATAGAAACGATGTTGTCGGACGCCGACGTTTTTGTATTGACAAAGGCGTCCTGTGTGCGTTTGAATCTCCATCGAGTTTGGTAAACCAGTTAACTAAAGAACGTGACATGCTTTACCCAAATGCCATGGGGAGCCGCCGGCGGTGACGCCGGCCGTATCTCCGGGCGGCGTCACGACGACCTCGGAGCTCTTTGCTCCAAGGCGGTGGCGCACAGACTTGCACGTGCGCGTTGGGGCGGGCTCTTACCTTGCAACACACTTTTGGAGGCTCACAATGGAATGGAAAAAATCGGCAAGTAAGTTGCTGGCCGCCGCGGCAGTTTGCAGCCTTGGGCTTGCAAGCTATGCCCAAAATACGAACTCAGGCGACATCCGGGGCACGGTTACCGATCAGTCCGGCGCGGTTATTCCGGGAGTGTCCGTAACAGTTCTGGATGTCGATAAAGCGGTTACGCGAACGCTGACCACGGATGCCGCCGGCCTTTACGACACGGGCTCGATTGTTCCGGACCACTACAAGCTCACCTTCGCCAAAAGCGGCTTCCAGACCATGGTGCGTGGTCCGCTCACGCTGGACGTTGGCGTCCAGGGCGTCAACGTTACGATGACTGTCGGCAGCAGCGCGCAGGAGATCACCGTCACAACCGACGTTCCTCTGCTCGAAACGGAATCCGGCGCGCTGGAGCAGACCCTCACCGCCGAGACCATGGAGAAGCTGCCCCAGGTCGGCGCCGACTGGCAGAACTTTATCTGGTTACAGCCTGGCGCGAATGGGACGCCGGAAAACTCGAGCTCGGCCGTTCAGCCCAATGCAGGCCAGGTCTCCTTCAATGGCAACCTGCCTTTCGAGGCGGTCCTGCAGGACGGCGCCAGCAGCACCCTGCCCATGAGCCAAAACGCTGACGTCACGATCTTTGAGACGACCGCCGAGGTAAAAATCAGCGACGTCGGCTTTTCCGCGCAATACGGTGTGGGCGACGTGGTCTATAACCAGATCACCAAGGGTGGTACGGACCGGTTCCACGGCGCTGGATATGAATATTTCCAGAACAATGCGCTGAATGCGGCTCCGTATGCTTTCGGCAATAAAGCGACAGTCCCTCTTCTCCGCTACCACAACTTCGGATTCAACGTGGGCGGACCGGCCTGGAAACACAAGGCCTTCTTCTTCTTCGATTTCGACAAGACCATCGACAATGGCGGGGCGTCCAATGGCTTCATCACCGTCCCGGTGACTTCGACCCTTTCCGGCAACTTCGGCGCAACGGGAACCAACACCCTGTACGACCCCACCACGCAGACCATCCAGGCAACCGGGACGCATGTGTACACCCTTCCCGGGGGTACCTTCACCCAAAAATGTCCGTGCGTGATCAGGCAGACCTTCCTGTCGGAATACGGAAGCAATGCGATTCCCGCGGCCTTGCAGGACAAGGTTTCACTGGCAACCCAGAAGTATTTTCCTACGCCCAATGTTAACGGTGCGACCATCAGCGGCGGCATTGCGCAAAACAACTACTTCTACAATGTGCCCAGCCAAAATCCGTTCACGAAGTTCTTTGGGCGGTTGGACTATGACGTCACGTCCAGAAACCGCCTGACTGCCACGGAGACGGAAAGCGATAATCCCGCCACGTTCCTGAACCAGGGGCTTTGTCCGATCAATTGCCAGACTGGCGACGTAAGCCGCGACAATGCGCAGATCTCCGATGTCTGGACGATTACTCAGCACCTCATCAACGAAGCCCGAATCGGGTTCACCGATCAGCTCAACTTTTTCAGCCCTTACACTTTGAATCAAGGGTTCCCGGGCAAACTCGGCTGGCAGTATGCCAAGGCGGATAACTTCCCGAACGTTGCCATCAATGGTTTCTACGGGCTGGGTTCACCCAGCAACGCGGTTTACAAAGAGATGGTGTTCGATCCTTCCGACGTGGTCACCCTGGTCAAAGGCAAACACATCCTGCACTTTGGCGGTGAGTTCCTGATCATGCGTGCGGACTCCACCGCGTGGGGCAACATCAATGCCGGCAGCGTGAACTTCGGGGGCAGTTACACCTCGTTCAACGGCCAGACCGGCGTTACCCTGGATAACGGTACGACCGGCTATGCTTCGGGCCTGGGCTACGCGGACTTCCTGCTCGGGCAATCCAGCACCTGGAGCGCAGGCGTCACGCCGGAGTTTGGGGCTCGTCAAAAGGATCCGCAGCTCTTCGTTCAGGACGACATCAAGCTGGGCTCGACCTTGACGATAAATGCGGGCCTGCGCTGGGAAGGAAACACCGGCTGGTCTGAGGTCAAAGGCAACGAATCCACCTTCGATCCCACCGTCCAGAATCCGGGAACCGGAAAACCCGGCGCGATCTGGTACGGCACCACCAAGGCGAACGGACGCGGACAACTTGTGTCCCCGCAATACAACATCTGGCTGCCCCGGTTGGGCTTCAGTTGGCAGGCTTTCCAGAACACGGTGCTCCGCGGTTCATTCGGTATCTACGCCGGCATTCTGAGTGAAGATACGTACGGCGGCGGCATGGGCGGCGAGTTTGGGGCCAGCGGCAGCCTCGGCGATTCGACGAATGGCATCTGCCCCGTGGTCCAGTTCTCCGGTACCGGTACAACTCCCGATACCGTGAATCCGGGCTGCGGAACCAACGGCTTCAACACAACACCCATCAATGCCACGTACCTGAATGCCCCAACCACGCCGGATGCCAGAAATGCCGGACAGCAGGGTGTGAACTACACGGCATATCACACGCCGGTCCCGAAGAACTACCAGTGGGCTCTATCGGTGCAGCGTCAGCTCGGAAACAATTACGTCTTCAACATCGCGTATGTGGGGAACCATGGCACAGACCTGTATTTCCCTGTGGACACCAATCAGGTGCCGCAGAACCATTTGCAAGATGGTCCCAACAACCAGCAGTTCAGGCCGTTCCCGATTTACGGCACCATCAATGGCAGCACCAACAATGCAATTTCGAATTACAACGCCCTGCAGACCGAGATTCGCAAGCGCCTGAGCCATGGGCTGGAGTTCGACGTCAACTATGTCTGGTCGCACATGCTGGATGACCAGGACAGCTCGGGTTGGGGATCACGCGGCGGTTGGCAGAACTACCAGAATGCCTACGACCCGTCGGCCAACTACAGCAACTCCAACTTCGACATTCGCAATGCGATCAAGGGAAGCGCTATCTACACCTTGCCTTTCGGCAAGGGAGGGTACTTCCTGAACAAGAGCACGATTGCGGATGAGGTGCTGGGCGGCTGGCGGCTTTCGAGCACCTTCGTCGTTCAGAGCGGCAACCCGATGAGCATTACGACGGGCAATAACAACACCTCGTACAACCGCTCAGGAGGCTACACGCAGTTTCCGAACGTAGTTGGCGACTGGCATAAGTCCGGCAGTGTTTACTCGCGTCTTAGCCAGTGGTATAACCCTGCGGCACTGAAATTGCCCGCTGCGGGAACCTATGGCAACTTCCGCCGGAACGAGGTCCTCGGACCCGGTCTTGCGGTCATGAACGCGGCCCTGGGTAAGACGTTCGTCCTTTACCCGGAACGCGGCATCAAGCTGGAGATTCGTGGTGAGGCGTTCAACGTCCTGAACCACCCCAGCTTCGGACAAACCGGCAGCAACGTGATCGGCGCCGATCCAGCCCAGAATGCGGCATCGTCCGCAGTCATCAACAGCGTAACCGTTGGCGGCCGCACGATGCAGCTGTATGGCAAGATCACCTTCTGACAGGTGCGGGGATGGCGCTCTTGAGGGCCCTCCCCGCGCTGAAGGTGCCGCCCGAATCCGATGAAAGTTCGAGAGCCCTCGTTACAGCAGTTCCGGTACTACGTGGCATCCCAAACAGCGGAGAACGCCGTTTCATTGGGAGAAAACGGCTTCAACACCCTCTTTTCGGTCTACACCATTACCGGAGCTGCTCTAGCGAGAGCTCTTGACTGCCCGCTTCGTTGAGCTGCTGCGCCGGGCCGAGGGGGGCCGGCTCGTCGACGCTCGCACGACCAGGTCGGGGCGCAGACGAACGTCTTCAACGCACTCCTCGGCGGCGAGTTTGCGGACAAGCAATTCGGCGGCTGCCGCCCCCATCGCGCTCAGCGGCTGATGGATTGTCGTCAGTGCAGGGTATGCAATACTCGCAACCTCAATATCGTCGAAACCCACGACCGAGACATCTTCGGGCACGCTCCGGCCAGCTTCCCGCAGCGCGGTCATGGCGCCGAGGGCTGAGATGTCGTTGAATGCCAGCAGCGCCGTGAAGCGTTTGCCGCGACTGAGCAGCGTCTGCGCGGCTATGCGGCCTTCTTCGGCGTGGCGTGTTCCGGTAGGTTCAAGCCGCTCGAGTTGAATCGTAAGCAGAGGATCGACGCGGATGCCAAGCTTCTTGCACGTTGTGAGGATCGCATTCCAGCGTTCTTCCGTATCGCCGCTGCCCTCGTGCCCTTTGATGAATGCGATCTCTTTGTGCCCGAGGTTTGCGAGGTGACTGATGGCTTTGCCGATTCCAAAGGCGTTGTCGATCGACACCCGTATGCTCCATCGCGGGGGATGGTCGCCGGAGATTGTCACCGCCGGAATTCCCGGCGATTGCGTCGGCATGGAATTGATCAACAGCAGGCCTTCCACGCCGCGGTCACGGAGAGTCTCGATATGCCCCTGGAGCAGCGATGGAGACCAGTGGTGCGTGGAGATGAAACATGTGTACTCGGTATTCAATAGCCGCCGTTCGATGCCACTGAGGACCGTGGACTCGAAGCCGTTACCGAAGTCCGGCGCGATGATCCCGATCAAATAGGTGCGTTTTCTGCCGAGCGAACGGGCGAAATAGTTGGGGCGATATCCAAGGTCCCTGGCTGATTGCAGGACGCGCTGGCGGGTCTCCTCGGGAAAACGACTCGCTTCCGGCACGTCGTTGATGATCAGGGAGATGGTCGTTCGCGACAGGCCGAGGCGTTCGGCCAGCTTCTTCAATGTGATTCGAGAGCCTGAATCGGCTTCTGACGCGCGGTCCGGCGCGGTTGATTTCTTAGGCTTCGGTCGCATTCGAGGAAAGCCTATCACGTCCGTTTCTTTTTATGTTGACAGAAGTGATGGGCATGAGATTGAATCTCGCACAATTGGTAAACCAGTTTACTTCCGCATGTAACACGCTTTACTGACCGTCAAGATGGCTGCGGAAGTGGCGCCGGTCGCAATTCCGGGGGGCCCCACAAAGGACCTCGGTTTACTTTGAACACCCTCCTGGGGGGTGCCCGGCAACGCTGGGCGCCCCCGTCTTTTCGAATCCCAACATTCCGTGACGTCATGCTCTTCGATTCATAGTCTCGCCTAACAACACTTTGACTACGAGCCTGGAGTACCTGGGAACGTGCCATGTCAATGCTTGAGCAGGATCATGTGCGTTTGTCCGCTCACGCCGCTGGAGGAAACGTGCAAGGGCGTGAAAACTCCGGACGAATCCGATGAAGGCGTAGGATAGAGCCGCGATGCGGACAACCGGACAAACTACGAATGTGGCTTTCAATTTCAACGATGTGTGGCCCCCTTTGCCCCATGCGGAGTGGAGCGAAACCTGCACCACGCTCCAGCTTTGGTTGCAGATTGTAGGCAAGATCAGGCTGGAGCTGATGCCGAGGATCAACCACACCTGGAGCGTGACGCTTTATCCCACTGCCCGCGGGCTCACCACCGGGCCGATGGCTCATGGCGTACAGATGCTGCAGATCGACTTCGACTTCCTCGACCATGTACTTGTGATGGAGACCAGTTCCGGCGGCCGGGGCACGGTCACTCTCCAGCCTATGACCGTTGCCGAGTTCTACCGCCAGGTAATGCAGGGGCTTGAGGCGCTTGGTGTCCCAGTCGCGATCTGGACGATGCCGGTTGAGATCGCAGAGCCCATTGCATTTGAGAAGGACGAAACGCATCAGGCTTACGACGCTGAATACGCACAGCGTTTCTGGCGAATCCTGTTGCAGGTCACGCGCGTGTTCACGATCTTCCGCGCACGTTTCACCGGCAAGGTCAGCCCGGTTCATCTTTTCTGGGGAGCGATGGATCTGGCTTGCACACGGTTCTCGGGCCGTACCGCACCCGAGCATCCCAGTATGTCCGGGCTGGCTGACCATGTGGTGCGCGATGCTTACTCACATGAAGTCAGCAGTTGCGGGTTCTGGCCTGGAGGCTCGGGCTTCGAAGCGATCTTCTACAGCTACGCCTATCCGGAACCTGAAGGGTATAAGACCGCTCCTGTTCAGCCCGCGCTGGCGAGCTTTGAACCGAAGCTTGGTGAGTTTGTCCTGCCCTATGAATCCGTGCGCAATGCGCCCGATCCCGATGCCGCGCTCCTCGAGTTCCTGCAGAGCACCTACGAGAGTGCTGCGAATTGTGCAGGATGGGACAGAGGGTCGCTGGAGGCGACGGATTCCTTCGTCGCCCCCAACGCTGCAGCAGACGCCGTCGATCATGTGCCTTTGTAGTTCAACAGCGGCCTGAGGGTGCGGCGAACTTTGACAAGGTCGTGTTGTCCCTTGAGAACAGCCCGGATGTCCTTGTACGCCGATGGAGCCTCGTCGCGGATTGCATCCGCGAGACGCCAGTCGAACCAGACGCCTTTCATCTGACGTTGCAGTTCTGCACGGTTGATCTTCCTCATTGCCTCAGAGCGGCTCATGGCCCTCCCGGCACCGTGCGCGCTGGAATTGAGAGCTTCCTCGCATCCCCGGCCTTCAACGTGGAAGCTGAGCGTTCCCATGGAACCTGGCAAGACGCCAAGTTGACCAGCTTGTAGCCCCATCGCACCTTTCCGGTGAACCCAGAATTTGCCGGTGCTGTGCCGCTCCAGACCGACATGGTTGTGATCGGTCATGATGGACGTGTCCCAATTCAGCCGCGCGCCAATCGCATCCTGAATTACCTTTTCCGCCTCCAGCGCCATGGCTCGCCTTGAAGCCGCCGCATACCTGCGAGCCCAGCTGAGGTCATGCATATACGCCGCTCCCTGCTTGGACTCAGCGTCCAAGGCACGAAAGCGGCCTCCGACGACCGGTGCTTCCGCAAGGTGATGGTCGCGGATGGCTTGGCCGAGAACCCTGGAGCCACTGTGGATCATGAGCCAGAGCTGGTCTTCGTCGTCGACTTGAAGCTCGAGAAAATGATTCCCGCTGCCCAGAGTCGCGAATTCCAACTCGCCTTCGGTTCTCCGGATCAACTCCAGCCTGGCATTGCTCAATTCAATTTCATCCAGGTCCCTTGGCTGTTCAACGAGAATCCGCCGGTTGCGACGCAGGCTTGGGATTGCCTTGGCGAGTCCAGCCAGAATTCGGCCGGCTGCTTTCGGGTCACGCAACGGATCCGCAGTGGAGTCCGTTGCTACCGCGAGCATTCCGCAACCGATGTCTCCACCCACCGCTTGTGGGTAGATCAGTCGCGAGGTTGCCATGACCACTCCCACGCAGATGTCGTTGGCCAGATGAACATCCGGCATTACAGCAATTTGTTGGACATCGGGTGCGCGCTGAAGGCGCCCCAGAGCATCGCCAACTTCATGGCTCAGGGGAGACGCCAGCCACATCCTGATCACAGGCAAGGAGGAGTTATTCATTCTCCCCTCCTGCTGTGAAGGCCGGTACGAACGCCAACTGCGGCGCTCGTTTCCGTGCAATGCTCATGGCAACCTCGGCGCGAAGCCGCGGTTGATTCTGTCGGAGCCAGGTCATAGCTTCCGAAGCGAGATGGCCTTCGGAAACCAAAACGTGTGCCAACAGGCGCCCGCAGTCTGGAGCCGGAGAAACTTCTTCGACGAAGATCTCGTAGCCCTGCGCTTGCGAATCGCCGCTTGCGAGCGCCAGATTCAGGACGCGCTGGACCTGGCGGCAGAATTGTTGTGTCTTCCGTAGGACCTTGCGGTCTAACGATGATCGTTCTGGGCTGTCGCCCAAGAGTGCTTCGGCGAAATCCGGGTCTATGAATTCAGGATCAGTGAAATCCGAATCAATGGACTTCGCCGTTCGATGACGACGCTTTTGCGACTTCACAAACTTCTCCCTTGCCGCGCATAGGCGCGACGTACCGTCCGCACGCATGTGTGCGGGGGCGGCTTCAACGTATAGGTTGAAAATGGGAGCCAGCCCGGCCAGATTAACTAGGCGGCAACGAGCGGGCTCGACGGCAGCGGACTATTGGCAATCAGGGACATAGTATCCTCCAGGAATCGTCGAGTCTGGAATCGGCTTGTGAAGTTACCGACTCGCTTTGCGATTATGACTGCATTCTAGTTTTTATTCAAGAATGATTTCGATCATTCATTGTTATGAGGCCGAAACCGTGCTACGTTGTTCAAGGAAAGGGGACGTCTATGCGGATCAGTCATCGATCGAGTAATTGTGTGACCGGCTCGGCACAGGACGCCTCTGTTTCTACCTTCCTTTGCCGCGCATAACGGCAGCCCCTAAAAATTAGAAGGGAATGTATGACGACCCAGGAATATCTGTGTCGGCACTTCGCCCGTATGGGTGCGCGCGTTGTCGTGCGCGGACCCCGCCTCAGGCAGCGGGCGAAGATTGCAATCGATGTAGGCAGGGACAATTCCGGAGAAGTGTTTGTCATCGGGTATGAGGGAGAGGTCGCCATCGAAGTTCTCGATGTGCAGCCGCAGTCTCATCATCTGGTGCTGATGGTTCGAGACGGAAGTGAAAAACACAAGTTCCTGCTCGGGCGCGATGAACGCCACTGGTTTGCCGCGGCTGTGCCGGGCGATGACGTTCGCGATGTGCGGACGGCAATTGCCAGCCTGCGCCCCTCGGAGATTGAGGGACGCGAGGCGATCCGGCAGGGTGAGTGGTTCTTTGTTCCGGAATCCGGCGTAAACGAGAAAGACGCCGTGATTTTGCGCAACGAACCGCTCAGCCGAGGCGCTGGCAGTAAGCCTCATGTCTGTGCACAGATGATGAGGCGAGGTGGTGATGGTGTGCAAGCGGTACCCGACGGGCATGGCTCTCGACGAGTACCAGAAGCTCATCGCACACAACCCCGAAGCGCGAGGCCTTGGCTGGGCACGCAGGGTGCGTGACGCCGAAGTCTATGCGCGTGAAGAAGTCCGGCACCAGGATCATAAGACGATTGATCTCTGGTGCTGGCATCGCGTGTACATGAACCGGGAACGCTTTGCGAAGCACGCTCCGCAAATTGCGTTTCTTGATTAACCGAAATACCCCAGGTCTCGAATGCAAGAGACCTGGGGTACAAGCAGTTTCGGTAATGGTGCAGACCAAAGATAGGAGTCAAGGATGTTCATGGGAGTCGCAGAAGCCACTTCGACGCGGCAAGGGGACTCGGTTGAGTTCATGGGAAAAGTACAGGCGCTTTTGGGTGGCGTTGCTCGCGATTACGAGCCTTCGCGGCTGTATGTCGTTCGCATCGACAATTGGTTTGGGCCGAAATGGATGCACTTCGCGGGGAAGTTCTGTGCCGGAAAGCATTTCGCGATCGGCGTTCATAAAGCGATTCTCCACGTACCGCCGTTCGTTCCGCACCGCGTGGTAAGCGAACGAGTATTTGCCGGTCCGAATTATGAGGACGTGGTTGTCAGGCCACCCCTGCATATCGAGTGCACGAGCGAGCTGGCCCTTACACGGCGAATCGCGGACGTTGATAGAGAGGCTGCATTCGTGTGGTTCAGTAGTGAATCCGAAGGGCAGAAGCGCGGCTCCATCATGGTGTATTTACCCGTTGCTTCTGCAGCGACAACGATCCGCAGGAACGAACGCCGCCAGGCCGGAGCGTTTTACATGGGGTTCTCGCTGCGTGGTACGGGCTGGGAACCTGCAATGCTGCGTGGGGTTTCGCGTGGTGAGGTGGAGCACCTTGAGGAGTGCGGCAGTGCTTGATATCTCAGGCCGGCCGCTGACCGACCGAAGAAAGAAACCAAGGCTCTCAAGGCATCCGATTCAATGCTCGACGAGCGGAGGTCGACGGGGGTGCCGGGAGAGATCGGCTGGCCATTTCGAACAGCAGAACACCTGTTGCGACCGCCGCATTGAGCGAATCGCATCCTCCATGCATAGGAATGCGAACCACGAAATCGGCAGTCTCAAGCAGTTGCTCGGAAAGGCCGCGCTTCTCGCTCCCAACTAAAAGGGCTGCCGGGAATCGGTAGGCGAGGGCTTTGAAATCCATGAGTCCCGCTGGTGAAGAAGCGACGACCGTCACGCGGTTTAATCGAATCCAATGGCGAAATTCATGTGTGGAACATCGCACCAGCGTTTGCGAAAAGAGCGATCCCATGGTTGCCCGCACCGATGCCGGATCGTATGGATCACAGTTCGGGCTGAGCATCAGGAGTCCGCTCACCCCTGCCGCTTCAGCCGTCCTGATGATGGTGCCCATGGGGTGTCAACGGCACTTCGACTACTATGGCAGACCCGTTCGTGCCTGCGAGTGCTACCAACGGGTATCCAACTTGGACGGTGTTGACACAGTGAGAATCCACGATAGCTCCACAAGGAGGAGCTCATGAGAATGAGAACTACTATTCTGGCTCTA
>DASYEV010000132.1:0-4923 GCA_036498835.1 Acidobacteriaceae bacterium | reverse complement strand
TGGCTTCCAGGGCTGCACCGTCTCAGAGGGATGGGAAAGGAAATCTGGAAGGGCGTGGATGCGGACGCTTATGTCCGTGAGCTGCGGCAGGGATGGAATGAGTAGAGTCTTCCTGGACACCAACATTCTGATCTATTTGATTGAGGACGCCGGATCGAATGGCCGCAAAGCCGTTGCCCTGCTGGAGCGTATGACCAAACGCAAAGACATCGTTTGCACCTCAACCCTTACTCTGGGCGAATTGCTTGTCAAACCTCTCGAACATGGAAACGCAGCACTTGCTGCCGCCTATGAGAGCGCACTCAATTCACCTGGGATGATTTTGCTGGATTTTGACAGCAAGGCTTCACGCGCCTATGCAGAGATTCGTCAGGACAAAAGCATCAGGGCTCCCGACGCCATTCAACTGGCAGTGGCCGCGTCCGCGGGATGTGACCTCTTCGTCACCAATGACGATCGCCTGACCAAAAAGATTATTCGGGGAATTCACTTCATTACGAGCTTCGACAATATCCCCTTCTGAATCCCTGCTTCAGAAGGTTGTGACGCCACTATAGATCGGGCTTTCAGCCCTCTGTTCATTGGTTTGACGGCTACCTAGGGCTCCGCCCTAGGCTGGTATAGGGCGCGCCCTTGGCGCTTGAAACCATCTGGTTCGTCTTTCCCAGAGTTGCAGCGGCTCTCGCACACAGACGCTTTACCGAGTAAAGTGATCCTTCATCTGCTGCACAAAAACGTCACGCCCCATGTCGCTGATGGCTTCAGTCAACGGCAACTGCTTGGGGCACGCCTGCACGCAGTTCTGCGCGAAGCCGCATTCCTGAATACCGCCGTCACCTGCCAGCGCGCGCAGACGTTCTTCCTTCAACACCGCACCGCTGGGGTCCATGTTGAAGAGCTTGGCCTGTGCGATGGTCGCGGCGCCGACGAAGTTCGTTACATCGTTGAACTGCGGGCAGACTTCCATGCAGATGGTGCAGGAGATACAGTTCGAAAGCGGATAGCGTTTTTCCTGGGTCTGCGGAAACTGCTTGGGGCCAGCGCCGAGTTCGTAGGTGCCGTCTACCGGTACCCAGGCCTTGACCAGCTTCAGGTTCTCGAACAGAACCGAGCGGTCCACGGCAAGGTCGCGCACCACGGGAAACTTCGACAACGGAGCCAGCGTAATGACGCCATCGCCGTTCGGCCCGGTCAACTTGTCCACCAGCGCGGAGCATGCCATCATCGCCTTGCCATTGATCAGCATGGCGCACGAACCGCAGATTTCTTCCAGGCAGTTGGAGTCGTAGGCGATCGGCGTGGTGTCTTTGCCCTCGGTGGTCACCGGGTTCAGCGCGACTTCGCCAAGCAGCGACGTGATGTTCATGTTCGGCCGGTAGGGAATGGTGAACGTCTCGGTCACGGCCTGCGCATTGGGCGTAGCCTGGCGCTTGATCTTCACCGTGATGGTGCGGCCTGCCGCCGGCTTCTTCGCTGTGCTGACTTCAGTGCTCATCGTCTTCCCTCGCCTCTACATCTCCCTGCTCCGTTGTGGTCGGATGCAGGCCCTTGTCTCGAACATCCTGGCGCTTGCCGTCAATCCACGCGCCATACAACACAAATGCAGCAAAGCAGACCACGGCGCCCAGCGTCAGAGCCAGCAACAACGCGTTCGTGCTGAGCTTGTGATCCATACCCTATCCTTACGCCGTCGCGTCGTACCTGCGTGGCCGAGGCGGAATGAATTGCGTATCCACCTCCTCCCACTCGAACGCCGGAGCGTCGTTGCGGAAGAAGGCCTTGGTCGTCTTCAAAAACTTTTCATCGTTGCGTTCCGGAAAGTCCGGCTTGTAGTGCGCACCGCGGCTTTCATCGCGCAACGCAGCACCCTGCACGACCACACGCGCAAGCTGCAGCATGTTCCAAAGCTGGCGTGTGAACGCGAACGACGTGTTAGCCCACTGGCTCTTATCGGACAGGTTGATGTTCTGGTAGCGTTCGATCAGTTCCACCAGCTTGGCGTCCGCCTCAGCCAGACCCGCGTTGTAGCGAATGATGGTCGCGTGGCGCGTCATCGTGTCGCCAAGTTCGCGCCAGATCTTGAACGGGTTTTCGTTGCCCTGGTTGCCGATCAGAAGCTGATTCGCTTCCTTCTGCCGCTGCAGCTCGGCCGCGTGTCCGCCGTCGCCGGCCATCGGTGGCAGTGACTTCGCATACGCCATGGCATGCGGTCCGGCGACGAAGCCGCCATAGATACAGCTCAACAGCGAATTCGCGCCCAGCCGGTTTGCCCCATGGATGGAGTAGTCGGCCTCACCCGCCGCATAGATGCCCGGGATGTTGGTCATCTGGTTGAAGTCCACCCACAGGCCGCCCATGGTGTAGTGCATGCCGGGGAAAATCTTCATGGGCACGTCGCGCGGATCGTCGCCAACGAACTTCTCGTAAATCTCCAGAATGCCTTCGAGCTTACGGTCCAGCGTGGCGCGATCGATGTGGGTCAGGTCGAGATACACCATGGGCTGACCATCGATGCCCATGCCATGCTCGTACACCACCTTATGGATGGCGCGTGTTGCCACATCGCGAGGCACCAGGTTGCCGTACTTCGGGTACCACTCTTCCAGGAAGTACCAGCGCTCGCCTTCCGGAATGGACCTGGCCGCACGCTTGTCGTTCTTATCCTTCGGCACCCATACACGGCCACCTTCACCACGAGCGCTTTCGGACATCAAACGCAACTTATCTTCGCCGGGGATTGCGGTCGGGTGCACCTGGATGAACTCGCCGTTCGCATAGGACGCGCCCTGCTGATACAGCGCACTCTGCGCGGAGCCGGTGCAAACCACGGAGTTCGTGGACTTGCCGAAGATCGCGCCAATGCCGCCGGTGCAGACGATGATGGCGTCCGCCGGGAACGTGCGCACTTCCATGGAGCGGAGATCCATGGCGCAGATGCCGCGGCATACGCCGCTGTCATCCAGTACCGCGGAGAGAAACTCCCAACCCTCGTACTTGGTGACCTTGCCTTCGCTCTCGTAGCGGCGCACCTGTTCATCAAGCGCGTAGAGCAGCTGCTGGCCCGTGGTGGCGCCGGCAAACGCCGTGCGATGGTACAGCGTGCCGCCGAAGCGGCGGAAGTCCAGCAGACCCTCAGGCGTGCGATTGAAAGGCACACCCATGCGATCCAGCAGGTCGATGATGGCCGGTCCCTGCGCCGTCATGTTCTTCACCGGCGTCTGGTTAGCCAGGAAGTCGCCGCCGTAGATGGTGTCGTCGAAGTGCTTGAAGACGTCGTCGCCTTCGCCCTTCAGGTTTTTGGCCGCGTTGATGCCGCCCTGCGCGCATACCGAGTGCGAACGCTTCACCGGCACGATCGAAAACAGGTCGACCTTACCGCCCGCTTCCGCGATCTTGATAACCGCAGCGAGGCCCGCGAGCCCTCCGCCTACGACGATGATCCTTGGTGTTGCTGCTGCCATGTTGAGTTCTCTTTCAGCGAATCAAGAAACTAGTTAGCGCACGTTTCCCGGCTGTGCGGGATTCGTCGTACCAGGGGCTGCCGTTACCGGCGCAGGCAATGCGATTCCCGCGGGCTGTTCCGGCATGACGTCTTCCGGCGCGTTGGGATACTTGTAGACGACCGCATAGATGCTGATCAGGCCCATCAGGCAAAGCGCCGAACCCACGGCTCCGCAGACATAACCAAAGCTCTTGCGGGCCTTGGTGCCGGGCGTGATGCCCCACTTCGCGGCAAACAGCCAGACGCCGTAGGAGAAGTGCCAGCAGGTCGCGATCATCGCGATCACGTAGATCGCCAGCATCCACGGGTTGGATAGCTCATGCTGCACCTTCGCGAAGGCTGCGCCGGGATGCTCCGGCAGCATGACACCGCTGAAGCGCTGCCGCCACACATGCTGAATAATGTAGGCCAGCGCGATGAGGCCCGTGATGCGCTGCATCAGGTAGCCCCAGTTGCCGGCCCACGGATACACATTCACGTTGGAGCGGCCGCGCAGCCAGATGAACACGCCGTAGCCGGCGTGGAAAGCCAGCGGGATAAAGATGAAGCACCATTCCAAGACACGCACCAGCGGAAGGGCGTTCAGGAACTTCACCTGCTGCGCATAAGCGAGTGGTCCATTCCATGTCTCGAAATTGGAAATGATGTGTTCGACCAGGAACGCGCCGATGGGCACGATGCCTGAAAGCGAATGCAGCCTGCGCAGGAGGAAGCTGTGACCTTCACCCGCACGCAAGGGCTGCACGCGGCGAAGCGGCTTGCTGGAAGGCGGGGCGGGGGGTGCGGCTGCTGCCATGCGGTCTCCGGAAGTAACGGCCTCAGCGGGAACTTCACGCGCGCCATGAAAACGCTGGAGCGTCGCAAAACGAGGCAGCTTGATTATTCCGCCTTGCAAAAAACAGCGTCAAGCGAATCAATCGCTTACCGTTCGATAATCGACTTGCCTGTGCGATGAATCGCCTGCTGAGGTTCCTGAACCAATAAATTGCGGGAATCAGGCTACCTCCTTCCTGTTTTCTTTCCAGGCCCGCAGCTCTTTCAAGAGACGGCGAAAAGCGTCCCCGCGGTGACTCACAGACCATTTCTGTTCGCGGGGAAGCTGGGCGGTGGTCAGACCGAGGCCTGGAATCATGAACAGCGGATCGTAGCCGAATCCATCGTTGCCACGGGGCGCGGAAAGAATCTCTCCTTCCACGCTTCCCTCGGCCCGCAACAGAACTTCACCGTCACGCGCCAGCGCAAGAGCACACAGAAAACGCGCGGTGCGGTTGGACGCTCCCTCGCGCGTTCCGGGCAATACATCCAGCAGCGCGAGCAGACAACGATTGTTACGCTCATCCTTGCTCAGCCCCGATTCGGCCTCGAAGCCCAGATCATCCGCAAATCGCGCCGACCGCACACCCGGCTGACCGCCCAAAGCG
>DASYEV010000131.1:0-1610 GCA_036498835.1 Acidobacteriaceae bacterium | reverse complement strand
CCTGAAATGCTGTATTTCAATGCACCAGCGGCAACAAAGCCCTCTCCATTTTCATTGAGGATTTTCCAGTCCTGCCCAAATTCATCGGTGACAGTAGAAGGTTTAGGCGCGTGACCTGACCTGGCTTTTTTGGACCAAGCGTTGTGAGACAATAGCTTGGAAAGGAGCTGGTCATGCCGAAGAAGAGGTTTGGCGCGGAGCAGATTGTGACGGTGCTGCGTGCGATTGAAGTGTTGCTGGCGCAGGGCAAGGCGACACCGGAGGCCTGCCGGGAAGCTGGGATATCGCAGCAGAGCTATTACCGGTGGCGCAAGGAGTACGGCGGCCTTGAGCTCGACCAGGCGAAGCGGATGAAGGACCTTGAGCGCGAGAATGTCCGTTTGAAGCGGCTTGTCGCCGATCTGTCGCTTGAGAAACAGGTGCTCAAGGATGTTGCCTCGGGAAACTTGTAAGCCCCGAACGGCGCCGGCAGGCTGTTGAGCGCATTCGGGGGAAGTACGGTCTCTCGGAACGTCATGCCTGCCGGATGGTCGGTCAGCCTCGCGGAACGCAGCGTTACACCACCATTGTTCGTGCTGATGAAGATGCACTGACGCAGGCTATTATCGCGTTGGCATCGCAGTACGGCCGATACGGCTATCGTCGGATCAAATCGTTGCTGGACGAGGCCGGGTGGGATGTAGGCTGCGATCGCGTGCAGCGGATCTGGCGCCGTGAGGGGCTGAAAGTACCCCAGAAACAAAGGCCACGAGGCCGGCTCTGGCTCAACGATGGATCTTGCATACGGTTGCGACCTGAGCGGCGCAACCATGTCTGGTCTTACGACTTCGTGGAGGCCCAGACCCACGACGGCCGCAAGCTGCGGCTGATGACGCTGATTGATGAGTATACCCGCGAATGCCTGGCCATCAGGGTGGCCCGCCGGATCAACAGCTTCGGGGTGCTGGAGACGATGGCCGACGTCATGCTGATGCGTGGCGTGCCCGAGCACATCCGATCCGACAACGGCGCTGAGATGACGGCGAAGGTGGTGCGCAACTGGGTGACGCAGGTCGGAGCCAAAACCCTGTTCATCGAACCCGGCAGCCCCTGGGAGAATGGCTACTGCGAGTCGTTCAACGGAAAACTACGCGATGAACTGCTGAACGGCGAAATCTTCTACAGCCTGAAGGAAGCCCAGATTGTCATCGAGCAATGGCGCAAGCACTACAACACGGTCAGGCCGCACTCTTCGCTCGGCTATCGGCCGCCGGCGCCGCAGACGATGAACCCATTCGTGCCGCCGCTAGATCAGGTCGCGCAAATGTAATAGTCTCTCTATGACGCTGGTACAAAAAAGCCGTCAGGCCACACCGAAGAAGTCTATTAGAGCTTTCTTGCGCTTCTTCTTTCGAAACGGTTCTCATCCACTCGAAATTCTTAAGGGCATTTGGTTCTTTCGGTGACTTTGGATTTTTGAAAAATTCCTCTAGCGAGCCGTGAGCAAATTCGATTCGCTTTAGGGTGATCGGGTTGAGGAGTATGTTTTCCAACCGTGTAATCCACCGAAGATTCTCAATACGATTGTTCCGCCGGTTGGTGTCGACGTGATCTACGACGTGTTTGTCCGA
>DASYEV010000130.1:0-6412 GCA_036498835.1 Acidobacteriaceae bacterium | reverse complement strand
CTGAATCCGGTCGTGGGTATTATCGATGGATTCCGCTGGGCTCTTCTTCGCGGGGAGAGCCCACTGTGGTGGCCCAGCCTGACCTCGTCGATCGTGACGACGCTTATTCTCTGTGTCACCGGCATCCTGTACTTCCGGCGGACCGAGAAGACCTTCGCGGACATGATTTGATCGGCGGCGGGACTGAAGTCCCGCCCCTTCAATGCCAGGACTTGTGTAGAGACTCCCCAGAGATTGCGAATGAAAGTTTCCATCCTTCTCAATAACTACAATTACGCTCCCTACCTGGGAGCGGCTATTGAGTCGGCTTTATGTCAGACCTACCGCGACTTCGAACTCCTGATCGTCGACGATGGCTCGACGGATGGTTCCCGAGCCATCATCGACAGCTATACCGATCCGCGGATCGTAAAAATTTATCAGGAGAACGCAGGGCAGGGAGCCGCGTTCAAGACCGGCTTTCAGCATGCCACCGGCGACTACATCGCTTTCCTGGATTCGGACGATCTTTGGGATCCAATGAAGTTGGAAACCTGCATCGGGGTTCTGGAAGCACATCCGGACATCACGCTCCTCAATCATCGCTATCGCTACATAGATGCGCAGGGCGGCGAGATGAAAGAGCCGAGTGAGTTTCAGTACACGGAGCGCTATGACCTGATCGCCGATCTGACCAGATTGAGCACGTCGTTGTCCCTGTCACCCACCAGCTTCATCATGGCGAAACGATCGGAATGCCTGAAGCTGGGCTACGAAAGCTCCGAATGGCGAATCGGCGCCGACACCCCCGTAGGCATCGAGCTTGGAATGCGCGGCCGGATATGGAACCTCAATCTGGTCCTCGGATCGTACCGGGTTCATGGAAACAATCTCTGGTACCGAACCTTGAGCAACGAAGTTCTCTACGCATACTTCGAGCGCTTGTATGGGCTCGCGAATAACGAGTTGAAGCGGATGGGGCGGCCTGGAAATCTTGACTTCCGGAGATCGCAATTTGCACGCGGGCATCGCGCCAGCCAATCGCAGAAATTTTCGTTTGAAAGATTGAGCTGGAAGCTATTCAACTGGGGAAGAAAGAAGAAGGCGAATCATGGGTAGGTTTCCGGGCGCGGGCGTCAATACCGGCAGCAAGGTGCGCATCGCGCTCATCGGCTGCGGCGCCATTTCCGAGTTGTATTATGCACCGGTCCTGGCGATATTGGCGCAGCAGGGAAAGGTCGAGGTGACCCATGTCGTCGATCCCCAGGAGGAACGGGCGAAGACGCTGGCCAAGCTTTTGGGAGAGGTCCGGTGTCTGAGTTCGCTTGATCAAGTGGACGAGCAGACCGTTGACATGGCGATTGTCGCATCGCCACCCGGTTTCCATTCGGTCCAGACCAAGTGGATGTTGGAGAGAGACACAGCGGTGTTGTGCGAAAAGCCGATGGCAATGAGTTACGCCGAAGCCGAAGAGATGGTGACTCTGGGGGAGGCGAGAAAGACGCTGCTGGCGGTTGGTCTGTTCAGGCGGTTCTTTCCCTCCAACGAAGCGATACGGCAGATGATCTCCGACGCTCCTTTGGGGAAGGCCCTCCACGTCGAGATTGCGGAAGGCGGCCGCTTCAACTGGCCCGCGCGGAGTACCTCATTTTTCGACCGGCGTCAGAGCGGCGGCGGTGTGCTTGCGGATCTTGGGGTACACAGCCTCGATCTCCTCTGTTGGTGGTTCGGTATGCCAGTCAGGATGGATTACGAGGACGACGCCATGGGAGGTCTGGAAGCAAATTGCAAGGTGCGGATGGAGTTTGAAGGCGGCTGTACCGCCTCGCTACGGCTGACGCGTGATCTGGAAATCCCGAATCACATCTCGATTCAGTTTGAGCGCGGACGCGTGCGTCATCAGCCGGCTGCGGCCGACAAATTGGAGATACGTTTTCAGGGTGAGCGGCCATTTACGTTGAACGGTGGTCTCACGCGATCCGGCAAATCCGGAGATCAAGGAAACGACTACCCGGTCCTCACCTATCATCAGAGTTTCACTCGTCAGTTGACCAACATGATTGCCGCTTTGCGGGGGCAAGAGGAGTTGGTGGTTTCAGGGGCTTCCGCGCTGAGCAGTGCCAGGATCATTGAGGACTGCTATGCGTCGAAACGGCTGATGACCATGCCCTGGCTGACGGAAGTGGAAGTTCAGCGGGCGAGGCAACTGGGCAATTGAATCGCGTGGACAACACACTCACGGCTCGGCCAGGATTTTCTGCGTTCATGCAGTTGCCGAAGAGGGGTCCCGCTTTCGTTCAGCATTCTGAACATTCCTCGAACGTCACCATGCCGGAAAGGTTCAGAGATTGAAGATTGCAGTTGTGGGGGCCAGCGGATTTGTTGGCAGCCGCCTTGTGGAGATGCTCCACCTGGGGGAGGAGCACAGCGTTCGTCCGGTGGTGCGGTCAGTCGGCAGTCTGTCTCGCGTATGTCGATTCGCTCTGGACTATGCCATTGCGGAGGTCAGCAATGAAGAAGCCCTGGTCAAGGCCTTTCAAGGTGTCGACGTTGTCGTGCACACCGCGCTCGGCAATCCCGATGAGATTGAACGCGGGGTCGAGACCGTATATCGCGCTTGTTGCCGCAGCGGTGTGAAGAGGATGGTCTACCTGAGCAGCGCTTCGGTTCATGGCCAGGCGCCGGCTGCGGGCACGGATGAATCCACTCCGTTGAGCGACAAGCAGTCCATTGACTACAACAACTGGAAGGTGCGGGCGGAATGGCGCCTTGCGCGGATACGAGCGAAGGGAAATGTCGAGACGGTTATTCTGCGTCCCGGCATCGTGTATGGTCCCCGCGATCGCTGGATGACACACATGGCCGATCAGCTACTCGCCGACCGTGCTTTTGTGCTCAATGAAGGTTCGGGCATCTGCAACAGCATCTACGTGGATAACCTGATCCACGCCATTTCTTTGGCGTTTACAGCACCGGGCGTTGATCGGGAAGCCTTCCTGGTTGGGGATGCCGAAGTTGTCACATGGATGGATATGTTTGCCTGTGTGGCTGATTTTCTGGGCGTTTCCAGGCACTCGATACGGCCGGGGAGACCGCGCCAGGAACAGCGTTCCCTGATGAACAAGCTGGATGCGGTCAGGAGCCTGGCTTTCTCACAAAGAGTTCTGAAACTGGCTCCCGCGCGAGGAAAGCGAGCCGGGAAAGCCATGATCGCTGGATGGTTTCAACAGCCCATCACCACGAACTGGGACGATACCGTCAAGGAAGACAACTCGGTTCCGCTGGAGATGGCCTTGCTCTATCAATGTGAGTACAAACTCCCGTACGACAAGGCGGCCGCCATGCTTAACTATCAGCCGGCCGTAACGTTTGAGGAGGCATGCAGGCGATCGTTGGGCGCCCTGGAGTTTATGGGCTATACGAAACGTCTGTCCGCCTGAGGCTGTAGGGAATCGCCCGCGCGTAACAGCATGCCTGTCACTGCCTACATTCCGTGCTGCGATAATGCCGCGACGATTGCGGCGGCGGTCGATGGCATTCGTCGACAGACCGTGCCGGTCGACGAGTTCTTCGTTATCGACGATGGATCGTCGGACGGATCGACGGAGATTCTCGCGAGCCTTGGAGTGCGTGTCATCCGGCATGAGCGCGCGCTGGGGCGAGGTGCGGTACGCGCGCGAGCGCTTGAGGAAGCCGCGCATCCCCTGGTGCTGAGCAGCGACGCCACCAATCGCCTGGCGAGCGATTTCCTGGAACGGTCCCTGCATTGGTTTGAGTCCGAGAAGGTCGCAGCCGTCTTCGGACGGCTACGCCAGAGCCGGCAGGAAACCGCGGCGGACCGCTGGAGGGGAAGGCACCTTTTCAAGACGAGTCAGGACTTGCCACTGAACCGCCGCGCCAGCCTGAGTACATGGGGCGTGGTGTTGAGAAAGTCCAGCGTCCTGGCGGCGGGAAACTTCGACCCGAGGCTTCGCCATAGCGAAGATGCCGATCTCGGAGCGAGGCTGCTGGCGCGTGGCGATGAGGTTGTCTTCGATCCCAGCCTGGACGTGGCCGCGTTGAACTCCAACACGTTGCCGCAAGTGCTGGAGCGGTATTGGCGATGGTATGCCGGGGTGAACGAACGCATGACGTTGAAGGGGTACATGAAGCAGATTGTGTATTCCATCAAGGTCATGGCGCGGGAAGACTTGCAGGAAGGCGATCCGGCCTCAGCATGCGTGAGCCTGCTTTCACCTCACTATCAATTCTGGAATTCATGGTTTCGACGCATGCGCGGCGTCAATCAGCAGTAGAGATCTTCCGGCAGCCTATCCAGCAAGCTTTCTTCAGAACGGTACATTCATAGCATGCGTATCCTGCTGTTTTCTCATGTTCCCAAGAACCCCGACGGGGGTTCTTCCCGTGTCTATCACCTTCTGGAAGAAGGCCTGACAGCACGCGGTCACGAGGTGAAGGCTCTTCACCTGGAAGATGCAGGGATTCCTCGCAGCATTGGAAAATGGATTCATCGGTTTCGCCTTCCGCAGGCGCTCAGCAAGCGCGCGTCCAAAGAACGCCCCATGGACTATGACGTCATCATGTCTTCGAGCGGAATGCTCTACCCGCTGTTTGAAGAGTTGGGACAACGGGAGAAGCATCCACTCCTCGTCGGCCATCTTCATGGATCGAGTTATTTCGACCATCAGGCCCGGTTGAACGAAGCTCTGCGCGGGCACATGTCGCTCTCCTGGAGCTACCGGCACGTCACCGGTTGGCTGCCGGTGGTTTGGGATGAGAAGGGCGCTAAGTATGGGGATCTCACGATTGTGCAGAACTCCCGCGACCTCGATTTTTTTTCGGAGAAGTCTTCCCGCCCAACGATCTCTATTCCTCTGCCCGTACACCCTCAAATCATGGAGGCATCCCAATCGGCTCCCCCTCCCGAGGAGAAAGATCCCTATTCGATCTTGTGGTTCGGAAGCTGGGTGGAGCGCAAAGGATGTCACTACCTACCCAGAGCCTTCAAGATGATCGTGGACCGATTTCCCCAGGCTCGGCTGAGCATCTGGGGATCTGGAGTCGGCCCCGAGGTTCTGCAGAGGGAATTCGATCCCCTGGTTTGGCCTCGAGTGACAGTCGTTCCCAGCATTTCTCGTGCCGACCAGATCGCCGGGTACGGCCGGCACTCCATTGTTCTGTTCCCATCCATCTCAGAGGGTTTTGGTTTCGCGCTGCTTGAAGCGATGTCGATGGGACTGGCTGCCGTGACGACGCAAAGCGGGCTAGGGGTTGATTGGCTGAAAGATGAACAGAACGCACTGATCATCCCCGCGTCGTCTTCCTATCATCTGGCAGAAGGTGCGATGCGATTGATGGAAGATCGAGAGCTACGAATCCGGATCGCGGAAAACGGCAAGGCGCTTTGCCAGAGCTTCACGACGGAACGATTCATCACGTCGTACGAAGATGTTTTTCAGGAACACCAACGTAAGAGGTAAGGCAGTTGGGCGGACTGGATACATCGCGATAGGATCGCCGTCCATTCATCAGGAGCCGAGTTGAGATTCCCGGGTAAACCCCGGGAATCTATCTTTAAAGCCCATCAGGCGTATTCTGGCGGCGAGAAGGTCTTGTTTGATTCCTCTGTCCATGCGGTAGGAGGATGGATGCGCCTTGGAACAGGCGAGCCAATATTTCGGAATCAGCCGTCTCCTAAAAGACTCTGGAGGTATGCATGAAAGCATTGATCTTTCGCGAGACCGGTGAACCGAAGAGCGTATTGGAACTGGCTGAGATCCCTACTCCGCCCCTGGCCCTTGGCGAAGCGCTGGTCCGGGTCCTGCTGAGCCCAATCAATGCATCCGATCTTCACATGGTGCGCGGGCGCTATGGCTATCAGCCGGAGCTGCCAGCCAGTCCGGGCATTGAAGGCGTGGGGGTTGTGGAGGCCGTAGGTGCGGGCGTGCAAGGTCCAGCGGTTGGAACTCGTGTCATCTTCGTTGACACATGGAACACATGGCGCCAGCAAATCGTGTGTCCAGCGGACAAACTCGTTCCCGTTCCAGACGGCCTGGACGATTCTGCCGCCGCCGCTTCCTACATCAATCCTTTGACGGCATGGGCGTTGACGAGATCCACTCACAGTCTCAAGGAGGGCGACTGGCTTCTACAAACGGCAGCCGCCTCCAGCGTGGGGAAGTTCGTGCTTCAACTGGCGCGGCATTATGGATTCAAGACAATCAACGTCATCCGGCGGCGCGAGCAGGAAACAATCATCCGCAACCTCGGAGGCAATGAGGTAATCTGCACAGCCGACGAGGATCTCAGGGCACGCCTGCAGGAATTGACCGCGGGCAAGGGCGTTGAACGAGCGATTGACTGCGTTGCCGGGGAACTTGGCGCCACCGTTGTCCGCAACCTCGCTCCCGCTGGAATCATGCTGATGTATGGA
>DASYEV010000129.1:0-8862 GCA_036498835.1 Acidobacteriaceae bacterium | reverse complement strand
CAAAGAAGTCCCGGGTTCTTTCTATGAGTTCATCACCCGCCTGCCGTTCCCGGCTGAGGATGGGAAATCGGGTGTGGACTTGAGCTTCGATAGCTCCAACGCCCAGGCGATCTTCAAAATGACCGCCAACGCAAAGTAGGTTCAGGTGCCCGCATCGCCGTTCGTTCTTCTTCCCAGCTCTCACGCTCGTTCGCGTGAGAGCTTCCCACGCGTCTCTGAACTTGAAGCGCGGCTGCGCAGCAAAGTGCGAGGTGAGGTTCGTTTCGATCCAGCGTCCCGTGCGCTCTATGCGACCGACGCTTCCAACTATCGCCAAATGCCGATCGGCGTTGTCATTCCGTTGGATGAAGCGGATGTCATCGCTACAGTCGAAATCTGCCGCACGTTCGATGCGCCTATTCTCACGCGCGGCGGTGGCACCAGTCTGGCGGGCCAGGGTTGTAACACTGCGGTGGTTCTCGACTTTTCGAAGTACATGCATCAGATTTCCGCGGTGGACCCGGACGCGCAAACGGTGTATGTCCAGCCGGGCGCGGTGCTGGACCGCGTGCGTGAGGCGGCCGAGAAATTCAACCTCACGTTTGCTCCCGATCCGGCTACGCACAGCCGGTGCACGCTCGGCGGCATGATCGGCAACAATTCCTGCGGCGTTCACGCCCTGATGGGCGGCAAGACCGTGGACAACATTGTCTCGCTGGACCTGCTGTTGTATGACGGCACGCGCATGAAGGTCGGCGCCACCAGCGAAGCTGAATGGGACGCGCACATTGCCGAGGGCGGACGTGTTGGCGAAATCTATGCGGTGCTGAAACAGCTACGCGACACGTATGCCGAAGATGTACGCAACGGCTTTCCGAAGATACCGCGGCGCGTTTCCGGCTATAACCTGGACGAGCTTTTGCCCGAAAGCGGCAGCAACGTCGCACGTGCGCTGGTCGGCACCGAAGGCACATGCGTGCTTATCCTTGGCGCCACGCTGAAACTGGTGCGCAGTCCGCAGTACCGTGTATTGGTTGGCGTTGTTTTCGCCGACATCTATACCGCAGCCGATGCAGTCCCCGAAGTGTTGAAGTCGAATCCCATCGGTCTTGAAGGTATCGATGGTGGTCTTCTCGATGCCTATCGCAAGAAGGGCAAATCGCTGGATGACTTGAAGCTTGTGCCTCCCGGCAACGGCTTCCTTTTGGTCGAGTTTGGTGGCGACACCCAACAGGATGTTGACGCGCAGGCCATAACATTCGTGGAACGGCTCGCCACGTTTGATCCAAAGCCCTCGGCCCGTATCTACACATCTGCGGAAGCTCCGCGAGTGTGGCACTTGAGAGAGTCAGGCCTTGGAGCGACAGCCTTTGTGCCTGGCCGCGGTACCGGATGGGAAGGCTGGGAAGATGCCGCGGTCGACCCGAGCATGCTCGGGTCGTATCTGCGCAAGATCAGCGCTCTGATGCAGGAGTTCGGCTACCGGAGCGAGATGTACGGGCACTTCGGTCAGGGCTGCGTCCACATGCGCATGAACTTCGACCTGGAGAGCGAGCAGGGCATTCGGGCCTTCCACGAGTTCCTCCATCGCGCAGCCGACATCGCTGTCGCACACGGAGGTTCTTTGTCCGGCGAGCATGGCGATGGGCAGGCACGTGCGTCGTTGTGGCCGAAGATGTTTTCTCCCAGGCTGATGGAGGCGTTTCGCACCTTCAAGTACCTCTGGGATCCAACCAACCGCATGAACCCCGGTAAGCTCATCGATCCACACATGCCGCATGAAGATCTGCGGCTTGGCGTCGATTACAAGCCGTTGAAGCCCGCAACGCACTTCGCCTTTGCGGAAGACAATGGCTCGTTGGCTTCGGCTACGCTGCGTTGTGTCGGCGTGGGCGCCTGCCGCAAGGTGGATGCCGGCACGATGTGCCCAAGCTTCATGGCGACACGCGAAGAAATGCATTCGACGCGCGGCCGGGCACATCTGCTGTGGGAGATGCTGCAGGGTGAGGTGCTGCCGGACGCCTGGAAAAACAAGCAGGTGAAGGAGTCGCTCGACCTCTGTCTGTCCTGCAAGGCATGCAAGAGCGAGTGTCCCGTGTCTGTCGACATGGCCAGCTATAAGTCGGAGTTCCTCTCTCACTTCTATGAGGGCGAACGCCGGCCGTTGTCTCACTATGCGTTTGGCCGTATTGATGCTGTCGCGCGGCTGGCATCCTTCACGCCAGGTTTGGCAAACCTGGTAGGCCGGACTCCGGTTGTCAGCTCGCTGATGAAGCGTGTGCTGCACATCCATCCGCAGCGAAGCCTTCCGCGTTTCGCGAAGCCCTTTACGCGCGGCAGGAAACCACAGCCAACCGCAAACGGCGCTGCTGGCGATGTGTTCCTGTGGGCGGACACCTTCAACAACTACTTCCATCCGTCGACCATGCAGGCTGCGCATCAGGTGCTTACGGGCGCGGGTTGCAAGGTCACGCTGCCCACGCAGCATCTGTGCTGCGGCAGACCGTTGTATGACTTCGGCTTGCTGCCGACGGCGAAGCAATACCTGCTGCGCGTTCTGGATGCTCTCGCGCCACAGCTTGAAGCGGGCACACCCATCGTAATGCTGGAACCAAGTTGCGCCTCCGTCTTTCGCGATGAGCTCACGAATCTTCTGCCATCCGATCCGCGGGCTGAGAAGCTGCGCTCGCAGACCATGCTGCTCAGCGAATTCCTTGTGCAGCGCGTGCCCGACTACCAGCCTCCGCAACTCACGCAAAAGATTCTTGTTCACGGTCACTGTCATCACCGCGCGACGATGGGGATGCAGGACGAAATGCAGTTGCTGAAGGGAACAGGGGCACCGGTCCAGTTGCTCGACTCCGGCTGCTGCGGCATGGCCGGCCCCTTCGGTTTCGAGCATGACAAGTTCGAGGTCTCACAAAAGCTAGGAGAGCGCGTGCTGCTGCCCGCGGTCCGCAGCCAGCCTGAAGGAACCATCATTGTGAGTGATGGTTTCAGTTGCCAGGAGCAGATTACGCAGAATACAACGGCGCGGCCGATGCACCTGGCCGAAGTGCTGGCTCTTGGCAAAACAACATCCGCATAAGGAGGAACGATCGCATGATCGCCCAGCAAACGTCGCTCATTTCGGAAGCACACGATCTTCTTGCACAACTCGGTGTGAAGGATGACGCCTACAGCAACGGCAACCTCGCCGTGCGAACACCCATCACGGGCGAGGTGATTGCGCGCGTTGCGACCACGGAGATGTCCGCGGCTATGGATGCACTCGCAGCTTCCCGGCAAGCGTTTCTCCAGTGGCGCAATGTGCCTGCTCCTCGCCGTGGTGAACTGGTACGCCTGCTCGGTGAAGAACTGCGCGCCAATCTAGACACGCTGGGCCGGCTGGTCACACTGGAGACTGGGAAAATCCTGTCCGAGGGCTACGGCGAAGTCCAGGAGATGATCGACATCTGCGTCTTCGCTGCAGGACTTTCGCGCCAGTTGAGCGGCCTTACCATTGCGTCGGAGCGCCCGAACCATCGCATGATGGAAACCTGGCATCCGTTGGGTGTTGTCGGTGTGATCTCGGCGTTCAACTTCCCGGTGGCGGTGTGGTCCTGGAACGCGGCGCTCGCTCTGGTATGCGGAAACTCCGTTGTCTGGAAGCCTTCCGAGAAAACGCCACTTACCGCATTGGCAGTTCAGTCACTGTTCGAGCGGGCCGCCGCAAAACTAGAGGTCGTACCTTTGGGCTTGTCCACGCTGCTGATCGGCGATGCGCAGATTGCGCAGTTGCTTGTCGACTCCCCGGATGTCCCGCTTGTTTCGGCGACTGGCTCCACAGCTATGGGCCGCGCTGTTGCACCGAAGCTGGCAGCGCGGTTCGCGCGCGCCATCCTGGAGCTTGGCGGCAACAACGCTGCAATTGTCTGCCCAAGTGCGGACCTTGATCTCGCCGCCCGTGGTATCGCATTTTCCGCCATGGGAACCGCAGGGCAGCGCTGCACAACGCTGCGCCGCCTGCTGGTGCATAGGGACATCTACGAGGAGTTCGTTAGCCGCCTGAAGAAGGTCTGGCTTTCCGTTGTCATAGGCGATCCTCTCTCTCCGGAAACACTCGTCGGCCCCTTGATTGACAGAGCATCGTTCGAATCGATGCAGCGTGCGTTGGATGAGGTGCGAGCGTCAGGAGCGACGGTCACCGGCGGCGAACGCATCTCGTCGGAGATGCACGCAGAAGCCTTTTATGTCAGGCCGGCGCTTGTCGAATTGCCGGAACAGAATGAGACTGTTCGCCGCGAAACCTTCGCGCCGATTCTGTATGTCATGAAGTATCGCGAGTTCGATGAAGCGATCGGCATCCAGAACGATGTCCCGCAGGGGCTTTCGTCTTCTGTCTTTACATCGAACGTTCGCGAAGCGGAGCGCTTTGTTTCCGCAGTTGGATCCGACTGCGGCATCGCGAACGTCAACATCGGCACATCCGGCGCGGAGATCGGCGGCGCGTTCGGCGGTGAGAAGCAAACCGGTGGAGGCCGTGAGTCTGGTTCCGACGCATGGAAGCAGTACATGCGTCGCGCTACAAATACGATCAACTACGGTACCGAGCTTCCCCTGGCTCAGGGTGTGCGTTTCGACGTGTCCTGAGCTGGCAGGCTTGACGCAAGCGTTGTTCTGGCAACGTTGTTGCGCCGCATCGACAGGAGACGCAGCAAGGAAACAGCGCTGAAGGCGCGTCCTATACCAGCCCAGGGCGAAGCCCTGGGTAACGTCCGAAAGAGAATCCGAGGGCTGAAGGCTCGATCTATCGTTGCGCCACGATAGATCGGGCCTTCAGCCCTCACACATGAGTTCATCGGATACCTGGGCTTCGCCCCAAGGCTGGTATAGGGCGCGCCCTTGGCGCTTAGAAAGGGCGGCATTGGAGTTTTAGAGAATCCGTTGCAGGCGCACCGGCTGCGATTTCGATTGCCAAACAATCCTGATCGCAATCGGTTGAATGCGGTCGGCGTCAACATGCTTGAGACGAATACTCGTACTCCGCTATAACGCTTGGTCCGTTTGGTGGTTGACGTTTTACTTTTAATGGTAGTACCTTTGTCGGCGTTTGAGACTCATCGCAAAACGCGAACTGAGGTGACTATGCCGACATCCGCTAAACGTTCCATTCGGTTCATCCTGCAAGACAACCAGCTTGTGCGGACGGGAGACCGGGCGAGGACCATCCTTTACCTTCTGCTGGGCGCTTTGGTTTTTCTGATGGCGGGAACAGCGCAAGGCCAGTACAACAGCGGCATCCGAGGCGTCGTCTCGGACAGTTCCGGTGCCGTCATTCCCGGCGCGACTGTCGTGGCCAAGTCCAATGCCACTGGTCTGTCTACACAAGTAATCACCGGGAATTCAGGCAGCTACGACCTTCAGCGGCTCGCGCCCGGCGAATATACCCTTACGGTGCAGGCCACGGGCTTCGAGCAATACCTCACCCACCCAACACTGCTTACAGAGCAAATCCTGGATCTCCCGGTGAAGCTCGGGGTCAGTGGCGGGGTGCAGACCGTGACGGTCAATACCGCCGCGCCACTGCTCGACACCGCCGACAGCCGGCTGCAGACCACGCTGCCTCAGAACCAGATCGATGCCCTTCCGGTGCAAGGTCGCTCGGTAATTGGTCTAGCCAATTTGGCTCCCGGTGTGACAGGTACCGGGCTTGCAACGACCAGCGGTGTGCCTGACAACTTCAATGTCGAGATCACCAATCAGGCGAACGCCAACGGCCGCGGTTTCGACGGCAACCTCTACATCATCGACGGTCTGGACATCACGAGCTCGGTGCGTCCGGGCGTTGTCAACACCGCGCCTAATTCGGATTCCGTGCAGGAGGTCGCGCTGCAGACCAATACGTATTCCGTGGAATACGGCCGTGCAACGTCCATAGAGACCGCCATCACAACCAAGTCCGGTGGGAACCGCGTCCATGGTCTTGCGAGCTACTACTACACCGGCAACAAGCTGTGGTCTCGTAATGAATTCACACCTCTGACCGGCTACGCGCCTTTCCACTACAACAATTTCTCCGGCGCCGTAGGTGGCCCGCTCTACCGGAACCACACCTTCTTTTTTGTCTCCACACAGCTTCTTCGCTCGCTGAGCACAACGAGTGGTGCGACCACGTTTGAGGCTCCTGAGTTCGTAGCCTTTGCCAAGACAAACTTCCCCAACAGCATTGGCACTTCGCTGTTTACCAAGTACCCGGTCGCGAAGGCGACGGTCACGGGCGTTTCGCGTACCGCGCAGCAGGTGCTTGGGGCTACGTGTGGAACGCCGGCCACCTACAACATTCCCTGTACCTTGCCGATGATCGACTCCGGCACCTTTGCACTTTCTCCCTACCGCAACGGCACGCAGGTTTCGACGCGCGTGGACCAGAGCTTCAAGCGTGAACGCATCTACGCCAGCTATTACAACTCCGTCCTGAGTACGCTGACGGCCTCCGTTCGTTCCGGCATGGATACCGGCAACCGCCAGACCAGCCGGTCGTTTCAGGTGAACGAAACTCACACCTTCAGCCCTCGCCTTCTGAACGAGGCGAAGTTCGGCTACCTCCCCATTGAAGGCCTCAGCGCCGAGTCCGGCCCGTTCAACATACCGCTGGTGAACATCACGGGGCAGGGCACAGCGATTGGTATTCCCCAGCCGCACCTCGACTTCATCCAGCACAACTACCATTGGCGCGATACCGTCAGCCTGGTTGCCGGACGCCACAATCTTCGTGCCGGTTTCGAAGGCTTTCACGGGGATGAGCTAACGCTCTTCGGCCAGGTGCAATCGCAGCCCGTCTTCACGTTCAACAACCTGCTCGATCTCTCGCACGATGCTCCTTTCTCAGAGGCGGGCGTGTACTACAACCCCGCGACAGGCCAGAAGGCCTTCTTCTCGCTTGGCGTCTCCAGCACCACCTATGGCGTCTTCATCCAGGACCAGTGGCAGCCGACGCGGCGCATTACGCTTGATCTTGGCATCCGCTACGACAACTTCGGCAACCCGTATCCTTCGTCCGCGCTTGGATCCATCATCAGCAACTTCAAGCTGGGCAGCGGCAACACCATCACCGATCAGGTGGCCGGAGGCGCACTCCAGGTTACCAACAAGGTGTACAACTCGGCCCCCTGGGCCGTCAGCCCGCGTGTGGGTATTTCCTGGGACCCGACCGGCAGCCATAAGTATGTGGTCCGTGGCGGCATTGGGCTGTATCACGAGTGGTTTACGAATGGTGAACTCACCGTTCCGTTGCGCGCGAATGCACCCGCGTTCGCCAACCCCACGTTCCTCGCCTCACAGGGCATAGCGCCCATCTTCGCGCTCGGCACCAGCGCAACCTATCCGTTCAACTTTCCCATCCCGGTCGTCCCCGCGGGCGTTGCCGATTCTCACGGCGCCTACTCGGGCTTTCCCACCGCGAACATCGGCGGAACGGACGCGAATCTGACTATTCCGCAGATCGTCAACTACACCGCCGGGATCGAACGGCAGGTCGGCGCACACATCACGGTTGGAGCTAACTATGCCGGCTCCTTCGCTCGCAATCTGCCGGAAGGCGATATCAACACCATCAGTCCCGATAACGACATCAACCGCACGGCCGGAAGCTACATCGTGAACAAGGGCAAACTTGTGCGCCCACTCACGAGCTTCGGCGCGATCAATTACACGCGTAACGGCAATCAATCGCATTACAACGCTTTCATCGCAACCATCAACGGCCGCTTCGGTTCCCGCGATACCTTCCAGGCGTCTTACACGCGCTCCTCCGTCATCGACTACGGAACACAGTATCCCGATGTGCTCGCGCCACGGTCCACCTATGCGGGGCCGGCCGGCTTCGATATCCCCAACCACTTCTCTCTTTCAGAAAGCCTCAAGCTCCCGGGTATGAAGGGGTCGAACGCCGTGGTGCGCTCCGCAACCAACGGTTGGGTCCTTTCCGGTTCTGTGATCCTGCAGAGCGGCACGCCATTCACCGCACTGACGACGGCCACGTTCCAGCCTACGCTGGACACGAATGGAAATGTCACCGGCTTGAAGACCGGCAGTGGCGACTACAACGGCGATGGCTATAACTACGATTTCCCGAATGCGCCTGCAAACGGATACGCGCAGCCCCACGATCGGCAGTCGTATCTGAAGGGGCTGTTTCCTGCTTCGAACTTCGGTATCCCGGCGCTTGGGACTGAAGGCAACGAGAAGCGTGGCGGTTTCCGCGGTCCAGGGTACGCGAACACGGACTTCAGCGTCCTCAAAAGCTTCCCCGTCAAGGAGTGGGCGCACATGGAGTTCCGCGGCGACGCCTTCAATCTTTTCAACCGCCCTAATCTCTCGGGCATGGTCTCCGATCTGTCCAACGCCAACTTCGGCAAGACCACCTCTGCCTTCAACGCACGCTACTTCCAGCTTGCCGCGCGCCTCACCTTCTAAGTGTTCAACAGAGGACCGATTCAATGACATTCACCCGTCGTACATTGCTGGAAGGCGCAGCCGCTCTTTCCGCACAGGTGCTCTTCGCGCGCCGTCTGCCATCGTTTGCCGGCGCGCAAGCGTCTGCTCGAAAGGCTGCGGCGCCACCCGGAGCATTGGAGCTTGTCCTCACCTCCTTGTCGTCCAACATTCTGCGCATCAGCATTTCGCCGGCTAACGATGGGCCACACCTTGCCGAGCTCGGTGTGGTCGCCAAGGAAGGCAAGCTGCTTGCGGGCCCCGGTCCGGTCCATTCCGGTGACGTGACCTGGGGTAAATACTCGCTCAAGATCACCGAGAATCCGTTGCATATCGCTGCATGGGACAACGGCAAGCTCAAGCAGGAAGTCAGATTCGATCTCGACAGCACGGACGTTCGCTTCAACA
>DASYEV010000128.1:0-18516 GCA_036498835.1 Acidobacteriaceae bacterium | reverse complement strand
AACGCGCCTTCAGCGCTGTGCGTTCCAAGTGAAACTGTCTTACTTCGCTCGCTGGTGCCACTTGTCCGTGAGTTCCTTGTCGGCAAGTGCCTTGATCAAAACACCACCGACAACGCTGCGGGCCTGGAAGCCCTGTTGCTTACCAGTCTTGGTGTCATACCAATCGGTCAGGGGCACACGGGTCGGCGTCTCATTGATCCACGTATAGATGGGGTTCATGATGGCGTCGAACTGATCGCGCTTGGTCGTGAGAGTGGCGGTCCAGAGCGACCAGTCGAGTTTCGTATAGTCCTTGCGAACATCCAGGGGAAGACCATACTGATTCAGCTTGGTCAGGTAGTAGGCATACTCCGTCTCACGCACCTTGTCGGGGAAAAGGTTGTAGCCAAGAATCCGGTCCCACACCAGGTTGTACTTCTGGCTCCAGGTGCCCGGGCTGTTGAAGGCCAGCTTGTAGTGGTCGCCTTCCGCACTCATTGTGATCCACTTCCCTGCCATGTCTTTCGCCGTAGCGGAGTAGGACCTGGCAACATCCTCATGATGAAGCAGGTGGGCGAGATCGGCATACGCGGCGATTGCATCGATCGCCTTGATGGATAGATTCGCGTTGTGCGCGACGTGACCGGCAAAGTCGTCCGTGGTCAACTGGTTTTCAGGATCGAGCCCCTTTTCCTTCAGGTAGTCCGCCCACTTGGTGAGCTGCGGCCAGTACTGCTGCGCGAGTTTGGTATCCGACTGCGCCCGGGCCAGCGCATCCACCATGATGAGCATGTTGCCGCTCTCTTCCACGGGCATCTGGTTCTCTTCGTTGACCTCTCCACCCCCATAGACCTGTCCGTTGGCCAGCGGGTATTGCCCAAGATCATGCGGAGCGAACGGAAAGCGCCAGCGCGGTAGAGCCGAATATTCCAGCACCGGGCGAAGCTCGGCCTCCAGAAGCTTCGGTGAAAAGAACAGGAAGAACGGCGAAGAAGGGTACAGAACATCCACGGTCGAAATGCACCCGTTGGAAAAGTTCTCTTTGGGGAAATGCATGGGCTGGCCGTCGAGATCCGCAGCAAGGCCATTCGCGGCCAATGTCTGACGATAGGACAGGTTTACCAGCGCCGCATAGTGTTCGCCTCCAACAGCCGTCATGTCCGCGGTAAGGTCTTTATCGAACTGCCGTCCGCGCGCTTCAAGAGCGGTATATTCCTTTTCGGCGTTCTCGAGCATGTCGCCGACGGACATGCCATTACGCTGCCAGTAAGGCCGCAGGTTGCGCTGCATGAATTGAATCGCGTAGCCCTCGGTGTAGGCCACCAGCAGATGCCGGTCGACCGGCGAGGCGCCAACCGCACCAAAGTCCAGCGTGGCCGCCAGATGCGTGGAAGCGCGTGGCGTAGCCGGCTCCGGCATCTCAATCGCATCGGACCCTGGAAGCTTGCCGTCCTTCGCAAAGGTCTGCACAGGATGGAGAGCGATCGAGCTGGAATGCGGCTCCGACTTGGGGATGGCGAGACGGAAGTAGCCCCAGTCGATGCGGAGATCGTCACCGGAACGGTTGAGGATCGCCTGATCGCGGGAACCCACAGAAAGAACATCGAGCGTCTCCGTATTGTGCCGTGTCGTGACGACCTGCTGGCCGCGCTCGTTTACGGCAAGCAGAGGATCGACGTCCAGCAGAACGGAAACCTGGTGCGAAGCCCCATCCGTGGACGTGGCGCGCCAGGAGATGTAGGTCACGGGGCGGGAAAGAAGATCGAGATCGTTCGTGAACGCGGGCGTAAAGAAGCTCACATGCAGCGACACGCCACCCTGGGTGAACTCATAGTCGGTGTGGGTTGCGCTGATTGAGTGGATCGTCTGGGTCATTGCCGGCATGTTGCGCGGCTGCGCGCCCATAAAGCGAAACGTCGATCCGTCAATGCGCGCCAGGCCGCCGATCGGTTGCGGCTTCCCTGTCCAGTGCGTCGTCTCCGAATCCGTAAGCTTGTCGGTCGCGGACCAGACGCTGAAGTACGGGTTATGCGCAATGAGCGGAGTCGCGGGTGGCCGCTCCTGTGCGGAAACCATTTGAAAGCCGGCAAACAGGGCGACGCAGGAGAGCTGGAGCACGCGAGCGATTTTCATCATGTCCTTAATACTGCAACGATTGCTGCAAGTTTATGAAGCTTGCAGAGAGCTCCGTACAAGGCGAATCGGAACGAGCCAACACGGCACACCACTGCCGCGCGGCTCTCCAAAACTGCTTTTGGAACCGTGGCCCATTAGAGGGCTCCAGCGGATGCTAAGTCAATCAAGCAGAAATCCCAGTTTCAATTAGTACATATCTCCTATTGCCGCGATCAATCCTTGTGCTGAGTCCTTGCGCCGTGGACAGCCGCCTCCGGGATTGAGTAGAGTCATCGCCAGCAGGATGGATGGAGGCTACGGGTGACGAACCGGCGTGATTTTCTGCGCATGAGTGCGGGAATAGCAGCAGCGGCGGGGCTTTCCTCGATCGCGGAATCGGCCACGGCAGCGGAAGCTGAACAGGGCCATGCAGTCAAACCCAACATTATCCTGATCCTCGCCGATGACCTTGGGTTCTCTGACATTGGCTGTTTCGGTTCCGAAATTTCCACACCAAATCTCGATAGGCTCGCCGCGCGTGGCATGCGGCTTACGGAGTACTACAACAACCCGCGCTGCTGCCCTTCCCGCGCTTCCATCATGACTGGCCTGTACTCACATCAGGCTGGCATGGGAAACATGGTTGTCGATCACAACCGCTATCCGTTTCCACAATACAACGGGGTTCTGAGCAAGCAGACACTCACGATCCCTGAGGCACTCAAAAGCGCGGGTTACAACACCGCGATGGTGGGCAAGTGGCATCTTGCACCGGAGACCGAGGAGTGCAAGTACTCGTGGCCTTTGCAGCGCGGCTTCGACAAGTTCTGGGGCATGATCTCCGGAGCATCGGTCTACTTCGAGTCACCGCATCTGCTCGAAGGCAACACACCGCTGCCTCCGCCAGCCAAGGATCAGTACCTCACCGATCTGTGGGCCGAACACGCTGCCCGCTATGTCACCGAGCTTGCACCGGAGAAGAACCCCTTCTTTCTTTATGCCGCGTTGAATGCTCCCCACTGGCCGATCCAGGCCCCCGAAGACGCCATCCAAAAGTACGCCACACGTTATCGCGACGGCTGGGACAAACTTCGCGAGGAGCGGCACAGGAAGCAGCTTGTGGAAGGCATCGTCGATCCGAAGTGGCCGCTCACACCTCGCGATCCGCGCGTTCCCGCCTGGGAGGATGCCGGCCACAAGGAGTGGGAAGTCCGCCGCATGGCAGTCTATGCCGCGATGATCGATCGCCTGGATCAGGGCATCGGCCGCATTGTCGATGCCGTGGAGAAGGCAGGCGTGATGGAGAACACGCTGATCATCTTCATGTCCGACAACGGTGGCAATGCGGAAGAGCTTGGACGCGGCCAGCGCACGGTGCCTGTTATGAACTCCCCTGAAGGCCCGCTTCATTTCTTCTCTGCCAGCAATGACATCCCCTGCGAATCCGGCATGACCTGCGCCGGCAATCGCCCGGAAGTGATGCCGGGCGACAGCACCACCTTCCAGAGCATTGGTATTCCCTGGGGCAACTGCGCCAATACACCCTTCCGCCTCTACAAGCACTACGCGCACGAAGGCGGCGTCAGCAGCCCTTTCGTCGCGTGCTGGCCAAAAGTCATCAAGCCCAAAGGCAAGCCAGTCGTGGCCGTTGGACATGAGACAGACCTGATGCCAACCTTCCTGGAGATTGCCGGTGTCTCCTATCCCGATCATGTTGCAGCCGGCCCGATCCCGGCTCTGGCTGGGCAGAGCCTGCTCCCGCTTTTCCAGGGCAAGACACGAGGGCGCAAACCAATCTACTGGGAGCACGAGGGCAACAAAGCTCTGCGTGACGGCAAATGGAAGCTCGTGTCCCGCTTTCCAGACTCATGGGAGCTCTATGACATGGAAGCGGACCGCACAGAACTCAACGATCTGGCAGCCAGGGATCCTGCGCGCACCAGGGCCATGGCAGCCATGTATGAGGATTGGATGAAACGCATCGGCGTGCAGCCGTGGCCTATGCCGCAGACACCGCCGGGCGAGCGCACGGGCAACATGCCGACACCGCCTTATCTACGCAAGCCCCAGTCCTGATCGGCACAGTTCGAATCGTCCGAGCAAATTCCTTCAACGGCCCGACATGCCGGCGCAAAGCATTTCCCATGAAGGTATACCCAGGGGCAAAGATGTTGAAGTCGTTTTCCCCCAAAGAAAACGACCTTTTCAACCACTTCGGGGGCACAGCGTCATGGGAAATGCTCAGGGCTGCTTCTTGCGATATCGGTTGGGCGCTCCCGGAGTGGACGGACTGCCAACGACCTGGACTCCGCTCGCATGGGGGTGTGTCAACGCAGAGGCGAGAGTGAGGCCCGTTCCCGCCACGGAGCTGCCGGCCGCATGTTCATGAGTGGTGGGCGCAGTAAGGGTGATCGAACTGCCTCTCCGGTTCGCGATTTCGACAGTGGCCGCCTCCATATTCGCGCCCTCACCAATCACGATCTTCTGACCATTTTCGAAACCAAAGATGTTCGTCACCGGGATGACGGTCGCGCCAGCGGAAACCGCGGAGCTGGCCGTGGTCGCACCACCGGTACCAACCTCGGTGATGACCGCAGTCTCCAGGTTCGCGCCGGAATCGATGGTGATTGTCTGCCCGGCGTCAAAGCCGGAGGCGTTTCCAACCTTGATGTTGGTCGAACCCGTAGGCGCCGCTGTTGAAAGACCTGTGGCCGACTCGGTCACAAAGTCTGTGCAGTTACTCCCTGTGTCCACGCCATCGGGGAAGCGCCCTGCACTGGTATTGGCAACGTCGGGCCGGTTGTTGGGCGGTCCGAAACCTCGCCCCAGATTCGGCGCATTGACGCGGCAACCGTGTTCCGTCGGGCCTGAAGTCTCCTGATAGCCTTCAGCCGCCCACGGGTCCACGACCAGGCCGTAGTTCAGGCTATCCACGACCAGGCCATGGGCATCACGGAGAACCATGCTTCCTGCCTGGAGAGAGATGGTTGTGCCATCGAAATTCGTATTGTTCGCCGCGAGATCCGGGCCGCCAAACCATTGGTTCGGGGCCGGCGTGCCTTGGTAGCCGGCGGTCGTGACTACCGCGTCACGCACCACTGAATCGATGGCATGTGCGCTTGCCAGAGGTCCGTCCAGCGTAATGCCGGTACCAAGAGCCACAACGGGCTCGTTGCTTGCATGAACGAAGGCTGTCGCTGGTGTGAAGGTGACTCCTGTTCCGCGATTGCTGAACGGCATATTGGAAGCGTGTTGGAACTTCAGCGGAGCGGCCACATCAATCCCGGTGCCAGGACTGACGACCGTCTCATTGCCGATGTGAGCGCGAGTAAGTGCCGGCGTGAACTCCAGGCCGGCATTACCCCGATCCGACGCGGTTACCGCAGTGACAGTCACTGTCTCTTTGGTTGCGGGAGTTCCAATCGTGATCTTGTCGCCGATGGCAAAGCCGTTTGCATTGCGTACTCGAACCGTCGTCGCACCGGCAGCGGCATTGCCAACGAGGTTCGTGCGAGACGCCCGCGTACCGACATGAGTGACGGTGACTGTCTCGATTCCGTGTCCCTGGCTATCAATATCCAAACGAATTTTGTCGCCAACGGAGATGTTGTTGACGGAAGAAACCTTGAGATTAGTCGAACCGGCTGGCGCGTCGGCTTCAAGATAGGCCTGCGTACCCGGCTTGCCCACTGCTGTGACCGTGACGACTTCGTAATGTTCGCGGCCGCTTGCAACAGCCGGATATGTAGCCCCATACCCGAGCGCGATCTTCTCACCGACGGTCAGGCCATACGTGCTGGTCACCGGCACATTGGTTGAGCCAACAGGAATCGAAATCACAGGACCATCCGGCAGTGGCTGCCACAATGTCGTGCCATTCCCCGCAGCCGTGCCCACGTTGGCGATCTTGTGCTTCTCTTCTTTTGCGCCCGTGCCGACGGTGAGGGTGTCGCCGGCGGACATCCCGCTCGTATTCCTTACATAGAGGGTGGAATCTCCTGCACGTGCCGCGGCTGCAAGCCCCGAATTCGCAAGACCGAGCAGATAGAAACCGTGCGGCGCAAGCTTCGTTCCGGCAGGAACCTCGATCGCCGAGAAGATCGCTCGCTGCATTGGGTGCTCCGTCAGCGTCCACCCGGAAAGGTCCACGCCGCTCGCTCCCGCGTTGTAGAGCTCAATGAACGAATTGGTCGTGTTTTGGGATGGGCCGGAGGTAATGCGAAACTCGTTGATCTTCACCGCATCCACACTGCGAACCTTCTCAACGATGCGTCCGGATTCCTTCGCACCGTTCGCCTGATCGGTCCAGGAAGCATTGCCGGCCAGGTCGCCGTTGAACCTTGCAGGACCTGCCGTGACATGAAACGTCGCACTGACGCTGGCGCCCGGAGCAACCGGACCGGCAAATGTTTTCGACGTCTCTTTGGATCCAGTAATGAATGCCGTCCACTGCTGATTCGGCAACGAGAGTCCGAGCTTTACTCCCGCCACGGGACTGGCCGTGGTGTTGGTAAACGTCACGGTCGTATCCTGCGAAGCGCCCGGTGAAAATGTCTGAATGCCTGGCGGCGTAGCAGTTGCCGCCGCCGGCGCGATGCTGACGGGAAGCGTCGCGTAGCGGGCAGACACAACATTTGCCTGCACGAGTTGATCCGTGGCGTTGGTTGGGAAGGTGCCGGCCGCAGTCATGGCGCCTTCGTAAAACGTGCCCTGCGAGCTGTTGCTGTTATCACCACCGTTGCCGAGCAGGATGGCTCCCTGCTTGCGCATCGGGTCATAGGTCGCATCGATGCGGGGGCCATCGAACATCACCGCCAGTTCACCCTGCTGTGCGTCGGCGCCCATGCTGGTCCAGTGATGCGCCTCACCCTTGGCGACTCCGGTAACAAAGCGCCACGTGATATTCGGCAGAGTGGCGCAGAGTTTCGATCCATCCGGATTCACACAACCGACGAGATTGTTCTCCTGATCCGTCATCACCCACGGACCAACGGGCTTCCCGTGATACCAGCCGGTGCTGTCGCCGTAGTACGTGGTTTCCATGGTGCCGTTGTCATCGTCGCGGCTATCGGTTTCGGCATTGCCGTAATCGAAGCAGCATCCGGAATTGAAATGCCGGCCGTTGATCACCCAATACTGACCCTCTGCCTGATCGTCGACCGCGGTGCCTTTCGGATCGTCGTTGCGAATGCCCATCCCCGGAACGATGAAGACACCATAGACTTTGTGGCCCATGATCGTGACGGGCGCCATATCGGCCATCGGCAGATTGTTGAAGCCGCCCATAGCGGGGCCGCTGAACCCACCGCGCGGTGCCTGGGTCAGATCGTTGTGTTTGGGCGACTGATCGTAGACTTTGCTGATCCAGCAGTAGGTGTTCGAACAGAACGCATCCTGCGCGGCTGCGTTGGCATATCCCCCTGGGTCCGCAACCGGCGTTGCCGTTGGCTGCACAACTCCAATGTCCATCGTCTTGCCATCGGACTGGCGAAGAACCTGATAGAGCGGACCGTTGTACGAGGCAAACAGAGCGCGTGTCGTGCTGTGTGCGGCAACGCAGGGATCGCCGGCCGCGGCATAGATGTCGCAAGGCCCTTGCGGCCGAGATGGAGCGGTGGAAGCTCGCGCCGGGTTCTTCTGCGCCAGCATCCATGAAGCGCTGACCACCGTGAGGGCCAGCGTAAGCATCGTCGCAATCTGTACTCGCGTTTTCATCCCGCTCCATCCTTCTGTAAAAAGTAAATTCTATCGATCCCTCTGGAGCGCTTATAGCTTGATGGACACCGGACGGCCCTCAAACACGACATCCTTGTGAGCCTCTTCCCCGACGACACGCACCTGCATTCGCCTCTTTGCTTGAGGCAGCATCTGTGATCCCTTCCTCAGCCGCAGATCGAGACGCCGCTGAGCCTGGTTCCATTCCATCTCCACATGCGTGCTCTTCCCCTTGCGATAATCAAAGGTCTCGCCGTCATCCATATAGAGAGTCGACTTGCCATCCGCGCCGGGATAGATCCAGAGCGTCATGGGTCCATCGACTTTCTCCGCGGTGTACTGTCTCACCGGATCCATAGCCAGCACGGCCCCGGCGCGGACGTAGAGAGGAAGCGTCGCGAGATCGACATCCCGTGTGATCTCTTGGCCACCTTCATGCTTAGCCTGCGTCCAGAAATCGAACCAGGTTCCGTGAGGCAGATACACCGTCTTCGATGTTGCGCCCTTCTCCACAACAGGAGCGACCAGGATGTCGCGCCCATAGAGATACTGATCTCCTCGGGCAACGGCAGTAGCATCCTTGGGATAGTGCAGCCACATGGCGCGAATAATCGGCAAGCCGGTCTCGCATGTTTCCTTCACCACGGAGTAGAGATACGGCATCAACTGGTAGCGAAGCTCCAGGTATTTCTTGCAGATCGGCTCGATCGCGGGGTTATGAAGCTCCGCCGGATCGGGGTTGTATCCACGGGTCTCAGGAAACCCGATGGTGCCCAGGTCCCAGCCCCAGGGGAGATGCAGATGCCAGTCGCGTCCATGCGAACGGAAGAGCGGATTGAACGCCGCAAACTGGAACCACCGCACCCAGAGTTCGCCGGTGTACTCCTGGGTGGGGATGAAGCCACCAATGTCGGTGCCCCAGTACGGCATTCCGCTGAGGCTCGTGTTGATTGCGTTGGGGACGTGTGTCTTCAGTGTCTCCCAGCGTGATTCGATATCGCCCGACCACAGGAACGCTGCATAGCGCTGCATGCCCGCATACGAATTGCGATGCAGGGCATACACACGCTGATTCGGCCGATACATCTGCTGGCCTTCGAAGTACATGCGGTTACGCGCCAAACGCGATTCCGCATCGAAACCGTCGCCCTGATCCGGCCACCAGCCATCCACACCCATATCGATCAGCGGCTTGTGAACCGGCCAGTAACAGCTCACCAGGCGGGCCGGCGGCCAATGCCCATCGGGCGTCACGCCGCTGGGAAGCGGCGGCGCCGTGCACGGGTCGCTCACCGCGCCGGTAAGACGTCGGCCTTCAATCACGGCGTGGAGAACGACCTTGAAATTCTCATCATGCAATGTCTTGAGGGCGGCGGGTGGATCGGGAAACGCCTTGGGATTCCAGTTGAAATCTCCATTGGCGAGATTCCATCCCTCGGGGCAAAAGCCAGTGCCAAGGTAGATCATCGCGTCGCAGGGAAGTTTTTTCTCGCGGAAGATCTTCGCCTCATTGAGGATCTCTTCAGGTGTTCCAAGCGTGCGGTGCGATTGCTGATAGCCGAGCGACCACAAGGGCGGCATCTCGGCAAAACCCGTGATCCTCGCGTACTCCCGGGGCAGCTCCACCGGATCTTCGATATGCATGACGAAGACATCGACCGGCAACGCTTCCTGCCCGCGCGAAGGCGCCAGCTTACCTTCTTCTCCAGACAAATCGAATGCGCCCAGAGGTTGATGAACGAAGCAGCCCCACCCTGAAGTGCCGATCAGAAGCTGAATGGGAACGCGTGCTCCGTGTGTGCTGAGGCGATAGCCTCCCTGACCGCTCCTCATCTGGTCGGAGCTGCCGCGGCGGTCGAATTGCGGTCCACCCTGACCAAGCCCGAAGACAGGTCCGCTTCCGAGCGAGAAGCTCAGGTTGCCGGTAGCATCGTCCAGCTTCAGCTCCTGAACGAGCTGTCCACCCGCTGTCTCGACCCTCACCGTCAATGGGTTTGCAGAAAGCTTGATCTGCAGCTTGCCGCTCTTCATCGTGCGTGGACCTGAAAGCGTTCGGACACGGGCCAACGGCATTCCCAGGCTCGTCTTGATCAGCGCACCATCCTGGGCGATTGCCTGTGGCTCGCCATTCTCAATGGCCTGCACGGTGACACGAATCGTCTGGGCGCTGGCCGCGAACAACGCGACCTCTACGGGTTTTCCCGCGACAAGTATCTGCGATCCCTGACTCTGCGATGCCTGCGCGTTTGCGCGTTCCGATGGAACCAGTGTCAAAGCTCCTGCTGAAACAGCGATGCCCTTCACGACGTCTCTACGCGTCACTGACGTTTGCTTCATGAAACTCCACTTCCTTTGAACAGAACTTGGTTTTGCCGGGGCCTTTTTCTGTGACCAATGGTACTACCATTCCGCGGCTATGCTAAAGACCCTTGCCAGGGCGCTATTTCCCGCCCACGCAGAGGTCCGGTCTCGTTCTTCTCTGCGTCTCTTTCGTCTGTTTCTTTTCTTTGCTTCTTGTCTTTTGGTTCGACCGCAAGATGCGGAGTGTTTTGCCCTGGGACCGCATGCCAGCATGTCCTTCATGCATATCCCGGTTGAACCCTCCATCCTGTATCTCGGTACGCCAGTCGTCCTCATCAGCACTCGAAATGATGACGGAACGGCGAACATTGCGCCCATGTCTTCCGCCTGGTGGTTGGGCTGGAATTGTATGCTGCGTCTCGGCGCAACATCGCACACCGGGACAAACCTTCGCAGAGAGCGCGAGTGCGTCATGAACCTTCCCTCCGTGCACGAGGTCCAGGCAGTCAATCGCCTGGCCAGGCTCACCGGATCGAACCCTGTATCGCCGTGGAAACAATCCGTCGGATACCGCCATGAAAAGGACAAGGCCGGCATCGCCGAGCTTACGTACTCGCCGTCGGATATTGTGCAGGCTCCCCGAATCGATCAGTGCCCGATCCAATTGGAAGCTGTCCTGGAGAACCACGGCCCCTTTGGCCACGGAGCGGAGAAAGCGCCGGGCATCATCGCCTATGAGGTCCGAATTGTTCGCGTGCACGTGGAGAAGGACATCCTTGTTCCGGGCAGCACCAACCACATCGATCCCGACAAATGGCGGCCGCTCATCATGAGCTTCTGCCGTTTCTACGGCCTGGGCGAAGAGGTGTTCCCCTCCACACTCGCCGAAATCCCTGAAGAGGCCTACCGGCCAGCCCTGCATATGAAGCGCTGAGTTCCCTTCCATCGATGATGGTCTCGGGACAAACCTATAATGCCTGCGTGAGAGTTTCTTCGATCTCGCAACCAGACAGGGCAAGGTGGTCGTCACGCCGTTACATCATCGGAATTCGGAAGAAAGTAGCGCTGAAGGGGCGTTCTATAGCAGCCCAGGGTTCAGTAGCCAAAAGAGATTGAGGGCTGAAAGTCTGGCCTTTCAAGGTGTCCGCCTCATAGTGAAAAACGCTGGGTGCGAGCATCACACAAAGTATTTTGGTTTGCTTAAGGACACGGGTTCACCCGTGTCGTAGGTTGCGGCAAGATCGCGGCTTGAGCCGCTGAGGTACCCGTATCAAGCTTGAGAAGATGCTGGAGTCGGAGTGAGGTGCCGTGGCCGCCTTGGAACGGTTTCCTCCGGGGCTGAAGCCCGCGTCGTTTTGACTTTGCACGTCACGGGTGAACCCGTGACCTTAAGCAAAACGATCTGCTGTCGCAGCCCCCCTGGCTTCCATCGGATGAAGTTCGAGACCTTGAAAGGGCGGGGCTGAAAGCCCGACCTATCGTGGCGCCACGATAGGTCGGGCTTTCAGCCCTCGATTCTGTAATGACAGGCTACCTGGGCTTTCGGCCCAGGCTGGTATTGGGCGCACCGTTGGCGCTTGAAATCATGCTTGTTTGTTGTGTAGGGACTCTCACGACACACAGCAACAACCGGACTCCTTATGCCCCTCAACTAAAGCTGAGTAGTATTCGTCCATAGGGTGAGGGCACAGTCTTGAGATACGCGTGGATGTTGGTGCTGGTTTGTTGCAGTGTGGCAGCACAAGGGCCGAAGGATGCCACTACGCCCGAGTGGCAGAAGGCCGCGGGCGGTCATGCGGAGTTTGAGGTGGCCTCGGTGCGTCTGGACAAGGGCGACTTCAAGACGCCGAGCTTCGCCCTGTCGGCAGATGACTGGTTTGCCGATCCGCACGGTAGATTTCATGCGGATTTCCCCGTGATCGTCTACATCGATTTTGCCTACAAGCTTTGGCCGACAGGTGAAGAACAACACGCGATGCTGGCGAATCTGCCCTCATGGGTAAAGGACGTCCGATATGACGTTGAAGCAACCGCTCCGGAGCATGCGACAAAAGACCAGTACCGCCTGATGATGCAGTCGCTGCTTGCCCAGCGCTTTGGCATGAAGCTGCATATCGAAAACAAAGAGATGCCCGTCCTGCTGATGACCCTGGAGAAGCCGGGCAAGACTGGCCCGAAGCTGATCCCGCACGATCAGGGGCCGCCATGCGATAAAGCAGCGAACACCGTCGCCAGTTGTTATGGCTTCATGGCGAACCGGCCAAAGGACGGGCTGGTGACGTTCGGATCGCGTGGAGCGCCCATGGACCTGATCGGGAAATTTCTCGGTAACACGGGCGGAATGACCGGCGAGATCTCGCGGCCTGTCGTGGATCGGACCGGATTGACCGGACTGTGGGATTTTTCACTGCAGGTTGCGTCGCCGTTCGAGAAGCGGCCTGAAGGTGACGCGAATCCCGGGCCCACGATCATGGAAGGCATGCGGGAGCAACTGGGCCTGCGGCTGAAGCCTGAAAAAGCGGTGATCCCAGTCATCGTGATCGATCACATCGACTCACCGTCGGAGAACTAGGGCGATGGAAGTTGTCACGCTCAACGCAACCTACTAAGCCCGATGGATTGCATCCCCGCCACGTTATCATCTCGGTCGAGCGAAGTGTAGTCGAGATCTGCTTTGCGGAGAGATCTGTTTCTTCTCTTATCTACCGACGATGGATCGTCATCCCATAGGAGGGAGCAGTGGCCTTCAGGCCACTGAATCATAGGTGTCAAGGATTCGGCTTTAGCCGTGGGCTTCTTGTTGGAAGCCACGGTGGACCATCCTTAGACCACGACGCTTGAGAGATGATCGAAGCGGAACACACATGCATCCTTCACGGTCTATGCAAAAAGTCCATGGCTAAAGCCATCTTCGATACGAGGTCGAATTCAGTGGCCTAAAGGCCACTGCTCCCTCCCATAGGCTCATGACACTGTCCACCGTGGAATTCCGTTTCGAAGCGGGCCGAAGGTGACGCGAATGCTAGGCCTTCCAGATCCCTTCAGGAAATTTGTTTTAGTGCGCGTCGAGCGTAATTTTCCCAACGGTCCGTGGTGGACGCTTCAGCAGCAGGACCAATGGCAAGAGACAGATGAGCAGATACGCAAACAACCGGAACTGATCCATGTAGGCCAGCAACCCAGCCTGTCTCTGTACCTGCTGATAGAGCAGCGCCAACCCCGCATGCTGCTGATCGATGAGCGCACTACCGGGATGCATGCCGGCGGAATGCAGGGTTTTCATGACCAATGGGTTCGAAGCAGTCAGGTTCGCCGTCAGATAGGTCTGGTGAATCTGTGCCGTTCTTTGCAGAAAGGTGCTGGCCAGCGCGATACCAATGGAACCGCCTTCGTTACGCACCAGCGCGTAGATGCCGGCAGCATTGCTGCTCTGGTCCGCCGGCAGAAAACGAAACATGATGGTGCTCAACGGAACTGTCGTCATACCAAGTCCCAGCACCTGAACGATACGCGGCCAGATAAGGTTGCGCTCAGCTACGCCGAGATTCATCAGCGAGCCCCAATAGGTGCCCGCTGTCATCGTCACAATGCCCAACGCGATCAAGCGGCGTGCATCGGATCCGCGGCTCATCAACCAGCCGATCAGAGGCACTTCCAGCATCGTCACCAGGCCGGCAGGGGATACGGCGATACCGGCGGTAGTGGCGTCATAGCCCATCAACTCCTGCATGTACTGCGGCAACAGGAATGTACTGGCATACAGCGCCGTGTACATGCCCAGCACGATGGTGCAGCAGAAAAGGAAATTCCGCTCCTTCAGCAAGCGAAGATTCACAACGGGATTCTTGACATGGAGTTCCCACACGATGGCGCCCACAATGGCAATAGCCGCCACGATAGTGCACCAGGTGATGAAGCTCGAACCAAACCAGTCGAGTTCCTGTCCACGATCCAGCACAATCTCGGTCGCGGCCAGGCCGATGGACACCAGCGCCAAACCGGTACCGTCTATTTGAAGCGGCTTGCCCTTGCGTTCTTTACGGGCCTTGACGAGATGGGGAGGATCCTGAAGCACCGCGCGCGTAAACAGTGCGCACAAAACTCCGACAGGAATGTTGATGTAAAAAATCCAACGCCACGAATAGTTATCCGTAATCCAGCCGCCAAGTGTCGGACCGAGCACCGGGGCGCAAAGAATGGCGACCGTATACACAGCCATCGCCATACCGCGTTTGTCACCAGGAAAGGCATCGGCCAGAATGGCTTGCACGGATGGTTGCAGTCCGCCACCGGCGAGGCCTTGGAGTACGCGGAAGATCACGAGCGCACCCAGCGTGGGAGCAAGGCCACATGCAGCGGAAAACACCGTGAACAAAACGACTGAGATGAGGTAAAAGTTCTTGCGGCCGACCACGCTTGAAATCCAGCCGCTGATCGGCAGGATGATCGCGTTCGCCACCAGATAGCTCGTGAGCACCCAGGTGCTCTCATCCTGAGAGGCGGAGAGGCTGCCCGCGATGTGGGGCAGCGCCACGTTCGCAATCGAGGTATCCAGCACCTCCATGAACGTACCCATGGTCACAACCAGCGCCACAATCCAGGGATTGAAGACACGTGGGCTGAGATCCGGTGGGCTCAAGTCCTTTTGGCTCAAGTCCGGTGGGCTGAAGACAGAAGGTTCCGGCTCCGCTTCCAGAAGAACCCCAGGTTCAAACTCGGCGGCCATTGCCGCCAGGGGCTCCTCCGCCTCGAGTACGGGGTGTTCATGGCTGGGCTCAAGCTCCAGCTCCGGCTCTTCAAGAAATGACTGCATGGTCAAAAAAATGACTATCCAGTCATTAGAAGCTGGAAACCCTCTTTGGATTCATTATGGTAGCTTGGTGTGCGTGGCCGCCCCCGTTCCTGCACCTGCACCCCGGCGCAAGTCCTCGCGCAAGCAGTTACTTACGGATCTACGGCGATCCGAAATCATCGCCGCGGCACTCAAAGTTTTCGCCAGGAAAGGCTTCCATAACACCCGGGCGGAGGACGTGGCCGCGCAGGCTCGCATCGCAAAGGGCACGCTCTACCTGTATTTCGACTCCAAGGAAGCGATCTACGAATCGGCGTTGCAGTACGCCATTGCGGAGCTGAACGCATTGGTGGATCAGCAGTTACTCCGGGCAAGTGCTCCCGAGGAGCGCATACGTATTTTTATCGAAGCGCGGCTTTCCTACTGGGGCGAGCAGGGCGAACTTTACCGGATGATCCTGACCGTTGGCCGTGAGAAGAAGTTCCGGAAGCAAACAACGGGCCTTCTGCAGCGAGCCGTGGACGGCTTCAAGGAGATTCTGCAAGAGGGCATATCCAGTGGCAGATTCAGGGACCGCCCGCTTGATCCCATCGCCTGGGCGGTGATGGATATGATCCGCGGCGCAAATGAACGCCGCATCGACGGCGCGTCTGAACTTCGAACCGGGCAGGAAACGGAGACCATCCTGGGAATCGTTCTTCGCTATTTCGCCTGACGGCAGCCAGTCCGAAACGCATTTGCCTCACGGCACTGAACCGGCCCCCAAGCCCGTGAGGACAGGTAGATGCTTCACAACATCGCCTCGCCTCGAAGCCCTTTTGACCTTTAGTTCTCCCGCATCCCAAGTGTTTAGTTCTCTCTCATCCCAGGTGTTTAGTTCTCCCGCATCATGGTGGCGATCTGAACCCGCGATGCCCGCCGCGCCGGCAGCAGCGTGGCTGCCATCCCTGCAATCATCACCACCGCAATCGCGCCCAACAGGGTGACCGCATCGGTTGACGAGACGCCAAACAGCAGCGACTTCAGCCAGTGGCCCACCAGGATGCTGAGCGCCGTCCCAATCCCTACGCCGATCAGTGTCAGCCGCAGCCCATCCGTCAGCACAAGGGTGAAGATTCGCTTGACGCTGCATCCAAGCGCCATCCGAATCGCCATTTCGCCTGAGCGCTGGGCCGTCGAGTACGCCATAACCCCGTACACGCCTACCGCCGCGATCACCAGCGCAAGTCCCGCAAAGATCAGCAGCAGCAGCGCGCGGAATTGCGGCTGCGAAAAGTTCTTCGCCACGTTCTCTTCCATGGTCTGGATGCGGACCACGGGCTGATCGGGATTGATCTTGCGCACCGTCTCCCTGAGTTCGGGGATCAGCAGGCGTGGGTCGGCTTCGGTTCGCATCACCACCGACATCATTCGAACCGGCAGGACCTCATTCGCCTGGCGATACGGCACATACATCTCGGTCGGCATGTCGGTCACCAGCGTCTGCTTCACATTGCCCACCACACCAACCACCGTCATCCACGGAACACTGGCGTCAGGTATCGCGCCGATTTGAAGTTTCTTTCCCAGCGGCGACTGATCCCCGAAATACGTCTTCGCCATCGCCTGGTTGATCACCACCACCGCCTGCACCTTCTCCCGATCGGTATCTTCAATCCAGCGGCCTTCGATCAAAGGGATGCGAAGCGCCTGGAAGTACTCCGAACTTGTAACGCGATAGTTGGCCAGCACGTATTCAGTGGGATTCCGCGGCGGCCTTCCCTGGATATTGAAGTGGATCGCGCTGCCCTGTCCGCTTGCCGGCAGAAACGATGTGGCCGCGGCCAGCTTTACGCCAGGACGCGTACGCAGCTCGCGCAGCGTGCTCTCGTAGAAGTCCATGTTGCGGTGAGCCTCGGCCGGCACCGCGCTGGCCGGCGGTACAGGGAGATCGGCCACCAGGAGATGATCGTCTGCGAATCCAAGGTTCACCGCGGCCAGGCGATTCAGGCTGCGCACAAAGAGCCCCGCGCCCATCAGCAGGATCAGCGCCAGCGAGATTTCCGACACCACCAACGCGTTACGCAACAGCTTGGCGCGTTTGCTGCTGCCTGCTCGCTCCGTCTCGTTCAATACGGTGCGCAGGTCCCTCAACCGGATATGCCCCGCCGGAGCGACGCCAAAGAAGACGCCTGCGAACACAGACAGCACCGCGGTGAACAGCAGGACCCGGCCATCGATCCGCACGACGGCATGCGCCGGCAGCACACCTCCGGCGGCATGCAGCAGCGACGGCATCAGCAGATAGGCGAGCGCCACTCCGAATGCCGCGCCGGTCAGTGAAAGCACCAGTCCTTCCACGATCAACTGCTGAATGATCTTCCCGTCCGAGGCTCCCAGCGAGATGCGAATGCCGATCTCCCGCCGCCGAGCCGTCGCACGCGTCAGCATGAGGTTAGCGATATTGCCGCATGCAATCAGCAGCACAAAGATCACCGCGCCCAGCAGCATCTTCAACGCCGGTGCAACGCCGCTCACCAACTGTGCCTGCATCGGGTTCACCACGGCATCGATCGCGATGTTGTCGGTCTGATACTGCGTATACAGCCGCTTGGCGATGGCGCTCATCTCGCTGCGCGCCTGCTCCAGGGACACCCCAGGCTTCAGCCGGGCAATGGCGTTGATCCCCGGATGCCAGGAGCGGTCATCCGGCAGCTTGCTCGCCCAAGGCCCCATGGCAACAACAAAATCCGGCGTTTGCTGCAGCAGCTCGAACCCCTGCGGAAGCACACCGGTGATGGTGTAGGTCTGGCGATCGAGCGTCATGGTCTGCCCGATAACATTCTCCGCGCCGCCAAACCTGCGCTGCCACAATCCGTAGCCCAGCAGCACCACGGGCGGCGACGCGGGCTGGTCGTCCGTGTCACTGATCGGTTTGCCCACAACCGTGCCGGTACCAAGCATGTGCAGCACGTTGCCGCTGATCATCTGTCCGGGAAGCTGCTCGGGTTGGCCGCTGCCGGTCAGCGCCATCGTCATGGTGCGAACCCCTCCGACCTCTTCGAAGGACTTGTTTTGCGCCTTCCAATCCCTGAAGTTCAGCCACGAGACGCTGAGCATGGGAAAGTTCGTCGCCCGCTCCGAGACAATCACCAGGCGATCCGGATCGGAGAAACCAAGCGGCCGCAGCAGCACGCCATAGAACACGCTGAAGATGGCCGTATTGCACCCAATGCCCAGCGCAAGTGTCGCAATAGCAACGACGGCGAACACCTTGGCTTTACGCAACTGACGCAACGAGAACTGCAGATCCTGGATCAGGCTCAAGGGGCCTCCGCTTGGGATGATGATTGCGACAAAGCAAGACTACGGAATCTATGCTGCGAGGCCAAGTGGTTTCGGAGCTGATTCCCTTGATTCTGGGACCATTCGTCCCATCTTCATGGGTGAAAACCGGGCGATGCACATCTCCATGGTGACAGGGCCGTTTTGTTAGACTTTCCCCTATGGAGATCACGGTCCAACTCCCTGATGACCTGGCGACTCATCCGAATCCCGGACGTGAGGCGTTGGCAGCGCTCGTCATCGAGGGATACCGGGCAGGCACACCCTCGCACTGCCAGGCGAGCCAGCTG
>DASYEV010000127.1:0-33143 GCA_036498835.1 Acidobacteriaceae bacterium | reverse complement strand
GTCATCGGATGGAATGCCCGCAATCGTGGTTGCCGCTGCCGGCGAGAACTGCAACAGAGCGCCATGCGTGGTCAGAGGCAGCGTGTTGGACAATGCGCTACCGAACTGACTGTCGCCCGAGTACATGGCCTGGAGCGTGTGTTGTCCAGGGGCGGGTGCTGTGATGTCCGTGGAAGCGGTGCCTCCGGTCAGCGTGCCCGTACCGATGTTCACTCCATCGATCAGGAACGTGACGCTGCCGGTCGGTGAGCCGGCGGTCGAGGTTACGGAAGCCGAGACCGCAACCGCGGATCCCGCGTTGGCGACGGTGGATGATGCAGTAAGTGTGATGGAAGCCGGCTTGGCGGCGATATCCAACTCAACGTCACCGGAGGAGCTGGAAGCATACTGCGAGCTGCCGTTGAAGTATGCCGCTACCTGATAGCTGCCTTGTCCGGGAATGGTGGTGGCGGTTGCTTGTCCGGAGCTGTTGAGCGATGCGGAGGCCAGCGTGTTGCCGGTATTGTCGTCGACAAAATTCACCGCACCGCTGGTAATTGGATTGCCGCTGCCGATCTCGTCCGTCACCGTTGCGGTGAAGGTAATCGTGTCCCCTACGTTGGCGCTGGTGGGCGTGACTGTAACTGCCGTGTCGGAATACTGCTTGACGCCTGTGCCCTGCAGTGTGGCGGACTGGGTTCCAAGCGAATCCGTGATCGTCAGTTCGCCGAAGGCGTCTCCGGTTTCCTGTGGGTTGAACGAGACATCAATGCCACAGACCCCGCCCGGAGCGAGAGTCGTCGTGGCGGTACACCCATTCGTCGCCGACGAGTCGGCATGATACGCATTGCCAGTCGCACTGAAGCCTGATCCGGTAAAGGTGAAGGATGCGGTTCCAGTATTTTCAACCGCAAGGGTGCGTGTGATGACGGAGTGGATTTGCTGCTGGCCGAAGTCGAGCAGAAGATCTGGGCCGAGTTTGGCGACGATTCCGATGTCCTCACCCGCGACATAGACCTCACCTGCCGGGCCAATCGCAACCGCAGCTGTACTGGTGATGGAGGCATCTGTCGCCGCTACACCGAAAGGTCCATAGTTCGAGAGGGAAATGGAGGACTTGTGACCTGCGATGGTGGAAATAGTGCCATCGAGCGCAAGCTTGCGCACAACCTTGTTATCCACGTCGGCGATGTAAATCTGACCAGCGGCATCCGTCGCAACCGCCTGGGGGGTGGACAATCTGGCAGCCGTGCCCGCACCGCCATCGCCGCTGTATCCGCTGCGGTTTCTCCCGGCAATGGTGGTGATGACCCCTGTTGAAGCATTTACCTGGCGGACGACGAAGTTCTCACTATCGGCGACGACGAGATTGCCGTTGGGAAGGAAGACGAGTCCTGCGGGGTTGTTCAACTGTGCCGAGATGGCAGCAGCGCCGTCGCCACTAAAGCCCGGGCCCATCGCCTGATTGCCGGCAACTGTGATCAGCGTGCCGTCCGCGGGATTGATGCGCCGGACCACACCGTTTTCGGCTTCGGAAAAATAAACCTGGCCGTTGGTGTCGACGGTGACTCCGTTGGGGACGCCGAGCATGGCGCCGGTCGCGAGCGTGCCGTCAGGGCTGTAACCGTCCGAGCCCTCGGTACCGGCGACGATCGTCATGTTGCCGCTGGTATCGAGCTTGTAGATGGCGGCGTTTCGGCCATCGGCGATGTAAAGTTCACCGCTTGGACCAAGGGCCAGCGCGCTGGGTGTACCCAGACTTACCTGCGTGCCGGGAATAACATTTCCATGAGCGAGAGCCGTATTGGTTCGCAACCGGGCTTTAGGGTCAGCTTTGCGGCGCGCTACCTCGTCCGTGGAGACCGGTGTGCCGGCAATTGTGGTCATAGTGCCATCGGAGGTATTCACCCGGTAGACCTGGGCGTTGCCGATGTCGGCGATGTAGACGTTGCCAGCCGGATCGACTGCGAGCGCGTCCGGCGCATTCAGTCGAGTGCTGGTTGCGGTGTTGCCGTCCGCCGGGTCATCGTTGCCGCGGGAGTTGTCGTCGCCACCCGCGATGACATGGAGGACTTCGGGGACAAAATGGATCTGGGCTCCGGGCTGACTGCTGTTCGGGTGGGCTGAGCTTTTGGGGGTGCTCTGCTTCGCCATCTGGAGCGCGGGCACATGGGCTCGCGCTGCGGCGATGGTGTGGGCAGCAGCGGAGGCCCAACGGGGAAACAGGGTGCTGTGGCCGGCAAGAATCTGCGCAACGGCGGGCACGGCAAGTGCCGTAAACAGGATGGCCGCACGGAGCACAAGGCTCCTGGAGCGCGTGACGCTCGGGTTCGTCGTCATGATGATGTTCACCCTTTCCAGGGCGCGGGCCGATGACGTCTTCGGGCCGCGCTCCGCTCCGCAGTGGAGGCGCCGGATTTTCCGGTCTCGCTTGATGGATCGCGCCAGAATTGAAAGTGGAAGAAAAAGGGGTCGAAGTTTTTGTGGCGGGAAAGGGAGAGGGCGGTTCAGGAGAGGCTTGGAGTGTGGAGGCCCGAACGTAGTGAGGCCAGATTTTTCATGCAGCCCCAGTCCCGCCGTTGTCAGTCTTTCGCGTGCCCGCGAGAGTACGTCATACGCCCATGGGAGGGAGCAAGCATCTCTGTGTGTGTTATTCGAACCGGCATGGTTTCAAGCGCCAACGGCGCGCCCTATACCAGCCTAGGCCGAAGGCCTAGGTGTACGTCCAACCAAAACACTGAGGGCTGAAAGCCCGACCTATAGTGGCGCCACGATAGGTCGGGCCTTCAGCCCTCAAACCCCTATGGCAACTAAACCCAGGGCTTCGCCCTGGGCTGGTATAGAACGCGCCTTCAGCGCTGCATCATGTCCAGTACCGGCACTGCCTCTCCACCCTTGGGTGAATATTGCAGCGGCCGTTGTGACAAAGTGGCCCGTTGGTTCGGATGAACTTTCACACAAAGCAGATAGAATCCAACCACTATTGCAAGCGCAGGAGAAACAGGGCTGAATGAACGCACGCCGTATCAGCATGTTGGTGGGCCTGATTGGTTTTGGCCTGATCACGTCCGGGAGCAGTTGGGGGCAAGGTGGAGCGCAGACCGGTTGCGGTCTCGACGCGAGAAACCGCCGCAACGTCACACTTCCCGTGCCCGGCAATGAGGCCGTGACACCCGCGATGGCCGCGGAGATCCAACACGCCTTCGATCTGCTGGCGATGCAGAATCGCGGGGCTGAAGCCAAGCCGCTTCTGGAGAAAATTCGTGTGAGCGCGCAGGCCGCGCATAACGCCTGCGGAGAAGCGCTGGCGGAGTTTGGGATCGGAGAAATTCAGATTGCGGTGAATCTTGCCGATGCTCTGCCGCACCTGATGCATGCGGAAGAGTTGTTGCATGAGGGCGGCACGCCGCTCGCGTTGGCGATTGTGCACGAGCGCATCCTCGTCACCAGACACCTGGTGGGTGATAACGCGGCGTTTTTGCAGGGCGCCCCGGCGGTAGCTGCCGAGTTAAAGGATGCGGGAGATACGGCTTCGTCAATCAAGCTGCGAAGCCTGATGCTCCAGTATGAGGAGAACGGGCAAAAGCCAGAGGAACAGGCGGCCCTCGCGCATGAGTTGGAAAGCGTGCAGACTGAAAACGTCCCTGCTGTGCGTGGCTTTCTGCAGTGGGAGTGGGGCTCGGCGCTGCGGCGCACAGGGCGCTTCGCGGAGATAGCGGCACATTTTCAAGCGGCGCTAACGGATCTTGCCGCGTGTGGTTGCGAGCCTCAAACACGGGCTGCCGTGCTGTTGAATATGGCTGCCGCGGCGGATGCCACGGGCGATGGCGCTACGGTCCTGCGTTATGCGCAGGAAGCGGATGCGATCTATGTTCAGGCAGGTTTGAAGGCTCTGCGCGTGCAATCCATGCGCTTGATGGCAGCGGCGTATGCACGGCAACGGGAGTGGACCAAAGCGCTTGCGGAGTACAACGATGCGCTGCGGCTTGCTCGCGAACAACATCTTGTTGTCGCTATACCGAACCTTGAGATGGAGATGGCTGCCACCTATGGCGACGCGGGGCAGGCGGCGGCGGGGTTACACGCCCTCGAAGACCTTAGCCAAGCGAAGCTGACGCCGACGGAGAAATGCACCCTGGCGTCGCAGAGAACCATTCTGCAGGTGCAGGCCAACGCTCTGCCGGAAGCCTTGACGAATGGCAAGGATGCCCTGGCGTGCAAGGATCTGCTGCAGCCGAGCTCCTATGCTGCGCTCAACATGAGCTACGCAGACGCGTTGCTTCGCACTGGGCATCCTGAGGAAGGTTTGCGCAGCGCACAGACCGCGGTGGCCATTATCGATACACAGCGGCCGCGCGTGCGCACCACCGATAGCGCGTTGATCCAGTTCAACGAACATCAGAAATCGGCCTACACGGTGTTGATCCGTGCGTTCTTGCAGTCGGGGAAGCCGGAGGACGCGCTGCTGGCCTCTGAGCAGGATCGTGCACGGGCGTTTGTGGACCTGGCCAGCACGGACCGTGCTCCCGGAGCGGCGTTCGCAACTCCGTCGAGCCCTGGAGGCGCGGGTGGAAGCGGGACAGGTGGGCGCAGGGCGGGCGGCGGAGCTTCCGGACCGGCGGGGTCGGCCGATTTGCGCAGCGAGGCGCATCCGTTCTCCATGACGATCGCCGACATGCGCAAGGCGGTGGAGGGGCAGCATTCGACGTTGATTTCGTATTGGGTGGGCGACGACCGGCTCTACACATGGGTGATGGCGCCAGGCAAGCCTGTGATCGAGAAGGACCAGGCCATGACACCGGTGCAACTGGCCATGCTGGTGCGGGCGACCTTGCCAGGAACTGCGGCGGGTGTCGCTCGCGGAGCGCGTGTGATGACGCGCGGTGGCGACGACCAGGGCGTTGTCCGCCGTTCGCGCAAGCCGTGGAGCGATCTGTACAACGTACTGATTGCTCCCGTGGCGGCAGAGCTTCCCGTCGAGGAAGGCTCGCTGCTTACGATCATTCCGCAGGGACCTTTGTTTCAGTTGTCGTTCTCCGCGCTGATGGACAAGAACGGCAAGTACCTGGTGGAGCAGCACGCGATTCACGAAGCGCCTTCCGTGGGTGTGCTGCAAATTGCGGAGAAGAATGGAGCGGCGAACGTGTCTGCCGCGGCGCACTATGTTGTGCTCGCGAATCCTGAGAAGCTGCCGTCCGTGAATGGTGTGCCTCTGCCGGCGCTGCCGGGAACCCGGGAGGAAGCGCGCGGCATCGAGCAGCACCTCGGAAGCCGGATGACGCTGCTGGAAGGCAAAGAAGCCGGCATCGATTCGCTCAAGACCGCGCTGCCGGAGGCCACGGTGCTGCACTTCGCGACACATTCGATCGTGGATGACAGTGCGCCTTCGTCTTCCTTCCTGGCCCTGGACACGCGGCAGGAGGGCGGCAAACTGACGACCACATCGGTCTACGGCCTGCATCTGCACACCAGCCTCGTGGTGCTGAGCGCCTGCCGCACCGGCCGCGGCCAGATTACGGGCGACGGCGTGTTGGGGCTTAGCCGCGCCTTCTTCTATGCGGGTACGGCTTCGCTGGTGACCACGCTGTGGGACGTCGTCGACGCGCCGACAGCGAAGATGATGCCCGATTTCTACGCCGCGTTGAACCGCGGAGCGTCAAACAGTGCGGCGCTTCGCGAGGCGCAACTCTCCCTGATCCATGACCTGCGTACACATCGGGTTCGTGTTCCGACATTAAGTGGAAGCACGGTGAGTCTGCCCGAAGATCCGGCCTACTGGGCGGCCTTCTCGCTTTCCGGTCAACCATAGAGCGGTGTTCCTCATACTGGGCGTCTCAGACAGAGGAGGAGGCCGTTTTCCTTGATAGAAAACGGCTTTGGCACCCTCTCTTCGCTGTACACCCTGAGGTACACGCTCTGGGGTATCGTCGTACTGCGAAGGTGCGTATCCTGAAGATCAATCTTTTGTTTCTTCCATTTCCTCCCCGGGGACGATGAACCGTTTGCAGACCTTCGACGAGATCTATCGCGAGTACGCTGCGGCGGTGTTTCGTTTTTGCTTACGAGCGGTGTCTCGACGCGAGGTAGCGGAGGAACTTACGAGCGAAGTCTTTCTTGCACTCCATCAGAAGTGGTCGACAGTGCCGGGCGAACAGCTGCCCGCGTGGCTGTTCACGGTGGCCAAGCGCCGCGCCGCAGATTACTGGCGGCGGCGCTATGTCGAGGAGCGCTGGGAGACTGACCTCAACAGTGACGATGGATTGTGGAACGAGCCTGAGCACTCGCTGGCCGATCTGCTACAGCGCTGCACGGCGCTCAAGCCGATCCACCGCGTTTGCCTGACGCTGCGTTTTGCGCAAGGGATGTCGCGGGCCGAGATCGCGAAAGAGACACGATTGACTGAGCTTCAGGTCAAGGGGCATTTGCAATATTCGCTGCAACTGTTGCGCGACTACATTCAGCCGGGAACACCTAAAGAGGGAGGTGGCCATGTCGATACAGCGACCGGAGTTTGACGCCGACGAGCAGGCGGTTGCCGGGGCTCTCAAGCCGCGCCGCGGTGGATGTCCGCCCCTGGATGTTCTGCAGGCAGCAGGCCAGGATGTATTGCCGCCTGACGTGGAGGCGCGGGTCACGGCGCATCTCGCGGATTGTCCGTCATGCAGCGGTCTGTTGGAGGATCTGGCCAGACTGCCGGAAACCACGTTGCTGGCGGAAGAGCAACGCCGCATCGCAACGAAGTTTCCTTTGGAAAACAAGCGGGAGGCGAGCGGCGGTCGTCTCTGGATGGGAATCGCTGCGGCGGTGTTGCTGATGGTCGCAGGAGCTGTTGCGTGGCGCTCGCTTTCGCCCAAGGCGACGGAGCCGCAGAATGCGCATGGGGTTGCTCCTGCAAGCAATGCGCAGCAACCGGTAACGACGGCGAATCTGGATATTCCACTTACACCGCTCGCGGCGCCGGGCGGAACGGCATTGCTGACCCGCGGACCCGGCAGCCATGAGCCGGCGACGGAGCAACTGCTGCCTGCATTCACGGCCTACAACCATGCTGACTACGCCGCGGCAGCCACGAAGTTCAGTGCGCTGGCTGCTGGATATCCTGCGAGTGAAATCGTCCCGTTGTATCTCGGTGTTTCGCAACTGTATCTGGGCCAGAACGAACAGGCGGATGCGAACCTGATGCGCGTGTTGACGCTGGGCGAAAAGGACACGGCCCCCGGCAACATGGATGCCGCGCGCTGGTATGACGCGATTGCGGCATCACGTCTGCATTCGTCGAAGGCTACGACACTCCTTCAACATCTATGTGATGAAAAGCATTCGCGATATTCGCCGCAAAGCTGCAAGTTGGTTGGGAGCGGTACCTAGTTCCTAAGGCCGATTCCGCCGCGGTTCCAGCTTGAAGGTCAGGAATTCGTAAACGTGACTGCCAGTGAAGACCTACAGCTTCGATCATTCCTCAGATCGATCATGCAGCTATTGGTCGACGAGGCTTACCTTGCCTTGGAGCGGCTATCGGGAGGAAGGCACCTGACCGCTGCGGCAATGGAGCATGCTGTCGTGTCGTATGGCAGAACACTGCGTATGCCATCGGACGATTTGTTTGTTTCCGATATTGTTCCCCTTGCTGCACATCCGGCCACAAGCTGGTCCGTGGTTCTTCCTCTTTTCTCTCTCGAAGAGGGAGCTTCTGATCTTTCACTTGAGCTCGGAATCGAGCGGTTGGACGATGGGATTTTCCGCGTTGAGATTGAGGGGTTACATGTCCGTTGAGAAGGTCTTATGAGGTCACGACGTGCAAAGAGTTGATCACTTCGAAAGAGGCGTTTTTCGCACAAAAAGTACGAGATTTCCACCGAAATAAATGCTTTTAGCCCTCTTGCAAAGTTTCGCAGGAGGCATATGCTTCTCTTCAACGGAAGAGCAATCTTCCACGAGAAGAGAGCAGGAAAGTGAGACCAGGAGGCCCGGCAACGGGACTCACGCAAAGTCCGGGCAACCGGATCAGCGACGGTCAAACCGGAAAGCTCAGACAGGCGAAGAACGACGGGAGCGTAAGGAAAGAGCAGGCCGCAAGGCAGGTTCCGACCGAACGAAACTGAAGAGACGCGGCTGGAATCCGGACTCCGAACGGATCTTCGAGATCGGAAATGACTGGGGCGAGTTCTCGCAAGAGAGCTCGCCCCTTTCGCTTTGGCGCGTGTGGAACGTGATCCTTCGTTTTTGTCGTTGCTGTTGTCTTTGTTTCTGTCTTGGCTTTTCTGGTTGTCATCCCCCACACCCATTCGGTCTTGGGCCCGAATGGGGTGTGGGGGATGACAAACAAGAAAGGTAAAGGCGCAATGATGGCTGCACGAGAGATGCAGCAAGGCTGTTTGTGCGTGGTTTACGAAGCCGTCGACCGCAACGCCCAGGCGATGACCGTTTCTCCCGGCGGCAGTTCGGTATTCAGCTCTTCTTCGAGCGGATGATGCGTCAGATGCATCTCGCCGTGCAGCACCTCAGACTCACTGGCGCCTACATAACAAAGCTCGCAGATACCAATCCCAAACTCATTCTTCACTGGCGGTCCGAAGATGCGGCAGGTCAACGGTCGCCCAGTGTAAAGTTCGCAGCGCCCTGTTGCGGGGTCTAACACAGGGCAGGACGCGTCGGCGTCCGGGAGGTCGGCGAACTCTTCCCAGCGTTCGTCCTCTTCATCGAGAAGTCCTGTCGCAGCGTTCCCTGGGAATGCGGTCTTCAGTTGTTCGACAAGGTGGCTCGCTCGCGCTCGGATGGCGTCTGCTCTGGGTTTGTCTTCGCGTTCCAGATCGAGAAGTGCTGCGCGAAGGCGTTCCGCATCCAGCATGGAGATGCGGAAGACGCCGTGGCAGCATGGCGTGCAGCCGGGTCGGCATGCCAGCCAGGAACTGCCATCGTCTTTGACTGCGCGTGCGGCCGCATCCGCGAGGGCATGGTCGACGATCTGCACGAGTTCGGTATCGCGGGCGGGAAGCATCAAGTTCTATTGTCGGACGAAAGACGATGATATTGCTCTTGCATTTCGGGGAGTAGCCGTGAACCTCAGCGCACGGAATACGACGCCCGTGGAATGAGCCTTTTAGGACTCTGCGTCACTTCGCGCCACCGCCGCCGCTGCCGCCATAGACGTTCGGTTCTCCCAACGAACCGGCCGGCGGCAGATGGCGGATGTAGTTCACCATGTCCCACATGTCATCGTCAGAGAACTCACCCGTGGAAGGCGGCATGCCTGAAGGAGAAATGCCGTTCTTGATGATCCACTGGAGCTGACCGTCGGTGTAGGCCTGGACTTCCGGACTGGCGAGCGATGGGACCGGAGGCGACACGGTCTTCGCAAAGGGAACGCCGGTGTTCTGGCCATCCAGTCCGTGGCAGACCATGCAGTAGGAGCCAAACATCTGCTTGCCGTTGGCAATGCTTTCCGGCGTCGCCGGTGTGGGATTCGGGGTTTTCTTGCCGTGGACGGTGAGGTGGTGTTTGGTCCAGTTGATGGTCCTGGTTTCCACCTTGTTGGGTGGTGTCGCCTTGCAGCCCGCGAGAAGGCCACATGCCAGTAAAGCAACAATGCTCGAATTGCGATTCAACATGGAAGACATCAAAATTTCAGTTTCCCGTGCTTGTAACGATGCGAACAAGGGCGCCGTACCCATGAGAGTAAGCAACCGGAAGGGTCGGCTCGGCAACCGCCAGTTACGCGATGATACCCTGAACAGCCTTGCCGGGCACCCCGTCAGGAGGGTGTTTTGAGCGCGGCTGAAGCGTGTGAGCTTTTGCCGGCTGCGCGCTTCGTGTAGGCTCGCCCCAGGACATTCGATCAGGAGTGTGATCGTTCACGTTGGTGTGAAAGAATCACCTGATTACAAAACCAGGCGGGCTGGCTCGCCGACACATTTGCATTTGGAGGAAGTTGCATGAAGTTTGGATCGGGCGCGTTGCTGGCCCTCGCAGGTAGTTTGACGATTGCTGCCGGCCTCGGTCAGGCAGTTTCTTCTCCAGTCGCGGTTTCAGCGAAAGATGACACTGCTACGCCGGCCTATTTCACCGAAAAGGTGAAGCCGATCCTCCAGACGAATTGTTTCCGCTGCCATGCCGGGGCCAACCATCGCGGCGGTTACAACATGAACACGCGCGAAAGCCTGCTCAAGGGTGGTCATCACGGAAATGGCGTGGTTCCCGGGCAGCCTGAAGCCAGCTTGATGATCAAGCTGGTCAACCACGAGAATCCCGCGGGCGATCCTCCACCCATGCCTCCTGCCCCCAAGGAGAAGCTTTCCGACGCTGACCTTGCTGTGCTTTCGGCATGGATCAAAGCCGGCGCTGTTACGCCTGCCGATCCTATCTTTGTGGCTCCGGCGCAGTAGCTAACGCCGAGAACAACCACACCCTCGGTACCCCATGTCTCGATCGAGGCATGGGGTTCTTGGCGTTACCGTCTTTGTTTGCCTTTGAGGAGTAGAAGCAAGCTTTAGCTTGCTGATGGGCGTACGACGGAGAACGGCGTCAAGCGCCAACGGCGCGGCATATACCAGCATGGGGTGAAACCCCATGAAAAAGGTCGTTGTAGGGGTTGAGGGCTGAAGGCCCGACATATAGACGGCCATTGAAGCCCGGTCCATTCGTCACAGCCTTTAGGCCCGACGCTTTATTCGACAAGATGGGAAGGCATATGTCGGGCCTTCAGCCCTATTGAAATTCTGGTTTGTCTTTCATGGGGTTTCACTTCCCCAGCGAGCAAAGGGCGCGCTCGCCGGGATCCCCGTTTCACCCCATGCTGGTATATGTCGCGCCGTTGGCGCTGTTATGTTTTCTATGAGCGGTACGGATTCGGCTCCGCGTGCGATGTCCGAAGCAGTGTGCCGAAGAACCCAGCGCTAAAGCGCAATTTTAGGCGGTGGTTGGACAGCAAGCTAAAGCTTGCTTCTACGCCTCAACTGCAACAACAAAGGCAAATGCAAAGCCACGTCAACGTCAACCGCATCTGCAACGCCAACGGCACCCATAACCGCAAGGGCATCTGCAACGCCAACGGCACCCGCATCCACAACAGCACCCACGACTGCAACAACACCCACAACCACAACAGCACCCACGACTGCAACAACACCCACAACCGCAACAACACCGTCTCGTCTTAGCGATGCCGCGACAGTTCGATCATCACGCCGCCAAGAAATGCCCGGCCCTGCATGCGAACGCCCTGGATCTCTTCGTACCCGGTGTTGGCCAGGTTGGTCATCTGGATGTACGGCTGGATGAAGGTGTGGAACGTGCGGCTCAAGGACGTATCGAGCACGGCATAGGGCGCCTGGGCGATACGCTGCGTGATTCCCAGATGGACTCGCGAGGTAATGCCGTAATGCACCGGGCCAAGCCAGTCGACCGTGGCGCTGTTGACCGGATAGCGGAAGACGTATTCGGATTGAAGCCCGTTGAGTATGGAGGAATCGCCGGAGATGAAGGTCCAACCCGCCCGCAGGCTTTGCCCGGCACTGGGCTGCCATAATGCGGACAACTCAACGCCGGAATATCGGAAGTTCCCAAGATTGGTAGCGTGCCACTTATCCGCTGTGCTGGCCCGCGTGTAGTCGATATCGTTGTGCTGAGGTGAGGTGAAGCCCGTGACCGAGAGAACCAGCTTCGGGAGCGCAAACCAATCGGCGCCGCCTTCATAACTCCACGCCGATTCGGGCTGAAGCTGCGCATTGCCGGTAGTGGTGGGATCGCTGTAATAAAGGTCCGTGAACGTTGGCAAGCGGAATCCGTAACCAATCGCGCCTCGAATCTTGACCGAGCCGCCCACAGGCACAGCGCCCGTCACCGATGGGCTGAAAACCTGTTGTCCACCGCTAAGGACCTCTTCACGGCCACCTACCGATAAATTTCCATGAGCTCCACTGACTTCAAACTGCGCATAGCCGGCACCGCGGTTACGCGCGTGAAGACCGAGGTTGTTGCTGTGGATGGAGTCCAGGTCTTCTTCCAAACCCGAAGCCAGACGGAAGTGGGAACCGAAGCGGTCGTTGCGGCGCAGCCGGGCCTGCCAGCTCTCATCGATGTGCTGGTTGGTGTAGTAGCCGGGATTCGAACGCAGAAGAACGAAACGGTCCGAATGCCTACGGTAGGCAACGCTCGCGTCCGTTCTCGAGCCAAGCTGCTGCTGCAGGCTGGTGAACCATCCCTTGGTGCGTTCGAAGGAGGGATATGGTCCGTAGAAGTTGCCGGCGCCGTAGCCGCGGTCGCTGCCTGCGAAGACGACGTCGCTGCTGCCGAGCGGCGAGGTGAGCCAGGTTTCGGAACTCGCCTGCTCACTGCGGTAGTCGCGGTCATCGATAAAGCCGGTGGAGAAATCGCGGCTGCCCGCAAGTGTTTCGCTGACGATCCCGCGGCTCCCGGAGAGCAGAGCAGCCTGCGAATTCATGCCATAGCTTCCAATACCGGAACGCAGCCGTATCGAGTTGCTCGAAGGCGATGCGGTGCGCACGTTCACGACGCCGCCGATCGCGTCGGAACCATAGAGCGTGGATCCCGCGCCATGCAACACATCCAGACCGGAGATTGCGTCGAGCGGGACAGGTACGTCCAAATTGAAGTGAGAAGTCTGCGGGTCGTTCACACGCATGCCGTTCAACAGGACAAGAGTCTGCTCAAAGGAAGCGCCACGGATGGAGACGTCGCCCTGCACGTTGCCTGCGCCGCGCTCCTGGATGTCCACGGAACTGTCGCTGCGTAGAACATCGCTGAGCTCGGGAATCAAGGTCTGCTCGGGAGTAACGGGGAGCGTGGCTCCCGAGCGAGCCGTTTCGCCCAGCATCACGGGCTCGGGCGATCCCAGAACGACGACCGTTTCGCGCAGCGTCACTGGGGGAACCGGTACGACGGCTGGTGTGGGCGTGTTCGCAGGTGTCTGGGCCTGTGTCGGGGTGGGAGCAGTCTGCGCGAGGATTGCGGAAGAAGCGAGGAACGGCAGAAGAAACACGGCGTTCCGAAAGGCAAAGCGAATGTGACTCTGTTCCAAACGACAATGCGGCGAGTAAGCCTGGCTGGAAAGAGAAGATTTTTCTGGGAAGATGTGCTGCGGATACAACATTCTCATCATTCGTTCTTGCCGTTCCGTGAAGCAGGGTTGCCGGTCGCAACCTGAGAAAACACTTTGCCCGTTTGCGTCAGATTGCTCTCCTTCTGAAAGATCAGTCTGAGGTCTCGGGCCAAACGCACACCCTCAATCGGAATCTCGTGCAGTTGCCCAGCACGCAGTTCGCTTACCAAATTGAAACGCGGTAGAAAACCGATTCCTAAGTCTGCCATGATCAGGCGCTTGAGACGCCTTACTGCGCGGTGACGGTGCACCGTATGGAGAATCTATCACGTGACCATGCCGCCACGGGCAGATCACGCCGCGTGTGTTGGCTGCTGTTGTCTGCGAAAACGAGCAGGATCGCGTTTGAGTTTCGCTTCGGCTGACGATCCGGTATCGAAAGCTCCGCACTTGATCAAGCGAATGCGTTTTCGCAACGCCTTCAATCGATGTTGGCAGGGACGGCCTTGTCCGGATCGAGATGCTCGTGCACGGCTGCGGAGATAAGTTCCGGCTTGCGCTTGAGCAGCGCCTTGAGCAGATCGAAGTGATGGCTGACAGACTCGCGTAGCGACTCACGCGCGGCATGGCGTTGAATGCTGACGAAGGCATAGATCGAAACGCACAGCCTGTCCAGCATGCGTTCGAGCGTTTTATTGTCGGCCAGCTTCCAGACCATGCGATGAAATTCGAGATCGGCGTCGGAAAGCTCGTAGTAATCGTTCGCGGCGATGGCGTCTTCCATGCGTTGAATGCAACGTCTCAGGTCGCGCTCCACGGCCTTGGTAACGTGTTCGGCGGCAAGACGGAAAGCCATCTCTTCCAGGTGAGCCCGCACTTCCATGAGCTCGTACATTTCCTGGCGCGAAAGCTTGGTGACCGTGGTGCCGCGATCCTGGACACGGACCACAAGCCCGAGGTGCTCCAGTTTGAGCAGCGCCTCACGAATCGGGACCTGACTTACCTGAAGCTGACGGGCGAGATGGGCTTCCCGCAACGCGTCGCCTGGCTTCAAGGAACCGGACAGGATGGCTTGTCGCAGAACAGTGAATACCTCAGAGGATTTACTGAGCGACTTAATAGGAGCCAGGGTCTGTTCCATATTGCCATCATACCTAAGTTTCAACGAGTTCCGAGCCGTCAAACATACTCCTGCAAGCCCGCCATGGCTTCGTCAAATTCGCGAAACAATGCCTGTTCCTGGGCCGCATCGCGAAGACGTTCGCGGTTCAGCGTCGGGCCGCATTCAAAGCCCTGGCGGCGCAGAATCGCCTTAATGGAAGGTAGCCATGGATAACGCATCAGGGTGCGGATGACGCGGTTGATGTGTACCTGAATCTCTCGTGCCTGCTGCCAGTTTCCCGCCTGGGTCGCGCGATAGAGAGCGACCATCGCATGTGGCATCAGGTTATAGGTTGAACCGATGCCACCCTGGGCTCCCATCAAGCGGCCGGCGACAAGCACCTCATCGTAGCCGTTGAAGACCACCTTGCCTCGCTGGGTAAGGTCTTCCAGAAGGAACAGGTTGAAGTCGGTGAACTTCACACCTACGACATTAGGGAGGTCACAGACTTTGGCCAGGTCGCCAGGAGCGGGAAACGCCGTGGGCGCGACCTTGGGAAAGTAGTACACGATCAAAGGAAGCGGCGAGCGGTCGGCCAGCATTTCGTAATACGCGAAGACCTCGGAGAACTCGCCTGCGGGAGGAAGGCTGCTGATCGCCGCGGCTCCCACCTCGGCCGCGTGCGTTGCCAGACGGATGGCATCTTCCGCTGCCGCGGCGCCCACATGGACAATCATCTTTTTATCGGCGGGCATATTCGTGGCAATGCAATCCACCAGGCGGATGCGCTGGTCGATCGCCATCAGGGGACCTTCACCGGTGGAACCGCCGATATAGGTTCCATCGAGGCCCGTGCCGAGAAGCTCGGCTAACATCTTCTCCGCGACAGATTCGACCACGCGGCCGTTTTCATCCAGTGGAGTGACAAGGGCGCAATACATGCCGCCGAGGAAGTCTGCGTTCGTCAATGGTTCCTCTTTCCAGCCTTGGTGGGCTGCAATCGTAAGCTCTTAGAAGGAAAGTTGCAGGTCCAGTTGGACTGCACGCGGCGCGTACACGGTGTTGATCTGTCCGAAGGCGGCCGAGCTGCGATCCGGAGTAGGTAGCGCAAGGTTCGGATGGTTGAAGGCGTTGAATGCTTCCACGCGGAACTGGGCATTCAGCGCTTCGAAGATGTGGAAGTTTCTCTGCACGCCGAGATCGAAGTCCGTATAGTTCGGTCCGCGCAGTTTCGAGTCGCGAATGGGCGCGGTGCCGAAGCGGCCGTCGACCACGGTGTAGGCCGCCGGGTTGATCCATTGGCGGCTGCCGTTGGAATTGCCCGCATGGCTGCCAATTGGGTTCGCGACTTTGTCGGGACGGTAAGCTCCCAGACCCAGCCCGTTGGCCGCGGTCTGAGTGACGGCCAGCGGAACCCCGCTCTGGAAGGTAGCGATGCCGGTCAGTTGGAAGCCGCCGACAAGCGCGCCTGCCACACCGTGCGTCAGAAATTGCCGGTTCTTGCCGAAGGGTAGCGGGTAGACGACAGCGCCGGAGAAGACGTGCGTATGGTCGCTGGTGGCCGGGCCACGCGCATCACGGAGGCTGTAGGGGTTCTGCCATGATCCGTTATTGCTCTGGTCGCCGGAGTTGAAGTTCATCTCCGTGGCATCCGTCAGCAGCTTCGACCATGTATAGGCAATCAGCGTGGACAAGCCGTTGTTGGAGCGATGCTGAAGCACGGTTTGCAAGCTGTGATAGCTGGAGTCGCGATCGTTCTTTGGAACCGTGATGCTGGAGAACTGCGGGAAGGGTGCGGAAGCATTGGCGCGGGTCACCGTTGCGGCGCCGAGAGAACCTGGAACCTTACCCGCCAGCGGATTGGTCACAGCCTGGTTGAGATAAGTTTGCGCAACGCCGGCTGTACCACCGGCCGCAGCCTCATTGTTGATTGCCTGTTGCACCACCGACTGGTTGGGCAGGTTGGCGTTTTCGCTGCTCAGCAGATACTGTCCGCGGTTGCCGCTATAGAGAAGCTCGAATTTGGTGCCCTTGGTCAGCTCCTGCTGTACACCGAAGTTCCAGGAGAGAACGCGCGGATTCTTCAGGTGCCGCGCCTGGGCATCGGTAATCGCAGTGCCTAGCCCGGCCGCGTCACCCTGGGGTCCGGAGACCGCAGGTAGTGTGTAGCTGTTCGCCAGCGTGCCGGCCGTTGCGGTGGAGTTGGCCTTGATGGGATTGAGAGTCGAATCGAAACCGGGTGCAGGCGTGAAGAAGCCTGCGGTCGGCAGAGGTTCCGAATAGATCGCATAGGCGCCCCGAATGACAGTCTTTCCGCGCAAATAAACGGGAGAGTATGCGAAGCCGATACGAGGTTCCAGGTTTTCGTAGCTGCCTGAGGTGAAGGTATCGGCGTTGCCATTCATGCCGGCATATTGCAGCTTGCCCGGGATGCCGACAACTGAGTTGGTGGCTGTGGGGTCGAACCAGCCAATCTTGTTCTGCCGCTCCTGGATAGGCGTTTCGTAGTCATAGCGCAGGCCGATGTTCAGGGTGAGGTCGGGGCGCAGCTTCCAGTCGTCGCCCACATAGAAGGCATTCGCGTAGACGGTTGTGCCCAGCTCGGGTTCCTGCTGGAACAGTTCGGTGTTGGGAAGGCCCAGCAGCAGGGAAGCGGCGGAGTTGCCGGAGGTTGCTGTACCGTTGCTGGTCTGCAGCGCACTGAAGGTGAAGGTCCCGTTCGGTGTGCCGGCTGAAACCAGGCCGTAGGTGTTGTAGCGGCGCAGATCGCTGCCGAAGCGGAAGAAGTGACGTCCCTTCGACCAGGAAAGCACCTGGTTCAACTGGTAAGTCTGCGTGCGCTGTTTCTGCGGAGCGCTGGTGCCAACGCCGCGATAGATATCGAAGGTCGCGATGGGGCGGACGTTTTGAAGCGATCCACTTTCAGGTGCGGGGCTGACGGTGTATCCAAAGTACGAACCGCCCACGGTATTGCCGGAAGTGTCGAGGAACTCGCGCGAGTAGTGGAAATAACCGCCGACCAGCGAGTAGACCAGCGAAGGCGAGATCGAGAAAAGATATTGGCCAGTGTAGGCGCGGCTGGGGAAGTTCACGTTCTGGGTCTGCTGGTCGTTCTCGCCCAGTGGGAAGAAGGCGATGGAGCCTGAACGCACACGTGTCCAACGGAAATTAATACGGTGACGCGTTCCCAGCACCTGGTCGAAGCGCATGGTGAAATCGTCGTCGGGGGTGAAGGTGCGCTGAAAACCTGAGTAGTTGTTGGCGACACCAGGAAGGTTCGGGAGAGGAACCAGCGAGAGAATCTTCTGCCCGATAGGATTCAGCGGCGTGTTGATGGTGTTGTTGGGAAAGGCGGTGCGCAGAGCCGGATTGGAGTTACTGGCTGGGTTGTAGATGGTGGTGGTTACTTCGCTGAAGTTGCCCTGGCGCATCAGCGCGGTGGGAACAGAGACGGTGCTGGGCGTTTTACGCACCCAGCGCGAACCGTCGTAATCGACGAAGAAGAAGGTGCGGTTGCGTCCGTTGTAAAGCTTGGGGATCCAGACCGGGCCGCCGAAGTTTCCGCCAAACTGATTCCAGTTTTGCGGGTTCTTGGGTGAGTTCACAGGCAGCGCGGGGCGCGCGTTGGTGGTGGTGCCGCGGTAGTCCTCAAACAGCATGCCGTGATAGCCGTTGGTGCCGCCTTTGGTGACGTAGTTGAGTACGCCGCCCGAGGTATAGCCGAGGTCGGGAGAGATGCCGCCCGACTGCACCTGGAATTGATCGATGGCGCCGGCGGAAGGAAGGGCGCCTACCGTACCGTCGCGGCGATTGATGATGCTGATGCCGTCTACGACGTACTCGTTATAGCCGCTGAGCGTGGTGCGAACGCCGCCGTTGATGGTGTATGCCGCGGATATGCCGGTGCCGTCCGCGCCCTGGCGGTTCGTGGTGGAACCGCCATTGCCGTTGGCCACAACGCCGGGGGCCAGCGCGCTGAGGGCCTGCGGATTGCGCGACTGCAGCGGCAGGTTTTCCACCTGACTGCTGGTGATCATCTGGCCCTTGTAGCCGTTTTCCGAATCCAGCGTTTCCGTGGTGCTGGTGACCACGACTTCCTGCTGCACATTGCCGGTAGCCAGGGTGACATCGAGGTGCGTGGCGCGGCCTACATCGATGGTGATGTCCTTCATGACTCGTGCGGCGAAACTCTGCGCGGAAACCTGCAGGTCATATTTGCCTGGCTGCAGGCTGGGAAACGTGAAAATGCCTTCTCCATTCGAAACCGAAGTGAGCTTCGCGCCGGTGCCCGAATTAGTCAAAACGAGCTCCGCCCCGCGCACTGTGGCGCTGGCAGGATCCGTGACCGCGCCGGTCAGGCTGCCGGCGGACTGGGCCACGGCGGTATACGCGAAGGAGATTGTCAAAACGAAGAATGTGACGAGGCGAACTGCACGCATCATGTTCAAGCACTCCGGCAGGGATATTTCTGAGCCGCGGAGAACAGTAAAGAAGGGTAGCAAGATATGTCAATAGTATTTTATCGATAATCTACTTCCGCAGCCATGCCTCACCGAAGTACCATCCCGGCCGGTCGGCATAGACCGAGTTGTAGGACTGCGCCAAGGTGGGTTTGGGCCAGGCCAACTCGACTCCCTGTGCGGTGAGGTTGCGTTGAAAAGCGGTGACTTGGGCAGGATTCTTCCAGACAGCGACCGGCACGGTCTTCTTCGCAACGCAGAATGCCGCCAACGCGCCGGCGCCTTCGCCAACATTCCATTCCGCGGGATGAACGCGGAACGCGCCGTTCGTCACATGGGTGGAACCGATGTTCTTGCACCCGGGCAGAACGTTTTCGACGCGCTGCGGGATCAGGGCTCCCAGGGGAAGCTGTTGCGCCCAGTGCTTGCCGTTGAGTTCCAGTGTGCGGCTGCCGGCGGCCGAACCTTTTTCGTGGATGTCCATCCGGTACCCGCTGGTGCCCACGCTGTCGGTGAAGGTCACCGGCCCTGCGGGATGCAGATCAACACGGAAGTCCTGCTCGATAATTGTTTTCTGCGCACGGATGCGGCGCGACTCGCGAATGTAGGGATATTGCGCCAGCCCATCCGTGGTCCCAAAGACGTCGCCACGGGGGCGCAAACCAGGTAGACCGGGCCTGCCCTGATAGCCGCCTATCACTTCGGTCTGCAGGTAATAGAGCAGACTCAGGCTCATTTCTCGTGCGGCATGCAGGTGGAGTTTGCGTTCCTCTTCGGAAACACCAATCAGCGACCCCGCTCCGTATTCATTGCCGTTCATCAGCATCGTGATGTCGGAAGGGAAGGCGCCAGGGCGGAAGTTGCCGGCGCACAGGACGCGGCGAAAGTTCCAGACTGTCTGAATGTATTTCGTGTGGTCCTGCGGTGCGAAGATCCGCTTCATGCGAAGCTTCATTTCGTCACCCTGACCAATGCCGACCATGACATCGAGCGCTTGCGAGAATCTGTCATACATTGCCGGACGATCGATGGTGTGGTCTTCACCGGGCAGGTAGTCCACCGCGATGAGATGCGTGAACCCCTGCATGTGCTGGGGCTGGGCGGGGCCCTCAAGCGCGGTGGGTTCGCCGGTATCGGCACGCGACTCGGCTCCGGTCACGAACTCCACGCCGGCTAGAGGAAGAAACTCGCCGAGCTCGGTGGCGTCGATGACATAACGCGGATGCACGGTGAAAGCCCGGTTCTCGCGGGTATCGAGCAAGTCGACGGCCTGGCAGGCGTCGCCCTGCATGTGCGCCCTGGTTGCAACGACATGTGTGTAAAGCCGGATCGCGCCTGAGGACAGATGAGGCGTGAGCATGTCGTACAGGACCGCTAAACCGACGCGCGGCTCAAAACCGCAGGCACTCACCCACCCGGCGCCAGGATTGAGATATGGATCAGACTGCGCCGCGGGCGTAAGCGGATAGTGCTTGCGATAGTAGGTGCGCACGCCTTCACGAAAGGCCGCATAGGATTTTGTGCGGCCAAACTCTTCAATGTTGGGATGCTCATCCAGAGGAACGCCCTGCGTGGTGGCCTGTCCACCGATCCACTCTGTTTCTTCCACCAGGATGACGCGGCACCCAGCTTTCGCGGCTGAAAGTGCGGCCGCAACACCGCCCAGGCTTCCACCCACCACCAGAACATCACAGCGTTCCTCCGCGGCCAGCGGCCATGCGGATCTGCCTGCGGCAAGGGCGAACAGCGCTGTGGAAGCACGCAGAAACTGGCGGCGGGTGGGCATCAAGGTGGCTCCAGGAGAGGTGAACTGGTGACGGGTTGACTCTAGTAAGTGGGAGGAAGGCTTGTCAATATCGTTTATCGATAAACGATATTGACAAGCCTTCCTCCAGTTTCCTAAGCTCGCTTGGCCTGCTCGCATCGATTCTGGAGGCCGTCATGAAAGCCCTGTTTGCTCTGCTTGCGCTCGTGTTGCTGCCCTCTGGACTGGCCGCGCAGGCGCGTGTGCTGTCTTCCGCCGAGATTGCGAAGGCGTTTCAATCGATACCGTCTGTGCCTCCGACCAACCGTGAAGTTCTTACTGAAGACAAGTACGCTCTGAAGGTGGCCGTGCTGGAAAACCGCAGAGGACCGGGTGAGCTTCATGAAACGGAGGACCGGCTCTTCTTCGTATTGAAGGGCTCAGGCGCCGTGTGCGCGGGTGGCAACCTGGCCGCGCCGAAGTCGATCGCCCCGCATGAGCTGCAGGGACCCGATCTTCCCGGGTGCGTTGCCTTACCGATGCAGCCTGGCTCTGTGATCAGTGTGCCGCGAGGCACACCCTACCGCATGGAGGCTGAGAAGTCGCGGGTGGAGTTCCTGGTGGTACGCATTCGATGAATGGAAATGCACGGGGAATTCTGAACCATCGCTTTCGCTGGGCCATCGTCGCCCTTCTGTTTCTGCTGTCTGTCATCAACTATCTCGACCGTCAGACGTTGTCCGTTCTTGCGCCAAGCCTGATCGACAAGCTTGGCATGTCGCACCAGCAGTATTCGTACGTCGTGACGTTTTTTCTGGCGGCCTACACCGTGAGCTTCGCTGTGTGTGGCTGGCTGCTGGATCGTTTTGGGCCCCGCATTGTGTTGGCGGCTGCGGTGGGTTTCTGGTCCCTGGCCGCGATTCTGCACAGTTCAGCGAGTGGGTGGGTGGGCTTGGCTGTATGCCGCATTCTGCTTGGTCTCGGCGAAGGGTTCGGCCCGGTTGGCGGCGTGAAAGTCATTGGCGAATGGCTGCCGCGAAAAGAGCGCGCCTTTGCCATGGGTATCTTTTCCAATGGCAACATTGTGGGCGCAGTGTTGGCCGCGCCTCTGGTTGTGTTTCTGCAACTGCACTTCGGATGGCGTATTGCGTTTGTCGTCACCGGTCTTTGCGGCGCCCTATGGATACTCTTGTGGCTGCGCTTCTATCAACCGGTGAAGCGGTCGCCGTATGTCAGCGCTCAGGAACTGGAAACCATTACCAGTGGACAGAACACCGCGGCGGCTTCCGGTGAAGCGACACGGATCTGGTCGCTGCCCATTACCTACGGTGTCTTCATCGCGCGTCTGCTTACCGACATGCTTCCGCTCTTCTTCAGCTTCTGGCTGCCTGAATACCTGCACCGTGTGCACCATGCCAGCACGGCGATGATTGGTGCGGTGGCATGGATGCCATATCTCGCCGCCGATCTGGGCGGGTTGTTCGGGGGCGCGCTTTCCGATCTGTTCGTACGCAAGGGGATGAAGACGCGGCGCGCCCGCATGCTGGCCCTGTTCATTGCGGCATGTTTCACACCGCTGGCTGCTGTTGCGGTACGCGTTTCCTCGATGGGTGTGGCGCTGGCCTGCATTGCATGTGTGCTCGCAGCCCACTCGCTGTGGATCGTGAATCTGTTCACCCTGATTACGGAGACGGTTCCAGCGCAGATCACCGCGCGTGTGACCGGCATTTCGGGCGTTGGAGGCAGCCTGGGAGGCATCGCCGCCAATCTGGCGGTTGGGCAGGTCATGCCGAAGTTTGGCTATAAGCCAATCTTCACCACGCTCGGTTGTGTTCATGGAATCAGCTTTGTGTTGCTTGCTCTCGCGTTGAGTGCGGGCCTGTGGAGGCGCTACCGCAGCTTTCCTCAAGGTGTCTAGCCAGGCAACGATGCTAATGGAGCTTTCTTCCGCTCTCCCACAACCCTGTCATCTCGACCGGAGCGCAGCGCAGTGGAGAGACCTGCTGTTGCTCCTGCCCATGCTTTTCGTGACCACAACTCTCTACGCAGGGTCATCCTGAGCATCGCGAAGGATCCCAGTATTTGGGATGTCTCCCAGCCACGAAGCCCTTCGCGAGAGCCGGTGGTAGGCACAACATGAACATCATCTGCACCACCGACAAAATACGGGGATCCTTCACTGCGTTCAGGATGACCCTTGTGAAATGTATGTGCCAGAGCGGAGACGAGAGACTTGGCGGAACATGCTACCGCAAAGGCACAGCCGTGCCGAGCACAACATTCTCAACCGGCTCATGCGCGAGAAACCTCCGCACGTTGCGCAGAAAGAGAGCAACCAAGGCGTCGTATTCGCCTGCGAAACGGCCGCCCGCATGAGGACTGATCAACACATTGGGTTCATCCCAGAGCGGATCGTCGGCAGGCAGCGGCTCTTCAGCAAAAACATCCAACCCTGCGCCCCGCAGTGGCCCATCGCGTAGCGCCCGACGCAGGGCGGCATAATCAATATGGCTTCCGCGTCCCACGCTGTACAGATAGCTGCCGCGTTTCATCCATGCAAACTCCGCCGCAGTAAATAGAGCTGCGTTGCCGGGTAGCGCGGGCAGTGTAATCACCACATGGTCTGCTTCAGAAAGTGCGGAGTCGAGGTTATGCAGCGCAAACGTTCTATCGGCACATCCCACCGCCTGACCGGAGCGCGTGACAGCGAGAACGCACATGCCCAGTGCCTTTCCCATGTGCGCCAGCGACGTCCCAATCGCGCCCATGCCGATCACGCATAGTGTTTTACCGAAGATGAGGTCGTAGCGTTCCATTCTCCGCCAGATGTGCTCGCGTCGCTGACGGTCATGCACATGGACTCCACGCGCGAAGGCGAACATCATACTGATTGCGTGTTCGGCCACGGCCCGCGCACAAACACCGCGCGCATTGGCAAGCGCAAAATCCGTGCGCCGGTCAGGGAATGTTGCGGCGTAGGCGTCATAGCCGGAACTCGGCAGTTGGTGAAACAGAACGCCGGAGCGGAAGAGAGCATGGGGATCAGGCCAGCCGAAGACAATGGTGGCTCCATGCAGCGCGCTGTCCCAGTCATGCTGCTTCTCGGGTACGAAGACAACCTCGAAACGTTCCTCAAGCTCCTGCGCGATCTGTGCGCGGTGCATAGGGAGTAGATCATCGACCGCAATAACCGCACGTCCCACCCTCATCGCCCGACTCCATGGAACGAATAGTGTGAATCCGGCCTGTAGGGATAACGTTGTTCAAGATCTTCAGGTAACATGACACCCAACCCGGGCAACTCCACGAGAGAAATTCTGCCTGCAGTGAACGTGCAGGCGCCGGCGAGGAGATCATCGCGCAGAGGATTGGGGACGGCGCTCCTTTCGACAATCGTGCAGTTTGGCGTGGCGAAGGCTGCATGGTAATTCGCAAGATGGCCCGGCCCTCCGCACCATGCGTGGACGGCAATCTTCACGCCGGCGTCCGCGCAGAGTCTGGCAGCCTGCATGAATCGGCTGATGCCCATGACCGCAGCGTCGGGCTGCAGAATGTCGAGTGCGCCATGTTCGAGAAAGCGCTCCACCTCGTCCAGGGTGGTGACAGTTTCGCCACTTGCAATCGGCACCGGGGATACGGAACGCAGATGACCGAAACCATGGATTTCCTCAGGCGGCAGCGGTTCTTCCAGCCACAGGAGTTCGAATTGTCCCAGGGCTTCGGCAACCCGCATGGCGTCCTGCAGGTTCCAAGGGAAGCGGGTGTTGCTCTGCACGGCGTCCACGGCCAGTGAGGCCTTGCCCTGGAGCGCGTTGGCGCATACCTGCACCTTCTCGATCGCTTTGGCGATGGGCAGGTTGTTGATGCGAATCTTCACGGCGCCAAAGCCGGCCTGCACGTACTGTTGCATCTCGGCTTCCAACTCGATGTAGGGCTTGTCGTTGCCTCCGCTGGCATAAACCGGAAGGGAGTCGTGCGCGCGTCCGCCCAGGCTTTGATAGACCGGCGCGCCCGTGAGGTTGCCGTGCAGGTCAAGCAGTGCCATCTCGATGCCGCCAAGGACGCCCTGGGTGACGCCGGTTCGGCCCCAGTAACGTACCTGGTGGCGCAGCGAGGTCATCAGGGCGGCGATATCGTCGACAACAACATTCTGCAGGGAAGGTGCAAGTTGCTCGGCGATGGCGCGAACGACTTCAGGCGCGTAGGAGCCTGCATAGGCTTCGCCGATGCCTTCCGCGCCGTCGGCCGATTGCGCGACAAAGAACGCAGCCGAGCGATAGCCGGAGCGGAGGTGCAACTCACGCTCCGCGTCTCCTGGCGTGGAGTAGGGCGCACTGAGGAGCACGCACCGCACCTGCCGTAATGTGAAGGCGCCAGCCATCAATGTGTCCGCAGGGAACGGAGCTCGCCGGCGTAGAACCATGCTACCGGCAGCACGGAGAGATATTCCTGCATTTCCGTGTGATCGCCCACGGTTGTCTGTGCCCTGTAGGTCACAAAAGCGTTGCCGCGAATGAAGGTCACCGCGGGGTATTCGATCCGGTTGCCGTTGTAAGGCAGCGCCGGGTCGAAGGCTTTGGCAGTGGCGCCCGGCGCCTGCGCTGGTGTGATGGCCTCGAGGTCGCGTTGCAGATGCCAGGTCTTTCCTCCGTCATGGCTGATCGCGGAACTCAGTGTGAGCCGTTCGCCAAGCAGACCTTCCGCCTGGTTCACGCAACAACTGTTCCAGAGCACCAGCAGATCGCTCGTGCCCGGCACTCGCGCAAGTTTTGCAGGCGCGGCGCCGCTGGGTAGGGTTGTTGGTTCAGCCTTGCTCCAGTGGATGCCGCTGTCGGTGGAAACGGATTGATATTGCACGCCGGCATAGGTGCGTCCGAACATCAGCAGAGTGCTATCGGCGCGCTCCACGATAGAGCCTTCCCAGAAACCTGGCGCAGAACGCGTTGAAAACTTCTTCGCAAATCCAGGAAGCATGGTGGATGTCGAGACTTCATCCGGCGAAAGTTTCCAGGTACGTCCGTTGTCGTCCGAATAGGCGACCTGGGTTGTCATCTGTTCCGGGCGCACCACCTTCTTGTGGTGAAGGGGGATAAGGACGCGTCCGCTTTGGAGGCAAAGCATGCGGTCATGAGCCGAAGTCCAATAGGAGTCCGCCGGGCTCATTAGAATTTCTTCCGACCACGTTTTGCCTTCGTCGCTGGAATAGCGGAAGACCTTGGTTGCATGAGACAGCGAATCAAGCCGGCTGTAGCTGACGCCCAGCTCGCCGTTGTGCAGGCGCACAAAACCGGGCTGCATGGCATTGTTGCCGGTGGTGCTTGTGAAGAGCACCGATGGCGCGGTCCATGTTGCGCCACCATCGGCAGAGATAGTTTGCGCGATCACCGCTGGTGCAACGTCCTGGTTAAGCTGATGCCGTGTGAAAGCATGCAGGATACGGCCATCGTGCAGCTCAATGGTGCTGCCTTCACCGTTCTTCACGTAGGGTGCGGCGACCTTGCCGATAGCCCGGCCGCGAATACCGCCAAGCTGCATTTCCCAGTCCTGCGCCATGAGCAGGGGCGTACCGGCAAGAAGGACGACAGCGGCAAGAAAGCTTTTCATGTTGTCACCTGAGCCTTATCGGATCCAGGCCGATGCGGCCTGTGTGGAGAGATCGCCTTCCCCTGTACTTTCGGGTTCATCCTTGGGCAGTACGCCGATCTCGTCCATGAGTTGGCAGTTGGGCGGTTCGAGCGTGCGGCCGATCTCCGCACCCTGCTGCTGCAGGACATCCTGCAGATAGCCAACGTCAAGGCCGCGCACATTGCGGTTGTTACGGATTCCCAGCGCCGCCGCGGTCCCGGCAGCCTGCCCCTGGCCGATACAGATGGGAATCACACGCGTGGAGGCGACAGCTTCATGCGTGGCGGAAAGACATTTGCCGGCCATCATCAGGCCGTCCACATCGCGTGCGATCAGGCTGCGTAGTGGAATGGTATAGGCGTCGACGTTGCGCGACTCGACCCAGGTGCCGGTGGGCCGGTGGATGTCAATGTGGTAGCCGCCCATGCATACCGCGTCCTCGAAGACGCGGCCGTTGACCAGATCCTCTTCGGTGAGCACGTAGTCCCCGATGATGCGGCGGCTCTCGCGCACGCCAATCATGGGCGCGATTTCGCGCAATTGAGATTTTTCACACCCGGGAAGGTATTTACGGAAGAAGTTGAGGATGATCGGGATCTGCTCGTACACCTTGGCATAGGCTTCCGTCACGCTGAACACATCGACTGGATCCAGGCCAAGCACGCGCGTGCTGACCACAAGGTATTCGTCGGGCACATGCGTCTTGACGCCGACGAGTCGAGATTGAGGCACATCGAAGTCGCCGTTCTGGCGCGCCTGTTCAATCAGTCCGGCGAAGCCGCCGGTGATGAACAGGGGTTCCGTGTCGATGCGGCGCATCATCTTATCCCAGAGATCGGGGTAGGGAAGCAGCCATTCACGATAGCCGAGGTTCTTGTCTTTACAAGCTCCGATGAAGCGCTCACGGTCGATGCCTCCGATACGAAAGACCAGCGTGGGCGCCTGCACCAGGCCATCGCGTGTGCGGCCTTTCTCCCATTGAGCGCCCCCCAGCGCTGCGACATCCCCGTCGCCGGTGCAGTCGATGGTGACCTTGCCGCGAATCTCCTGCCGTCCCGATTTGTGCTCGACCACGATGCCGGCTATGCGGTCGCCATCGCGCAGCGTATCGACGATGCGCGTATGCAGCATGATGCGGACACCCGCTTCGCGGCAAAGGCGGATGGCGAGAATCTTCCATGCGTGGGGATTGAGGCTTACCGCGGAAGAACACTTGGGGTCGAAGACGTAGCGGGAGGCTTCATCCTGTTCCTGAAGTTCGCGAATGAACTCGGAAGCGAGTCCTTTGCAGAGCAGGCGATAGCGGTTGTCATGAAAGCCGAGCCAGCTAAGCGTGGCAGAGATGCCGCCGAGATAGCCGTTGTTTTCGATGAGCAGGGTGTCTGCTCCATTGCGCGCGGCGGCCAGCGCGGCCGCAACTCCAGAAGCGCCTCCGCCGGCGACAATCACGTCCGCGGTGGCACTGGTGAGGGTACGATTCATGGACTGAAATTATGTGGAGTCATTATGGTGACTGTCAAGATAATAAATTATCGATAATACTTGAACATATCAAAAGTGAATGGAAATCGCTTCTGACTGTCCAGATTTACGGTTTCCGGGTTGGTCGAACTTTCACACAAAAAGCACCGGATTTCCACCGAAATAAATGCTTTCGACCCTCTTGCAAAGTTTTGCAGGAGGCATATGCTTCTCTTCAACGGAAGAGCAATCTTCCACGAGAAGAGAGCAGGAAAGGGAGACCAGGAGGCCCGGCAACGGGACTCACGCGAAGTCCGGGCAACCGGATCAGCGATGGTCGAACCGGAGAGCTTGTACAGACGAAGAGCGACGGACGAGGGAGGAGAGAGCAGGCCGCAAGGCAGGCTGGACCCAAACGAAACTGAAGTGACGCGATTGTGATCTGGACTCCGACCGGATCTTCGAAATCGGAAATGAACAGGGGCGAGCTCTCGCAAGAGAGCCCGCCCCTTTCCTTTTGCGCACTTCGTATATCCGCCTTGTCTTTGCTTCATCTTTGCCTTTGAATTTTTTGTTGTTGTCTTTCTTGCTGTCATCCCCGAAGGGGATCTGCTGTTCCGGCCTCTCCACCTCAGCCCTGTCATCTCGACCGAAGCGGAGAGATCTGCTGTGCCCCTGCCCATCTCCCGGGCGGGAACTGGGCTCCCGCGGCTAAATCCACAAACGGTCATGCCTCGGGGAATCACGCTAGCATAATGACCGATGCATCCACCCACCGACATGGCACATGAACGTTTCCGCGCTGGGCGAAAACGCTGGTGGATTCTGTTGCCTGCGGTGTTCGTGACCTACAGCCTGGCCTATCTGGACCGCGCCAACTTCGGATTCGGCGCGGCTGACGGAATGGCGGCGACGCTGCATCGCAGCGACAAAGACATTTCCCTGCTGGGGAGTCTGTTCTTTCTTGGCTATCTCCTCTTCCAGATCCCCGGCGCCGCACTGGCGCGCAGGTTCGGAATTACACGCATCATCTTTCTCCTGCTGATGGTCTGGGGAGCCTGTGCGGCGCTCACGGGTGTCATTCGCACGTTCTGGTTGCTGGCTGTGGACCGCCTGTTGCTGGGCGCAGCGGAGAGTCTGATCTTTCCCGCGCTGCTGCTGTTGCTGACCAACTGGTTCACGCGCGCGGAACGCTCGCGGGCCAATGCGTTTCTCATTCTTGGCAATCCCGTGACGGTGCTTTGGATGTCGGTGATCACTGGCTACCTGATCCAGGATTTCGGATGGCAAAAGACATTTGTCGTCGAAGGACTTCCCGCGGTGCTGTGGGCTTTGGTGTGGGTGACCTTCATCCGCGATAAGCCATCCGAGGCCCGCTGGATTGCCCCTGCGGAGGCGGCTGCGGTCGAACGCGAAATCGTCCAGGAGCAGGTCGGCCTTGCTCCGGTTGCCGCTGTGCGCCAGGCATTCGTGCGCGGCGATGTGCTGCTGCTCTCGGCTCAATACTTCTTCTGGAGCCTGGGTGTGTACGGCTTCGTTCTGTGGCTGCCGACGATCGTGAAGCAGGGAACCGCGCTTTCGATGGGCAGGACCGGTCTTCTATCCGCGGTCCCTTATCTTGCGGCCGTCGCTCTGATGATCGTAGTGGCGACGATTTCGGACCGCTCGCAAAGCCGGCGGGCGATCGTGTGGCCGTTTCTTCTGGCGGCGGGCCTGGCGTTGTTTGGATCCTTTGTGCTGGCCCCGCACAGCTTCGGGCTCGCGTTCACGTTCCTGGTTGTGGGAGGCGGCTGCATGTATGCGCCGTATGGGCCGTTCTTCGCCATTGTGCCGGAGCGGCTGCCGCGCAACGTGACCGCCGAAGTGATGGCGCTGATTAATAGCTGCGGAGCCCTGGGCGGATTCATGGGCAGCTATTGTGTGGGATTTCTGCAGTCCGCGACCGGGAATTCACGCGCGGGTTTTCTCCTGATGTCGATTTCGCTGATACTGTCTTCGCTGCTCATTCTTTGTCTCCCCGCGAAGGTGGCGGGGACGGATCAGCGCTAACGGCGCGGCATCTACCGGGCAGAGAATGCTTGATCATGGTGGTGTTCGTTCATCATCGAAGTGCGAAGGAGATAGCGCTGAAGGCGCGTTCTATACCAGCCCAGGGCGAAGCCCTGGGTATCCGTCCAGCCAATGGAGCAAGGGCTGAAGGCCCGCTCTATATCCCGCCACTATAGATCGGGCCTTCAGCCCCAGCCCTTTCAATGTCTCGCACTTCATTCGATGGAAGCCCGGAGGTGTTTGCGGCACAGATCGTTTTGCTTAAGGTCATGGGTTCACCCGTGACGTTCAAAGTCAAAACGACGCGGGCTTCAGCCCCGGAGGAAACCGTTCCAGGGCCGCCATAGCACCTCACTGCGACTCCGGCATCTTCTCACGCTTGATACGGGTACCTCAGCGGCTCAAGCCGCGATCTTGCCGAAACATACGACACGGGTGAACCCGTGTCCTTAAGCAAAACAAATACCGCGTGCGACGTTTTTACGCAGCGTTTTTCACTGTGAGGCAGCCCCCTTGCAAGGCCTGGCCTTCAGCCCTCAACCTCTTACAGGCCACCGAACCCAGGCCTTCCGCCAAGGCTGGTATAGAACGCGCCTTCAGCGCTACTTCTGTACTGTCCTGTGGTCGAGAATGAAACTGTTTCCGGAGCGAATGGATTGCGCGGGCATGGTGCGATAGGGTGGGTTAGCGAAAAATCGATGGAAAGTGGCACAGCAGACAACGTAAACCTCATGCAGATATTGGAAAGCGACCCATCACTCTATGCGGGCACGAAGACGCATGCGCGCGGCCCGGAGGGCAGTCTGCCCATCACGCCGGAAATGCTGCTGACGCAGCCGTCAGGAAATCTGTTTGGACTTTCGCAGAATGCCGGGATGGGCTGGGAACCGGGGCGGCTGCTCGATCCGGAAGTGCTGATCCTGAGCACGCACGGCGGACTGCGCGCACAGGATGGCACACCCATCGCGCTGGGCTTCCATACAGGGCATTGGGAAGTCGGCCTGCTGGTCGCGGAGGCAGCGCGCGAACTTCGCAACCTGCACGCTGTGCCCTTTGCCGGAGCTTGCACCGATCCGTGCGACGGCCGCACGCAAGGGACTGCGGGCATGCTGGACTCGCTGCCGTTCCGGAACGACGCGGCCATGGTGCTGCGCCGCCTGATGCGTTCGCTGCCGACGCGCCGGGGCGTGATTGGAATTGGCACATGCGACAAAGGCTTGCCTGCGATGATGATGGCTCTGGCGTCCTCGGGCAAGATCCCCAGCGTGCTGATTCCGGGCGGTGTCACTCTGTTGCCGGAAAGCGGGGAAGACGCGGGTAAGGTGCAGACCATTGGCGCGCGCTATGCGCAGGGCCAGATATCGCTTCAGGATGCCGCGGACATGGGATGCCGTGCATGCGCGACTCCTGGCGGCGGCTGCCAGTTTCTGGGCACAGCGGCGACCTCACAGGTTGTGGGGGAGGCGCTGGGATTGTCGCTTCCACACACGGCGCTCGCGCCGTCAGGTCAGGACATCTGGCTGGACGCGGCGGCGCGATCTGCTCGCGCGATGATGCGCCTGATGCAGCTTGGCTGGGGAACCAGCGATGTGTTGACCGACGCGGCCATCCGCAATGCCATGGTGGTCCATGCAGCGTTCGGCGGGTCGACAAATTTGCTGCTGCATATCCCGGCCATTGCGCATGCCGCTGGATTGCGCAGACCCACAGTGGAGGAATGGAATGTGGTGAACCGCGAAGTCCCGCGGCTGGTGGACGCCTTGCCGAACGGCCCCGGAAATTATGCGACGGTGCAGGTGTTCCTTGCCGGCGCTGTACCGGAGGTCATGTTGCATCTGCGCCGCGCAGGGCTGCTGGATACCAGCGTTCGCACCGTCAGCGGCGAGACGCTCGATGCGAACCTCGATTGGTGGGATGGGAGCGAACGGCGCGTGGCATTGCGCGAACGCTTGCGGGTGCTGGATGGTGTCGATCCCGGCGACGTGATTTTCTCGCCGGACCGGGCTCGCTCCGCAGGGCTTACTTCGACGGTTTGTTTTCCGGTTGGCAATCTTGCGCCGGAAGGTTCGGTGATCAAGAGCACATCCATCGATCCCTCGCTGATCGGCGAGGATGGCGTGTATCGTCACACCGGCCCGGCGCGCATTTTCATCACCGAAAGCTCGGCGATGAGCGCGATCAAGCGTGGCGAAGTTTCGCATGGCGATGTGGTGGTGTTGACGTGCAGCGGACCCATGGGCGCGGGTATGCAGGAGATTTATCAGATCACCTCCGCGCTCAAGAGCCTGCCGTTTTGCAAGCATGTGGCGGTGGCGACGGATGCGCGATTCAGTGGTGTCTCGACGGGCGCTTGCATTGGACACATCTCACCGGAAGCGCTGGCGGGCGGACCGATCGGCAAGCTGCTGGAAGGCGATGTCATTGAGATCGTGATCGATCGCGGGTCGCTGCATGGAACCGTGAACCTGGTGGGCGAGGGCAATGCGCGTTTCGATGCGGAAGAAGGCGCGCGCCGTCTGGCATCGCGGCCGATGCGCAACGATCTTGCGCCACACCCCGATCTGCCTGACGACACGAGGCTATGGGCGGGGCTGGTGCAGGCCAGTGGTGGCGTGTGGGGTGGTTGTGTGTATGACACGGATTCGATCCTGGAGCGGCTGGTTTCAGGCAGCACCAACAAGAGCAAGGAGCAGACCTCATGAAGCTTTACCGCACAACCAGCGGCATTCTCGTTGAAGACAGCACGGGCTTTCATCCTGTTGACTGCGAGAGTTGGGACGAACTTGTGTGCTCGCCCGATCTGTACGAACGCGCGCGTGCGGCAACAGCGAGTGCAGCCGTATCCGCGCCGCAAACCTCCGCGCTGCTGCCGCCGGTAGGTGAGCAAGAAGTGTGGGCTGCGGGTGTTACTTACTTCCGCAGCCGCAGTGCGCGTATTGAGGAATCGCAGGATGCTGGCGGCGGCACGTTCTATGACCGCGTCTATATAGCAGAACGTCCCGAGATCTTCTTTAAAGCGACGGGACGGCGGGTGATCGGGCCTGGCGGCAACGTGCGTATTCGCTCGGATGCTTCATGGTCCGTGCCCGAGCCGGAGCTGACGCTGTTTCTAAATCCGCAGGGCGAGATCGCCGGATACACCATCGGCAATGACATGAGCTCGCGCGATATCGAAGGCGAGAATCCGCTGTATCTGCCGCAGGCCAAGGTCTATGAGGGAAGCTGCGCAATAGGGCCATGCATTCTGCTGGCCTCAGAACCCATTGCGAAGAGTACATCCATCGCGATTGAGATTGTCCGCGCAGGTGCCGTCGCGTTTGCAGGCAGCACGACGCTGGCGGAGTTGAAGCGCGACCCGAAAGAGCTGGCCGCCTATCTTTTTCGCGACAACAGTTTTCCAGTGGGTGCGTTTTTGATGACCGGAACGGGTGTGGTGCCGGAAGGCGATTTCACGCTTGCCTGGGGCGATGTGATTCGAATCACTATTCAGGGAATCGGGATGCTACAGAACGCTGTTGCGTCGAACTAGAGCGTTTCCCGAAATGATATAGTCTTTGAGGCGAGACTCTGCGGCGAGAGACGATATGGCGCGAGCCTATGCGGATGATTTGCGTTTGAAGTTCCTGGCGGCATACGACGAGGGAGGGGGAACGTTAGAGGAATTGG
>DASYEV010000126.1:0-34512 GCA_036498835.1 Acidobacteriaceae bacterium | reverse complement strand
AACAGCGCGTGGGCAACATCCGCGACGTGGGGCGCCTGGTTTGTCACTTCCGTGTCGGGCGTCCTGCTGGGCAAGAGCCGTAAGACGGACGGCAAGCTCAAAGATGCCGCCGATGAATCCTCATCTTCCAGCAACGCATTGGAGTTGGTGACTAAGCTAGCGCCCCCGATTTTTATGGTTGGCATGTTTGTCCTTCTGGGCAAGCTCACCAACTGGTCGCTTTCGCCTGTGCCTTCGCCCGCAGTCGTTCCGGACCCATTCATCCAGTGGCTCTGGACGTTCGCTGTGCTTTCGATCATTGCGGTGGTGTTCAGTTGGCGTCTCGACATCAATGACTTTTCGATGAACACGTTTTATCGCGATCGCCTGGCCCGCTGCTATGCGGGCGCTTCGAATCCTCATCGCAGACCCAACTGGTTTACGGGTTTCGATATCGCGGATGGAGCCCTTCGCGTCACCCATCTTCTGCCCAAAGGATGGACCGGGCTGGATAAGAAGCCGGGCTGCTATCCGGGGCCTTTCCCTATCTTCTGTACCGCCATCAACCTCACCACCGGCAAGGATCTCGCGTACCAGGAACGCAAGGCGGGCAGCTTCTCCATCACGCCGCTGTTCTCGGGATACAGCACGGGTTGGACCGACGGCACGGACGATACGGTCCGCTACAACGGATTCGCGCCCACCATGCAGCACGTCAAGCGCGAGTCGGGCGGCATTACCGTCAGCAGTGCAGTGGCGATTTCGGGTGCGGCCGCCAGCCCCAACATGGGCTTCCATTCCAGCATGCCGATGGCCTTTTTGATGACCATCTTCAATGTCCGGCTGGGATGGTGGCTGCGTAATACACGCCGACTCACGACAGGAGGCGATTCACCCCGCTTCGGCCTGCTCAACCTGATCAATGAGCTGCGCGGACGCACGGATGACACATCCCAGTATCTCTACCTGTCCGACGGCGGACACTTCGAGAACATGGGGTTGCACGAACTGCTGCGCCGCCGCTGCCGGAAAATCATTATCTGCGACGCAGAAGCTGATGGCGACCTTTGCTTCGAAGGCATTGGCATGGCGATCCGCAAGGCTCGCCTGGACTTCGGCATCGAGATCCGGTTGAAAGATCTGCCTACTCGTCTTCCGGCTAAACCGACGGAATCCTCGCAACCGACCGCGGAGAAGCCGTCCGGTGCGGAAGGCGTGCTGCTCTTTGAAAAGTTTCCCGGCAACTCGCTGCATGCGCTTGAAGGTGAAATCATCTACCCCGAGCTTCCCGACAGCCCCGGAACATTGCTCTATATCAAATCGACGCTGACCGGAGACGAGCCCGCGGACGTACTCAACTACCATCGCATCCACAAAAACTTCCCATTCGACAGCACGCTCAATCAGTTCTTCACGGAGTCGCAGTTTGAAAGCTATCGCCGCCTGGGCGAACACATTCTGCTGGAAGATGCGCATGTGATCGGATGGCTGGATCGCAATCAGATAGGAACTCCCCCGGTTTCAACGATCAAACCGGTAGCCACGGCAGAAAAGAAAGCCGATAGCCCACAAGCATGAGCCGCGAGAATTGAACTCTCGTAACCCCCACCCACGGTAGGGGTGCGACCCTTCGCTGGCGTATACTTAATGCATTCGGGCCACATCCGCTGGCATCGCGGAGCGGCACTGGAGTGACTATGAGCCATACCCAGGTCCGCTCTTCGGACTCGGACGCGTTCGCACCAAAGATTACGGTGCGCACGCTCCTCGAAAAGAAACGCCGCAAGCACCCCATCACGGCGCTCACCGCATACGACTATCCGACATCCCGACTGGTTGACGAAGCTGGAATCGACATGATTCTGGTCGGCGATTCCGTCGGCAATACCGTGCTTGGCTATGAAAGCACGCTTCCCCTGACCATGGAGGAGATGCTGCACCACACGCGCGCGGTCCGGCGCGGCGTGCGTCATGCCTTGCTGGTCGCGGACATGCCCTACGGCAGTTATCACGTCAGCCCTGAAGAGACCATGCGCAACGCTCTGCGCTTTGTACAAGAAGCGGGCGCAGAAGCCGTGAAGCTGGAAGGCGGACGCAGCCGGGCTGCCCTGGTCGAACAACTCACGCTGGCGGAGATACCCGTCGTTGGGCACATTGGCCTCACACCGCAGTCGCTGCTGCGCATGGGCGGCTATCGTGTGCAGGGGCGTTCGCTTCCGGAAATCGAAAACCTGCTTGCCGACGCGGCAGCGCTCGAAGGCGCAGGCGCTGTTGCCCTGGTTCTTGAAGGCGTGCCACGAGAGCTTGCCGCACGTATTACCGCCGCCGCGAAGATTCCGACGATCGGTATTGGCGCCGGTCCGGACTGCGACGGCCAAATCCTGGTGTTCCACGACCTTTTCCAACTCACCTTCGATCCGGCGGCGAAGTTCGTCCGCAGCTTTGGCGACGCAGGCTCCCTGATGCGTAACGGTTTGAAGCAATACCGCTCCGCCGTCGCGGCCCGAAGCTTCCCCGCCGACGCTGAGAGCTACCATCTGCCCGCCGAAGTATCGGCCGAGATGAAACAGTCGGAAGAGTTCGCTGACCCCATTCCCCTGGCTTCATGAGTTCTCTCCAACCCATCACCACGATCACCTCCGCACGAGAAGCTTCCACAGCCGCTCGCAAGCGTGGTTCGCTTGCGCTGGTTCCCACCATGGGCGCCTTGCATGAAGGCCATCTGTCGCTGGTGCGCGCGGCGCGCCGCATGTGCGATTCGGTTGCGGTGTCCATCTTCGTCAACCCGCTGCAGTTCGGGCCGACAGAAGATCTTGCTCGCTACCCGCGAACCTTGGCGCAAGATATTGCGATGCTCGAGCGGGAGAACGTCGACTTCGTCTTCGCACCAACACCGGAAGAAATCTATCCCCAAGGGACGTCGGCCACCTTCGTCGAAGTCGGCGGAGTCAGCGACCGCCTGGATGGAAAAACACGCCCCGGACATTTCCGCGGCGTTGCGACAGTAGTCGCCAAACTGTTCAACATCCTCAGCCCCGACGTTGCCTTCTTCGGCCAGAAGGACGCCGCGCAGGTCGCCGTTCTGAAGGCGATGGTTCGCGACCTCAACTTCCCTGTCCGCCTGGAAATATGCCCAACCGTGCGCGAAGCCGACGGATTGGCAATGAGCTCCCGAAACCGCTACCTCAGCGAGAAGGAACGTGAGCAGGCGCTTGTGTTGCATCGCTCGCTTGAGGCCGCTGCTGGACTGACGGGACTGAATGGACGCGATGCGGCAACAGTTCAACTGCGGATGCTGCAAACCCTGGAGCAAGAACCGGCGGTGGTTACCGAATACGCCGAGGTCGTCGACGCTGAAACACTGCTTCCCATCGATAACCTTTCCGGCGGCGCGTTGCTGGCTGTAGCAGCACGTGTGGGTCAAACGCGTTTGATCGACAACATCGTTCTACCAGCGAACAGCGACGGTGCGCGATGAAGGTGCTCGTCGGCGTTTGCGGAGGCATTGCCGCCTACAAGGCGGCTGAGTTGGTGCGGCTTCTACAGGCCGGCGGACTCGACGTGGAAGTAGCCATGACGGCCAATGCCGAGCGCTTCATTACACCACTGACCTTCGCCGCGCTCACCGGCCATACCGTCTACACCTCGCTTTGGCAGCCTTCCGGCGAGCAAGGCGCCAACGCCGGCTCCGGATTTCAGATCGAGCACATCGCGGTCGTCGGCGACATCGATGCCCTGGTGATTGCGCCGGCTACCGCCAACATGCTCGCAAAGCTGGCGCATGGCATTGCGGATGACTTTCTTTCCACGGCCTATCTCGCCGCACAGGTTCCAGTCATCGTGGCTCCCGCCATGAACGTACATATGTGGCAGCACCCAGCCACGCGGGCGAACGTCAGGATTCTGGAAGAGCGTGGCGTACACTTCATTGCTCCCGATGAAGGCTATCTCGCGTGCGGGATGACGGGTAGCGGGCGGCTTGCTTCGGTTGAATCCATCGCAACTGAAGTGCTGGCAGTGCTGGACACTCGGCACGATGCCAACACTAAGGATTTTGCGGGTGAGACGGTGCTTGTTACCGCCGGAGGTACGCGCGAGCCCATCGACCCGGTGCGGTTCATCGGCAATCGCTCCAGCGGCAGGATGGGCTATGCGCTGGCGGAGGAAGCCCTCGCACGTGGCGCCAACGTGATCCTCATCACAGCCGCTACCACCGCCGCGCCTGCCGGCTGCACGACCGTTCAGGTCAGCACGGCCGCGGATATGGCGAGTGAAGTATTTGCCCGCATCGGCGACGCCACGGTCGTCATCCAGGCAGCAGCCGTGAGCGACTATCGCGTGCGGAACGTTTCCGCTTCGAAACTAAAACGTAATGGCACGCTCACGCTGGAGCTTGAACCCACCGAAGATATTGCTGCAGGGATCGCGGCGCGCAAGCGTGAAGAGACTCTGCTGATCGCGTTCGCGGCTGAAACCGAGAACCTCGAAGCCAACGCGCGCACCAAGCTGCTTCGCAAAGGCGCCGATGCGATTGTCGCCAACGATGTTTCCCTTCCCGGGCTGGGTTTCGACTCCGACCGTAATGCCGGTTTATTTCTCACGGCAGCGCAAACGATTCCACTTTCCGAGAGCTCAAAACGCGTGATGGCGCGTCGCATCCTTGACGAAATCGCGACGTTACGCCGGCAGCGCTCATCTATTCCTCAGTTCGCAGGAGAACCAAGTGCATTCGATTGATGAAACGATCCAGTTGATCCACATCGGTAAGACCCCGGCCCCCAAGGCATCCGTTTGTTCCTCCACACTGGCGGAGAGTCCATGGCTGTTCGATGCGACTCCGGGTTATGGCCCCGGTGCTTCGATGAAGGATGTGCTGCCTGCAGACGCGCCGGTACAAGGTGTGCTGCCTCAGGAGTATCGCCAGGCCTCCAAAGAAGAGCTTGACCTGCGCATACGCGCGGCGAAATATGCGCTTGGCGAGCGCCTCGTGATCCTGGGGCACTTCTATCAGCGCGATGAAGTGGTGCGTTATGCGGACTTCATCGGCGACTCGTTTCAGCTCGCACAGGCCGCGAAGTCGCGTCCCGCGGCGGAAGCCATCGTCTTCTGCGGCGTTCACTTTATGGCTGAAACCGCCGACATGCTTTCCCGGCCGGACCAGGCGGTCATCCTGCCCAACCTCGCGGCGGGTTGTTCGATGGCGGACATGGCCGATATCGAGACCGTTTCCGATTGCTGGGAAGAGCTTGAAGCCATCTTCGGCGCAGAGCTCGACGCCGACGGACTCGCCGCGGTGATCCCCGTCACCTATATGAACTCGTCCGCTGCGCTGAAGGGCTTCTGCGGGCGGCATGGCGGCGTAGTCTGCACGTCCTCCAATGCGGACACGGTCCTTCGCTGGGCGTTTGAGCGCGGCAAGCGTGTGCTCTTCTTCCCCGATCAGCATCTCGGCCGTAACACCGCCAAGGCGATGGGCATTCCGCTGGATGAAATGTGCGTTTGGAATCCACACAAGCCAATGGGCGGAACGACGGCGGAGGCGCTGAAGAATTCGCAGGTGATTTTGTGGCACGGTTTCTGCTCGGTGCACAAGCGCTTCACCGTGGAGCAAATTCAGGCTGCGCGCCTGCGTCATCCCGGCGTGCAGGTGATCGTTCATCCGGAATGCACGATGGAAGTTGTCGATGCCGCCGACGAATCCGGATCCACCGACTTCATCCGCAGAAAGATCGAAAGCGCGCCCGCAGGTTCCATCTTCGCGGTGGGCACCGAAATCAACATGGTGCAGCGCCTTGCGAACGAACATCCTGAGCAAACCATCTTCTGCCTCGACTCCATCATCTGCCCCTGTTCCACCATGTATCGCATTCATCCGAGCTATCTCGCCTGGGTGCTTGAATCGCTGGAACGCGGCGAAATCCTGAACCGCATCACCGTTCCCGAAGACGTCGCTGTACCGGCACGGATCGCGCTGGAGCGCATGTTGAGTCTGGCGCCCAACTCTTCTGCAAAGGCGACACGATGACCCGGCGCAAACACATCCTGGTTGTAGGTAGCGGCATTGCAGGACTGATCGCCGCGATTGAACTTAGTGCGGCGCACGAGGTCACACTCGTCACCAAGCTGGAGCTCGCGGAAAGCAACACGCGCTGGGCACAGGGCGGCATCGCTGCCGTCATGTTTCCCGACGACAGTGTGGCCGAGCATGTTGCCGACACGCTGCGTGCAGGCGCGGGTCTGTGCCGGCGTGAAGCGGTCGACGTTCTGTGTGCGGAAGGGCCTGCACGCATTCGCGATCTCATTCGCCTCGGCGTGGCCTTCGACCTCCGCGACGGCGAGCTTGCCCGCGGGCTGGAAGCCGCTCATTCCCACCCTCGCGTGCTGCACGCCAATGGCGATGCCACCGGGCTCTCCATCGAGATGGCGCTGGTTCACGCCGTTCGCGCGTCGAAGGTGAAAGTGCTGGAACATAGCTTCGCCTGCGATCTGCTGATGAAGGGCGACCGCGTCAGCGGCCTAGAAATCATCGACGGCAACCGCAAGCGCCGCCAGATTGAAGCGGATGCGGTCATCCTCGCCAGCGGCGGAGCCGGCCAGTTGTATCTGCACACCACCAATCCCGTTGTTGCCACGGGCGATGGCGTGGCGATGGCCCTGCGTGCAGGCGCGCAGATTGCCGACGCCGAGTTCTACCAGTTCCATCCCACCGCGCTGGCGACACCGGAAACCTTCCTGATTTCGGAAGCCGTGCGCGGTGAAGGCGCGGTACTGCTCGATGCCAGGGGACGGCGGTTCATGCAGAGCCTGCATGAAGATGCCGAGCTTGCCCCGCGCGATGTGGTCGCACGCGGTATCGCCATGCAGATGACCGCGCAGAATGGCAAGCCAGTGTTGCTCGATGCGACCATGCTGGGAGCAGAGTTCCTCAGCAAACGCTTCCCAACCATCCATGCGGGGTCAGGCCGTCGCGGCTTCGACTGGTCGAAGGAACCGTTGCCGGTTACACCGGCAGCGCATTATTGGATGGGCGGCGTGCGCACCGATCTTTGGGGACGCACATCCGTACCCGGGCTCTTTGCCGTCGGCGAAGTCGCGTGCACCGGCGTGCACGGCGCCAATCGCCTGGCCTCCAACTCGCTGCTTGAAAGCCTGGTCTTCGCATGGCGCTGTGCGCATCGTCTGCTTGAGGACACTACATGGACCCAGGCCGCATTCGCACCGGCAGAGCTGAACGATATCCACGACCTGCCGGCGGCAGGCGCCTCGATCAGCACATCGATCCTCGAGGAGCGTTCGGTGCTTCAGGCGCTGATGTGGGAAGCTGCCGGCATCGAGCGCAGCGGAGACGACATGCGCGCTGCCCTGCAACAACTCAGCCAGTGGCGAGTTGCCGGAAGGGATGTTGCGTCGCTCGAAACGGCCAACCTCCTGCAGCTTGCTCAGGTTGTGCTTACCGCGGCGCTGGCTCGCCGGGAATCGCGCGGCGCGCACTTCCGCAACGATTACCCTGAAACCTCCGCGGCATGGCAGCACTCGCTTATTTACGCACGGCAGGTTGCCGTCCCATGCTGATGAAGCCTTCCGAAACGGCTGTTGACCGGATCGTTCGCATGGCGCTGGAGGAAGACGCGCCTTGGGGAGATCTCACCTCACAAACCCTGATCCCCGCTGAAGCGCGAATCACCGCGCAACTTGTGGCGCGTGAAGAAGGTGTGTTGTGCGGAGAAGACATTGTCAGCGCCGCCATGATCTTGTGTGGTGATGTCGCTACAGCCTTCCGCGTCCATGATGGTGAGAGGTTCGCGAAGGACGATGTGCTGGCAACGATCGAAGGACCTGCACGCGCAGTCCTTCAGGCTGAGCGCGTCGCGCTGAACTTCGTGCAGCGCCTTTCCGGCATCGCCACACTGACGGCGCGTTATGTCTCCGAGGCGGCTGGCACGAAGGCTCGCATCGTGGATACCCGCAAAACAACTCCCGGACTACGCCTCTTTGAGCGCTATGCGGTGCGCTGCGGCGGAGGCCACAATCATCGCTTTTCCTTGTCTGACGCGGTGATGGCCAAGGACAACCATCTCGCGGCACTTCTACAAGGCAGTGGGAAGAGCCTCACGGAGGCGTTGCGTACTGCCTTCCAACAACTTCCGCACACCACGCACATTGAAGTGGAAGTTGATCGCCCCGATCAGATTGAAGCAGTGCTGGCCGCTGGCGTGGGCACAATCATGCTCGACAACTTCACGTTGGATGAACTTCGAGCGGGAGTTGCACAGGTTGCCGGACGAGCGTTGGTGGAGGCCAGCGGCGGTGTAACTCTCGAACGTATCCGCGAGATTGCATGGACCGGGGTCGACATCATCTCCGTTGGAGCGTTGACGCACAGCGCGCGGGCGTTGGACCTTGGGTTGGATATTCAGTAGGCCACGGATGCAGCCTGGTTGTGAAAGGCTGACCTACGGCATATTGCTGATGGTTTCAAGCGCCAACGGCGCGCCCTATACCAGCCTGGGGCGAAGCTCCAGGTAACGATTCGGTACAGAACAGAGGGCTGAAAGCCCGACCTATCGTGCCGCCACGATAGGTCGGGCCTTCAGCCCTCAAACTCTTATGGCCACCTAACCTGGGGCTTCGCCCCAGGCTGGTATAGAACGCGCCTTCAGCGCTACTTCCTTGTCTCTTCTCATACGCCTTGAAACCAGCCGTTACTGATCAATCCGCGTGCAACGCGCGTGCGGGCTCAATCGTGGCGGCGCGGCGCGCCGGCAAATAGGCTGCCAGCATGGAGAAAATTCCCAGCACCAGTGCGACGGACAGAAGCGTCGCCGGATCCCACGCCGTGGTGTTGAAGAGCAGGCTTCGAATCAATGCAGCGGCCGCAACAGACCCCACCAGCCCGACCACAATCCCGAACACCGCCAGCCTTCCCGCCTCCCGCAGGATCAACCCGTACACAGCGCCGCGTTGTGCGCCCAGCGCCATGCGTACACCGATCTCACGCGTACGCCGGCTGACCGAATACGCGATCACTCCATACAAACCAAACACGCCGAGCACCAGCGCCAGGGCCGCGAAACTTCCTACGAGCCATGCCGATGCGCGATGAATGTAGGCAGACTGGGAGTCATTGATGACGCGTGTCATCGTCGTTTCGCCGGTAACGCCGATATCCGGATCGACCTTCCGTATGGCCGCCGCCAACGCCGGCAAAACCGAATCTTCGTCCTGCGACGTACGGATCACCAGCCCCGTAAATGTACCCGGACTCTGTTTGAAGGGATAGTAGATCGCAGGCCAGGTTTCGTCTCCCAATGCGGCCTCGTGGATATCATCCACCACACCGACAATCTGCTTTAGAGAAGACGGAGTGAGGTTGGTATCGCCTACCTGCTTTCCGATCGGATCTTCGTTTGGAAAATACTTCCGTGCCAGCGCGCTGTTGATGATGGCCACCTGCGGTTTGGAAGCATCGTCGTCTTCGGTAAACAGGCGTCCCTTCAATAATCTGGTCTGCAGTGTCCGGAAGTAATCCACGCTGATGGACCGCTGGTTGGCTTCCTGATGTTTCCCGTCATAGGGTTTGCCCACAAAGCGCATCCATGTCGTATTGCCATTTCCGTTCATGGCAGGCAGATCGGCGGCCGACACCGACTGCACGCCTGGAACTGTCGCCAACTGGGCCATGACATTGCGCAGCGCTGCGACCTGCTGCTCGCTCTTCGCATAGGAGACCGGAGGCAATGCCATGTACATCAAGGCCAGGTGATCGGGCTGGAATGCGAGGTCCACATGCAGCAGGCGATACAAGCTGCGCCCCAGTAGTCCGGCGCCGCTGAGCAGCACCACGGCTATGGCCAACTCCAGAACAACAAGGTTCGAGCCAAGCCTGCGCCACAAGGTGCTTCCGGCTCCCTGGGATCCCTCGATCAATCCGTCGCGCAAATGCTTCAGTGGCAGACGAAGAATGGGCGTGATCGAAAACAGCGTACCGGCAAACACGGCGATGGCGATGGCAAACCAGAAGGTGTGGCCATGAATACCGACGTTGTGCAGGAATGGCATCCCCGTCAAAATGGCCTTCGGGACCAGTTTCAGTACCAGGCGAATGGCAAACCCCGCCACGAACACTCCGATGACTGTGCTCGCCAATACCAGGACCGCGCCTTCGGTAATAAATTGACGGGCCAACCTGGCCGATGAAGCCCCCAGCGCACCACGCACGGCAATCTCGCGCCGGCGGCTTTCGCAACGAACCAGCAGCAGGCTGGCAACATTGACACACGCGATCAGCAGCAGCAGACCGGCACCCGCCAGCAGCATAAGCAGAATGGGACGGATGTCCCCGACGATCAGTTCCGCAAGCGGTCTGACCAGCGCACCCTGTCCGCGATTCGAAGCTGGGTATTGACGCTCGAGATCCGCCGCAATCGACTTCATCTCCGCGAGGGCCGTGGGAACCGTGACGCCATCCTTCAAACGACCGACGGCATAGAGGTTGTGACAGCTCCGGCGTTTCTCACAGCCGCTGGTGCCCGTGAGCGGAACCCAAAGCTCGGCGCTGCTGCGCGGAGCGAACTCAAACGTCGCAGGCAATACACCGATGACCGTATATAACTCACCGTCGAGTGCAACCTGCTCACCCACCATATTGGTCCGGCCGCCGAATCGCTGCTGCCATGCCCCATACGTCAGCATGACCGTCTTCGCCGCATTGGGCTGATCTTCATTGGCGGAGAAGTCGCGGCCAAGATACGGCTTGATACCCAGAACCCGAAAGAAGCCGGCGCTCACCTTGGCAGCCGCCACGGGCTCGCTTCCATGGGGCGTTTTCAGCAGGAACCCCGTGCCGGCATAGGCTTCCAAGGAGCTGAACACGTGGTTCATGCGCCGCCAGTCCACGAAATCAAAGTACGAAATATTGCTGCGGCGAAAGAGTGTTCCGCTTTCGGAAACATCCATCAGTTGATTAGGCTGCGTATAAGGCAGCGGGCGAACCAGGGCGGCATCGACAAAACTGAAGAATGCGAGGCTCGCTGCCATACCCAGCGCCAGCATCAGGATTGCCGCCACCGCAAACCCGGGAGCACGGCGTAGCTGTCTGAACGCAAACCGCACGTCACGCAGGAACGTTTCCCAGCGGAACGCCACCACTTCGTGACTGCGTTCGACCTGTAGCGTCGGGTTGCCGACTTCCCTGGCTGCGGCAGATCTGACCGCCTCCGGAGGCACTCCACGGCCACGCAGTTCTTCCTGCTTCTGTTCGCGATGAAAGGCGAGCTCTTCCTCAAGATCGCGCCTGAAACCCTCCCGGCGTACCAGCAACTGCAATTTGCCAAACAGACGATTGAAAGCGGACATGGCGGCTCCTTCAGGCGTTTTCGATGACCCTGGTGATGGCGGCGATCATCTGCTCGAATCGGGACAGCTCAACCCCAAGCTGCTTCCGGCCGGCCGGTGTGAGCGTATAAAACCTCGCACGGCGCTTGGTTTCCGTCATCTTCCACTCAGCCTTCACCCATCCCTGCAATAGAAGCCTTTGAAGAGCCGGGTAGAGCGAACCTTCCTCCACCGTGAGGAAGTCGTCCGAGCTCCGCTTGATGGCCAGAGCAATGCCATAGCCGTGCAGAGGCGCACGAGTGAGCGTTTTGAGGATGAGAAGGTCCAGCGTGCCGGGAAGAAGGTCGGGTTTCGATGCCATGATGGTCAATGTATAGATCACCTATGGGTAGAACGTCAAAACTTCGCCCGCGGTTCCATCAATCCGCAAAATTTTATGGGAAAAGTGGGAGACGCAGATCCGCCCGGCAACCGTGCGCGGCGTCGGTCCGGTTGGCCAGCGTCACAGAGCCGCGATGGCCATGCGCGATCTGCTGCGCGAGAACCAGGCCAATACCCGATCCGCTCTGCTTGGTCGTATAGAACGGCACAAACAGGTTCGACTGATTGGTAAGGCCGGGGCCGGTATCGAGGACCGAGACCACGACGTCCGTTGCGGTCCGAGTCCAGGTGATCTCAACCTGTGCCGTCGCCTGATCGGGGGCATCGGGACTCAAAGCGGCTTCGGCCGCGTTGCGGACGAGGTTGATCAACGCCTGCTGGATCTGGTCTTCGTCCATGGCAACCTCAAGATCTTCGCCGGCGGCCACCTGGACCCTAAGCCTGATTTCAAGCTGTGCGACCCGCTGCACCAGGGCGCGCAACTGGACGGGCTTCAAGACGGGGGCCGGCAAACCCAGCAACTGCCGATAGGCCTGCAGAAACCGGTTCAACGAGTCCGCCCGGTTTTCGATGATTTCGAGGCCGCTGCGGAAGTCCTCTTCTTCCTCCGCCGAGTTGCTGGGCCGCCTCTGCCGCAAGCTACCCGCAATGGATTTGATCGGCGTGAGCGAATTGTTGATCTCATGGCCCAGCACACGCACCAGGCGCTCCCAGGCCAGGCGCTCTTCTTCATGCAGCGCGGCGCCAATATCAGCGAACAGAAACAGCGTGTGGGGCACGCCGCCAAGCCGGAATGTGCCACGAGTAATCATCCATCGAGCCTTGACCGGCGCCTGTGCCGTCTCGCCCGGCTCGAGAATATGCGCAATCTGGAGTTGCTCGGCGTTACGCCCAAGGGCAGTCTGTGGCCTCAAGTGGAACGCGCGCTCTGCGGAGGAGTTCATCAGGCGCAGGCGTCCGTCGGGATCGAAGGCCAGCACGGGCGACTGCATGGCGCTCATCACGCGGTCCACCAACGCCATGGCTTCCATCGCATTGGTGCGCTGCAACTGCAAAACATCGGCAAATCTGTTCAGCTCCAGAGCAAGATCGCCAATGGCGTCATTGCGCCGTCCGCCGCGTGCGCGGAACGAATAGTCGTCCGTGCGCAGCGCCGAAACTACGTTGGCCAGCGTCTGCAGCGGGCGCGTGATCTGCTCCATCAACAGCGAGACAACGAATGCCCAACAGGCAATCAGGCACAGAAGCGCCAGGATCGTTCCGGAAACCTCAACGCCATTCTGATAGAGCAGCAGCCAGCAGGCGGCTACGGTAGGGAGCGCCATCAGCCAGAGCCATAACCTCAGGCGGCGTTCGAAGTTGAGCCTGCGCCGCGAGGGGTTGAGCGGGATGCGGCGCGGCAGTTGTTTCACCTGCCCAGAGTTGTTCAGCTCAAATGCCATATTTTTCGATACGGCGATACAGTGCACCGCGGCTCAGCCCGAGAGCTTCTGCCGCGCTACTTACGTTTCCGCTGGCTCGCTGCAGCGCCTTGCGGATCAGGATAGCCTCTACCGCCTCGAGACTCATCTCATCCAGGCTTTGCCCGGAGGGCCGGCCGGCATTCAACCCCAGGTCGCCCGCCTCGATGCGCTCGTTGCGCGCCATCAGCACCGCGCGCTCCAGGGTGTGATCGAGTTCGCGCACATTCCCCGGCCAGGCGTAGTGCAGCATCAACTGCATCGCCGCGGGCTCAAAACCCTGCAGCGGCCGGCGGTAGCGTGTGGCATAGCGCGAAAGAAAATGTCCCGCGAGCGCGGGGATATCCTCGCGGCGATCACGCAGCGGCGGGATATTGATCTCCACGGTATTCAGGCGGAACATCAGATCCTGGCGAAACCGCCCGGCCTCGCACTCGGCATGGAGATCGGCATTGGTTGCCGAAAGCACGCGCACATCCACCGACTGAGTACGCGATGAGCCTACACGTTCCATCTCTCCGGTTTCCAGCACGCGCAGCAACTTGGCCTGCTGCCGCATCGGCACATTCGCAATCTCGTCCAGAAATAGCGTGCCGCCATTGGCCAGTTCAAAGCGTCCGATGCGGTCGGCGCGTGCGTCCGTAAACGCGCCCTTCACGTGACCAAAGAGCTCGCTTTCAAAAGTCCCCTCGGGCAGCGCGCCGGTATTCACGGCTACCAGGGTGCGCGCAGAGCGGTTCGAAAGCCGGTGCAGCATCTGCGCAACGACTTCCTTGCCCGTCCCGTGTTCGCCAGTGATCATGACATTCGCGTCGGAAGGCCCAATGCGAGTCATCAGATTGACGACCGGTTGCATGGAAGGCGCAGAGGCAATGAAGTCCGGCGTGCCGGGAGCGCGAAGGAGCTGGTTTTCAGCTTCCAGGCGCGAGGCGCGCTTCTGGCTGCGATGCAGCTCAATCTGAGTGCGCAGGATGGTGAGAAGGCGGTTATTGTCCCAGGGCTTTTGCACAAAGTCGCTGGCGCCCCGCCGGATCGCCTCCACCGCAAGATCGATGTTGCCCCATGCCGTCATCACAACGACCGGAAGCGGGGCATACAGATCGCGAATCTGCGCCACCAGGTCCAGTCCTTCCTGCCCGGAGGTGGTATCGCGTGTGTAGTTCAGATCGACAAGAACCGTGTCGAAGCTTTCATGGGCCAGCGCTTCCAACGCCATAGCCGGTGTTCGGACCGCCTCAAGCTGATAGCCCTCAGGCCTCAGCAGCAGCCGCAAAGCCTCCAGGATATGTGGCTGATCGTCCGCGATCAGCAGGCGGCAAGGCGAGTCGCCGCGCTTCGCGTTTGGGTCTTTCGTGCTTGTCTGTTCAGCCACCATGTCATCCAATAGCGTAGCTAGAGCAGTTCCGGTGATACTGCGGTCTCCCAAACAGCGGAGAATGCCGTTTTCATTGGGAGAAAACGGCTTCAGCACCCTCTCTTCGGTCTACACCATTACCGGAACTGCTCTATTGTCCCTTAACAACTCCAGTTTTCGCCGCTTCGATAGCGATCCCGTTCGATTCCAGGGTCGTACCGATCGCGCGGTCAAGTTCGATCTTTGCCTTCTGATACGCGGTCATCGCGGCCACCAGGGTCGATTCCGCAGCTGAAAAGTCGCGGCGAGCCTCCAGGGTCTGGATGTTGGATCCCGCACCCAACTCCTGCTCCCTGGTCATGATGTTGAAGGTCTTTTGCGCAAGATCGCGCGCCTTCTGCGCCGAAGTGACGCGCGCCTGACTTTGCTCCAGCGCATATTCCGCGTTGCGCACTTCGATACGAATCTGCTTCTTCAACTGTTGCAGGCGAAGTTCGGCCTGCCGGGTTTCCAACTCGGAGCGGTACTGGTCCGACTTGGCCACGCGGTTGCGGATCGGAATGCCAAGCGAAAGCCCAACATAATAATCCGGCGACGTGTTGTTGAAAGTATTGAGCAGGCCGCCGCCGAAACCGCCCGGCGCTGTCGAAGTCACGGTGGAGGTCGGATTTGCGGCTCCCGCCAATCCCGTCCCGCCATAAAAGCCGGTCATCGTGAGGCTTGGCAGTAACGCGTTGCGGGCTGCGGAACGGCTGATCCGCCGGTTCTCGAGATCGATGTCGGACTCAGTAAGTTCCAGACGATTGCGCAGCGCCTGCGCGATCACGTCTTCGGTCGCACCCTGTGTTGTTGCTTGCTGCGGCCCGGCGGTCTGCATGGAGCTTTGATCCGTCGGCTGAACGGGCATGGCCTCGAGTGTGGGGTCGTCGAGGTTGCGGGTCAGCGCATTCTTGATCAAGAGTTCCTGGAACTGCAGCGCGGTCTTCGCGATAGTCAGATCCTGTTCCCTGTTCGCAACCTCGGCTTCGTCCTTCATGACTTCCATTGCTGGAATAGCCTGCAGCTCAAGCTGTTTGCGGCCGTTACCCAGGGTTTGCTCCGCGAAGGCCAGGGCACGCTCTTTCACCTGCTCATCCTCATAGGCGGCGACAAGATCCCAGTACATGTTGGCGATCTGCGTGACTGTCGTGATGACCTGAAGTTTGAAGGCGTCGTCCGAAATCTTCTGGTTGTTTCGCGCAATGCGCAGAAAACGAAGGTTGGGCCCCAAACCAAATCCCGCCAGAAGCTGCTGCTGAAGCTCGATGTGATAGTACGAGTTCAAAGTCGGATTGAGGATGTTGGAAGGGCTGTTGGTGGCCGTGCGGTTGTTCTGGAAGATTGCGGACAGGCTGGTGCCGGTTGGAAAAGCCTGCGTGAATCCAAAATTCCCGTTGATGCTGTTGTCCTGCAGATGCTGAACGCCGTAGATCACAGTGTTGGACAAAGGCTGCGAATAATGCTCGGTATTGACGGTGGCCGTGAAGAAGGGATCATAAGACGACACGTTCGTTCCAGTACCGAGCGTCGATTGCACCAGGCCCGAAGCGCCCGATCCAGCGCCACCGGCGCCGCTCGAGGTGCCGCCGGCACCCGCACCGCTGGCGGCTGATCCGAAGCCGCCGACGCCACCGCCAGGCGTATTTTGAACGACGCCCGTATTGACGCCGCGGAACGAGCCGCCAGCCTTGGTGCGCAGAATGTCCGCTTGCGCGATGGGGATGTTGTAACGCGCAATGGCGATATCGAGGTTGTTCTCCAATGACAGATCGATGGCGTCACGCAGCGAAAGCTTGATCACGCCGTTCTGGATCAAGGTGTCCAGGCGTGGCGAGTTGGCAAGATTCGGCCGTGGAACCAGCGTCGCGCGATACGCATCGATCGGATTGGACGAGTGCGGAATATCGAAACGCAGATCCGAAGTAGCCGCCGCCTGCGGTGCAGGCGCATTTTGAACCGTCTGGCCGGGGGCATTTCCCACGAAAGCCGCTAGCGCGGCAATCGCTGCAAGTCGAACTACGTTCATGCTGTCACCTGTTCCTGTGCTTGCGTGTCCTTGTACAGCCAGCCGTCGCGCAGTTCAATCACGCGTGTGCCGTATGCCGCATTGGCTTCCGAATGGGTCACCTGGATGATGGTGGTTCCTTCCTGGTGAAGCTTGCTGAACATTTCCATGATTTCCCTGGCCTGTGCGGAGTGCAGATTGCCTGTCGGTTCGTCGGCGAGCAGGACTTCCGGTTTGTGAATCACCGCGCGTGCAATGCCGACAAGCTGCTGCTGCCCGCCCGAGAGCTGGCTGGGAAACAGGTCTTTCTTGCCGACGATCTGGAAGCGGTCCAATGTATCGGCGACCAGTCCCTGCCGCTCCGGCTTGGACATGTCCTTATAGGTCAACGGCAGCTCGATGTTTTCCGCGACGGTCAGATCGTCCAGCAGATGGTAGCTCTGGAAGACCATGCCGATATGCTTGCGAGCCAGCGCCGCACGCTGTTTGCGGTTCATCGCGTGGACCGGTTCTCCGGCCAGTAAAAATTCACCGCGCCATTGATCGTCCAGCATGGCCAGCACATGCAGCAGCGAAGACTTGCCCGCTCCTGATGGCCCCATGATGGTGACGAATTCGCCCTCGGCGATGGTGAGGTTGATGCGCCGCAGCACAAACGTCTCCGTGTGCCCGGCTTTGTAGCTGCGTTCCAAGTTCCTAAGTTCGATCATGCGTCATTCCCTGGTTCAGGTGCTTGTGGTTACGCGATACTTTGCGTTCGGTGGTTGAGGGCCAAAGTTGCTCAAGACTAGCGCCGGCATTCGATCTATTCGCCTCGCAATACCTGCATAGGCTCAACCGTTGCGGCGCGGCGGCTGGGCGCAAGTGTGGCGGACAAAGACAGGATGAGCACGCCGGCACAGGCCAGCAGCAAGGATGGGACATCGAAGACAGGCAGTTTGCCCAGGACGTTGGCTCCTGCACGCAATAGAAGGACACTCAGCGGCACACCCACTCCAATGCCGAGCAGAGCTGTAGCCGTGGCATGCCGCATCACCTTTCCCATCACATCGCTGCGTTGCGCCCCCAGAGCAAAGCGCAACGCGAATTCGAAGCGGCGTTGCGCCACGGTGTATGCCGTTACGCCGAACATACCCACCACGGCCAGCAGGATGCTGACACCTGCGAATGAAGCAAACAGGAAGGTGCGGAACTTCTCCGAGCCTTGCGACTCATCGATATTTGCCGTAACGGTGGAACCGAGGACCGCAATCTCCGGATGGGTGCGGTGAAGCTCCCGGCGCAGTGTATCCAGCATCGCGGGAGCGTCCATGCGTGTGCGCACCATGATCTGAATGTCGTTGGCCCGCGCGGGGTGCTGGCTGACAGGAAGGTACATCGTAGGCCGGGGCGGCTGCCCCGGTGAGTTCCCGCGCACGGAGCCCACAACACCCACGATGGTCCAGGGCACGCGCTCGTCATATCCACATTCGATCTGATGACCGATGGGGTCTTCATTAGGAAAGGAAAGCTGCGCCATGGTCTGGTCGATGACAATGACATGCGGCGCATTCACCGTGTCGCTATCCGTTATCCCGCGCCCGCGCAGTAAGGGCACACCGAGCGTAGCGAAGATGCCGGGCGTTGCGACACGGACATCGCCGTCAGGCAGATTCCGGAAGGGCGCTGTAAACGTCTGCTTGCCGCGCACCGCGTAGTAAACATCCGAGCCACCTGGACCCATTGGAGCTCCATCGGTGGCTGACACACTTTCCACACCGTTGACCTGCCGTAGCTCATCCAGGACGCTCTGCAAGCGTTGCAGATCCGCCATGCGGCGCGCCCTGTGCGCAGCCGGGTCTTCTTCACCGGTCGACCCGACTGTGGGGAGGGGCGTACCTGGAGGAACCGTATGCGTGTCGAGCATGATGAGCCGGTCAGGCTGGAAACCAAGCTCTTGTTTGGAAGCTGCAATCAACTGACGTGTGAGCAAAACAGCGGTAACGCTCAGGGCCAGTGTCATGGCAATCTCAGCCACCACCAGCGCGTCGCGAAAACGCAAGGACCGGCGACTCTCCGTGCCACGCGAAATGTCTCCGTTGATGGTCGCGGCTGGATTGGTCCGTGTCGCGCCCAGTGCGGGCAGCAATGCAGTGACAGCCATCACCAGCAGCGAAATCCCCAGGCTGTAGAAGAAGACGTCAGGGTTGAGATGAATGTCGGCAAGCCTTGGAGTATCGGCTGGCGCAAGACTGCGCATGAACAGCAAGGTAGCCTTGGCAACGCCAAGTGCCGCGACGCATCCTGCCGTAGCAAGAACGGCGGACTGCAACAGCATGCTCCGAATCAATGTCATCCGCGAAGCGCCCAGCACGGTGCGTATGGTCAAGGCCCTGCGCTCACGCAGTGCGCGCACCAGTTGCAGGTGAGTGAGGTTGGCACAGACGATCAACAGCACCAGCACAACCGATCCCATCAGCAATTGCAGCGTAGCCCGCAGCTTGCCTACCAGGCTTTCCTGAAGTGTCACCGCCTCCAGGGACTTGGTGCTGTCTTCGGAATACGCCGCCTTCAGGTTGCGCGAGAGCGCCGCGATCTGCTGATCCAGCAATGTCTCGGAAACGCCCGGCTTCACCTTGAGAACGGCACGCTGGTTGTAGGCCGTACGATTCTGGTTTTCAGGATTCGCGGGAAACTCAAGCCAGACCTGGCTCTGTTCGGGAAAACGAAATCCGGCAGGCAGGACCGCGGAGATCGTGTACAGTTCCCGCTCGTAGGTCAATATCTGGCCAAGCGCCGCCTGCGGGGTGCTGAAGTGCGTCCGGGCGAATTCTTCACTCACCATCGCGAGATGGCTTTCCTTGCCATCATCGTGAAACAACTGTCCGGCAATCGGCTGCACACCCAGGACGCTTCCGAATTGTGGACTGACATGCGCAAGGTACAGATAGAGCGCCTCGCCATTCAAGCGCAAACCGTCCTGACCATTGTTGTAGTAGGCGATCGATTCAACACCCGGTAGAGAACGGGCGGCATCGCTATAGTCGCCACCACCGATTCCACGTGTGGAGCGATGTTCCTCATCGAGATGCGTGCGCAGTTGATAGATGCGGCCGGCATCACGATAGCCGAGCGGACGAAGGATCGTGCAATCCACCACCGTGAAGATTGCGGCATTCAAACCGACACCAACCGCCAGCGTCAGGATCACGGTAAGCGTGAAGCCCGGCGAGCGGCGTAAGCTGCGAAGGGTCTGGCGAAGTCCGTTCATCGAGTCTCCTCTGTAGGCTGCGCAGTCCCGCGTGCTCCGCGGTTGCCCGCCTTGTCGTTATGTCCGAAATTTTTCCAAGCCGTCATCATTCCCGTTAGTCCGTTCGCAGAGCTTTCGTGGGTTCAACCGATGCCGCGCGCCGTGCGGGTATCGCGCTCGCCATCACCACCATGAGCAGCGTGACCGCAACACAAGCGAGCATGACCATTGGATCGAACGGCGAAACGCCGAAGAGTTGGCTGCGCATGAACCGCGACAGCAGAACGGCAACCGGCAGAGCCGCGCCAATTCCGAAAGCAGCGACCAAAACAATTTCACGCAGCACCAACCGCACAACCGCCAGGCGTTGTGCTCCCAGCGCCATACGGATACCGATCTCCCGTGTGCGCTGCGCTGTCGCGTAGGCCAGCACGCCATATAAACCCACTGCCGTGGTTAGCAATGCCAGGAAGGCGAAGCAGGCGGAAAGCAACGCGATGACGCGCTCATTGGAGATGTTGTCGGCGACCTGCTGATCCAGCGTCTTCATGGCATCGGAGATCAGCTTGGAGTCCACACCACGCAGACCGGCGCGTATCGAATTCTCCACCGATTCCGGCGCCTGCGCGGTCCGCACAAAGTAGTTCAGGTAGTAGCCTCTGGGATTTTGCGCAAAGGGCCGATACATCGTAGGGACGACATCATCACGAACGGTGCGCTGCTTGGAGTCTCCGACAACACCGACAATGCGGATGTCGAGTTTCACGGCCTTGCCGCCACCGCTGCCGATGAACTTGTCCATGGCCTGCTGAGGCGAACCAAAATATTTTTTCGCCATACTCTCATTGATCACGGCGACGCTGGCCGCGCCCGCAACATCGGACTCCGCAATGTCCCTGCCCAGCAGCAGCGGGACACGCAGTGAGCTGAAATAGCCCGGTGTAATCGTTGGCGTCTCAACGTCCATGTCCTGATCATTTTTTTGCGTATAGCCCGGTACGGTGATATTGCCGCCCGTGCCGCCGCCAACAAACATCCAATCCGTGGTTCCTCCAACGCTTTGCACGCCGGGAAGCGCCTTCAACGCTTCGCGGACGCGCACCTGCAACGCCTGCGCATCCCCGTTGGCATATCCAGCCAGCGAAGGGTCGAGCGTAAAGGTCACCACATGGTCCGTCGCCAACCCCATTTTTTGAGACGTAAGGTTCTGAAGAGTCTTCAGAAACATGCCCGCGCCACTCAACAGCAGAATGCTCAAACCTATCTGCACCGCGGTCGCGCTCTTGCGGATGGCCTGCATGGCGCCATGGGTGCTTGCCGATTGCTGCCGCAGGGTCTCGTTCAACTCCGGCTTCATCTGCTGCCAGATCGGCGCCAAGCTGAACAACATGCTGATCAGGACGGAAAGGCCGATGGTGAAGCCGAGAACACTCGCGTTTGGATTGACGGAATAAGGAAGCTCCGCACCTGGATTCGTGCCGCTGATCATGCGAACGAGCAATGTGGCCGAAGCCGGCGCAAGACACAACCCAAGGGCTCCGCCAATGCAGCCGAGAAGCAGCCCTTCCAGCAGCAACTGCCGCACGATCCGGCTTCTGGCTGCGCCGAGCGCATAGCGAACGGCGAATTCGCGCGCACGGGCTGCAGCACGCACCAGCAGCAGGCTGATCATGTTGACGCACGTCATCGCCGCCAACAGGAGCACCATGGCCATCAGGATCAGCAAAGGCATGCGCAGTTGATCGCGGAGTGGAGAAAAGCCCTTCGCGTCGTTGCTCAGCACGATACTGGATTTCTCCACGAACCGCTCGCGAAACCTGGCATCCCCCATCGGATGCGCTTTCAGTTCCTCAGCGCGCAACGCCCGCCATTCCGCGGTCAATGCAAGGGAGGTTGCAGCGGCGGTTGTGCCCGGCTTCAGACGGCCCACCATGGTGAGCCATTGCGACCTTGGGTCATCCAGCGAATCGCCGCCCGGATCCACCTGCGGCTTCATCATCATGGGAAAGAACACCTTCGGCGTGAACCCACTGATCGCACTGCTGAAATCCCTGGCCGCCACGCCAACAATCACAAACGGATGACCATTGATCAGGATCGACTGATTGATGACGCTGTCCGAAGCCGCGAAGCGGGTTTTCCAGTAGTTGTAACTGAGAACGACAACCGGGCTGCCTTCTTTCACCACATCGTCACTGGGCAGCAACAGACGGCCGGCCGCGGGATTGACGCCGAGAACGTCAAAATAATTCCCGCTTACCAACTCTGCGTCGGTCACCTCCGGCTGGTTCTTCCAGACAATGCCGGCCTGCACCTCATCGTCCGCAATCAACCCAGCCAGCGCCGTGTCGTGGTCCCTCAGGTTGCGGTACATCGGATAGGAAAAGAAATCGTGGTCCGTACCACCGAAGATGTGGGCGTGGCCTGAGTCGGTTCCGGTAAAGCTGAGTTGCACAAGCTCGCCTGGACTCCGAACCGGCAGCATGCGCAGCAATACCTGGTGAAAGATCGTAAAGATGGCGGTATTCGCGCCAATGCCCAGCGCGAGCGTTACGACCGCAGTCAATGCGAAAACAGGAGCCTTGCGCAACTGCCGCAGGGCGAAGCGTGCATCCTGCATCAACTGATTCATCGGGTTCTCCTTGATCCGGTTCGCAATGTTTGTGCAGATTGCCTAGAACCAACGGAAACAGCCATGTCTTCCGGCCGCAAACACTTCTCCATAACCACCCTTACGCAGAACCGTCCTCGATGCAGCATTCGAACGCTATCGTTCGCCCATCTGCGCTCCGTCACCCTTGTATCGCTATTCCGTACGCAGGGCCTTCACCGGATCGATGGATGCCGCACGTATTGCGGGAATCAGGCCGGCGAGGGTTGCTGAAATCACAAGCGCCGCAATCGCGGTGACCAGTGAAGTACCGTCATGATCCGTAACCTCGTAGAGCTGTGCATGGATGAACCGTGTGCACAGCAGCACCGCGGGAATGCCCAGCGCCAGGCCGAACAGAGTTTGCAGCAGAGCGCTGCGCAGAATGCCGCGAACCACACGTCCGCGGTCCGCGCCCAATGCCATGCGTATACCGATTTCGGCGGTGCGCCGCTCGACGGTGTAGGCTGTCACACCATATAAGCCCACCGTTGCAAGAATCAGCGCAAGCAAACCGAACATCAGCGTCAGGCGAGCAATCAGGCGTTCCTGGCTGAAGAGCCCGGTGATCTGCTCATCAAAGGTCTGATAGCGGATCACGGTGAGGTTCGGGTCGATCGAAGTCAACGCCGTCCGCACCTGCGACTCGAGCCCCTCGATGGGCCGTTCCAGCTTCAACATGATCGCGCCGATATAGAGCGAGCGCACCGAATCGCCATCGGAAATCGGAGCCTGCTGCAGTGTCGGCCGGAAATACATCGCACGCACCGGTCTGCGCACATTGTTGTATTTGGCGTCGGAGACGATGCCGACGATTTCGATCTCGCTTGAACTCTTGACGCCATCTGTGCCGAAGTGCGCGCCAATCGGTTCCTGCCCATTCGCAAAAAACTTCTTCACAAACGCCTGGTTGACCACCGCCACCATCTTCGAAGTGCCGGTATCCTGCGCCGTGATGCCGCGGCCGCGGAGCAGATGCTGTCCGACCATGGGAAGAAATTCGGGGTTCACGCGCGTCCAGGAAGCTCCGACATTGTCGTGAATGCCAGGCTCAGGGCGGCCCTGAATGAAGACACCTTCGCCCCAGTTATCGCCTTCCAGCGGGGTATACGTTACCAGGCCAACATGTTGAACGCCCGGCAGCGCATGAAGCCGCTGCTCCAGGTTGTCGTAAAGCGCCTGCAACTGCGCCGGCTTGAACCCTGCGTCGTAGGGATTGATATGGATGACGACGCGGTTGTCGCGTTCTACGCCGAAATCCTGATGCTCCAGTTTGTTCAGGCTGCGCGTGAGCATGCCCGCCGCCACCAGCAGCACCAGCGAAAGCGACGCCTGCAGAACAATCAGCGAACGCTGCAGGATGGAAGAGTTGTCGCGCGTGGACCGATTGGTTCCACGCAACGCCTCCGCGGGATCTGAATGAGATGTGATCCAGGCCGGCGCCACACCGAAGACCAATCCTGTCAGTAGCGACAACCCAAACGCAAAGGCCAGTACAGCCAACGATGGTGTCGCCTGAATAGGAAGATTGGGCGCATCCGGGAAAGCCAGAGACAACAACGCGCGCGTTCCGGCATAGGCCAACACCAGGCCCGCAAGCCCGCCCATACAGGACAACACAACGCTTTCGGTTAACATCTGGCGGATCAGCATGGAACGCTGCGCTCCCAGAGCCATGCGGATGGAGGTCTGCGCCTTGCGCGCCAATCCGCGCACCAGCACCAGGTTCGCAATGTTGGCGCATGCAATCAGCAGGACCAGCGCCGAAATTCCCATCAGCAGATGCAAACCGCTGCCATATTCCTGCTGCGCGTTCCCAATGCCTACACCGGCCTGGGTGAGAACGACGTGCGATTCTTCGAGATCGTGTTTCGCAGATTCCTTCTGATAGACCGGGACGTTCGGCAGCCATTGGCGCAGAGATCCACTGATCTTTGCCTGCAGTGTTCCCAACTGGACGCCCGGCTTGATCCGGCCCATGATGTACACCCAGTTCAGGTTCTGCTTGTGCAGAATCGACGTGGACGTCATGACGGGTTCGGAGGACATCGGCAGATAGAAATCCGGCGGAGCATCGTTCATGCGATCGCCGTAAAACGACTCCGGCGTGATCCCGATAACTGTGACCGGGTGTGTATTGATGGAAAATGTGCTGCCTACCACCGTGGGATCGAAGGCATAGTCGCGCTTCCACGTCTGGTACGACATCACGACACCCATGGGCGCGCCTTCGCGGTCGTCGGAAGGCGTCAGCAGCCTGCCCTTGAATGGCTGGAGACCAAACAGCAAAAAGTAGTTGCCGGAGACGAACTCACTGCGCGACGCATGCGCGCCATTGTCCGCACCGGCGCGGCGCACCGTAACCATATCGCCGGTGCCGGCCTGCATCGCGGCAAGTTGGGAAAACTCCGGCGTGTGATCCTGCAGGTAGCGGTACAAGTCATAGGCAAAGATGGAGTAATCGTTGCCATCGGGCATGCCGCCATTGACACAGCAGTCGTCATTGTCACCGATGCGCACCAGCGTGTTGGGGTCGGCCACGGGAAGATTGCGCATCAGCACCGCATTCACCAGCGTGAAAATAGATGCATTCGCGCCAATTCCCAGAGCCAGCGTAAGCAGCGCGGTGAGCGTAAAGCCGGGCGCGTTGCGAAGCTGGCGAAGCGCGTAGCGAATATCGCTGATCAATCGATGCATCGTTTCTTCCTGTTCCGGATGGCCGGGGGCCTAGAGCAAAGTTCCTGATGGGGTGGTATCGACAGGCAACAGGGAAAGCGGCTTTCTCTTGTAGAAAACCGGTTGCGACGGTTTGCATTTCCCCACGCTTGCAGGAAATTTGTTATAAGCAGCCTGCTTCAGCAGTTGTCGCGGAGTTTCGCCCGTCACGCCGCGAACACCGAACGACGTCGTCGTAGCCGGCACGTGAAAGCTGAGATTGGAATCAAAGAGACCCAGGCTAACCTTGAATCCCGGTGTCTCCGTCACGGCCAGCAATTCCTGGCCAGCCTGCGCAACGATGGATACGTGCGCCTTTTCTTCACTGCAGTCTTTATCCACCCGCAATTGCAGGGCGCGGCTTTGCAGCAGCCCCACCACGGTCATCGCGACCATCGCCGGGACCGCGACGGAACGCACACGCGAAAACAACATATCTGGACGACTATTCAGGTTCATGCCTGCACCTCTGCGAGCAGCTTGTTGAGTTCCCCCTCGGCAACGACCTTGCCATCGAATAAATGCACCTGCCGCTCTGCGTGCGCGGCGAACCGGGGATCGTGCGTCACCATGCAGATGGTGGCGCCATCGGCGTGCAACTCCTGCAGAAGCTTCATGACCGCTTCGCCGTTGCGCGAGTCCAGGTTGCCGGTGGGTTCGTCAGCGAGCAGGATCGAAGGCGATCCCGCCAAGGCACGCGCAACCGCGACGCGCTGCTGTTGACCGCCGGAAAGTTGCGCCGGGTAGTGACGCATGCGGTGAGCCATGCTTACGCGCTCGAGAGCTTCTTCCACACGTTTCTTACGTTCCGCCGAAGGCATGCCCGCACGATAAGTCAGAGGAAGCTCCACATTCTCCGCGACCGTAAGGTCGCCGATCAGGTTGAAGCTCTGAAAGATGAAGCCGATTTCCTGGTTGCGAATGCGGGAGCGGTCGCTGAAGTCGAGGTTGGCGACCTCCTTCCCATTCAAGGTGTAACGGCCTGCCGTCGGCGTATCGAGCAGGCCGATGATCGACAGCAGCGTCGACTTGCCGCAGCCGGAAGGACCGGACATCGCCACGTACTCGCCGCGGCCGATGGTCAGGTGCACGCCGGAGAGCGCGTGGGTTTCGATTTCGTCGGTGTAGAAAACCTTGGTCAGTCCTTCAATTTCAATCAGCGTGTCTGACATCTGCACTCTCTCCTGCTTACTCAAGTCGAATTTTGTCCGTATTGTCCCAGCGGCTCATGTCGGAAAGGATGACGGTGTCGCCATCGTTCAACCCTTCCAGCACTTGAATGCTATTCACTGAAGCTTTGCCTACCTTGACCGAAACGCGTACCGCCGTCTTGCCATCGGGGCTCAACTTGAACAGGCTGATCGCGCTGTTCTCATTGCCGAAGGCCGGCCGGCCAACGTACAGAATGTTGGTTAGACGGTCGAGATCGATGGTGCCATCCACGCTGAGGTCGGGACGCGCGCCCTGCGGCAACGCCCCTGCAAGCTCTACGTCAACGGTGACCGTTCCGTTCACAACAGCCGGATCGATACGCATGACCTTGCCGTCGATGGTCCCATTATGGGTATCGATCTCCGCCGGCTGACCGATCTGGATATCGCGTGCCTGCGTTTCCGCAATCTTCAGGCTCGCCTTCAACTGGTCGGGCTGTACGACCTTGGCCAGCGTCGTGCCCGGAGCCACGTGCTCACCTACCTGGTGGGGAAGGTCGACCAGCACGCCGCTGATGCCTGCACGAACGCTGAGGGCATTTTGTTGTTTCTGCTTCAGCCCGAGAAGAGCTTCCGCCTGCTGTACCTTGGTCTGCTGCACGGCGAGCTGCGTTTCAATCGCTTTCTCATTCAGCGTCAGCCGCTGGTTTTCGATGTCGTTGCGCGTGTTCAGCTCGTCCGCCTTGCCCTTGGAAGCGCTGTAGGTCAATCCGCTCACCACACCCAGGTCATACAGCGACTTGTCGGTTTTGGCTTGGAGCTGCGCCTGATCGTGGTCCGCATGAACCGTAGCTGCGGCAGCGCGCTGGGTCATCAGGTCGCTTTGCAGCTTGGCCTTGGTGTTGGTGTAGTCCGCCTGCGCGGCCTTCAACTGCAACTGCGCATCCAGCAGTTCCTGCTGCACGGTCGGATCGACCAGGTCCATGATCAGCGTGTCGGGTTCCACCTTCGCGCCCGGCAGCACTCGGATGCGAACAACCGTGGCTTCCGTCTCCGCGGGAATCAAGCGGATCTTGTCTTCCCGCGGCACCAGGGAGCCCGGTCCACGCACCTGCCGCAGCATCGGTCCACGCTTCACCGTGTCGGTCCAAACTGTCGCGCGGTCGACTACGGGAGCAGCGGGCTTCAGCCGCATCACGAAGAAAGCCGCCACGCCCAGCACAGCCGCTGCGCCCAGCACCGTAACGATCTGGCGGCGCATCTTCTTTTTCTTGATATCTGGTCTTGAGATGTCCATCGTCCCTATATATTGCACGACACGGGCCATTCCATTTCCCCATTGTTTGCAATCAGATAGAAGGCCATGTTGGAAATCGTGCTGTTCGCCCATAGAACGAAGTGTCCGTTTCCGGACACCGTGCGGCAATCCCCAGCACCAGTTCTGAATTCAGCGGAAGCCCACTGAGTCTCTCCTTGACAATCTAGGAAAGAGGTTGCACTCTCTCTCCTAGATTGTCTAGGAGCGAAAGAGTGGCAAAACAGGTTGACCTCTTGCAGGGGACATTGGATCTGCTGATCCTGAAAGCGGTGTCGCTGGGCAAACTGCACGGGTATGGGGTGCTGCTGCGTATCCAGCAGATCAGCGGCGAGCAGCTCATCATTCAGCAAGGCTCGTTATACCCAGCGCTCTATCGCCTGGAGGCCGGTGGCGCCATCGCCAGTGAATGGGGAGAGAGCGAGAATAACCGCCGCGCCAAGTACTACTCGCTGACCGCGACTGGCCGCAAACAGCTCAGTAACGAAACCGCGCGCTGGAACCAGATGGCCACCATGATCAACGCCATTCTTCGCGTGACCGCGGAGGAGGTGCAGGGATGAAAGGTCTCGGGTCACGCTTTGGCATGTGGTTGCGGTCTGTTTCAGCGCGCCGTCGCCTGGAACAGGAGATGGAGGACGAGGTCACCTTCCATCTTGAAGCTCGTGCCGCCGACCTTGAACGTTCGGGCATGAACGCGGCGGAAGCTCGCCGCAAGGCGCGCGTGGAATTCGGCGGCATCGCTTCGCACAAGGATGGCATGCGCTTTTCACTCGGCCTGCGCTGGTGGGATGACCTCCTTGCCGATCTCCGCTACGCAGTTCGCCTGCTGCGCAAGAGTCCCGGATTCACGTTCATTGCCGTGGGCTCGCTGGCGTTGGCGATCGGCGTCAACACCTCGATTTTCTCCGTTGCCAACGAAGTGATGTACGAGCGGCTTGGCGTGCCGCATCCCGAGCAATTGCGCCTCTTTCAGTTACATGGGGACAAGCACGTCGTCATCCACAGTTCCTGGGGAGATTGGAATCGCGACCCAAATGGAGGGTGGGCGTTCGACGTGTTCACCTATCCCATCTATCAACAGCTCCGCCATGACACCCATGTGACCCAGGAGATTTTTGCGTTCAAAGACCTTGGCCGCGCCAATGTCACTGCCAACGGCGAAGCCCAGGTGGCGGAAGTGGAGATGGTGTCGGGCAATTTCTACGCTCAGATGCAGGTGAAACTCGCTCTTGGCCGCGGAATCCAACCGGCCGACGACGCCACTCCCGGCGCGGGCGCCGTGGTGGTTCTCAGCGATGGCTTCTGGACGCGCAGTTTCGCGCGCGATCCGAATATTCTCGGCAAGGTCATCACGGTCAACACCCTTCCCATGACGGTCGTCGGCGTAAATCCCAGGGCTTTCACCGGTGCGAAACAAGTGCAAACATCTCCGGATGTCTTCATGCCGTTGTCGATGATCCCGCTGATGAAAGCGGCTTCCGCCCGGCAGGGACCATTTCTCACCACCACAAAGCTTTGGTGGGTCCAACTGATGGCTCGCGAGAAACCCGGCGTTTCCAACACGGAAGCGGAAGCGGCTCTCACCGCGGCCACGCAGGCTGCGATCCGCGCGACAATGACTGTCGGCAAAGATCAGACGATGCCGCGTGTCAGTCTCGACGATGGCAGCCGTGGCCTGAACTTCACGGGCAGGCAGCTCTCGAAACCCGTCTACGTGCTGATGGCGATGACCGGGTTTGTGTTATTGCTGGCTTGCGCGAACCTTGCGAACCTGATGCTGGCCCGTGCTGCTGCGCGGCAGCGGGAGATGGGTGTGCGTCTCGCGTTGGGAGCAGCGCGCAGCCGCATACTGCGGCAGGTGCTTACCGAAAGCCTGATGATCGCCGCAGCCGGCGGCGGCTTTGGCATGTTGGTTGGCTACTTCGGAGGCACGCTGTTCCCCAAACTCACCATGAATGCATGGGAGAAAACGGAAATCCACGTTCCCTTCGACTGGAAAATTTTCGCGTTTACGGCCGCCATCACGGTCCTTACGGGCATTCTTTTCGGTGTCGCTCCCGCATGGCGGGCGACACGCGCCGAAATCGGCATCACGCTCAAGGACACCGGTAAATCATCCACACGACGCAGCAAAGGCCTGAGTGGTAAGGCCATCGTGGGCTTTCAAATTGCGCTTTCCACCTTGCTGGTCGCGGGCTCTGCGCTCTTTCTGCGGACTTTGTGGAACCTGAACCGAATCGATCCCGGTTTCCGGACCGATCATCTGGTTTTGTTCGATATCAATCCGCCTGACAAAAAGTATCCCGCTCCCAAGGACATCGCCCTGCATGTTCGCCTGGAGGAAACACTGCGCAACGTGCCTGGAGTTGAAAGCGTCACCGCCGCCGACGTTCCACTCATTGCCAACTCCATGTCGCAAACCGGCTTCATTCGCGAAGGTCACGAGACGGAGAAACATTCAGAAAGCGGCAACCATAACACCTCCAACATGCTGGAGGTCGGCAACGACTACTTCCGCACCATGGGTATACCTATCATTGCCGGACGCGCCTTTGGCTCCCAGGACACCGAAACCTCAACCAGGGTGGCGATCGTCAACCGCGCGCTGGTGAAGAAGTTCTTCGGCAACGAAGATCCCATCGGCAAGCGTTTCCATACAGGGGATGAATCCCCGGCGGACCGGCGTCCCTGGATTGAAATCATTGGCGTGTCCGCCGATACTCGCTACTCCAATATGAAGGACGAGCCGCCCACGCTGCACTTCGATCTCTACCGGCAGGACACGAGTGCCGGCGGCCTCACGTACATGGTGCGTACACGCATGGATCCTGCAGCCATCACACCCTCGCTGCGTTCCGCCGTGGCCCGCGTTGACGGCGACCTTCCCCTCATCGACATCCGCACCCAGGACGAACAGATCGCGGCTACCCTGCAACAGGAGCGGATATTCGCCAGCCTCACCGCGGGGTTTGGTGTTCTTGCCGTGGCTCTGGCATGCGTCGGGATTTACGGCATGATGGCGTACCGGGTCACACAACGCACACAGGAAATCGGTGTGCGGCTGGCGCTGGGCGCGCAACGTTCCCAGATACGCGCCATGGTGCTTCGCGAAGCCGGTTGGCTTGGCGGGAGCGGCGTCCTGGTTGGTTTGATCGCAGCCTTTCTGCTGTCCAAATTGGTCGAGTCCATGCTCTACGCCACCCGTCCTGGCGATCCGGTTTCACTGGCGGGAGCTGCTGTGCTGCTGCTCTCCGTCGCGCTCCTGGCCGCATGGCTCCCCGCGTTACGCGCGTCGCGTCTTGAGCCCGTGGAAGCATTGCGTCACGAGTAATTATTCGTGACGCAACGCCGTCTGCGGATCGATGGAAGCGGCACGCTGCGCGGGGATCATACCCGCGATACAAGCCGCCAGCCCCGCAGATGAGCCGGGTTAAGACCGGTTTCACCTGGGGTGACTGCTGGCAGTATGAAGTGCACGGTCAATTGAAGCCAAAGGATGCCTGCGAGAAATGTGAGCTGTCATAGGTGACCGAATTGGTTATAGAAATACTGGTGGCAGTCAAAGATCGAGGGTAAAACCTCACACTCGCTCCCGACGCATGGGCCACGACGTTGCTTGACCCGTCTTTTGAATAGTAGGCGGCCAAACCGGACGCCAAAGCCTCGGGTGTTGAGAACTGACCGTAAGGGAAGCTCTTTGTCACGCCGTTAACCGTTAGACTCACCGAGCCGGTATCCCATATTGATCCCGACGAGGCTTCCTGCCCTCCGATGTGAATCACTCCAAGGGGTTCACCGGGAACAATCACATGCACCGAAACGATATTCGAGGTAGCTCCGGCGTGTGTTGCGTCACCTTCGTATTTTGCCGAAACCGATTGCGTACCGCCTGGAAGTGGACCGACGTAGGAGGCGTTGCCGCTACCGTCGATGATCGGATCGCTCAGTATGACCTGATTGCCGTCGTCGAGGAGAGCAACAAACGTCACTACGCCGCCCGGAGTTCCATTCGCGGAAGAGATGGAAGCAGTCAATGTGTCGTCCGAGGTCACCCAAAAGGTAGACCCGCTGCTGACAAGGCTGATGGAGGTCGCCGACACGCTTCCGCCAACCAGGTTCACCACCTGCGTTGAAGCCGCAACATTGAGCGCATTGTCGGACAACGTCAGCGTTCCCGTTTCCATCTGGGACAAGGTCGGAACGAAATCAACGTCAAACGTGCAGGAGCTGCCGGATTGCAGTTGGAATGGGGCTCCGTTACTTTGCACTTGCGGACAAGTGCTGGTTGCGGCGAGTGGAAAATCTACCGACACATTCGGATTCGATCCAGAAGGGGGCGCGGAGAATGTCAGTGCGGAGTTACCCGAATTCTGGACGATGACTTCTTGCGATTGATAACTTGTTGAACCGCTCGCAGGCGCCGCGAACTCGATGGTCGTTGGGCTCGCAAGGTCAAGCATCACCACCTCATCCGGCTCAATCCCGGTCCAAAGAACATTACCGGCTCCGTCAACAGCGAGTCCTTGGCAGACACAATCGGTGGTGGTGAGCTGAATCTCCTGAAGGCTTCCATTGACGGTGGTCTCTTTGACGATTCTGCCGGACTGGTCATCAGCAACGAACAGGTTCCCCATGGCATCGACGGCTACGGCTGTGGGAGACATCAGCGGGCTCAATTGCAGGGAGCTTTCCTGGTACCCCGCGCCAGATGGAGTCTCCGCAAAAACGCGATTGATGCTGTCATCCGTTATGTAGACTCTCCCAGCTGCGTCCACAGCTACACCACTCGGAAAAACCAGTGATCCCTGAGCCACCAACGATTCAACATATCCGCCTGAGGTTGGCGTCTCTTTCACAACTTTCGCATCAGCCGTGTCCGCGGCATATACATTCCCGAACTGATCCACTGCAACGCCGGTGAGACCGTCCAAAGAGTTTGGAGAGACTAGGGATTGCACGTACGTCCCGGCCACCAACGTCTCTTTAACAATGCGGGAGTTACCCTCATCCGCGATATAGAGATTTCCGGCGCCGTCAATAGCCAACCCCGTTGGGGAACTCAGCGTTCCGGAGATAATTATGCTTGCTACATACGTCCCATTGGTGAGCGTCTCCTTGATCACCCGGCTGTGCCCGAGATCCGCGATGTATATGTTTCCGGCAGCATCCACTGCAATGCCACTCGGAAAGCTAAACTGTGACGTAGAAATCGCCCTGCGTGTTCCTGGAAGGACTACAACTTGTGGTCCAATTCCATTTCCCTGAATATAAGCAGTTCCTGCTACTGCGCCGGTACTGTCGGCGATGACGACCGCTCCCTTTCGCAAACCTGGCTGTGCGGGCGTAAACTTAATATCGATGGTGCATGAGTCGCCGACATTGTGCGCAACCCCCGTCGTACAACTGCCGGTACCCGCATTGTTGTAGTCCAGCCCTGTCGCCCCCCCCGATAACACATTGATGGATTGAATCATCGCCGCAGCCGGAAACGTAAAGGTAAGCCGGACGGTAGGGCTTGAGGTACCCACATTCAATGATCCGAAGTTCCAGCCGCTTGGAAACGCGCCTGAGCCCACTGAGAAGCTTTGGGTAACGGATTGTGCCGGATCGAAGGCGTCATTGCCAGCCTGACTTGCCTGAGCGGAACAAGTTCCTGTTTGCAACACCGTTACAGAAAATCCTGCAATCGCACATATTGATGGCGTCAGACTGGTGAGGGTTACTGCGAGGCCCGAGCTTGCAGTGGCTGTGAGGTCGAAAGTGACATCATTGGAAGCAGTCACCGTGCTGAATGTTATCTGCTGGGAAGCCTTCGTGACGGAGAACGCTGTAGTTGCTGTCGCACTCGCGAATGTGGCGTTCCCCCCCTGATATGCCCGGACAACGCAGGTGCCGGACCCAACCGTGGTCACCGTGGCTTCACTGACATAACAAATCGACGCTGTATCCGTTGCATATGCTAACGACAAACCAGAGCTTGCGGACCCCGTAATGCTGACAGTGGCGCCCACCAGTTGTGAGGCAATCGTCGTCAAAGTGATCGACTGCGATGTCGTGGCGGATTGGCTCGCGCTGAGCACCGCACTCTTTGTAAGGGTAACCTCTTTGCCCTGCGGGACCGTGACCTTGGCCGTCGCGGTCACCGAACCGGAAGTCGCCACTGCATCGAGTGTGAGCATCTGTTCAATATGGCGACCGTCTGCGCTGGTTACAGGTGCTGACGTGGTCGGATTGCCGAGATTAAGAGGTTCCAGAGCCCAGGCGTCCCATGCAACGGTCATCGCTCCAACTGCCTCAGGGAAATCGACCGAAGCCGTAAACTTCTGGTTTCCATCCAATTGCACAAAGGCGGCAGGGGGGTTGAGGGCAAGGGACAGATTGTAAAAGTTGGCTGTTGTGCAAGCGAAATTTGTCGGCTCGTCGGCATCGTTCACACATATATAGTTGGTTCCAACAAGAGAGACGAATGGCGCGGTAATAAATGAATCGTTGGTGATAAATGTCTTCGATGCGTCATCGTGCGCTGTTCCGTCGCCGGTGGAATAGAAGTCTAGGGGAGGTCCTGCCAGGGCGCCCTGCAGCGTTAGGGTTGGACTGCCATCAAACGCACCAGGCCTCGACGGTCCGCAGGTCTGAGGAGAAGTCTCTACACACCAGTTCAATCGCAAATCATCATTTTTAGTGAAGCTCGCAAGGTCCGAATAATTGGAGAAAAGCGACAGCTGTTGTGTCTGCACAAGGGTGGCGTTTGCAGGGCTGATGTTTATCGGCAGTATCTCCGCAGCAGAATCAGGGAGTTGCTTAGGGACGACATCGGTAAAACAAGTCCCGTCTTCGGTAGGCTGAAAAACATCTTCGTACTTAGCATAGAGCGGCTCGGTCGCGTCACCGGGCGCC
>DASYEV010000125.1:0-12878 GCA_036498835.1 Acidobacteriaceae bacterium | reverse complement strand
TATCACGATTTCCTCACCCCAGCAGTTGGCTTTGGCACGCAGAGTGCTTGATGGATTACGTACGAGTTTTGGTCAGGAAATTAGTAAGGCTCCGCCGGTGCTTTTATGCTCCTCCCCGGGCCGCTTCTACCTGCGCCGCCTTCTGGAGCCGTTTATTCCAAGGATTGTCGTCATTTCGCCCGGAGAAATCCCGCCAATGACGCAGGTGCAGTCGGTAGCCGTTCTCAGATAGGACGCTCATCCACCGGCGGACGGTTAGACAAAGATTGGAACGATTGGAAGTACGCAGGGCGTTTCTTCACGAGGTTAGAAATCGGGACTCAAACGGCAGAGGCCGGTCCCGAACGAAGCCAAACAATGAGAAGAAAAGCTAAGGCCAGGAAGCAGAAGGGTTAAAGAAGGTGAGTGCAATGACAGCAGCAGAACTGGCATACCGGACGAGCAGCGAAGAGCTCAACCAGCTCAACGAGCGCAACGAGCTGGTCGAAAGCGAGTTGCCGCATGTGTATTACATCGCGGCTCGCATCCGCGAGCGCCTGCCGCAGCACGTCGACATGGAAGACCTGGTTCACGCCGGCGTGATAGGCCTGATCGAAGCCTGCCGCAACTACGATGCCTCCAAGAATGCCGGCTTCAGCACGTTCGCGAAGTTCCGCATCCGCGGCGCGATCCTGGACAGCCTTCGCAAGCTCGATTGGGGCTCACGCACACTGCGTAAAAAAGGCCGCGCCATCACTGCCAGCATCGCCACATTGGCCGCGCAGCTTGGCCGTCAGCCGGGGCAGGAAGAAATCGCCGCGCACCTGGGCATGCCGCTGGACGAACTGCAGAGTACGCTGACCGACCTGGACGGCCTGTATGTGGTCGGGCAGCAGTCGGAAAGCGCCGACGAAGCTTCCGCAACCTTCGACCTCATTGAGTCCGCTCCCAGCCGCGGGGGCGACAACCCCTTCGAGCTTTGCCTGGAAGGCGAGATGAAGCAGCACCTTGCCGATGCCGTCGCCAGCCTCGCGGAGCGCGAACAATTGATCCTGCAGCTCTACTATCACGAAGAATTGACGATGCGTGAAATCGCCGAAGTCGTTGGCGTCGCCGTCTCGCGCGTTTCGCAGATCCATTCCAGCGCACTGGCCAAGCTCAAGAGTGCGCTCGCGCACATGCGAGAGAAGCCCGCATCCGCGCCTAAGACGGCCCATCAACAGCCCGTCTGGGCACGTGCCAACACGCACACCCCGATGCGGAGGCATGCATGAGTACGGCCGCCGAAACGATGAACCCGGGCGCGGAAACCGTACAGACCCCCAAGGCCCCGGTCATCCATTCCTGCAACTTCCGCTACGCCGGCCGGCTTTCCAATGAAAATGCCCGCGCACTGACCTCGTTGCATGAGAAGTTCGCCCTGCACACCACCAACGCCCTGCAGGTCTACCTGGGCGCGGCCATCCATCTTCGCCTGGTCACCCTGGAGCAGAAGAATACCCAGGAATTTGTCGCGGGCCTTCCGGCGCACAGTCTGCTGATGCCCTGCGCGCTTAATGTTCTGCAGAACAGCGTTCTGCTTGAGATGGAAACGCAGCTCGTGTTTCCGGTCATCGATCTTCTTCTGGGTGGCGGAGGCGCGGTCGATTCCGAATCCCGTGAGCTCACAGACATCGATGAAGAGATCATGGAAAGCGTTACCAGCCTGATCGTGAAAGAAATTGAGCGGACATGGCGCTCCATGGATATTTCGGTGGCGCCCAGCCGTTGCATCAAGCCGGCAACCATTTCACAGCTCTTTCCCGCCAACGAAAAGCTTGTGATGCTGATCTTCGAGATGCAGGTCGCGGAAACGACCGGCCACCTCACACTCGTTCTGCCCACATCGTTCGTAGGCTTTCTGCTGCGCAACCTGAAAGCCGCGCAGTCGAAGAAGATGTCCAGCCTGCGCCACCTTCCCACCCCGGGACTGCGCGAACGCATGCTGGAATGCAAGTTCAACCTGGCTTCCGACGTCACGCAAATGCGTGTGCTGGTGAAGGAGCTCGTCGATCTGAAGCCCGGCAACGTTCTGCGCCTGAATGCCCCGGTCAAGCTGCCCGGCCGCCTCACCGTGGAAAACATTGACATTTTTGAAGCCGCACCCGTCCGCAACGGCGCGCTGAAAGCCGCGCAGGTTGTGACCAGGCTGCTCGAACCTTCCGTCCTGACCAAGGAGTAGAACCATGGCGAATGAGATCCCAGAAGTACCCGGCAACCCTACCGAAGACATGGCCGCGCTGCATGCCACGGAAAGCTCCATGGAGCCCAATCTCGATCTGGTGATGGACGTCGAGCTGAACGTTACGCTGCGCTTCGGCCAGCGCCTGCTCAGCCTGCGCGAAGTGCTGGATCTCAACACTGGCTCGGTCATCGAGCTTGACCGCCAGGTGGAAGAACCCGTCGAGCTTCTGCTCGAAGGCAAAGTTATCGCGCGCGGCGAAGCCGTCGTCATCGACGGCAACTATGGCCTGCGCGTCACCGAAGTTACCCAACCCATTTCACGGATGTTTGCATGAGCAGCGGAGTCGTCGTCAACCCCCATTGGAGCAGCAGGTCAGCCACCATGAATTTGATTCAAGCCATCAAGACGTCCAACTGGGCCGGCGGTTTCAAGACCGTTTCGTGCAGCCGGGCCGGATGCAGCCGCTGGCTCACACAGCGGCACCTCGAAACCGGGAAGGTCGGCGTGTATCTGCGCGGCTCCTGGTATTGCTGCTATCGCTGCTTCGCCACTGCGGCCGAAGAGCTCTTCGCGCAGATGCTGGGCAACAACCACATCTCTTCGTCACGGCACACCTCGCGCATGCCGCTGGGCCTCAACATGGTCAGCAAAGGCGTGCTGAATGACGAGCAGTACCGCGCGGTCAACGAAGAAAGCAAAAAGAATGGCGAAGAGATTGGCGAAGTAGTCATTCGCCGCGGCTTTGCCGATGAGAAGCAGGTGACCGCGATCCGCGCCGCGCAATGGGCCTGCCCCGTATTCACGGTGCCCTCCCGCGCCATGGCGACCCACATCCAGATACCGCCAACGCTTACCAAGCTTTACACCATGGTGCCTTTGCGTCAGACCGCGGCCACCAAGATCCTGATGATGGGCTTCGTGCACGGCGTGGAATACAGCCCGCTGTATGCCGTGGAACAGATCACCGGTTACAAGGCGCAGGCCTGCTTCGTAACGCCTACCGACTACTGGAACCAGGTGGAAGTGCAGCGCGAGGTCAACAATGCCGACGAACTCACCTTCGACAGCATGCAAACGCCGGAAGAAATGACTCGCGTGGTTTGCAACTACGGATCCCTGTTGAACGCCGCCGAAATCAGTGTCGTACGCTGCCGCGAATTTATCTGGGCCCGCGCCAAGGGTGGCAAGCGTACAGCCGACATGCTGTTCCGGGCTTCGTAAAGAAGCGTCTGGAGCAGTATTCAATTTCGAAAACAGGTGGCCTACCTCGAAGCCGGGGGCCAACCTTGAAACCGGATGGATCAACCTCGAAAGCGGATGGTCCATCCTTTTCTCTTTAATCGATTCGGACCAACATTCGCTTTCCCTAAACGATGAAACTACAGGCATTCCGTCCTAGACAGAATCCATGTCGCCGCCGATAGACAGCACACAGGGGAACAACGTGGGCTACCAAGTGCTTCAAACAGTGGTTGAACAGGGATGGGAACCGGTGTCGGATTGGCGGTTTGATAACTACACGGCACAGCCCGCCGTCGCCACGAAAGGCGCAGCCTGGATGGACAACGTTCCGACCTCGGCCGCTACCGTACTGGGCCTTGACCTGCTGCTGCAGGAATCCTGCATCGATCTTCGCGCCGCCTCCGAGCTGGTGCTCAGCGACGTAGGCGCGACCCTCCAGATCATGCGCCTGATCGCCCATGAATTCCCCTATTCTTCCGAGCGCCCCACACGCATGGACGACTGCCTGGCCTGCCTGGACGTCAACACCTGGTTCAACGTGCTTTCCGACCGGACGCTGTTTCGCAAGTGGAACTACAACAAGATCACCAGCGTCTGGCAGCACTGCCGGCTGGTCGGCCAGTACGCCAAGCTGATCGCCGAGTCGCTGGATGACGTTTCCGCGGATGAAGCCTACCTTGTGGGCCTGCTGCACGAGCTCGACACGCTGCCCTTTCTACTGGATTCCAAGGCCGTCAAAGCCGGAAGCATGGCCGGACCTACGCTGGAACAGACCATCCCATCCTTCGTTCTCGCCGCGCTGGACAGCGCCAAGGAACGCGGCTCCTCCTCGGTGTGGCGCTACATCCTGTCCTCGGCGCACGCGCTTGCGGAAGCCATGCCGAAACTCGACTCGGTGAGCCCGCGCAGCTATAAATAGGCCCTTTCTCAGGCTCGTCGAAAATGAGCCGAAGGTGAGAACGCCTCTTCCCCAGACTTCTAACTTCCCTTCTCATTCAGCTCTCATACGGCCGGCCGGCACAACGGCCGGCCTTGTTCTTTGCAAAAATCTCCGCGAAATCCCCACAAAATCGAACAAAACGCCATCCTCACAATATTGGCCTCCGAAATGCATATAGCTAGACCGAGTAGCAACACAACGACTCGGAGGCTCTTGCAGTGGACAGTGGATTTTACGCAGCGTGTACAGGACTGATTGCCCGTACGGAGTCGCTGGAAACGATCGCCAACAATCTGGCCAACAGCAGCACCACTGCATTCCGTGCACGCCACAACGTGTTCAGCTCCGTGCTGGCGTCCGCGCACACTTCCGGACTGTCGGTTTTGAATCAGGACGCCAACGACTATGGCGTGCTCGGAGGTCAGCGCCTGGACGAGACCCAGGGAGCGCTGCAGCCGACCAGCAATCCGCTGGACATGGCCATTGAAGGCTCGGGATATTTTGCCGTACAGCTCAAGTCGGGCGCCACTGCGTATACACGCGCCGGCAACTTCACGGTTTCACGCGATCGCCAGCTCGTGACCGCCGGAGGCGATCCGGTCCTGGGCGAAAACGGCGCACCGATCACCATCGTCGGACAGCCCGTCTCGGTCAGCGCCGACGGCACCATCTCCGCCAACGGCGCCATCGCCGGCAAGCTCAAAGTAGTTGAGTTCGCGCCCAATGCGCAGCTTCAGAACAGCGGCACCTCCTACTACACGGCGCCCGCAGGCTCTGCAAAGACCGCCACGAATTCCAATGTTCGTCAGGGCATGCTCGAAAGCTCGAACGTTAACCCTGTTACCAGCGTGGTTGAACTGATCACCGCGCAACGCGATGTGGAAAGCATGCGCCGCGTTCTCACCATGTTCAATTCCGAAATCGACAAGACCGCGGCACAGGATTTGCCGCACGTCAGCTAACCCTGGCGAGTAAGAAAGGACCCCAGCAATGTTCCGCGCACTCTATACCGCAGCAAGTGGCATGACCGCCCAGCAGTTGAACCTCGACAACATCGCCAACAACCTCGCCAACGCCAGCACGGCGGGTTTCCAGCAGCGGCGCGTCCAGTTCTCCGACCTCCTGTACCAGAACGAAATCATGCCCGGCTCCGCGGCAACGCAGCAGACCACCGTCGCTGCCGGCCTGCAGATCGGCCTTGGCGTTCGTCCCGGCGCAACCGAAGTCATCCAGACCCAGGGCGCTCCTTCCGCGACGGGTAATTCGTACGACATCGCCATCCAGGGCGCGGGCTTCTTCCAGATCCTTCTTCCCAACGGGCAGACCGGCTACACCCGGTCGGGATCCTTCCATCCCGATTCGCAGGGCCAACTCGTCACCGCGGACGGCAACCCGCTGCAGCCGGCGATCACTGTTCCAGCGGACGCCAGCAGCGTGACCATCGGCAGCGACGGTACGGTGTCCGTGATCACGTCCAGCTCCAGCCAGGCCCAGCAGGTTGGCAACATCCAGACCGCGATGTTCCAGAATCCGGGCGGCTTGAACAGCGTGGGCAACAACATCTTCATGTCCACCACCGCGTCGGGCGATCCCGTTGTCGGCACTCCCGGCGGCTCGGATGGGCTCGGCAGCCTTCAGCAGGGCATGCTCGAGCAGTCCAACGTCAGCGTTGTCGACCAGTTCGTGCAGATGATCCTGGCGCAGCGCTCCTATGAATCGAATTCGCGCGTCGTGAAAGCCGGCGACGAAATGTTGCAGCAACTCAACCAGCTCGCGCAGTAAGCAAGAGAAGGCTCACGAACATGATGCAGTCGAAAACCATCGCCGCGTTGTTGTTTGGGCTGGCCGCACTGGGCGCGTTGCCGCTCCGAGCGCAGTTCCGCTCCAAGCACTACTCGCTCACTTCGGGCCAGGTCGCGCACAGCCTCGCCCGCACCTTTGCGGAGCGCGGCATCACGATCAGCGATTCGCAGGTCTCTCTGCCCGCCAACGTGGTTGCATCCGACCCGGAGCCCGTGCTCGAAGTGCGCTCCATCGAACCTCTCGGCCATCTCGCAACCAACCGTCCCGGCGAAGTCAGCTCCGCAATCAAGCTGGCATGTCATGACTCGGCTGCCTGCCTTCCCTTTTATGCGATCGTCGCAATGCCCCAGGGTGCTTCGCTCAATACCCAGACCCAGGCCATCGCAGCCGCGCATGAGACTGCGGCCCGCAGCCGCAACACGCCGGTGCAGTACACCATCCGGGCCGGTGCACATGCCACGCTGCTTATGGACGACAGCGCCACGCACATCCAGATGAGCGTCGTCACGCTGGAGAACGGGACGACCGGACAAACCATCCGCGTTTCCAGCCCGGACCACAAGCAGACCTATAACGCCCAGGTTGTCAGCGCCGACGTGCTGAAGGGGAGCCTCTAATGCTTCGCACCTTCTCGAGTTCCTTCTCACGCTCCGCCGCATTGCTTCTGCTCGCGTCCGCATCGCTTTCGTCCTTCGCCGGCCTGCCCAGCATGAAGAAGAAGGCGGTGGATCCAGCCAAGCTCCGCGCCGACTATCTCACACGCCTGCAGCAGGCCAACATCCCGGCCGCGGAGGAACATACCGTCGGCAGCCTGTGGACGCCGCAGAGCACTCTCGGCGATCTCGCCTCCGACTACAAGGCACGTCATCTCAACGACACCATCACCATCCTGGTGTCGGTGCAGACCACCGCTGCACAGTCCGGAACCGCCAACACATCGCGCCAGTTCAGCACCAACTCTGCCATCACCGGCATCTTCGGCCAGACGCCTTCGGCCACGAACCCGCTGCTCGCGGCAAACTCCGCCACAGCGTTGAAGGGCTCGGGACAGACATCGTCGAACACGTTGTTCAGCACCACCCTCACCGGCCAGGTTATTTCCGTTCTCCCCAGCGGAAACCTGGTGGTCGAGGCGCAGCGCGAAATCTTTATGAACAACCAGCACGAGAACATCGTCGTGCGCGGCATGATCCGCCCCGGCGACATCGGGCCCAACAACATCGTGCCTTCCGCCGCGCTCTCCAATCTCGAAATCGAGATGAAGGGCAAGGGCATCATTTCAGACAGTGTTCGTCGACCTAATCCAATCACGAGGGCGGTGCTATGGCTTTTCGGCTTCTAATGCGCCGCGCTTCATGCGTCCTCTCCCCCGTCCTCGCGCTCGCGCTCGGTTCCGCCTCGCTGCATGCAGGCACAGCCGATCGCAAGGTGCTGATCCGCGACGTGACCAGTATCGAAGGCATACGAGACAACCAGCTCGTCGGCTACGGCCTGGTCGTGGGCCTGCACGGCACGGGTGATAAGCAGCAGACATTCTTTACCGTTCAGACGCTGGCCAACACCCTGCAGCGCATGGGCGTACAGATCGCGCCTGGCGTGGTCGTCGTAAAGAACGTGGCCGCGGTGTTCGTCACCGCGCAACTGCCTCCCTTCTCGCGTCCCGGCATGAAGCTCGATGTCACGGTTTCCTCCGTGGGCGACGCCAAGTCGCTGGAAGGCGGCGTGCTGCTGATGACCGCGCTGAAGAGTCCCAGCGGCGAAGTCTATGCGGAAGCTCAGGGCCCGCTCACGGTTGGCGGCTACTCCGAAGGCGCCAACTCCAACGTCCGCACGGTGAACCACCCCACGGTGGCGCGTATCGCGGACGGCGCGGTCGCCGAACGTGATGCCGCTGTCGACCTCACCCAGTTCCACAAGGTTTCGCTGTTGCTCAACAACGACGACTTCACAGCGGCCCGCACGGTCGCCGATACCATCAACAAGGAATTCGCCCACACCGTGGCCACCGCCATCGATAGCCGCCGTATCGACGTCAATGTTTCCGCGGCCGGCGAACAGTCCGTGCCCATCCTGATCTCGCGGGTGCAAAACCTTGCCATCAGTCTGCAGGCGCCGGCCAAGGTCGTCGTCAACGAGCGCACCGGAACCATCGTCATGGGAGGCGACGTCAAGCTTTCTCCTGTGTCGGTCATCCACGGCAGCCTCACCATTCACGTCGATACAACGCCGCTGGTTTCGCAGCCCTCGCCGTTCACCAAGACCGGCACCACCCAGGTCGTTCCTGAAACCAAGATTGCCGTAAAAGATCAGCCGGCGCAGTCCATCCAGATGGAAGAAGGCGCGAACGTCCAGGAGCTGATCAAGGGCCTGCACGCCATCGGCGCCACCTCGCACGACATCATCGCAATCCTCCAGGCCATCAAGGCTGCCGGAGGCCTGCAGGCCGAACTGGAGGTCATCTAGTGTTCGACACCGACTTCAGCCGCATCGGAACGGCCGCGACCGCGCTTTCGGCCAATACCGACAAACTGCTATCGCAGGCGAAATCAGCTTCCAGCGATAACGCCAAAATCGACAAATCCTCCAAGGATTTTGAGTCCATCCTGCTCAGCAACTGGCTGCAGGGCGCTGAAGAAGCTTTTGGCAAGGTTCCGGGCACGGACGAAGAGGAAGACGACTCCGACCCCGGCGCCGGTCAGTTTCTAAGTATGGGAATGCAATCACTTGGCTCCTCCCTGGCCGCGTCCGGCGGGATTGGACTGGGCAAAATGATCGCCCAACAGCTTCATAAGACGGAGGTTCCCAGCACCGGCAGCGCAGCGCCGGCTCCCAAACCGTAATTTCTTAGGTTCTGTTTCTCACACGTCTAATTTTCTGGCTAAACATTTGTAGTGAACTGCCGATAGACGTAGGGTTGCCACAGGAGGAACAGACATGAAGATCGATTTGGGCGCACCGGCATTAGCACAAGCATCCGTAGAGCGCAGCAATACCAAGGCCTCGACGAGCAGTGCATCCGCCACCAGCGGCGTTTCCGAAGATCGTACGACCTTCAGCTCGACCAGCACTTCCGTGAAGTCGCTCGTCAGCCAGGCGCTCAACACGCCGGAAGTTCGTCAGGACAAAGTCGATGCTCTCCGCCAGTCCATCAGCAGCGGTGAGTACAAGTTAGACCCGGGCAAGATTGCGGGGGCCATCATCTCCGAAGGTGGTCAGTAACGAAATAATGTAGGTCAGGCGGCGGAGTCCTGGTCAGAGAGGTACCTGGATGACCGCCGACGCAGTAGAAACACGCGCTGGTAACGCGCTCGCGTATCAGCAGCAGTTGGAAGATCTGGCCGCCGAGTTGCAAACCGGCATCAGCGCCATCGAGTCGAACTCCCTTCCGGCTCTGGAATCCAGCATCGCCAAACAAGAACTCCTGTGCGCCAGCCTGGCCATTTCGGCCCGGGCGATGGGCGACAGGCTGCGCACGCTTAACCAGCCCGCGGCCCTTGCGATGCCCCGCGACGCAGCCGACGCTGACGTCGACAAGAAAATCCTCGCCACCGCGGCAGCGGTCCAGGAACTCAATCTCCAATACGCTTCCCTGATTAAGCATTCGGGGCGTTCCATCGCGCTTCTTTCCAACTTGTGCAGAAGCCACAAAGGTCAATTCCCGGAGGCTCGCGGGACCAGGGTGAATAGCAACAGCACCTGGTCCTGCCAGATGTGATCGCATGCTGACCACCACATTGAATACGGCTGTCGGATCTTTGCTCGCCAATGCCGGCGCGCTGCAGACCACCAATAACAACATCGCCAACGCCAACACGCCCGGCTACACGCGGGAAGTGGTGGATCTGCAATCGATTGGCACCACCGGCGGGAACGTGGGCGGCGTCTCGGTCTCTGGCTTCCAGAGCGTGCGCGATGAGCTGCTGCAAATGCAGATCAACCAGCAGATCCAGCAGCAAGGCAGCGCGAACGCCCAGACAAGCTCGCTGCAGTCCGTTCAGACCACGTTCACCACGTCGAGCGGCGATATCGGCACCCAGATGTCGGCTCTGTTTTCAGCGATCACCAACCTGGAGACCGACCCATCCAATTCCTCTCTGCGCCAGGCGGTGATGACCGCCGGTCAAAACCTCGCGACCGCGTTCAACAACACGTCGAATGCCCTGACCTCGCAGCAACAGTCGCTCAACACGCAGGTCACGCAGGACGTAGGCCAGATCAACCAGCTCACGAAACAGATCGCCGCGCTCAACCCGCAGATCTCCACCATGAATGCCAATGGTCAGGATGCCGGGCCGCTGCAGGATCAGCAGGATCAGCTTGTGCAGCAGCTTTCGGCCCTCACCGGCGTCCAGGAGACCAAAACCAACAACGGCATCACCCTGACGACCGGAAACGGCACGCCGCTGGTCGTTAGCGGCCAGTCCTATGCGTTGAACACAGCGCCTGGCAGCGATGGACTCGTCCACGTCGTCGATGTCACCGGCACGGACATCACCGGCAACATTACCGGTGGCGACCTCGGCGGCACTCTGAAGACCCGCAATCAGCAAATCCCCAGCCTGTTGAACCAGCTCGACACCCTGGCGAATCAGTTCGCCGGCGCATTCAACAGTGTCCAGGCAAGCGGCTTCACGCAAAGCGGTACTGCCGGTTCCAACTTCTTCACCGTGTCTTCTTCGGTCACCGGTTCGGCGGCCAGCATCAAGCTGGCGCTGACAAGTCCCGCTGATGTCGCGGCAAGTTCCGACGGAGCCTCCGGCAGCGGCGGCAACCTGGTGAACTTTGCCGCTGTTCAATCGACCAAGCTGGCCTCGGGCCAGACGCCTACCGACAGCTACGCAAACCTCGTTTTCCAGGTCGGCTCGATGCTTTCGACGGCCAACACCGAATCCAGCGCAACGACCTCCAGCCTGCTGCAGCTCAACAACCAGCTCAGCTCGGTATCGGGCGTTTCCATCGATGAAGAATCCGCCAATCTCATCAAGTATCAGCAAGCCTATGAAGCCGCGGCCCGAGTCATTTCCACGGTCAACAGCCTGATGAGCGTCACCATGAGCATGGGCACCCAGGCAGCCGCATAAGCGCTGCCCGCAAGTAGAAAGGGAGAACCGGCAATGCGCGTTACAAGCATGGTTCCGAATGTGCAATACAACATTCAACAGAGCGAACAGTCCGTCAACACGGCACTGCAGCAGCTCAGCACAGGCAAGCGCGTCCTTCAGATTTCGGACGATCCTTCCGCCTCCGCGAATATGGTGCGCTCGCTGGCATCGTCCGCGAATGTCGACCGCTACACCAGCAACACCACCAATGTGCTGGCCCGGTTGCAAACGGCGGACTCCGCACTGAGCACCGTCGTTACCTCACTCAATCAGGCAATCACCCTGGGCACCGAAGGCGCGAACGGCACAGTCAACTCCTCCAACCGCCAGCAGATTGCCACACAAGTGCAGGGCGTTCTTACCACCGTGATTGCACAGGCGAACACCTCCTACCAGGGCTCGTACCTTTTCGGCGGCACAGCTTCCGACACGGCGCCCTTTGTGGCGGATTCAACCTCTGCCACCGGATACACCTATGTCGGGAACAGCGGGGTCAACACGGTTCAGGTTGGCGACTCCATGAGCGTGCCCACCAATACTCCCGGCAGCCAGATCTTCACCTCAGGCGCCAATGTGATTGCCTCGCTCTCCCAGCTCGTCACCGCGTTGCAGAGCGGAAGCACAAGCGATATCGCAACCGCGACCACCGCCGTCACGAGCGCTCTGAACTACGTCGGTCAGCAGCGAGTGCCAATAGAAAACACCATCACCCAGTTGAACTCGCAGGAGACCTATCTGGGCACGGAAACGGTGTCGCTCACCTCGCAGCAAACATCGCTGGTCGGCATCGATACTGCGACCGCTGCCACCAATGTCACGCAGGCTGAAACTGAACAAAATGCGGTGTATGCGGCAGCCGCCAAGATACTCCCGCAGAGCCTGTTGAACTACCTGCAGTAACTGCACAACTTTTGGGTGATGCCGTGCATATTTCGGCAAGTTTTATTGGGCTTTTTGGAAAAGAAATTGAAGTCGGGACTGAAAACAATCTGGGGTTCGCCGATAGACAACCTGTCCAAGGCGTCCACCCCTTGACAAAAAATCGGAGCCGCCAATCGAGGCTCCCCCAACTTATCAGCAGGGCGCAAATTGGAACACAAAGGAGCAAGATCAAATGGCACTCACAATCCTTAACAACATCTCTGCGCTGACTGCAGAGAACTCGCTGTCCAACACGCAGATGAACCTGCAAAAGACCCTGACGCAGCTCTCCACCGGTTTGAAGATCAACACCGGTTCGGATGACTCCGCCGGTCTGTCGATTGCAAACGGCATGCAGGCGAACATCGCTGCCCTCACCCAGTCCCAGCAGAACGCCAACAACGGCGTTGGCCTGCTGCAGACCGCTGACGGCGCCCTGTCGCAGGTCACCACACTGCTCAACCGCGCTGTGACCCTGGCAACTGAAGCTTCGTCGGGCAACCTCGGCACCAGCCAGTCGTCCGCTCTGAACACCGAATTCCAGTCGATCCTGACGGAAGTCAACCAGATCGGCAACACCACGAACTTCAACGGCCAGAACGTGTTCTCGAACAACTCGCCGACAACGTTCACCTCGACCCAGGCTTCGCTCGCGACGACCACGGCG
>DASYEV010000124.1:0-3762 GCA_036498835.1 Acidobacteriaceae bacterium | reverse complement strand
CCTTGGTGCATCTGCTTGGATGGATACCCAGGGCTTCGCCCTGGGCTGGTATAGAACGCGCCGTTGGCGCTTGAAACCGAGGTCATTGCGACTTTATCGGACCCGCAAGAGCTCTCTCGCACACACTTCAGTCCTGACATTCTGCGCCAACCACGCCACCCGTCACATCCCCAACGACAATCCGCCGCCACCCGGGTTGCACCTAATATCTCGTCCTGCCATTAACCGGTGGGATTCTCGTAACCCGCGGGATGCCCTGTTGACGATTCCTGCAATAGCACCGGGTATTCCGCCGTATCCTCACGCAGGGCCTGTTGTAGCCCACATGGAGGGACTGTCCCATGAAGTCCACGATTTCCGGCCTTACCGCCGCTGCTCTTCTTCTTCCCGCTTCGGCCGTGCTCGCGCAAATGACGGGCGTATCGCACCCGGAAAGCCTCAACGATCCGGTCGTGACCACCCAACCGCCGCAGCAGCACTATGCCAAGCCTTCGCCCGCGATCCCCATGCAGACCGGGCCGCAGGCCGCCACACCCACCCTGCGCACGCATGACTACAACCTTCCCGCAACGGAAGTCACCGCAGCCGCCCCAGCAACTGTCACCGTGACCAACCCCGGCTATTCCACGCTCGGGAGCGTGGCGCCCGGCTACGGCTCGTCGCCCGCCTACACAGGGACACCCGCTGGCAACGGCCGCCATGAAGACACCTTTGTCGTGACCAATGACGTCAACAGCGGGGTCGTCACCGAAGTCGCCTGGCGGGAGAACGAAGTTCCCGAAGGCACGATCATGCACGCGCGCCTTGCCGAAGAAATCTCCACCGAGATGACCACTGCGGGCACACCCTTCCAGGCGCGCCTGACTCGCGCCGTCGAACACAACGGCCGCGTGATCCTGCCGATAGGCACAGTGATCTCCGGCCGCGTCACTGAGCTTCATGGAGGCCACCGCATCGGCGGCGCCGCCTACATCCATATCCAGCCCGACACCATCACGCTGCCTGACGGTTCCACCCGCCATGTCGCCGCGCAGGTCGTCGACCTGAAACACTCCAGCGGCATCCACGTAAACGACGAAGGCACCATCGTCGGCAACGACCATGCAAAAGGCACGTTAGCCGCAATCGGCCTTGCCACTGGCGGAGCCGCAGCCGCGGGCGCCGTGATCGGCGGCGGAGTCGGCGCAGCAGTAGGCGCAGGCATCGGAGCCGGTGTAGGCACAGCAGTCTGGCTCAAACACGAAGCCCACCAGACCCTGCCCCAGGGCACCGACGTAGTCTTCAGCCTCAACCGTCCCCTGCTGCTGCAAACCGCCAGCCTGCAGTAAGCGGCGGATCACTTCCAACAACAAACGCCCTCCGCAGGAGGGCGTTTTGCTTTGCGATGCACCACGAAGTCCGGTGACTATTCTCCGAGCGGAATGCTTCGCCTTGGCCTTTGTTGTTGTCGTTGCTGTTGCTTTTCTTTCTGTCATCCCCGTAGGGGATCTGCTGTTTGCCCATGCCCCCACTAACACTGTCATCTCGACCGAAGCATCACGGCTTCATCGTGATGCGCAGCGGAGAGATCCGCTTCCGCCCCCGCCCATGTCACCGGCCAACCACAACACGGTAGGTCAGGGCTTTCAGCCCTGACATTTTCAGCCGCCACAAAAACCGGCTTCAGCCGCTGAGGGCATGCTCCTGCCGGACGCATGGGCAGGGGCACAGAAGCAGGTCTCTCCGCTACGGCGCTAAAGCGCCTCCGGTCGAGATGACAGGGTTGTGGTAAACAGAAACTAGCCGAGAGACTGAGGCGTCAATCTGCGAAACCGTTATCAAACGAAAAGTTCTATCGAGGGTTCGAATCCCTCACTCTCCGCCACTCTTCAGCTCAAACTCTGAGACTTCATGCGGCTCGAAAAAACTCTCAAACAGCAGATCCCCTGCGGGGATGACAGAAAGAAAAGTAAAGGCACTTCGTCTGTCCTAGACAAACCCCCGCCCTACTCCAACACCTGATTCAAAAGCCTGCGCCAGTTCTTCTGGTTCCTGCGATAGCTCTTCTTCAAATCTTCCAGGATCCTCTGGAAGTCCGCGTTGTCCGCCATCCCGCGCCACGCAGGATTCTTGCTGAACCACGGATAGTTCTCATTGCCCAGATAGATCGCCCGGCGCAGCCAGTGCAGCGCTTCCGACTCATCGTCTTCCACCGCAAAGTACGTTGCCAGCCTGTACGCCATCTCGCTATCCGCTTCCGCCGCGGAAAGGGTCTCTTCCAGAATGAATTCCGCCGCGCGCTCTTTTTGGCCAAGCTGCACGTAGCACATGGCAATCGTCGGAAACACAATGCGGAGCGTGGCATCGTCGCGGATCACGCTTTCCAGCGTTTCCACCGCACTCGAAAGCTGGCCTTCGCGCATCTGCTGGTAGCCCAGCGAAATCCGCAGCAGCGGCTGACGCGGCTCCAGCGTCAGGCCCTTCTCAATCTCATCCGCCGCCAGCTCCAACTGGTTCTGGTACTGATACACGCGCGCGCGATGGTTATAGATCACCGCCGCATTGGACGGGTTCAACCGCAGCGACACATTGAACTGGTCCAGAGCATCCTCATACATGCCATCGATGCGTAGCGTAATGCCCGCTACCAGGTGGACATTCCAGTCATTGCTGGCCTGTTGCAACAACCGCTCAATGCCATGCCGGGCGCTTTCCTTTTCACCGCGAGAGAGCAGCATGTATACGCGATACAGGTTGGCTTCCACGGAACCAGGATCACGCTGCAGCGCTTTGTCGAACGCGCGCCGCGCTTCCAGCACATGCATCTGTCCGCCCAATCCGTGGCGCGTGTACTGCAGATGCGTAATACCCAGGCCGGTCCAAGCCGGCGCATACGCGGGATCGCGTGTGACCACGCCTTCAAACAACTGCTGCGCGCGATCCAGTTCCTCGCGGTTGCCGGTGCGCGACATGAAGGACGACAGCAGCGCACGCGCCTGCAGATACTCTTCCGAAACGTCATCGCCCAGCGCAGTGTGCTGCATGCTTTCGCCGGAGCCGCCCTGCAACTGTCCGGTTCCATGCAGCTCCGCAAACACTTCATCGGAAATTTCCGACTGCACCGCGATCAGGTCGAACGACTTCACGCTGATCGAGCCGCCGGTACGCACGCTCTGCCGCGTCACATCCAGCAACTGCCAGTTCAGATCGAAGCCTTCTTCCGACCGCAGGAAGTTTCCCGCGAGCACGAAGTCCACCATCAGCTTACGGCCCACGGCCAGCGGGTCGAGCTGCTGGGTCTGCACATTCATCAGCGCGCTCGAAGGCCGCACCACTAGCGATGGAACCTTGGCTAAACGAGCGCCCAGTGCATCTGCCAGCGCATAGCCGTAGAACGGTGTCGCTTCGGTGGTTCCAAGATTCACAAACGGCAGCACCACGATGGTGGTCCCGGTCTTCGCCGTGCTCGGGCCACTCTCGCGGAAACGTTCCGCCAGCATGGAGAGAATGCCAGTCGTGCGCTTCTCTTCCTCCGGCGTTTCGAGATCCAGACGCTGCTGCGCGGACATGTTGGTGGCATCGCCGCCGGGCATGACCGCGAGGTCCAGTTGCAGATGCTTGACGATCGTCTTCAGCGCCTCGCGTACTTCCGCCGCGGACGAGAAGCGCTCCGCCGGCTGCTTCTTCAGGCAGCGCAGGATGACGCTTTCGAGCTCGCGGGGAATATCCGGGACAATGTCACGCAGCGCCGGGGGCTCGGCGAATTGAATCGCACGAATGCTC
>DASYEV010000123.1:0-10883 GCA_036498835.1 Acidobacteriaceae bacterium | reverse complement strand
CGCCAACGTCTACACTCGGCCCTCGCTTATCTCTCACCAGCCGAGTACGAATCGACACCGCCGTCGCTGGCTGTCCCACAGCCAGCAACAGCCTCAACCTAAAAGGGGCACGGCGGATTCAGAGATCAAGTGCAACAGTGTTCTTTTTCGGTGACCAGTATTCCACGAAGTCGAAGGCGCCTTCTGGTAAGAAGAGTTCAGCTGGAGCTTTCCATCCGAGCGATTTTCTTATTCGAGTGTTGAGCTTCCAGGCGATATCGTCGAGTTGTTCTTGGGAGAAGACCGATAGGTCGATGCCTTTGGGCAGGTACTGACGCAACAATCCGTTGGTGTTTTCGCTGATGCCTCGTTCCCATGGAGCACGGGGGTGCGCGAAGTAGACGTCGACGCCTGTTTGTTCTGTGAGGCGTTTATGGTGTCTCATCTCCGACCCTTGGTCATAAGTCATGGATCGCCGCATCTGACTGTCGAATCGATTGAGGATCTTGGTGAAGGCCTCGGCGGCGATGTCGGCGTGGGGGCGGTCCAGCTTGACTAAGGCTACGAACAGGGTGGTGCGTTCGACCAGGGTGCCGACCTGGGAGCGGTTGCCCTTGCCGATGATCATGTCGCCTTCCCAGTGACCCGGGATGAGGCGCATCTGGATCTCGACCGGACGCTGATCGATCAAAACCATGTCTGGAATGGGCGGTTTTCGAGGTCCGACTTTACCTCGACGAGGTCGTTGGACGTGGTGACGCCGGCGGGTCAGGCTCAACAGGGTGGAGCGCAGCTCTCCCCGCGGCATGGCGTAGAGCGAGGTGTAGATGGTCTGGTAGCAGAGCCGTGCGGGTTCCGGCATACGAGCCAGTGTGCGCGCGATCTGCGCTGGACTCAAGCCCGCTCGCAAATGTTCCTCCATCAAAACCCAGAGTGAGTTGCCGGGGATTAGCTTGCGTTTCACGCGCGCCTTGCGAGACAAACGATGTGCCCGGGCCTCGGCTGGAATCGAACGATACCCTCCTGCGATCCTGACCTTGCCCCGCCAAAGCGGCGCCGAAGCCGGCTTCCAGCCATTGCGGTGCATCTCCCGGGTAACCGTCGAACGAGAACGAGACAAACCAACCGCTATCGCAGAAGGCTTCATACCAAAACCCAACTGCGTCTCAATCAAGGCACGCTCTTGCATGCACAGCTGCCGATACTCTTTCGCCATATGCAAACATCTCCTATTTTCGGATATGTTGCACTTGATCTCTGAATCCGCCCTGTCCCTATTTTCACTGTCTCAGCTATGGGGTGCACTCCACGGCACAATATAGCGTTGCTATATGTATCATGTCCCCGAATGATTCCGTTGGTTGCGATATCGTCGAGGTGGAAGATGAGCGGGTTTGCGGGCGTTCTAATAGCGATCTCATGCCTGTTGTTCGGGAATCTGCCAGTGGTGGCTCAGGGGCAATCACTTAAGTTCAATGTACTTGTGCTGGATGCACTTGACGGCAAGCCGGAAGCTAATGTGGAGATAGGCTATTTTTGCGAAGGAAAGGGTTGGAACCCGCAAACCTCCGTCAAAACCGGACTCAACGGTAAAGCGGAAGTGCCGTACCCATGTGAGGGCGGGACAAGAATTGAAATCCGATTGCAAGTCCCGGGCGGCAAGAAGGAAGAGTGTGGTGGAGTTGGTCCCCTGGACATCAGTTACGTCCTGTCACATGGCTTCCTGAGCCCGCCGAATGGCGCCGGTGGTCTTTGGTGTCCCACAAGACAGAGCCGTAAACTGTCAGCTGTTCCCGGACAGATCACGGTATTTATAAAAAAGCCCACATGGTGGCAATCGCACGTTGCCGGCTGACTAAGGTCATTTCAAGAATGACGGTCCAATGTGCGGCGCTACGCGTAAAGAACAAGGTCGTGCCATCACGCAAGAACGTAGGTGCACCATCGTTGGCGGGAAGCAATGGAGCAATGGAGGGACATGATACATATGGCGCAATGTGTATTGGATCGGTCTACGGTGGACTGCTAATCCCTGTGAGATCGGACACGTCCGCCGTTACATCATGAAGTTCCTCGGCCCGCGTGTACCATCGGGATCATCGCGGGTCAGCAGGGGAGAGGGCTAATGTCCAAGGAGTCACGTCGAACGGTTGAGGGATCCCGCCGCGCGTTCATGAAACTCGTTCTGGGAACCGCTGCAATGCAGTCCAGCGGGCTCGGTGCGATCGCCTCGTATGCGCAAAGCATGCCGCGCAACGGCGAACGTCCCAACATTCTCTGCCTCCTGGGCGAAGGTCTGCGCTCTGACGAGTTTTCGCTTGAGGGCAACAAGATTCTCCGCACCCCGAACATGGACCGCATCGGGCGCGAAGGTTGCGTTTTTGAAAATTCCTTCGTGACCAACGCGCTCTGCCTTCCTTCCCGCGCGACCATGCTCACCGGCATGTATTCACACGCGACCGGGGCCGTGACCAACGTCGAAGGAACGATTGCCAAAGGGATTCCCCTCATCTCCGATCTGCTTCACGATGCCGGTTACGAGACTGCCTTCCTGGGGAAGTCGCATATTGAAGGCGCCCTGATGGACCACTACTGGGACTACTACTTCGGCTTCGAGGGCCAGGCCGACTACTATCGCCCTGTGATCACGGAAGGGGTGAAAGGGAAGTACGGCCCGGAAAAACAGTACACCGGCAAGTACGTCGACACGCTGCTGACCGAAAAGGCTCTGGGCTGGCTGCAGCAGAAGCACGACAAACCGTTCTGCATGTTCCTCTGGTTTTACGCTCCCCACGCGCCGTTCTACAGGCCGAAGGATATGGTGAACGATCTGAACGGCGTGGCGATCCCCGTTCCCAGATCGTTCAATGAAGACCTGAACGATTATGCGGAGAAGCCTCGCGCCGTTGCGACTGCCGACAACCGTATCGGCGAAGCAGAGGTGGGCGCGGACGACGCACGCTCACTTGAAGAGTTGGTGAAGGACCACTATGTCGGGGTTGAAGACAACGACCGCAATGTTGGCGCCGTGATGAAAGAGCTGGAGCGGCAGGGCGAGTTGGACCGCACCGCGATCGTTCTAAGCTCCGACCATGGGTTCTTTCTCGGGGAACACCATTTTTACGACAAGCGCCTGATGTACGAGCCTTCCATCCGTGTGCCCTTTATGGTCCGCTACCCCAAACGCGTTCAGGCAGGCACCCGCAGGGAAGAGATGGTCATCAACGTCGATATGGCGCCGACGCTGCTTGATCTCGCCGGCGTCAAGGTTCCGGAGAATATGCAGGGCAAGACGCTGATGCCTCTGGCGGAGCGGAAGCAGGTTCCGTGGCGCAGCGACTGGCTGTATGAGTACTACGAATACCCAGGCTACGAGAATGTAAAGCCCTGCCGGGGCGTGAGAACGGATCGATACAAATACATCGAGTTCATGCTCGAGCCCAAAGAGTACGAGCTCTACGATCTGAAGACCGATCCCGACGAGCTTCATAACCTTTACGGAAAACCGGGTTACGAAAAACTGACAGCGGAGATGCAGGAGCGGCTGGCAAGGCTCCGCAAGGAAACAGGCGACCATTACGAATACAAGCCGACTGGCCTGCCGCTTCATCCCGCGCCCGCCAGACAGGCTGCAAAGCGCCCCTCGTAGACCAGGCCGCTCACGTAAGCAGTTGTGAGTTCCGCCCCTACCACTGGAATCAAAATCCATTGCCTGGACCATGCATTCAGCGCGGAACCCGGCAGCCAATCGCTCTGGCATGCGTCTGAAGATCAGGGCGTGTGCCTCGACCGTACAATCGACGAAGCCGCGGATCGCAGCGTCAGTTTTGGGGAAGCAAGTGAAGAAAGCCAGCGTACGCGCCGAACAGAGCGGCGAGCAGCATCCTTCCAATGAGAAAGGACGAAGCTCCTGGAAGCGTTGGTTCGCTGTCGCGTTCGTGAGCTTCCATGTCGTTGCCATCTTCCTGTTTGCCCTTCCCATCAACATCTGGCCCGCGCGAATCTTTCGCGAGCTGACGGTCCCTTACATGCGGTGCATTGGCATGACCGAAACATGGGACATGTTTGCGCCCAATCCCAAGTCGGAAGAGCAGTTCCTCAAGGCCATCGTCGTTACGAAAAGCGGCCAGACCGAGATCTACTCGTTCCCACGCATGGAGGATCTCCCGCTTGGAGAGCGTTACGGCAAAGAGCGTTACCGGAAGTTCTCCGAGAGCGTTCTGTGCAATGACTGTGCCGCGCTTTGGCCCGACATCGAGAAGGGCATTGCTCGTCGAGAAGCCATCCCGAACGACCCTCCGGATAAGGTGATCCTGGTCAAATTCGCATCGCCCATCGATCCAAAGACTGGTTCGCTGGGGAGCGAAGCCGCGGCCAAACCGACCGTACTGACCGAACTATTCGTGCGGCCTGAGGACCTGCGATGACGCTGCAAGGGCTCAGGACCTCGCTGTCCGATCATTTCTTCAAACCCGTTTCACCCTATCCGGTCGCCGTCTTTCGCATCCTGTTCGGCCTCTGCACCTGCATCACCTTGCTGCTGCTTCATGGCGATTGGGGAAACTGGTTTGGCGTGCACGGATGGATCAGCATGGAGACCATCGCCAGGGCGGAGAGCGGTTTCCGCCTGAACCTGTTCACCATGGTTCCGGAAGACGACCGATGGTTCGAAGCTTTGTACTGGCTCTTCCTCACCGCCTCCGTCACGCTCACACTGGGGCTGGGAACCCGCTTGAGCAGCGTGCTTGTCTTCCTTGGTTTGAACTCGATCAACCAGAGAAACCCGCTGATCCTGCATGGCGGCGATGCGTTTCTACGCTGCGCCGGCTTCTTTCTGATCTTTGCGCGTTCGTTTGCGGTGCTGTCGATCGATAGCGCAATCCGTCGCATTCGCAAACCCAACGCCGAAGTCTCACCGCTGATCTCACCCTGGCCGCAACGCCTGATTCAGTACCAACTCGCGATCATTTACCTTGCCTCGTTCTGGTGGAAGACAAAAGGGAATAGCTGGTGGGATGGGACAGCTCTCTTTTACGTGCTGCACCTGAGGGAGATCCGGCGATTTCCTACTCCGGACTTCTTCAACCATCTATGGGTGTTGCGCCTCGGAAGCTGGGCCGCGATAGCCTTCGAGCTTTTTTTCCCACTTCTCGTATGGTTCAAGCCCTTTCGAAAGCCCCTGCTCATCGCTGGCCTTCTGTTTCACCTGAGCCTCGAATATGCCCTGAACATCCCGATGTTCCAGTGGGACATGCTCGCCGCCTACGTCCTTTTCATGGACTTCGGTTGGCTGGAAAGGGCTGTGGAGAGCAGGTCTCGACACGATGCCAAGAAGACGGCGCTTGATTCGGACCGTAAGAAAACTGGAGCGGACGCTCACGCCTTAGTCAGCGGCTAACGAGGCCTTCACATAAGCTATTGATTTTGAATGGCGGAGAGACAGGGATTCGAACCCTGGATACCTTGCGGTATACACGCTTTCCAAGCGTGCGCCTTCAGCCACTCGGCCATCTCTCCGCGCCGTCACCTGGGGAAGGCAACTTCTCGAATTTACCACATTGGTGAGGGTCGAAGGGCCGCGAGCGTCCGTTGCCGATGGCCCGACGAACGAAGATGAGGTCGCTCCTCTATGGTCAAAATTTGCACGCTTCAGTCCATCGTCAGCACAACGCGGTAGTGAGCGTCCCCGCTCATCATGCGAGCGTAGCCTTCGGCCGCCTTTTCCAGAGGCAATTTTTCGATCATCGGGCGCACCCCCGCCGCCTCGGCGAAGCGCAAGGTATCTTCAGAATCCGAAGGTGTTCCCGCCGACCAGCCCTTGATGCTGCGCCTCCCAAGAATCATGAGCGCGGTGGATACCTCAAGAGGATCTTCGGAAGCGCCCACAACAACGAGCGTGCCATTGGCTGCTAACCCCGGCAGAAGGGAAGACATCGCCTTTCCACTCGGCGCGGTGGCGAGCACGACGCTTGCACCACCCAGCTTCTGCAGCTCGGCCGCAGCGTCGGTGGCAGCGCTGTCGATGTAAACATCGGCTCCGAGTGTTCGCGCCACTGCCGCATTCTGAGGGCCCCCGGCCCACGGCGGCGACGCGATAGCCGGCTTTCTTCGCGAATTGGATCCCGAGATGGCCGAGCCCTCCAACTCCCTGAACGGCGACAAGGTCCCCAGCCATCGCTCCGCTATGCCGAAGGGCGTTGAATGTCGTAATGCCTGCGCACATGAGCGGCGCGGCTTCCGCAGGATCGAGCGAGTCCGGTATATGGGCCAGAGCTTCGACCGGTGCGACCATGTATTCCTGGTAGCCTCCGTCATAGCTGAGACCGCATATCAGCACGTTCGCGCAATTGGCGAAGTCACCTTTCCTGCAGGCGATGCAAGTGCCGTCCTGTCCTCCATGCCAACCCACACCGACGCGCTCACCCTCTTTCCACCCCTTCACGCCGGGGCCGACCGCGTCCACGATGCCGGCGATCTCGTGCCCGGGGACGCGAGGATAGGAGATCCCTGGAAACAGGCCTTCTTTTGTGAACATGTCACTGTGGCATACACCGCATGCCTGAACTCGAATCCTGACTTGTCCTGGTCCCGCCTCGGGGATGTCACGTTCGACGAGTTCGAGGTCTCCACCCGCTCTGGATACTTGCACTGCCTTCATCGTTCGCATCCGCGTCTCCTTGTGTGCTTTTCAAATTTCAAAGATGTCCGCATGACTAGCCCCCATGCAGGGGTCGCAAGACGGGAGTCAGTCTATGGCCGACGGCTCGACCGCACGAGCGTCGAAAGGACTGATTCAAATAGCAGGCGGGAAAAAGAATCAATGTCCGATAACAGATATTCTGTATAGTCCGTGTTGGACATTGCTCGGGAGCATACTCTTGGCCCTCCCCGTCTAGGCAAAGCTCCGAGTTCAGCGGATCTTGATCGCTATCGGTGTGGCAGTGATGTGGCCTTTGGCGATCCTCGTCTCGTCGGATGGCAATGCGACGGGCGCGCCGAGCGAGAATTCTTGAGTCAGGTATTCCGCGTAAAGACAGTAATGCCCAGGAGCAATCGGCGCCGTGGGCAGATCGATACTCCAGGTGCGGGTCTCTCCCGGCTTGAGCTCGACATATTGGGCACTGTGCCAGCCCAAGCCTCCCCCAGTGCATGCCGTTCCATTGGGGTTGGTCAGACCGCCTTCGAGCGTCAGAATCTGAGCTGAGAAGCCGTAGAAACACGTGTGCTGCAATGAACCGAAAAAGTCAGGCAGGTATGCCCCTTGAAGTCCGGCCTTGAGGGTCAAATCCACGTGAATCGGCTTGCCTCTGCGGTAGACGGAGCGGTTCACCCCGCTCTCCAACTTTACAAGTGTGGGGCTGACCTGAGGAGTTCCGTACACGGTGCACTTGCCGGCTTCTTGCGCGACGGTCACTGGGGGCGCTAGCGAAATGTTCGCGGCCAGGATAGCCAAAACGATTAGAGTCTTACCCGATCGAATGCCTGCTGCTTTGTCCATCCAGGTATCGCGCCTCGCCTAGATAGACTCCGCCGTCCAGAGTTCGGTGTCTCCACCGGGCACCAGTGAGGGGCCTAACTTGCGTGGAAGCAATCAGTCTGTCCCGCCACCCACAAAGTGGACGACTTCCAGCCTGTCGTTTGCAACCAGCAGCGTTGCCGGCCAGTCGGCCCTGGGCACGATCTCCCCGTTTCGCTCCACCGCGATGCGGTCGCCTTTAAGCTCCAGTGCCGTGATCAGAGCGGCCAGCGAGTCGCCTGCCTGCAGCTCGGCGAATTCCCGGCGCTGCCCATTCAGTTCCAGTTCCAAAGTCATCGGTTCCAGCCTAGCAGTTTGTGGTTCCAGCTTCGCGTAGAGGCCATAGGAGATCCATCGGGCCACGGCCTTGCCCGATTCCAGGCGCACTCCGCAAGCTTCGCTCTACGTATGTCTTAGCACTCTGAATCGAATCTTCCGGTTTATGTCTGATAACGACGCGGCTCAACAATGCGGAGGAAAACGCGCAGCCGGTCCCATGGGTGGATGTCGTCTCAACCCGCTGCCCTGTGAACTTTCGCAGCAGCCCATCCGGAGCACGCCACAGGTCCACAGGCTGGCCTTCACTATCTCCGCCCGTAGCCACGATGTGCAGCGTGGGATAGCGCTCGCCGAGTGCGGCCAGAGCCGCTTCCCTCCCGGCATCTGAGCTCGTGTCCATCCCCGCCAATATGCCAAGCTCTGAACGATTAGGCGTGATCCAGGAGACCCTTGGAAGGAGTTCTTCAAGGATTGCATTCATGGCGGTCGGCTCCAGCAGGCTGGCGCCCGAGCTGGAGCGCAGTACGGGGTCGAGAACGATGGGAATGCCTGGACCCCCTTTCGCCTGTTCGGATAGCTCGCCCAGGAAGCCCACCGTCTCCAGCACGGCTTCCCGGCTACCCAGCATCCCGATCTTGATGCCTGCGGGCTTCACGTCGGCAGCGAGGTGCCGCAACGTCTGTCTCAGGACTTCTGGCTTGACCGGTTCCACCGCAGCCACACCCAGCGTCGACTGCACAGTCAGTGCGGTGATCGCGGACATGCCGAACAATCCATGGGCCGCAAAGACCTGAAGGTCCGCCGTGATGCCGGCCCCGTTCGACGGATCGAAGCCGGCGATCGTCCAGACGATGGGCGGTTTGGGGTGGGGAGTCATCGAATCCACGGTAGCCTGCAGGTTCATCTTACGGCGCGGGCGAGGAGAGTGGACCTTACCAGACTGCCCGGTTTTGGTCGTTGCCTTTCTTGTTGTCATCCCCGTAGGGGATCTGCTGTTTGCCCGTTTTGCCACCATCGCCTAAAGTGGCGAGGAAACGAGGCGTAGAGGCAAGCTTTAGCTTGCCGTCACAGGCACGCGAAGGAAGAGGCTTAAGCCTCGGGCTCTTTACCGCGAATGCCCGGCATGACAGGCTTGTAGTGGAGGGGCCGGGACAGCAGGTCTCTCCGCTTCGGTCGAGATGACAGACGGTTGGTGGGAAAGCCGGGACAGCAGATCCCCTACGGGGATGACAACAAGAAAGACAAAAGCAAAAGCGAAAGACAAAAGATCAGGGCGCCGCTTTCGCGGCGCCCTGTTTTGATACTCCCTTTGGTCCGATGTTTCCCTTACCGTCCGACCATCCCATGCGTGACCGGCAAGTCGCTAAGCCGGAGCGCCAGCGAACGAGCACCGCCTCCGCCCTTGATGAACTCGCTCAGCTCCAGCTGCACGACGTCGAAGCCGAGGTCGAACAGCCGCTGGGCAAGTTCCCTGCTCAGTTCGCCGGTAAAGACCGTGCGGCCGATGTTGAGTGCGCAGCATGCCATCCGCGTGGCATCGGCTTCGCTCACGGCGATGCGTTTCTCCGCCGGGAAATCCGCTTCGATGGCCGCCAGCGACGGCGCATCAAACGCGCCCGGGTAGTACAGCAGGAAGCCGCCGTACAGAGGGGCGAAGCAGGTATCCAGGTGATAGAAGCGCGGATCGGTGAGGTGCAGCGACTTCACCGGGACGTGCCATGCCGCCGCCACGTGCTTGTGCGAGGAGCGGCAGGTGCGGACGCCGTGTGCCGCCCACAAGCGGCTGCCGTCGTCGTTGAAAGTCAGGTCGCCTTCGCCTTCGAAGGCGGTCTCCCGCGGTGTATCCCAGAGCAGGAAGCCCTGGCCCTGCAGCCAGCGGCGCAGGTGCTCGGTTTCCCCTCGGCGTTCCTGGGGGTGGAAGCTGGAGATGGCGGCCACGCCATGGTGCAGCAGCGCGCCGTGGCTGAGGAAGACCATGTCCGGGCAGCCCGGCTCGGGGTGCAGCAGACGGACGTCCGCAACGCCGCGCAGGACGTTGTGAATTCCCTTCCACTGTGCGAAAGCCAGGTCTCGCGAGGAGCGATGGAGGTTTCCTGCCATCCATGGATTGATGACGTAATCGACGCCGTACCATTCCGGCGGACACATCAAAAAGGTGGGGCGGGTGTAATGGGGCGTTGAGGCTGGACTCTGGTGCGGTGTAACGATAATGCTTGATGCCATGATTGCGATTTCCTACGACCGAAGGGGAGTCTGCTCCTCTCGACAGACGTTCGTCAAGTCGAAAGGTGCCACTTTTGTCACCCTTTCACAGTGATGCTTTCGGGGTATGAATCGCTGTGTGAAAAGACAAAGACCCGCTCGGTTGAGCGGGTCCTTTCTTGATTCCTGGTCTGATCCAAATCGAACCGGATGGTTTAGAGCTTTTCGAAGAAGTCGCACGCGGAGCACGAGATATACACGCCGCCGGGGGTGCCGCGCTCGCGGTCCTTGACACGCTTCACAATGCGCGTCGGCTTGGAGCACTTGGGGCAATCGGTGCTCTTCTGGGTGTCCATCTGCTTCTTGCGGTCGCCGGTCTTGGCAATCTTCGCCATGTTCTTGTCTCCCTGAAACGAAATTCTGGCTCGCCCGGTGCGTCGCAATTGGAAGCGGCGCAAACCGACCTTGCATTATCTGTGGCTGGCTTGTGGGCTGGGCCGAACAGGAGAGAGCGAAGGGCGAACGCCGGGTAAAGCGCATCCCAATTCTACCATCAGAGCGGTATTCCTTTTTGCCCGGCCCGCCGCACACCCAAGAAGGCCATTTCCCACGCGAAAACGCTTGTCACGGCCCGATTGCCTTGCTTAAGGGCACGGGTTCACCCGTGCCGAAAACGCAGATCTGCTCCTCGGCTTCAGCCGCTGAGGTACCCGTCTTGAGTCCACCGATTGGTTTCAAGCGCCAACGGCGCGCCCTATACCAGCCCAGGGCGAAGCCCCATAAGCGTTTACTTAAGATGAAATCGCTTGCGTTTACGCTTTGTTTCAGCCAACTGGCTAGCGATCTTGGGCCACTGCGCCAGGGTCTTGGCGATTCCCTGCGCAGGCAGCACAGCTGCACATACTTC
>DASYEV010000122.1:0-3752 GCA_036498835.1 Acidobacteriaceae bacterium | reverse complement strand
TGGTCGAGGCAAGGGATCGGGACTCTGGTGTTGGCACACTGTGAGGATGCAGCGGCAAAGGCGGGATTTCGCAGGTTTGAGATGGGCTCAACTCTGACGGGCGTTCCGCTGTACTCGCTGAAAGGTTACGTGGAGTGTGAGCATGTGGATGTTCCGCTGCCTAATGGTGAAGTGCTGCCCATCGTCCGCATGGTGAAATCGCGACTTCCATTCTGAGAATCCCGGCGTCGAAGAAAGAGGAGCTCACGTATGAACTGCTCGATAGACAGACCGGTGCGTATGCGAAGCATAGGCTTGCTGCTTCTGTTCCAGATCATTTGTGGAGGGGCCGTCTTTGGATCGCAGGAATCGATAGCTCCTTCGCCGCTTGTTCTATTGTTGCAACCATCGAGTCAGCCTGGAAAAGTACACATCGCGCTGCGCAATGTCAGCAACAAACCCGTGCATGTTCTGTTGGGTCACGGAGATGGAAGCGGCCACGACTATCTGATGTCCTTCTCGTTGCAACTCACCTCTCCCAGCGGTGATGTGTTCCAGTTCGTCACCATGGATGGTGGCTTCCTCGCGGGCTCATTGCGGATTGTGAACGAAATAATTCCGCCACAGAAAGAGTGGAGCGTGGAATTGCCATTGTCAGGCTTCATCGGAGACTTGCAGGGTAAGCCTCTGATCAGCCCCAAAACCGTCGACATGCTTCCGCGAGGCGTCTATCAGATACGAGCCTTGTTCAGAGGAACCAATAGCGACTGGCCCGAACATACCTTGTCCTATTGGGTAGGCGATTTGCGATCGAACTCAATTTCATACCAATTGCCTTAGCTTTTCCAGCCATCAGCCGCGACAGGCACCGGGTATACACTTCCCGTGGCGCACAGGGCGCTGCCCGTCCGCGGACAGGACTGAGTCCACCTGAAAAACAGCACCCAACTCAGCGTTTCACGAATCTCCTTTTCGCCCCTGACAGCGGACCTCGGGCACGACCACGAAGGAGGTCCGTCATGGCTACTCGCCACTTCCCTGTCCGCCCCAACCTCGACCAGCTCAAACACCAGGCCAAAGACCTGCTGCACGGCGTACGCCGCGGCGATCCTGAAGCCGTTGCCGATTTCCGCGAGCATCACTCCAAACCAATTGATCCCGGCATGGCGCGGCTTGCGGATGCGCAGCTTGTCCTTGCCCGCAGCTATGGCATTCCCAGTTGGCCGCGCCTGGTTACGTCTTGCCGCATGATCGACGCGATCTGGCGCGGCGATGTCGAAGCGGTTCGCACGCTGGTGCTGCGCGATCCGCGCCTGCTGCATGAAGATGCACGTGCGGTGAAAGGTAACTGGGGACCGCCGCTGTCGTATGCCGCCAACCTCGGCCAGGACGCCATCATCACCATGCTGCGCGGATTAGGCGCATCCGACCTGGAATACGCCTTCGGCCGGGCCTGCCTGCAGGGCCGGATTGAAACCGCCCGCATGTTGCACGCCATGATGGGAAACCCGCGGCCCGCGGACGACGCCCTGGGTGGGCCTGCCTATACTCTCAACGTCGCCGGCACGGAGCTGATGCTCCAGGCGGGGGCCCGCGTCTATGACGATAGCGGCAAGCTGCTTGCGCCGGTTGATGTGGTGCTGGAAACCGATGGCCGCAAGCCCGCCGACAAGCACCGCATTCTGGAACTGTATGCCGAGTATGGCGTTATGCTACCCGACACGCCAACCATGGCTCTGCACCGCGGCCGCATCGACCTGCTCGAAGAACATCTGCGCCGCGATCCTGACCTGCTGCAGCGCACCTTCACCCATGAAGAAATCTATCCGCCCGAGCTTGGGTGTCACGACGAGGTGATGGCAACAAATGGAACGCCGCTTAGCGGCACAACGTTGCTGCACATGTGCGTGGATTACGACGAATTCGAGATTGCGAGCTGGCTGCTTGACCACGGCATGGACGTTGACGCGAAGGCCGCTGTCGATGCCGCTGGCTTTGGTGGTCACACTCCGCTCTTCTCCTCGGTGGTTTCCCAGCCCAACTTCTGGATCAACCATCACAGCCGTGTTCTGGAAGCACCGTTCACGCGCCTGCTGCTGGAGCATGGAGCCGATCCAAATGCGCGCGCCTCGCTGCGCAAGGAAATGCATCCGGGATATGAGGTGCCGGGGATGCGTGAATATCGCGATGTCACCCCTATGGGCTGGGGCGAGCAGTTCCATTTCAAGAATCTTGTAAACCTGAAGCACTGCGCCTGATTGCGAAATATGGAGGAAGGCCGTAAGGACAGGGATCAGAAGAGGATTCGGAAGAAGGGTCTCGGGTTTAGGGATTAGAAGGCGTCCGCCTGACTCCCAAACGATCAGCAGCCTACCTTTTGCGGCTTCCCGCAAAGACGATGCATGGACGGCCGATGGGAGGGAGCAGCGGCCTTCAGGCCGCTGAATCCGATGCATCATCACGGCGGGCTTTAGCCCCGGGCCTCTTGCGGATGCCGCACAGCACAAGCTCAAACCAGAGAACCACGATGAACGTGATGACCGCTTCCGAAGCATAGACGCTCAGCCTTCGAGGGCTGTGAAGAAGTTTCACGCCAACAAAAACACGCAAGACAGCACCTGCTATCGCAAACCCCACCAAGGCCAAGGCGGTCCAGTTGAGCCCAGGCAGGTGTCGGCACCAGCTGCGGCGGATCCATCCCGCCCAGAGTACGATCAGAATCGTTAGACCCAAGACGCCGCTGCCATATTGGAAACCCTTGTAGAGCTGGACTGTTCCCGCTAGCGGCAAGTGGACTCCCTCGTGAAGAAAGGGCAGATGCCGGTAGGGCCAAAAGGCAGGATGCGTGAACGCGTCCCAAAGAATATGTGTGCTCGCGCCGAGGAGGATAGCCAGAATCACCAGGATCCATCGGGTCCGAACCGGATATTCCAAGCGGGTCGAGCCCGACCCTTTCTGAAAAGGAAACAGTTCGGGGCTCAGCGTAGAGAGCGCATCTTTCACGTAACGCTCAAAGAGCCAAAGCACTAGGAGCGACAGCGGAAGATCGAGTAGAAACATTCCGGCCAGGGTGTGCCCAAAAGCCCCACGCGCGCTGAGATGGAGGAAGTACTCGAAATCCGGCGAAAGACAACCTACCACCAACGCCGTTGTAGGCAGACCAGTTCGGCGAAATGGCAACGCCGCGATGGCATGTGCGGGAGTAAACGGCACAGCGAGAATCCTTTACTAGAATTCAGTCCAGTCCACGAACCGTCAAACGTCGGAATGGTAGCTCGTGGTGATCTTCAATGCGCTTCCCTTTCGGGCGGCACAGAGAGTGTGTTCACGCCTGCGACTCGTCTCTCGAAACCATGCAGCTTCCGCAAAGCTTCGCGAGCGGTGTACGCAGCGGTTTGCCGCAATGAGCGCAAGGAGGGCCGTAAAGCGAGAGCCGGTGATGCATGACGGCGTTGTGATTGGTTTCGACGTAACCGGTCATTTCCTCGTAGCGATTCAAGAGGGCCGCAACGAATCCCTCGTAAGGAACACTTTGCAGGGATGAGCCAGTCATTTCGCGATATCTCTTGATCGAATGCATGCCAACCGAATGGAGCGCCGCGATTTCGGCATACTCCTGCTCGTCCAGCATCGGCATCTCGGATTTGCATCGCCAGCACCAAAGCATCTGCATCATGCGTGATGATATCGCGGGTGGCCGGCTCTTTAAGCTCACCCGAGCATCCTCACCACCACAGACTGAATACCGGGATCCTTCATTCGCTTCGCTCTTT
>DASYEV010000121.1:0-22706 GCA_036498835.1 Acidobacteriaceae bacterium | reverse complement strand
ACCTACTTTGCGTTGGCGGTCATTTTGAAGATCGCCTGGGCGTTGGAGCTATCGAAGCTCAAGTCCACACCCGATTTCCCATCCTCAGCCGGGAACGGCAGGCGGGTGATGAACTCATAGAAAGAACCCGGGACTTCTTTGGTCACCGTATTTCCATCCGCATCGCGGAATCCGCGCTGCACACGAGCCGCAAGAAAAGCCGTCTGCCGCACGCGGCCTGACTGCGATGTCTCCACCGTCGCCTTCATCGGACGACCAAGACTCTTCTGTTCGTCCGCAACTCCGTCGACATCGCTCACGCGATCGGTTGCATGATTGAAAGCGTTCCCTTCCGTGGAGATCCACGCCATCTCCGGCGATTCGGCAAGCAAGGCTTCGTAATCAGCCACGGTCGATTCCTCGTGCTGGCGGCTGAATACGCTGGCCAGGAAAGGCAGAAGCTGGGCAGCCTTTTCGACCGTCAGCGAACGCTCCTGCTCCAGTTCGCCCAGCAACGACCAGGCCTCCGGTGTGAGTGGATCGCGGGAAGTCCCCGTCACACGCTTCACTGCTCCCTGAAACTCTTCCGAAAAACGCTCGGGGTGCAGCTCGCTGATAAAGAACTGGGCAAGCTCCTGTGGGTACTCCGCCTGGGCATGCGACCGGCCGGTCATCTTCAGCCGCTCCAACGGATACGTCCCGTTCAGGGCGTAGCCCAAAGGACGCAGGATGCGCGTGATTGCCTCTTCACCGGAAGGCAGGGCGCCCATGCCTTCAAGAGCCACGGTGCGGACAGCTCCATGGTCATGCATGATCTTGATGCCATCGCGCAGGCGGTCGGCCGCATACTTGCCGGCGTCGGGAACGCGGTTCAGCAGATCTTCAAACAGCATCATGTTCAGAGCCTGGGCAATGGCGGCTCGAGAGATCCGGTCGCCGCTTTCCTCCAGCAACGGCTGGGGGATGACGAGCACCTCAAACAGGCGGTCTGCACGGTCTTTGCCGATGACTTGCTCAAGCGTATGGCGTAGCACAGGTTGGTTCGCTGACATCACTTACTTCGCTTTCTCCGGAGGGGTCCCCGGACTATCTATCAATGAGCACGTTGTGTATGGATCACAGGCTTAGCTAGGAATCACAAGCGTAGCTAGGAATGAGTTGCTGCCACTAGGCATTCTTCCAGAATGTCCAGTGCAACGTCCATTTCGTTCTGGCTGATAATCAGCGGCGGGCAAAGCCGGATCGTGCTTTCGCCACACCCCAACAGCAGCAGCCCACGCTGAAACGCGAGATCGACAACGAGGTCCCGCAGCGCACCCGCGGGTTTGCGGGTGTGCTTCTCCGCCACCAGTTCCACGCCAATCATGAGACCCCGGCCGCGCACATCGCCGACAACCTCATGCTGTTCACGCCAGCCTTCCAGACGCTGCAGCGCCTTCGCTCCGACGGCGGCGGCGTTCGCCATGCCCTCCCGCGCGATAATGTTCATCGTGGCCATGGCGGATGCGAGGCAGAGCGGGTTCCCGCTGAACGTGCTGCCGTGCGAACCGGGCACCCAATTCATGACTTCCGCTTTCGCGAGGCAGACACCTATCGGCATTCCTGACGCGATGCCCTTCGCGCTCAGCAGAATGTCGGGCTGAACATTGGCGTGCTCGATCGCCCACCACTTGCCGGTGCGGCCTGCGCCGGACTGAATTTCGTCAGCCACCAGCAGGATGCCGTGCCGGTCGCAGATGCGCCGAAGCTCCTGCAGAAAGCTGTCCGGCGGAACAATGTACCCTCCCTCGCCCTGAATCGGCTCCACAAAGACCGCGGCAACTTCCTCAGGCGGCAGAGTGGTTTTGAAGAGCTTGTTCTCCAGAAAGCGCGCGCATTCCAAGCCGAGCGCTTCACGCTCCGCAGCGCTGCCGCAGCCTTCGCGAAAGGTGTCGGGATAGCGCACGTGCGTGACGCCAGGAACGAATGGACCGAAGCGGCGCTTCTGCTGCACCTTGGAGCCGGTGAGTGAGAGCGCCCCCATGGTGCGTCCATGAAAACTGCCGAAGAAGCTGATGATGTTCTGGCGGCCGGTGTGATAGCGAGCCAGCTTGAGCGCGCACTCCACCGCTTCCGCGCCCGAATTGGTGAAGAACACGCGATGCGGCCCGGGCATAGGAGCAATCTCCGACAGGCGACCGGCAACCTGCGGCATCAGGTCGTAGTAGAAGTCCGTGCCGGACATGTGAATCAACTGCGCTGCCTGGTCCTGGATCGCCTTCACAACTTCCGGATGGCAGTGCCCTGTTGAGTTCACCGCAATGCCGGCGGTCAGGTCGAGGAACCTGTTGCCATCGACATCTTCAATGTTGCAGCCGTAGCCGCGCTTGATAGCCAGCGGATAGCATCGCGTATAACTGGGCGACATCACCTCTTCGTCGGCTGCGATCATCTTGCGAGCCCTGGGGCCGGGCAAACCGGGCGCAATCTGCGGTCCAAAACGGGCATGCGCTTCGGCGCTCGCTACGTGTAGCGTTCCTTCCATTTGAGCAATCATCTGAGTCTCTCCGTTAGCTGTAGGGGGATGCCCCCGATTCGCCGTCAAAGAACATCAACGAACGGCAAAGCAGGACGTCTGCCCCAAGGGCAGGTGCGTCCGCGATGACAACCATTCATTGCGTTCCGAAGAAAGAGCGAAGCACCGGACGGTGCGTCAGACGTTAGTCGCCAGAGAAGAGGCCCGGCCGGTTGCTGCTCGGGAGAGCGCACTCAGCAGCAGAGATCTGGGCATACGATCGGACGGAAGTCTCGTGTCTCGGGAAGAGCGTGGTTCGAATTGGCATCCCCGGCATACGTGAGTACCTCGTTGCGCTGGAGTATACGCCTGCCATGGGTCTCTGCGCATTACGGTACATCGGTAGACCGCGTCCAACCCTGGGAGCCGCGGAGAAGTCATGCGCTTTCTTCTTTTTGTCACACCGCCAGGAAATCTGCTTGTCCCGCCTTTCAAAAAAGCGCTGTGAGGTCTTGCGAACGCGCACTCCGGATCTGGATTCCATCCGGGAGTATCTTCCCGCACACATGATCCATGCCTTTCAAATCGACTGGTTTGCGCTCCGGCCCCATGATTTCATCCCGATGTCTCTCGCCAGACAAAATATGTGGACAAACGCCGGTCATCCCCTACACTGAAAACTATGCCGCGCCGTTCCACAACGCATCATCCTGAAGCCACCTCTTCGATCCGCAGAAAGGCCTATCTTCTGATCCAAAAGAAGATAGCGAATGGCGATTTGAAGGCAGGCTCCTTGATCTCAGAGATAGCGTTGGCTCGGGAGCTTGGCAGCAGCCGCACTCCGATTCGTGAGGCGGCTGGACAGCTTCTCGCCGAAGGGCTGCTGGAATTAAGTCCAGGCGGCGGCATCATCGTGACGCAGCTAACGCGACAAAGCATTACCGATCTGTATGAACTGCGGGAGGCTTTGGAGGTCTTTGCGGTTGGCCGTGCCGCGCGAAACGGTATGCGCCCTGCGGACATTCAGCGCCTGGAGAGTACGCTTACGGACACACAGCTCCTGATGAAGGAGTTGAAGTCCTCCGGGCGGAAGGAACTCGATGCGGACCAGATGAAGCGGTTCGCGGTTGCGGACCTTGCCTTTCATGCCCTGCTGATCCGGCTGGCGGCGAACGTACGCATCCTTAAGGTTGTCAATGAAACGCGGCTGATGATTCGCATCTTTGCGATTCAGCGAAGCGGCCACAAGCTGCAGGAGCTGGAACGGATCTGTGGGAACCACAAAGAGATCCTGAAAGCCGTGATCGAGCAGGACGTGGAGAAGGCCCGCCGGTTAGTGGCAGAACACATCCAAATCAGCGCGCGGGAGCGGCTCGACGAGTTCGACATCTGGGAGCGCGAGAGTCATCTTGCCGACCTGGATTTCGGCGATCTCGTGCGTCTCTAAACCATCGTTCGGCAACTGATCGGTCGTGTCGGAAAAATATTTGTCGACAAATAAGACACGTACGGTATTATCTTTTCGACGGCAAGCGGACGAGAGCAACTCAGTTCACCAGAGAAAGCATGGATGCATGGGCAAATTAATTCGCGGTGTTTATGCAGCGGTGGTCACTCCTCGAACGGCGGAAGGGCAGATCGACCTGCATGCTTTGCGACGCTGGATACGGTTTCTTCTGGAGATGGGTGTTGAAGGTTTCGCCATCAACGGCGCAACGGGAGAACTTACACTCACCCGTGAAGACGAGCTTCGGGCCCTGCTTGCAACCGCGGTGGAAGCTGCTGAAGGTAAGGCCGGGGTTCTGGCGGGAATCGGAGCGGGGATCGCTGCGGGATCGATTGCGCTTGGACGTATCGCCCATGAAGCCGGTGCGCAAGGGTTGCTGCTACCTATGCCCTCATTCTTTCCCTATGCGCAGGACGACCTGACGGCCTTCTGCCTGGATGTGGCTAATCGTGTCGAGACGCCGGTGCTGCTGTACAACCTGCCGCAGTTTACAACCGGGCTTGAGCCGGAAACGACGCTCGCGCTCCTGCGCTCATGTCCGAACATCGTTGGGATCAAGGACAGCAGCGGCTCATTGGATACGATTGCGCTCCTGAAGCGCGAGTGCCCGGAGGCATGCCGGATCATCGGCAATGATGGAGCCCTGGCTCAGGCGCTCCGCCGCGGGTTGGCCGATGCGGTCGTATCGGGCGTGGCATGCGTACTGCCGGAGTTGATGACGGCTCTTTTTGCCTCGGGCTATAGCGGTGGGCCCGACCCGTTGCTGGAAGAAGCGTTGAACGCTTTCATTGCCCAGTTAGACACCATGCCGACCCCGTGGGCGTTAAAGGTGATGGCGGAAGCCCGAGGGATCACGCCAGCGTGGTTTGCCTTACCGCTTTCGGTGAGGCGGCAGGGCCAGAGAGAGGCTCTCTCGCAATGGCTGCAACAGAATCTCGATGCAATGTGGGCGACCAGACTGGCTCCGCGGGAGGCGTGAAGTGGGAAGCGTTGTTTACCTTGTGACAAGTGGCGATCTGCGGTTGTCTGCCAACCAGGTATGCTGGCCGGCACAGCGTACGTTGGAAGAAAAATTGACCGCGGTTTTCGCCGGCATGGGCGTCACGTTGCAACGGGCATTCCCTGTCCATGAAGCGGAAGGCCACGGCTTTATCTCGAGCCAGCGCATGGGTATGGATGTGTTTGCGCATATTCCCAAAGAGGCCCCACTGGTGTTTGCTACGGCTGCGTGGCAGTACACGCACCACGTGCTGCCGGGCATGCGCTTTCACCAGGGCCCTATCCTGACGGTGGCCAACTGGTCGGGGCAATGGCCGGGTCTGGTCGGCCTGCTGAATCTCAATGGATCGATGGTGAAGGCGGGTGTGAAGTTTTCCTCGCTGTGGAGTGAGAGTTTCGACGACACATTCTTCCTGAACGGTCTGAAGGAGTGGATTGCGAAGGGCACTGTACATCACGATCTTTCGCACGTTCGCGAGTTCGACGTGAAAGCGCTTCCGCAGCATACCCTCGACCTGGGAAGAAAGATCGCCGAAGACTTCCGCGATCGCAAGGCAATCCTTGGTGTGTTCGACGAAGGATGCATGGGGATGTATAACGCGATTATCGATGATGAACTGTTGAATCCCTGCGGTCTCTTCAAGGAGCGGCTGAATCAGTCTGCACTGGCCGCGCGCATGACAACTGTAAGCGACGAGGAAGCCGGCGCCGTTCATCGCTGGCTGGTCGATCGTGGTCTTACCTTTCGCACCGGCGCCGACCAGGCGACCGAGTTGACCATCGAACAAATTCTTGCGCAGTGCAAGATGTACATAGCCGCGGTGCGCATGGCAGACGAGTTTGGCTGCGATGCGATTGGCATTCAGTATCAACAGGGTTTGAAAGACACAACACCCGCGTCCGATCTTGTGGAAGGGCTGCTCAATAATCCCGATCGTCCTCCTGTCTATCGCGCAAAAGGCGGTAAGGAGTTGTACGCCGGTCTTGCTCTGCCGCACTTTAACGAGGTTGACGAATGCGCTGGTGTCGATGCGCTGGTGACCAACCGCTGCTGGTTGTCGCTGGGCCTCGACCCTTCCACCACGCTGCACGATGTGCGCTGGGGCGAGGAGTTAGAGGTCGACGGGGAAAAGAAATACGTTTGGGTGCTTCAGATCTCCGGCGCCGCGCCTGCGAGTCACTTCCGCGGCAATTACGCAGGTTCCTTCAGCGAACGGCAGCCGGCGATGTACTTTCCGCTCGGCGGCGGATCGCTGAAGGGTATCGGGAAAGCTGGAGAGATCGTTTGGAGCCGCGTCTTTGTTGAGGGCGGAGCCCTGCATGTCGATCTTGGACGCGGCAGCGTCGTTGAACTTGCGGATGAAGAAGCCGAGCGCCGCTGGCATGAAACCACGTATCAATGGCCGATGGTCAATACGGTGCTGCATGGAGTGACGCGCGACTCCTTCATGGCGCGGCATCGCGCGAATCACATCAACATCGCCTATGCGAACGATGCTGCCGGAGCAGACGAAGCGATGGCGGTGAAAGCTGCGACATTCGCTTCGATGGGAGTGAGCGTGCACCTATGCGGCGTGTAGCATAACCGGACCCCGTACACGCATGTTGCGTGCGAGAAGTGCAAGCAGCAGCGCCGTACCAAGGTAGACCACCGAAGTTGCGCCGAGACAGGCAGCCAGTCCGAAGTGACGCGCGAGCGCCGCGACGACGATCGGCGCGAACCCGCCGCCGAGCCAGCCCAGCGAGTTCATGACGCCAGCGGCCACACCACGCTTTTCCACGGGAATCACGTCATACAGTGAGGCCCAGATATTGGCGTCGTACAAACCCTTGCAGAAGCCGAAGCCTGTCATGCCCGCGATGAGCCAGATCATCGTGGGTGAGAGGCCGATAAGAACGAGGAAAGGGACGCCGAGCAGGAGGCCCCCGGCCTGCACCCACTGCCGGCCTCCCGGTGAGCGGCGGGCGAAGCGGTCGGCGAGCACGCCCCCGCATAGAACGCCTAGTACTGAGGCCGTCTGTAGATACGCTGTGCTGCTGAAACCGGCGCCGGTGAGGCTGAGGTGGAACGCCTTATAAAGATACGTTGGCAGCCATGTAAGAAAGACCACGGCGACAAAATTGGCGCCAATGAATGCGACGATCATCGCAACCACCCGTCCTTCCGAAAGCACGCTGAGCACTCCATTGCCGAAATCCCGCAACTTCGCCTTGCTACCCGGCACGGTGGTGGGGCGAAGCGCAAAAAGGAGCGCAAGGGCGAGCACGACTCCGATTGCGCCGAAGCTGACGAAGCTCAACCGCCAGCCGTGGCGCTCCGCAACCAGCGCGGCCATGGCGCCCCCGCCGATGGTGCCTGCATACACGCTCGACTGGTGGACGGCCATCGCGCGCGAACGTGTCGCGGCCGGGTGGACGGCGCCGATCAATGCCATCGCGGCCGGAAAGTAAAACGCTTCGCCAAGTCCTCCCAGTGTGCGCACCGCCACAAGCCATGCGTAGTCATGACAAAGAGCGGTCGCGGCGGTAGCCATCGACCAGAAGACCAGCGCGCCAAGCACGACTGAGCGCGGCGAAATGCGGTCGGACACCCACCCCGCGAGAGGCCCGGCAAGCGCATACATCCACATGAAACACGACCCGACGATGCCGAGTTGAATGTCAGAAAGCGCAAGATCATGCTTGAGCAGAGGGAACAGCGAGAAAATCGCCTGGCGGTCTGCATAATTGATGAAGCAGACGAACCAAAGCATGGCAACCATTGCCCACGGATAAAGACGCTTCACGTTGCTCCTTGCGTGACATCGTACTGCCCGCAAACGAGTGACAGCAGGCGCGGCAGAAAGGGCGGTCGCTTTCCGTACCAACGGTAATTGTCGACAAATAATCTGTCAATGCCCCTCTACTACTCAAGAAAATGCTTATCAACAGCCTTTACATGAATGTATTTTTTTGTAGACATACAAGATTGAAGCCGTGTAGAAGTGTTCGGTAAAGAAAATTTGGTCTACGGAGCTGCCATGTCGTTTCGCCATATTCGCATCCTCTCTCTGCTTACGGTTCTGCTCGCGCTATGTTTCGGGAACCCATCGCGGGCGCAGACGAGCAATGGAGAGTTGAGCGGCCAGGTCGTCGACCAGACCGGAGGCTCAGTCCCCGGCGCAAAGATCACGCTGCGAAATACATCCACCTCGGACACTCGCCAGGCCATCGCCGATGGCAGCGGAAACTTCCTGTTCACGCAGGTGCCGCCGGCGCCCTACCAACTTACGGTTGAAGGGCAGGGCTTTCAACGTTTTGTACAGAACGGCATCGTTTTGCTGGTGGGCCAACACGCCAGTGTCAACCCGAAGCTCACGCTGGGCGAAGTTTCACAAAGCGTCGAAGTAACGGCGAATGCCACGATCCTCGACACCTCCGATGCATCGTTGGGCCAGTCTGTGGAGAACCGCAAGATCCTGGATCTTCCGCTGAATGGCCGCAACATTGTGGCGCTGGCCGCCCTGGCGACGGGCGTCACTCCCGGCAGCGGATTCGGTGAAGGCATTCCAGCCGGCCGTTCTGCGCTGATTCAGGCAGCAGCTTCCAACATTCTGATTAACGGCGGAATGACCGCGACGAACGATGTGCTGATCGATGGCGTGCCGCTTTCGATCTGCTGCCAGAATCAAATTGCTTTTCTTCCGTCGATTGATACGACGGAAGAGTTCCGGGTGCGGACGAACATGTTCGACGCGCAGTTCGGGCGAACGGGCGGCGGCATTATTTCGTACGCTACGCGGTCGGGTACGAACGAGTTTCACGGCAGCGTTTTCGAGTTCATTCGCAACGCCGTATTCGACGCGAACACGTACTTCAACAACCGGAACCACATTCCGGTGGGCAAATATACCTACAACCAGTTTGGCGGGCGTATCGGCGGCCCCGTGTTGCACAACAAGCTGTTCTTCTTCGGCGACTATGAGGGAATCCGCAACCGCCGTGCGAATACTTTAAGCGGCAATGTTCCCACGGCGGCGCAACGTGCCGGGCAGTTCACGACGCCTATCTATGATCCACTGACGAGCACACTGGCAGGCGGCGTTTATACACGGACGGCGTTCACGAATAACACCATTCCCACGAACCGCATCAACTCTGTGGCCGCGGCGGTTCTGAAGTTATATCCGCTGCCCAACAGCACGACGGTGGGCAGCAACTATACCGCTGTTGCTCCGGCGACGGATATTGAAGACCAGTTCACCGTTCGCATGGATTACTCGCTGTCATCGAATGACAAGCTGTTCGCTCGTTTCTCCTACAACCACAACAACGGCAATCTGCCGGACTGGTTCGGGAATGTGGGGTCACCGGGTGTATTCGCGCAGCAGATCAGGAACACGAACATTGCCGTGAATGAAACTCATACGTTCTCGTCGAAGTTCCTGGTCAATCTGTTGTACGGCTATACCAAGCAGAACAACGTCCGTGCGCCGCGCAGCGAGGGCACAGACCTTACGGCGTTTGGATGGCCTGCGGCCTTCAGCGGCAGCCGCCAGGACAACACCCTGCCGCAGTTCTCGGTCACGGGATATCTTGGCCTGAGCTCGAATGCTCTGTACATCCGTGTTTCGGATGTCAACATGATCGCGGCAAGCTTCGACAAGATCCTCGGGCGCCACGATCTGAAGTTCGGCTTCGACGGACGCCGCTATAACGCTGACTGGGTCGTGAACAACACGCCCGCCGGCACGTTCGCGTTCAACACAGGCTTTACCCGCGGACCGAACGCCTTGAGCGGCGCCGGCGGTGATTCGATAGCCAGCTTCCTGCTGGGCTATCCGGCTTCGGGCTCCGCCACGTATGTTTCGGAGTTCGTTTCTCCGGACTTCTACTCTGGGCTTTACCTGCAGGACGATTTCAAGATCAACGAGAAGCTCACCGTCAATGCAGGTCTGCGCTGGGAGGTGGAGACGCCACGCACTGAGCAGCAGAACCGGTTGAGCTATTTCGATCCGAACGTTGCGAGTCCGCTTGCGGGGCCGACTGGAATCACGGGCCTCAAAGGCGGGCTGCAGTTTCTTGGCGTCAATGGCAACCCGGCGCGCCAGCAGGATACCGACATGAACAACTTTGGACCGCGCATTGGTTTCGCGTGGCATCCGCTCAACAAGCTTGTCACCCGGGGCGGTTACGGGATCGTGTATCTACCCATCACGGGCCGCTTCAACACCGCAACCAACCAGGGGTTTGCGACTTCAACCACGTACCTGGCGACGACCAACGGAGGCGTAACACCTGCCGGAACGTTGAGCGATCCATTTCCGAATGGTATTTCGAAACCGAACGGATCGTCCGATGGGTTGATGAGCAGCCTCGGACAAGCCTTCTCAACACTGCGGCGGAACGATCCCGTGTCGTATGCGCAGCAGTGGAGCTTGAGTGTGCAGGAGTCGTTGCGCGATGACCTGGTAATCGAAGCAGCCTACACCGGAAGCAAAGGCACGAAACTCCCGATGCCGCTCGACCTGAATACCCTGCCCTCGTCGTTGTTGTCGCAGGGATCGTCTTTGCTAACTCAGGTGGCCAATCCGTTCCAGCCATATGTCGGCAGCGGTACACTTTCCGCGGCCACGGTCACACGTCTGCAGTTGTTGAAGCCCTTCCCACAGTTCCTCGGTATTACAGACGTGGGCGCGGATATTGGCTCCTCGACCTATCACGCGTTGACGTTGCGGTTGGAAAAGCGCCTGACCCGAGGCTTCAGCGTCTTGACGGCGTTTACGGGCGGTAAGCTCATCACCGACACGACGCCCTGGATTGTGAACTATCTCGACTCCGCGCCCGGCTATCAGGATCTCTATAACCGCAGGGCGGACCGCTCGGTCGCTCCGGACGACATCGCGCGGCGCCTGGTTGTGAGCTATGTGTACGAGTTGCCATTCGGGCATGGCAAGCAGTTTCTGAGCAGGGCGCCGCGTGCGGTGGACCTGCTGCTGGGGGGCTGGCAACTGAACGGCATCACTACGTACTCGACCGGACAGCCCGTCGTCATCACGAACTCGGTGTCCACAACATCCGGAGCGACACGGCCGAATACCAACGGAAAGTGGATTCTTCCCGGCGACGAACACGCGCGGCTGACGCAGTGGTTCGATAAGACGGCGTTCTCCGCTCCCGACGCATTCGGGTTTGGCAACACGCCTCGTACGCTGCCCAATCTACGCACGGGCAAGACGAAAAATTGGGACATGTCCCTCTTCAAAAACTTCGACATCCTGGAACATCTGAAGGGCCAGTTCCGCGCAGAGGTTTTCAACATCTTCAACACACCACGCTTCGCTCCGCCCAACGGCAGCTACGGTACAAGCGCGTTTGGCACGGTGACATCGCAGGCTAACGACGCGCGTGAAATGCAGCTGGCGCTGCGACTTTCTTTCTAGGAGTGATCTCGTGAAAATTTTCTTAGTTCTTCTCATTGCAGCGCTCGGGTTGGGCGAAGCGGGGGCACAGAAGGATGCAGCCCACCTGCTCGCGGATCCTGCGCAGTTGGCAAACCCAGCATCGCTGCCTTTGATTCCATCGACCTACTCTGTTGCGTTTCGTGGCAAGCCAGGCGAGTCAGGCTTCAACCTGCACTCCTATCTCTACTTCTATCAAGGGCAGTTCTGGCTGATGTGGTCGTCATCGAAGGAGCGCGAGGAAGCTCCGGACCAGCACCTGCTCTACGCAACAAGCAAGGATGGGCACGCCTGGAGCGAGGCAAAGGTTCTCGTCGCCGATCCGGACGGTGCAGAAGGCCCACAGAGGTGGATTGCGCGCGGCATGTTCGAGGAAAACGGCCACCTGTATGCGCTGGGCGCGCTGATTGCCAGCGCCGACTACAAGCAGCAGGGGCAGGGCGTGGTGTGGAACGGTTTACAGCTCGTTCGCTTCGTATGGACGGGCAAGGCCTGGAAGCGTGATTCCGTCTTCGCGCAGAACTGCATGAACAACTTTCCTCCGGCGCGCGTGCAGGGCCGTTATGTTATGCCTTGCCGCGACGACCACATGGCGTTGAAGATCGCGACCGGCACCGGCAACGGTCAGTGGAACTTTTTCGCCATCGATGCAACTGCACCTTTCAACAAGATGGATGAGCCCACATTGCTCCCGCTGCCCGATGGGACGCTGGAGTTGATCATCCGCGACGGCTCGCATGCAGGTTATTTGTTGCGCTCGCTCAGCACAGACCATGGAAGCACATGGACGAAACCTGTGCACACAAACTATCCGGATGCAACCAGCAAGAACTTCGCCATGCGCTTGAGCAACGGAGAGTTCGTGCTGCTCAACAATCCGAATCAGAAAAAGCGCGATCCGCTGGCCATCAGCGTCAGTCAGGACGGGTGGACTTTCGAGCAGCCACGAGCGTTACGCGCCGGCCAGCAGATGGAAGATCCCACAAAAACGTGGACGTTCCAGTATCCACATGCCATGGAACACAATGGTTCGCTTTGGGTGGCATACTCAATCAACAAACGGGACATTGAAGTGAGCGAAACGAAAATGAGCGATCTAAAGGTATCTGGGCATTGAAGGTGACAGGGCATTGAAAGTGAAGTTCACACTGCTGTGGACGGCGATCTTGCTGCCGTCTCTGTGCCTGGCGCAAAAGCCGGCCTCGCAAACGTATGACGTTGTCGTCTACGAGGCAACGCCTGGAGGAATTGCCGCGGCAATTACGGCTGCGCGATTAGGTGATTCGGTCGCTTTGATCGAAACCCACGACCACGTTGGTGGAATGATGACCAGCGGTCTTGGGAAGTCCGACGTCGAGACCAAAGATGCGATTGGCGGTCTGTTCCTCGAGTTCACGCAGAAAGTACGTCGGTTTTATGTGACGAAGTATGGAGCCGACAGCGACAACGTAAAGCTCTCAAAGAACGGCTACTACTATGAGCCTTCGGTAGCAGAGAAAGTCTTTGATGACATGATTGCGGCAGAGCCGGGTATTCATCTGTTCAAGTTGCGGCGGATTCAGGACGCGATTCGGACGGGCAATCGGCTGACCGCAATTCGGGTGGAACACCTTCCCGATCGCGTGATCGAGGAGCTGCATGGGGGAGTCTTCATCGATGCCTCGTATGAAGGCGATCTGGCCGCGTTCGCCGGAGTGGAGTACCGCACGGGCAGAGAAGCGCGAAGCGAAACAAATGAGCTGCACGCCGGCGTGGTCTACATGGATTACGAGACGCGAACATTTCTCTCCGGCACAACGGGCGAAGGAGATAAGCGCCTTCCCGCGTATACCTATCGGTTGTGTCTCACAGACGATCCCGCCAACTCGCATGTGCTGACGTCGCCGCCCGAAGGCTACGATCGCACGAAGTACATGGGATATATCGCCGACTGGAAGGCGGGCCGCATGGGGCCTCCGAAAGTGATGAAGGAAGGCGTCGGCTATTTTGGCCCAACGTTCAACACCGTGGTGCGTGCGCTTTCCATCGCGGAGATTCCAAATCACAAGTTCGACGTGAATATCAATCCTCGTCCACTCGGATTTCCGTTTGCCGAGGAGAACTACGGCTACCCCGACGCCGGCTGGGCCGAACGCGACAGCATCGCATTGAAGTTGCGCAACCTCACCCTGGGCCTGCTCTATTTCCTGCAGAACGATCCGGACATCCCTGAGCCCCAGCGGCAGCTCGCGCGAAAATACAACCTGGCGAAGGATGAGTTCACGGACAACCAGAGTTTTCCCTGGCAGCTTTATGTCCGCGAGGCGCGCCGCATCGTCGGAATGACGACGCTGACCGAGCAGGACTTGCTCGTAGGTCCGGAGTTGGGCAGAACCCGTGTTCACTCCGACAGCATTTCGGCGGGCGAGTACCCTATCGACAGCTTTCCGGTACGCAAACACGAGCAGGGACACGAGGTGGCGCTAGAGGGCTATATTCTGATGCTCGACGAGCTGACCCATCCGTATCAGATTCCCTACGGTGTCATCGTTCCAAAGACGCTCGATGGGTTGCTGGTGCCGGTAGCGGCCTCGACGACGCACGTTGCCTTCGCGACGATCCGCCTGGAGCCGACATGGATGGCGCTGGGACAGGCTGCGGGGACGGCGGCCGATCTCTCGTTACGCTCGCATCGCCCGGTCCAAAACATCGATCTTGGGGTTCTGCAACGCAGGCTGATTGCTCAGGGGCAGCTACTGACGTACTTCAAAGACATCGATCGTCATGATCCAGCGTATGCGGCTTTGCAGTACTTCGGAACAAAGAGTTTTTTTTCGGATTACTTCGCCCGCTCTAAGGACTTGCTTGACCGTGGGACAGCGCGCCGATGGTGGAGGTTGGCTTTTCCTGGCGCAGGTGATGTGTTTCCAGACGGAAATGATGCGTCTTCAGATACAAAACCGATAAAGCGCGGAGATGTACTTGGAGCGCTCAAGGCACGCGGGATACATCCCGCGAACGTAACGACTGGCGATGACCTGCTTACTCGGGGCGAATTTTGTCGCCTCCTCTTCGACTCGACTTCAATGTAGTCATTCTTCCGAAGACTCAGAGCCGTAGCCAACTCAATGCGTCACAAACGCTTTCGCTTTCGGCTTCAGATAACCCGCGAAACCAGTCTCGAGGTCCGCGTAAAAGGATGAGAGGGTGACCGCGACCTCGTCGGCTGTTCGCTGCAGCACAGGCGCGATTGGATTGCTCATCGCGTCCTTCACTAACAATTTGCAGTAGTCAAGCGCGCGAAAATGAAGCAGCACCAAACGATCCTGCTCAGCACCGGCCAGTGAAACCATTTTCTTTTTGACGGAGACCCACCCACTGGGAAACACGACAACCGCTCCCCTGCCGCCTGTGACATCAATGTTCTTATACCCCAGCCCTTGAAGTTGGGCCTTCATGTCGAGGGCGAAGGAGTCTACGCCTTTTATTTTTGGGTCGACGGCCGCGCTGCAGGTGAGAAAAATCAGCGTTTTGTGGGTGACAGGCAGCCCACTCGACTTCAAGAGCGTCGCCAGCGACTTGGCATTTTTAAACGATCCGGAAGAGGTGGAGGAACCGTGTGCGCTTAAAAACAGGGGCTCATCACTCTTCATGGAGGCTAGATTGCAGCCCCAGATCATTTCGACGCTCGTCCCTTTCTCGATTTGTCTTACGTGCCCGGCAACGGAAAAATTCGACCAATCAAGATGCGTGTCAACAAAGAGAACTCTCGACATAGCAGACCTCATCTCGCAACAAAGGATTCAGGACCTTGGGGAAGGAGGGTCACGACGGCCGGTCCATGTTTGAAGAAGGAGCTGTGCAGCGGAGCCTGGACTCGGCCGAAATGCCTGACGGTGTCGCGAGTTTACGGAGCACCGTTCGGAACGTCAATAGATTTATCGCACTTTCAAACACGAACTCTCGAGCACACCCGTCTCATCGTGGGCGCGATTCATCGCGGCTAAGGCCGCTATGACATTTCCCATAAGGGTGCACCCAGGGGCAAGAGGTTGAAGTCGTTTTCCCCCAAAGAAAACGACCTTTTCAGCCGTTTCGCGAAGGCACAGCATCATGGGAAATGCTAACGCTTGCCCATCCGCAGGCTTTGCCAGCTTCCGTCCGCTGTCCAGCCGCCATCGACCGCGAGGGTATGGCCATTGACGAAGCTGCTCTGCGCCGGGTCGGCGAGGAAGAGGATGGCGCGGGCGACATCGTCAGGACGGGCGAAGCGGGCCATGGGGATACGGCCGGTGATGTCCTCGTCGGTGTAACCGCCACCGGCGGCCTGGTCGGCGATGTCCATCTCTGTCTTGACCCAGCCGGGACAGACGGCGTTGACGCGAACGCCACGGCCGCCCCACTCGCCCGCAAGGGTGCGGGTGAGCCCGATGAGTCCGTGTTTGGAGGCGTTATAGGCGCTGCGATCGCTGACCCCAACCAGACCGGCGATAGAAGCAACATTGACGATACTTCCCTCCCGCTGCGCGAGCATCATGGAGCCGAAGCCCCGGGAGAGAACGAAGGGCGCCACGAGGTTCACCTCAAGCACGCGGCGGAAGGCGGAGGCTTCCACGGTCTCGGCGGGAGCGATGAAGCTGATGCCTGCGTTGTTGACGAGGACATCGGCCCGCCCCCAGCGCTGCTCGACAAAGGCAACGGCCTGCGCGACCAGTGCCTCGCCGGTGATGTCGCCGATGAGTTCCTCTACTTCAGAGCCGGCCGCACGCAGTGCAGCGAGCGTGGCTTCGCAGGGCTGCCTGTCGAGCAGCAGAAGCGTATAACCAGCTTCGCCGAGAACCTCGGCAGTTCTGCGCCCAATTCCCTGCGCCGCTCCCGTTACGATGGCAATTTTCACATCTTCACTCTATCTGAGCGGCCTCCCGGTCCGCATCTGCCAGAGCTTGATCCGCTCCCACGATGCGGACCGACGGCCAACGTGTTCATCACAAATTGCTGGAAACACGGCAAGGCCAGAAATTTTCTGCGAGATCTGTCGAATTCCGTTTCCGCCGTTCGTCGTTATAGTGAAGGCGGGGCGACTGGCCCACCTGAAGACCATTTCAAGGAGAAAGACAATGCCGCAATATCTGGTTGCCGGTTACCTGCCCGATAACTTCGACCCGTCCACGATGGACGAAGCGACGGGCCGCAACATCCACGAACTCAACAAAGAGATGATCGCTGCCGGCGTCAGGAAATTCGCTTGCGGTCTCGGAGCCGCGAAATCGCTGCGGACGCAGACCGACGGCGAAGTCCTCGTCACCGACGGGCCATACCTCGAGACCAAGGAACACATCGGCGGTTTTTGGATACTGGAATGCGCTGACATGGACGAGGCCGTGGCCTGGGCCCGGAAAGGCGTCGCCGCCACCCGCGGGCAGGTCGAGGTGCGAGAGATCTTCTTCGTCCCATCACCCGACTAGCATTCCTCATGAAGGGATACGCAGGTCGAAGAGGTTGAAGTCGTTTTCCCCAAAGAGACGACTTCTCCAGCTACTTCGCAAGTGCACAGCATCATGGGATTGTGCTGCTAGTTGGCAGATGGCTTTTCAACGTGATCGAGTACAAGCACATCCACCTGGGTTTTCTCCGAGGTGAGCTTCAATCCAAGCTCCTGCTGGATAGCTTCGAAGAGGTTCGGAGCGGGTTCGACACCATCCGCAGTTTTCGGGAAGCCCAGCGAGTGGCCGTTGAACAAAGAGTCGTCAGGGGTGAAGGTGACGGTGAGATCGTATCTGCCGGTCAGCCCGGTTTGATCCACCACGGGACGGTCGAAAACGTTCGACTGAAGAAAACTTGTAAAGGCCGGAATTGGCGCGTTGTTCGCAAACATCATGGCGCCGGTTTTGGCAGGCTGTATTCCGATGCCGTGCAGATTCCCGTTGGGTTGTGACGCTTTTAGCCTGGCGCCATCTTTCCCAACCGTGAGAACGAAGGCCGACAGCTCGCGTTTGTCGTGATGGAACTTCAACTGAAAACGGTCCGCGATGAGCTTGCGGATCATGATGCGCACCTGATCGGCGGTAGGGGTGCCTTCCCGATCGGGGGTGGCGTCAATGTCATATCGATCCTGCTCGATCCAGTTAGGAGCGCCGATAATCTGTTTCATCTGCACGCTGTAAGCAAACATGATCAGGTCGGCCAGGGAAGAGTTGACGGTGATGAGATGGCGCCCTCGAAACGTGAGAACCTGCAAACTCCTGCCGCCCGAGTCATTCGGCTTAATCGTGGAAACCTCAATGCCCGGCTCGGCGTCAGCGGCCATGGACTTGCGAGGTGGCGGAGGAGTTGGAATTGCCCAGGCCGTCTCCCTGGTGGCGTGCGACAGGTCCAGAGGCAGCGACGTAACTTCATGTGTCCAGGTGCCGGAAATCACGTTGGCGCCAGCGTTCAGCTTGCCTTCATACGTCGTACCGTTCAGGTCAATCGCAAACTTCACCGTGGAGCCGTCCTGCGAAATGGAAGAAACCCTGAACGGTTGTGCAGTCTCATCGATGCTGTAAAGTTTGGCCTGCAGCTTGCCATCTTCCTTGGAGACGACCAGGATCATTCGAAGATCTTTGCCGGCCTTCAGCGTTCCCTGCCAGTTGCCGGTGAGGTCCTGCGCGCGCAGAGCGCCACCCGCCAACATGGCCAGCGCCACGATCCACAGCATCAATTTTTTCACGAAGTACCTCTTCACAAACCTGTCCGCATTTTAGGACGGCGGGAAGCAGATCGACAGCCTTGGAGAGACCTGGCCGGATCAAAGAGCGATCGTCGCCGGGACGGCACCGAACCGGGAACGCTGCCGGCTTTATCGCGACATTTTTCTCGTCAAAGTTGATTCTTTTGCTCTCCCTCAGGGACAATGTGCGTCTTGTACACAGAACCTCGGCCCTGCTGATACGGACAAACCCCTGAGACGTTCCAGACGCTGGGACTGCCAGACGCATTGCGGCCGGCAACTCGCATCCCGGCAACCTCAAGGCTCAAGACTCAAGAGATTCGAATCCTCCAAAGAAGCAAAGATTTGCCGAGTTAAAATTCCTTCCTCTCGCACCGAGGACCTGCTTCATGCACAGTTTCATGCGAAAAGCCCCGCTGCTCTTGCTTCTTCTTCTGCTCCGGAATGCAAGCGCTTACACCCAGATGGCCCCTGCACCCCAAACTGCCCGGCAGACGAGCCTCGCCGGCAATGTCACGGATCCCTCCAACGCTCTCATCCCCGGCGTCACGATCACTCTCCATTCCGCAGCCGATGAGAAGGAACAGACCAGCACGACCGATTCGTCGGGAAGGTTCCAGTTTCAGGGCCTGGCCTTCGGCCAGTACAACCTGACTGCTACACGGGAGGGATTCGCCGAATATCGCGGCAAACTCACCCTGAGCCCTTCCAAGCCTTCCGTCCGCTTCGATGTGCGGTTGAAGATCGCCACCGACGAACAGCAGGTGGACGTGGATTCCTCCTCCGACACGCTGGATCCCAACAACAATCCGGACGGAGTCACCCTGACGCAACAGCAGATCGACAGCCTGCCGGATGACCCCACACTACTCTCTCAGGAACTTCAGGGGCTCGCCGGCGGAGGAGGCGCCGAGGTTCGTGTGGATGGCTTCTCCGGCGGCAGCATTCCACCGAAGAACACGATTCGGGAAATCCGAATCAACCAGAACGCTTACTCGGCAAAGAATGACACCGATCCCGTGGAAGGTCTGATCGAAATTCTGACCAAGCCCGGCAGCGACAAGCCGCACGGTAGCTTCTTTGCCTATGGCAACACGTCGGCGATGAATGCAAAGAACCGGTTCTACCCCAACCAGCCGGCGTATGACTCGATCTCCGTGAACGGAAACGTCTCCGGTCCTATCACCAAGCGCGCTTCCTATTTTCTGAACGGCGGGCAGTTCATCTCCAATTCCAACCAGACGATCGCCGCCGAGATTCTCGACGCGAACCTGAACCAGGTTTCATTCACGCAGGCACTGCCGCAGAGCTCGAAATCTCTCTTTTTCAATCCAAGGTTCGATCTGCAGGCGGGGAAGAATGACACCCTCAGCATCCGCTATCAGTTTTCGAGGTCCATTCAGAACAACGCGGGCGCCGGCGGCCTCAACCTGGCCAGCCAGGGATACGACGGTGTCAGCTACAACCAGACGCTGCAACTCAGCAACAGCCAAACCATCGGCGGCAAGATCGTCAACGAAACCCGCTTCCAGTACCAGCGCAGGCGTGTCGGCCAGGATCCGTACAGCACGGCCCTCGGCATCGCGGTGCAAGGCGCCTTCAACGACGGCGGCAGTCCCGGCGGACGTTCGCAGGACAACCAGGACAGTTACGAGCTTCAGGATTACGTTTTGGTATCTGTCCGCAAACACTTCCTCAACTTTGGTGTGCGGCTGCGCAGCGGACGAGACGCCAATCACACCGGAGCGAACTTCAACGGGCAGTACACCTTTGCTTCGCTCGATGCCTACCAGATCACTCGGAAGGGATTGCTGCTGGGCCATTCAGCCGACCAGATTGCCGCGGACGGTGGAGGCCCCAGCCAGTTCACGCTGACTACAGGCAACCCTTCTGTTGCCGTCACCATGACCGATGCCGGACTCTTCGCCCAGGATGACTGGAAGCTGAAACCCACCTTCACGCTCAGCTTCGGCCTGCGCTATGAGATTCAGACCCATGTCTCGGACGATCGCAATTTCGCGCCGCGTCTCGGCTTTGCATGGAGCTTCGGCCCGAAGAAGTCATCCTTCACCCTGAGCGGAGGCACCGGCTTCTTTTACCACCGTTTTCCCTTGTCAAGCATCCTGAACGCCGAACGGCAGAACGGCGTGAATCAGCAGCAGTACGTTGTCATCGCGCCAAAGTCCTACCCGAATATCCCCACCGCCGCCGACCTGGGCGCGCAGGTAACCCCCAGCACCTATCTGTTCAATCCGCACTACCGCGCGGAGGATGTCTATGTCGCCTCGCTGAATCTCAGCCATGCGGTCTTCAAGCGCGGGCGACTCTCCGCGAACTACTGGTATGCCCGCGGCATGCATGACCCGCTGACCCGCAACATCAACGCTCCGCTGCCCGGGACCTACGATCCCAGCGTTCCCACCAGTGGCGTACGTCCCTTGGGCGGCGCCAACAATGTCTATCGTTACGATTCCGACGGACTGTCTTCGTACTACCGGTTCATGCCGAACTTCTTCTACTCGACCCCCAAAGGGGGTTATGTCACGGCCAACTACCAATTGGTTTGGCACACAGGCGATACGTCCGGCGGCTTCCCTTCCAACCAATACAACATCGGTGTGGATAAGGGGCCGGCACGGCTCGACACCCGAAACCGAATCACGGTTGGCGGCGGCGTGCCGCTGAGGTGGCATTTCAACATTTCCGGCTACCTTCAGGCCAACAGCGCCCCACCGTTCAACATCGTGATAGGGCGGGACCTGAACGGTGACTCTGTCTTCAACGACCGTCCGGCATTTGCTACCGACCTCACACGCCCGAGTGTTGTGCCGACACAGTGGGGCGCCTTGGATACTGACCCTCTACCTTCGCAGCGCATCGTCCCATTCAACTACGGCCGTGCGCCCGGCAATGTGACCACAACGCTGATCCTCTATCGCAACTTCGGCTTCGGCCCCGAGCAGCGTCCCCCCGGAGCCAAACCGGGAGCCAAGGGGCCTTTCCCGCGCAAATATACGGTGACCCTTTACGCCATCGCATCCAATGTCTTCAACCACCCCAACCTTGCCACACCCAACGGAACGCTGGGCTCGCCACTCTTCGGTCAGTCCCTCAATCTGGCCGGCACGCCGCGAGAGATTAACTTCGAAACGTCCCTGAGGTTTTGAGAGAGGTGGTAACGGGTGGGTCGCGAGAAGTCAGCGAATGGCAGTCCCTCCGCCAGGGACGATATGCGAGGTCACCTTCATGCGATGGAAGTTTGCATAGGCCGCCTGGAAGGACCAGAAGGTCTTGTGAAACGTTCCCTGGCCCGCCGTGACCTGCATGGTGATGGAGGACGGCATCCAGAACGTCTCGCCATCCAACGACACGGGTGCATAGTCCACCGTGAGTATCCTTTCGCCGGTCACCGGCCTGACTCCCGGAAAAATGATGTGACGCGGAGTCTGGATTTCCAAGTGGGTGATCTGCATGGAGGCGGGATCGATGAGCACGCGCCCCTTGCTCTTCTCCTGCAGGAAACAGCTTTCGGTGTTCTCAGGTGTAAGCGCGGTCGAGAACCGGATGCCGGCTGGACCACCGGGATGCTTGCTGTCCATTGCTCCGAGCTCATAGCGCATGCAGCTTCGCTGGCTGGATGAGACGACGGAGAGCAATCCCTCAAATGCACCTTTCAGCAACGATGGGCCCTCGATGTGCTGCGAAGCCGCTGGTTTGCCGTTGACAGTCCGGATCTCGTGCGACTCGACAAGCGTTGTACTGTGATCCGGACCTGAGACACGCTGTAGCCGGAAGACAGCATCGGTAACGGTCTTCCGGTTATCCGTGTCGGATTCCACTGCGGACAGGACATGCTCGTCGCAGAAAAAGCTGGGGACGCTGGTGTCGAAGCGGTTCAGATTGCTGTCGAGACTGCGAAGAAGTTCACCCAGCGTGGGCGGCGTTGCACTCTTCTGGCACCATGCGGACGGCCAAGCACAGAACGGCGCGAGCAGGACAAGCGCGCGCAGGCTCCTGGCCATGAAAGCTTCCGAAGGTCTCACGGGTTCCAATGAACTCCCATGCGGCTTGGACGAATATATCTCAATACCGTTTCGACTCGGCCGGCGGAAGGCCGCGCTCGGATGTGGCGGCAGGTCCGCACTCAGCTGTGATAACCCGTCAAGAAAGCCGCAATTGTGAGTGGGACGAGAAACGGTATCGATATTCAAGGTCTATATCTGTAATGGACGTACCGTTAGCGGATACCCTACACGTGTTGCGAGGAACCCAAAGAGGTGAAACTGTGTGGAACTCGAACGAAGTCGCTCGGAGGCAGGACCTGATTGACAAACTGCAAGAGTTGCGGCCGATCCTGGTTTGTAGTGGGGACACCAGGTTTCTGGAATTATTCGATGATCTCCTCGATCACCATGAATTTGGGTTGGCATTGAATTGCGTTTGTGACTATCTGCTCGATATTGAGGCATCAGCACCAGATAGTCTCACCATAGAGCGGGTCAAAGTTCTTCATGCCGCGATGCAGGTTGAGGATGATTGCGTCGTACGACTGCTTGCCAAGGCAAGACAAATCGTACCCAATTAAAGCCTGGCTTGTTA
>DASYEV010000120.1:0-13258 GCA_036498835.1 Acidobacteriaceae bacterium | reverse complement strand
ATCGCAAGAGTCGACTGCGTGTGGCATGGAAGAAGGAGAATTGACGTGGCTTTTCTGCAAAAGCTGTTCGGCCCAAGCAGGTCAGAGGTCTGGAGACAACTTTGCGCCGAGATTGGAGCGCGATACGTTGAGGGAGGCTTCTGGAAGGGAGACAAGGTTCAGGCAACTCACGGTCCGTGGATCATCACCTTGGATACCTACACGGTTTCGAACGGAAAGACCTCAACTACCTACACCCGGATGCGAGCGCCTTTTGCAGATCCAGAAGGCTTCCGTTTTACTGTTTATAGGAACGGAATCTTCAGTGAAATTGGCAAGTGGTTCGGCATGCAGGACGTTGAGATAGGGGACGAAGCCTTCGATCGGGATTTCATTCTCAAGACGAATCAGGAGTCGAAACTACTGGAACTGCTTGGAGATTCTGGAATCCGGGAGCTGATGAGCCAGCAGCCTCAGATTTACTTTGCGGTCAAAGATGATGAGGGCGTCTTCGGTGCTCGTTTCCCCGAAGGAGTCGACGAGCTTTATTTTCAGGTGGTGGGCGTCATCAAGGATGTCGAGCGGCTGAAATTGCTGTACGAACTCTTTGCGGAGACGTTGGATCAGTTGTGCAAGATCGGATCAGCCACGCAAGACGCACCAAACGTCAGTTTGTGAAGCGACTTCCTCACAGATCAGGTGCCTCTCGGAAAAGTGTTACGAGGCGTTTTTACGCGAGGGTAAAGCAGAGCACAAGGGAAAATCGCTCGCGGGATGTTTCCTCGCGGAATGGCGTTCAGGGCCTAAAACCTCAAGCCCGCTAGGTCCGAAGCGAATTTGCCGGGTAGCCGATTGATGAGGAACCCAACCGCTGCTGCTCGCGCAAATCCTCTCACTTCTTGAAGTTGTCCGGTGTACGTGGCGTCTGTTCCTGTGTTCCGTGATAATTGCGGTTGGAATAGAGGCATGGGTTGCGACATTCGAGAAATCTTCCATTGATGAAACGGTCCAGAGGTGTGAGTTTGTCGTTGGTACTCACGCTACTAATTGGTGTGCCGAGTAATGCATTTGCTCGTGCCTCCGCGAAACCCATTCATCCTCAAGAGGAGAAGGTTGCAACTTCGAAAGATTGGGGGCCACTCAACGTCGATCGTTTAGTGTTCTTTCATGGTGCAATTTTCGCGGGCTCCAACGCGGGCGTTATAGAGATAACGGATCAGGAGAAAACCCAGTTCAGGTTTCACCGCTCGGATGATGTTGTGACAGGCCCTTGGCTCGACCGCGCCACGGATAGGTTGTGGTTTAGCGATGAGCATGATGGTGATCTGATCTACCTTGACCGGAAAGGATGGAAGAAAGTACCCCTACCACTTCCATCCAGCCGCCGGCTGACCAGGGCGGACGTTTTGAAAGGGCTCTCGATTACTTCAACATCAGAAGGGTCATTCATGGCTTGGGCCGGATCCGGGTGGAAATGGTCGGAGGCAATGGAGCAATGGATGCCGATTCCAGAATTGTCAAAGAAAATGCGGGTTATCGGGTTATTACCAATCGGTGACCATCTTTTTGTGCTTGAGAATCGACAGACCGCCCCATACGATCCGCAGATCACGCCAACTGTCACCGATAGAATCTTCAGAATCGATGGCAGCTCTGCAATCGCAGTTCCTGCCCAGGTTGAACCGTTCCTGACAGGGACTTGGGAGGCAGCTACTTTTGGCGCGGTCATTTGTACAGCGGACCGAAGACTTCTTCGCGTTTCAGACACCCACATTACTCAGGTTACAGGTCTCAGCGGGTGCAACTCGCTCGGTACGACGGATAGCGGCAACGTTCTGGCAGCTTTTGAGAACGGTCAAGTTTGGGAGATAGGACCTGCAACAGAAAAGATCGTTTCGAGGATAGATGTATCATCGGGACCCTGTGAGGCACACGTCGCGATGGCGGATGGGTTTGTTGCCATAAGCTCCTCCAAAGCTCAGTCGAATGGCAACGAGTGTCGCGATGTTATCGCTAGACAAAGTCTGACCGCTCCCAGCTTGCCTTAATGGTCGGGGACGGACTGGGATGCTCGTGTCGTAGGTTTTGGGGCAAGCACTTCCCCCTCAACTGCTTGTACGCATGGCGAGAATACGAATCCCAAACGGCACGCTCCCTGGCAGAATGGCGTTCAGGATGTAACCCTCAAGCACACATGGTCCGAAGCGAATTTGCCGGGTAGCCGATTGATGAGGGACCCAACCGCTGCTACTCGCGCAAATCATTCTCACTTCTTGAAGCCATCCGATGCACGTCTCGTCCGTCCCGTGTTCCGACGCCATACGACAAATCCATGCGCTGGACAGATACACACTTGATGCCTGATTTGTTTGGAAAATCAAAACAGCTCGGGTGGCGTGAAAAGAGTCGTTGCGCACGCGGGCGGGAGCGCGTAGAGTGCGGAGTCATCAACCGAACTCAGGAGCTTACATGACCTATCGTTATTGCCTCGGGACCGTGCTCGCGCTGCTCTGCATCACAACCGGCTGCTCCAATACCGCTGAAGCAGCGGGAAACCGGCTGCTTGGCACCTGGAACGTTGTGCAGAAGAATGGCTGCGCAGAGACGGTGACGTTTTATCCGCACAGTTCGAAGGCGCATTATGGAGCGATTGGCCCGCATGCGGCGTATGACAGCAACCTTGCGGTGCATTACCTCGATGCAAATACAGATCGCATCACTGTGGTGGGCGAAGGTACCGGCTCCGGCGGAGAAATCTGGGTGCTCACTGACGCGACCCACGCAACCACCGGGTCGGCAGATCAGTGTAAATATGTGAAGCAATAGCGGCGTGAGCGGCTTCCACTGGACACAGGTATACAGCGGAAGCGTTGGCGAACTTCTTTAACAAACCATCTTCGATGATCGTTAATTCGAGGACCGTTAATTTGGAGTCGGACGCTCCACGCTCTCGATCACCAGGACGTCGACTGGCCCTCTTCCCGCCTCGACTTTCAGGCCAAGCTGCTCCTGAAGTGCTGTAACGAGCGACGGCCCATTGGGATCGACTGGCGGAATGCCGGGCGGCGGAGCCGCCGTTGGCAGCCGGTCCGGCGTCCACCCCATATTGAAATCGAACCTTTCGGTCAGACCCGTTTTGTCGATGACCAGCCGTTCCAGATGATTGGAGAGATTCGCGGCGAGTTGTTGCATCGTCACCCCTGAGGCAATCGTACGGGCAGGGCCACCCATCAGCCGGCATGGCGGGGGCTCATTGGGTTGTCGTGGAGCCGGTGGAACGGCGTTTCGTCCAGGCGCATACAGGGCGTCGCAGTCGAGGGCGGATTTGTGCAGGCCCGGTCCGAGCTTTCCGTCCTTCCTCGCTATCACGAGATTCAAGACCGGCATCTCGCGTGTGTCACGGTGCGCTACCAGCTTGAACCGGTCTTCGAGGAGCGAACGCAACATCAGAAGCATCTCTTTGGGCGGCCCGCCCGGCGAGTATTGAAATTCTGTGCTCGCCTTCGCCTCAATGTCGTAGTGATCGGAATCGATCCAATCCGGCCCGCCGAGGATGCGGTCGTGTACCAACGCTGGTATGTCGGCCATCCCAAAAGCCGCAGCGATCAGGTCCTTCAAGGATGCGTTCCTCACAACCAGGCGGCCTCCCGGCTGGACGCTGAACGAACGACGGTCATTCGTCAGGTTCTGCCTGATGGAAGCGACCTCGAAGCTGGGGCGATGTTCCGAGGTTGGAACCTGTGCGTGGAGTGCGATCGGCCTCGACACGCCTGCAGCCAACGCAGCTACCACGACGATTCGCGACAGGAAAGGGAAGGGAGCAGCTTTCATGGGGTCTCCTGCTTTGCACGTGCCTTGAAGGAGTGTCATTTCAGCGGTACTGGAAGAGAGGTGGGAACACGAGAACCACTACAGCCGCCCAGGCGGAGAAGATGGGCAAGTACCTGATCTGCCATCGCTCCAGAACATCAAACGAGCTCCGATGACCAAGAAAGCGAGCGTACAGCCACGCCGACCACGTCAGGTTCACGAGCAGAATGATGTTCTCGCCGAGAGCCGCCACGCGGTTGGGCGTGAAGCCAAACTCCGAAATGCGGGCGGCAATCGCGTAGAGCGCGACCCCGTCGATCACGAGCGCGCTGACGATAAGCGCCAGCTGCAGACCGTCAAAGAAGTCGGGCGGCGCCTGCGGATCGCGCGCGGATGCGGCATACAGCACCAGTCCCACGACGACGGCCAGCAGGAGATCGAAGCCGATCAGAACCTCCCGCTTGACGTTGATCGGATTGCCGGTCCACACCATGGTTGCCAGAAAGGCGAGGAACAGCAGAGTGAAGAGTGGCGTGAACAGTCTGGTGAGCACCGGCGCCATGTTTTCGATGACGCTTTGCTTGGCCTCCACCAGCCAGGATCCGATAAGGACAGCCCCAGCCGCGCCACATGGGATCAGCCAGCCCGCGACAAACCAGCCAGGGTTCATCCCGATGGCCTGGAACATCATGAACGTAAATACGGTCACGACCATCCCGCCGAGCGCAATGAGGACGTAGTAGATCCCCAACTCACCGGAGAACCGGACGAAGTTCATGCGCCCGCCGTCGTCGAACCATCGGCCCCCGGTGTAGGCAAATCCCACGATGAGCCAAAGCGCAATGGGCAGGTGGAGAGCGGTCAATATCTCGGTCTCGCTGCCGCGCGAAAAGGGAAACACGTTGGCCAGCACAGCCCCGGCTGCGAAGGTCATCGCCAACCAGAGACCGTGTGCGCGGTTCGACCCGCGCTTCCACACGAAGTACAGCGTGAGCAGCGGAAAGACAAAGAGGGTGGCGTTCCTGGCATAGAACAATGGAAAATTCGCGTCCGGGTCGATCGGATGGCCGAAGAGCGCCGGCACCTTGACGGCGATGGCCGCCGCAACTGCGAGGCCCAGGACGACGAAGAGCTCGTTGCGTCCGGTCTGTGCCCGGGCCTCAGTCTCAGGCGCGATGACTAGTTGCTTCCACAGCCGCTCGGAATGCACGCGCGCGAACTCGCGCGACAACGTATCGAGGCTGCCCATGCGTTTGACCGCGACCAGGAACGCTTCATCCCCTGTCAGGCCTGCCTCGGTGAGCGCCGCCAGTTGGTCGCGAAGGTGTCCCTCGAGCTCCTCCACGTCAGGACGATGAAGTGCCTGCCGGCGGCGCAGGTACGCCCGCCACTCCGCAATCTGGTCTTCGAGTTGCTGATCGACCAAGGTCATACAGTGCACTCCCGCATCCAGATTCCCCGCAGTGTGTCGTCCACGGCGTTCCACTGTTGCCGCTGGGCTGTGAGTTCCGCGCGGCCTTCTTCCGTGATCCGGTAATACTTACGTTTGCGGCCGCTCTCGGACGAGTCCCACTTCGCGGCTATATAACCTTGGCGTTCGAGACGATGCAGCACCGGATAGAGCATGCCGTCGGTCCATTGCAGCTTTCCACCCGACAACTCGGCTACGCGCTTGATGATGGCATAGCCGTAACTCTCGCCCTCGGCAAGGATGGCAAGCACCAGCGGAGTCGAAGAAGCTGCAACCAGGTCTTTGCTCAAGTCCATACGTAGAACTCTTATACATTGCAGTTCTATGTATGTCCAGCCAGAAGTAGATTGCCTTTCCCGGCTTTAGCGGAACCCGGATAGCCGCATCGCTTTTGCCCGCTGTTTTCGGGCAGAAATGCTTTGACAAGCGATGGTCGAATGTCTACCATCACGTCATTCGAGGGTCGAATGTCTACCGTCGCCCGCTTTCGAGATTGAACATCCTTATGAGCAAACAAGAAGAAGAACAACAACGGGCGAAGCTGCTCCAGGGCACTCTGGACATGCTGATCCTCCGCACGCTCCTCTATGGCGCCGCTCACGGCCACGAGATCGGCAAACACATTCAGAGAACCACGAACGATTTCCTGCAGATGCAGCATGGCTCGCTCTATCCGGCACTGCACCGGCTGGAGAAGCGGGGATGGGTCATCTCCAAGTGGGAGATGGCGGCGGATCGCAATCGGGAGTTCAAGTATTACCGGCTGACGGCGAAAGGCAGGGAGCAACTCAAGGTTGAAGAATCGCAGTGGAAACAGATGACGGAAGCGGTGGCGCGTGTGATGTGGCCTGTGGCGGAGGAGAGCTGACATGAAATGGTGGCCGGCCGGAAAGAAGGATGCTGATCTGGAGCGGGAATTGCGCTCCGACCTGGAGCTCGAAGAGCTGGAACAGATGGAGCGAGGTCTGTCTCCGGAGGAAGCGCGCCATGCGGCTCGGCGAGCGTTCGGCAACCCCACGTTGATCCGCGAACAGACACGCTCGGTGTGGGCGTGGAACCGGCTGGAATCTTTGGCGCGCGATCTGCGCTACGGCGTGCGTACGTTGGGACGTACGCCGGGCTTCACCTTCATCGCCATCGTGGTGATGGCGCTGGGCATTGGCGCCAATGTCGCGTTGTTTACCGTTGTCCACTCCGTATTGCTGAAGCCGCTTCCGTACCGCGACCCAGGTCGACTGGCTCTGATTTATGAAGCGGACAATAGCCAGCATCATGCTTCACCCTGGCTGCCGGTGGATGCCGGCAGTTTTTCGGATTGGCAGCGGTCAGTTCGATCGCAGGCGGAGATGGCGCTGGTGTCGCCGTTTCAGAGCTATAACGTTTCTGCCGAAGGCGGAAAGCTGCCGGAGGTGGTAGGAGCTGCGTGGTGTTCGGATAATTTCTTTTCTCTGCTAGGCGTGCAGCCCATGCTGGGCCGGGGATTCACGGCGGATGATGACAGGCCGGCGGCCGCGGCAACAGCCATCATCACCGCAGGCTTTTGGAAACGCCGCTATGGAGCCGAGCCAGCCATCGTTGGCAAGACCATCTATCTCGATGCCAAGCCCTATACGATCATCGGCGTCCTGCCCGAGTCGTTCGTGTACTCGGGCGCCTTTGGCGGCAGCGCCGACCAGATTTGGACGCCGGTGAAGCATGAAGCGCCGGAGTCCTTGCTGACGACCTACGGCGATCATGAGTTCCAGGTTGTGGCACGGATGGCTCCGGGGGTTGCGCTCGCAACGCTGGCTACCAGGCTCAACGCGTTGCAGACGCAGATCAAAGCGGCCCATCCCGACCCCTCCGTGCACTCGGGCGTGATCGCGCGAAGCATCCTCGACGATGCCGTGCAGAATTACAAAACTCCGCTATACGCGCTGCTTGGTGCAACCGGCTGCGTGTTGCTGATCGCCTGCATGAACGTGGCTGGCCTGCTGCTGGCGCGGGCCGCTTCGCGCACTCGGGAGTTTGCGATTCGCACGGCTCTTGGCGGTGGGCGCTTGCGCCTGATCTGTGAACGGCTGATCGAGAGCCTCCTGCTTTCCACAGCGGGCGGCGCGCTCGGCCTGCTGCTGGCATGGGCCGCTCTGCGCTGGTTGATTCACGCACGCCATGACATGAACCGCGTGGAAGGCATTCAATTCGATGGGGTGTCCGTTTGCTTTACGGGGGGCATCATCGTGCTTTGCGCTCTGGTCTCGGGGTTGATCTCTGCCTTTGGCTCCGGTCACGGCAATGTGCTGGCCGGCTTGCAGGAAGGCTCCCGCTCCAACAGCAGCGGCCGGGGCCGGGCTGTGCTGCGGCGCGGATTGCTCACGGTGGAAGTCGGGCTCACGGTCGTGCTGCTGGCCGGCGCAGGACTCCTCCTGAAGAGTTTCCAGCGGTTGCGCTCTTCCGATCTTGGCGTGCCGGTCGACAATGTCCTCACGCTGCGAGTCAGCTTGCCGGATGTGCGTTATGCGGAGTCCGAGAAAAAGGTCGCCTTCTTCGAGCAGCTCATTGCGAAGGTTCGTGCCCAGCCTGGAGTTTCCGCAGCTGGTTTGGTGACGGCGGCGCCAGGTGGCGGCTGGATGGGCGATCAGCTCATGAGTGTTGCGGAGCACCCGCCGCTGCCATCGGGACAAGGGCTGGACTTCATGCTGCGAGGAGCCGATCCAGGATATTTCCACGCCGCCGAAATTCCGCTGCTCGAAGGCCGCATTTTCCGATCGGACGAGCGCCTGAAGCGCTCCGACGTTGTGCTCATCAGCCGCGAGGCCGCGCGGCAGTTCTTCCCGGGCGAAGACCCCATCGGCAAACATCTCAGGCCCATCGGCGGTACCCGTGCATGGGAAGTAATCGGCGTTGTAGGCGACGTTCGATGGAATATTGCCCAGCCGCCGAATCCCACTCTTTACTGGCCGCTGTACGGAGGGGTCTACAACTTCGCCACGATTCTGGTGCATGCGCCGCGCGATGTCGATGGGCTGGCCGTCCCCATCCAGAAGCTCGTTGCCCAGCTCGATCCGGACCTGCCTGTCTCCAACGTGATGACCCTGCGCGAGTCCATCGGGAAAAGCACGATCGACTCGGAATTCGATTCGATTCTGATTCTCGCCTTCGCCGGCATCGCGTTGGTATTGGCCGCCGCTGGGCTCTATGGTGTGCTGGCGTATCTGGCGGCTCAGCGAACGGTCGAGTTCGGCATCCGCCTGGCGCTCGGTGCGCAACGCAGGGCGCTCCTCAGCCTTTTGTTGTTCGATGGACTCAAGCCTGCGCTTCTGGGACTTCTTCTCGGTCTGCCTGCAAGCGCAGCCCTGGTGCGTCTTATCCAGAGCATGCTGTACGAGACGCAGCCGCTCGATCCTTGGGTGTTCGGATCAGTGACGGGACTCTTGCTGCTGGTTGCCCTCGCAGCTTGTCTCGCGCCGGCGTGGGCCGCCGCCCGCCTCGACCCGATGAAAGCGCTTCGAACCGAATAGGTATCGCTGTGCAGTTAGTGGAGGCCTGTTTTCCCGATCAGAAACAGCCGCCGGGCATCCGAAGCCTAGGTGTGGCCATGTAGGTTACGGCGATAGGCCGGGGTCCGTGGCTGCTTATATGTCGCGCCTTCAGCGCTCGTCTTCTATGGCCGGTCATTCCATGGGGTTTCACCCCATGCTGGTATATGCCGCGCCTTTGGCGCTCGATGACGTGCTCTTGTGCGCGTCCGTGACCGCTCTAACGGTCCCATGCGACCGCAGATGCTTCCTGGAAGAGCCCTAACCGAAACTGTTCTATCCGCGTTTGTAGCGTGCGCCGAAGATATCGTCGAGCGACTTCTGCTCGCGCTTCGCCAGATTGAACGCATGTTCTTCGCGCTGATTGTTGCGCATGTCGGTCAGCATTTCGCGGTCACGGCGGGCTGTCTCATAGGCTTTGACCTGCAGTTCCCTCAGTTGTTCGAGCTTTTCCAGGTGCACCCCCACTTCTTTGCGATGGTGATACAGGCTGGCTAGCTCGCCGTAGGAGGCATGCACATCGTTGCCTTGCACGGTCACGAAGGTGGTGGTTCCGCGCCGGACGTTGCGGCGTGAAAGCTCGTTGTCGATGTGTTCGATCAGGCGCACGGTCTGCCCGATCTCGAAAAGGATCTGCTGCAGCATGCGCTCTTCGCGTTCTTCGCGGATGGTGCGAACGCGCAGGACAGTGGCGAGAGGGAACTTGAAGGCCATGGACGAATATCCGGATTAGCTGGGAAGAGCCAGCATGGATTGAACAAGCGGTGGGAATGCGAAGCAATCCTCAGGCCGCTGCTGGAGGAACTCGTTGAGCTGGGGCAGAACCTCGACGGCGCGGTCAAGAACGGGATCGGCACCTTTCTGATACGCACCGATACGGATCAAATCTTCCGACTTCGCATAGGAAGCCATCAGCAGGCGCAGAGCCTTCGCCTTCTGCTGATGCTCTGGGCTGGCAATGCTGGACATCAATCGGCTCAGGCTTTCGAGCACCGAGATCGGCGGATAGTGGTTTTTCATCGCCAGGTTGCGATCGAGAATAATGTGGCCGTCGAGCAGCGAACGCACGGTGTCCACAACCGGATCCTGTTGATCGTCGCCTTCCATCAGCACCGTGTAATAGGCGGTGATGCTGCCTTTCTTGAAGCAGCCGGCACGTTCCACCAGACGCGCGAGCAGGTTCAGCACCGACGGCGTATAACCCTTGGCGGTTGGCGGCTCGCCGGCGGAGAGACCGATCTCGCGCTGTGCCATGGCGAAGCGGGTCAGGGAATCCACAACCAGCAGAACATTCTTGCCGGTGCTTGCGAAGTACTCTGCGATGGCTGTGGCGGAGAGTGCGGCGCGCAGACGCAGCAGCGGCGATTGATCTGAAGTGGATACCACCACGACGCAGCGCTTGGCGCCTTCTTCGCCGATCACTTCGAGAAACTCGCCAACTTCACGGCCGCGTTCGCCGACCAGCGCGAGCACGGTCATGTCCGCCTGGGTGCCGCGGATCATCATGCCCAGCAGCGTGCTTTTGCCAACGCCGGAGCCACCAAAGATGCCGAGACGCTGTCCGCGTCCGCAGGTTACAAAGCCATCCAGTGCGCGGATGCCGCAGCCGAGAGGTTCGCGGATGGGAACGCGGTCGAGCGGAAGAGGCGCCGAGCCATCGACCCAGACCGTACGCTCGCCGCGATAGTCACCTTTGCTGTCCAACGGCTTGCCATTGGCATCGATGACGCGGCCGAGCATATCGTGACCGACGCGAATCGATGCGCGCGTGCCGCGTGCAACCACCAGGTCGCCGAAGCGAATGCCTTGTGGCGGCTCCACGGACATGGAGAGCATGGTGGAACCGCGAAAGCCGACGACCTCAGCCGAATAGCTTTCGCCGCGGTTGCTGACGATCTCACAGGTTTCGCCCACCGAGCAGAACGGTCCATCCGATTCGATCAGGTTGCCGACAACCTGCGAGACGCGTCCGCGCCAGCGCAGGGTGGAAGCGCGGTTCAGGTGATCGAAATACGGAGCGAGGGTGGCCGCGTTTTGCATGGCTTCTGTCACTTGGATGGGGGTCTCAGGGCGAGCAGGTCGAGGAAGCCGCGTTCTACTTCTTTGAGCTGCGACTCGATGCTGAAGTCGGCGGAACCGAGTTCGGTTTCGAGCACGCAATCCCGCGGAGCGAGATCGGAATCTTCAATGACGCTGATGTTCATTTCCTTCTTCAGGTCGGCCACGTAGGTACGCCACTTGGCGCCTTCGTTGGGGCCAACGCGCACGGTCACATTGGAACCGTTCTGCAGCTTTTCCAGCGCGACATGAACCAGACCGGCGACCAGCATGGTATCGACCTGGGCTTCGCGATGAAGAATGCGGCCTGCGATGGCGAGCGCAAGATGAACCACTTCGTTTTCGAGGCTGGAGAAGTAGGTCTTCTGCTGCACAGCGAACTGGTCCAGCGTGCGCACAACCTTGGTCGCGTCGTCGAGAGAGCGTGCTTCCATCTGCTCGCTGAGTCGCTTTTCGGTTTCGGCGATGGCTTCCGCGCGGGCGCGGGCCAGCATCTCTTCCACTTCCTGCGCAGGAATGCCGGGCGCGACCACGGGTGCGTCATGCTTCACGCCGGATTGTTGTTCGCCCGGGAAAGCCGGGGATCCAACATCGCGATAGGACAGCGCGCTGACTGGGAGTGCAAAATCATAGACGCTAGACGACATATTCATCATTTCCTTCGCGTTTCAGGATCATCTTGCCCTCGGATTCAAGCTTGCGTGCGAGCGCGACGATTTCGTTCTGTGCTTTCACAACTTCCTTGCTGCGGATGGGGCCCAGTGAGTCAATGTCTTCCTTCAGCATCTCCACCGCGCGTGACGACATGGTGCGGAAGATGTGGTTCTTGAGCTCTTCGTTGGTGCCCTTGAGCGCTGTGGCCAGGATCTTTTTATCGACCGCGCTCATCAGTTCGCGAATCTGGGCTTCATCCACTTCCAGCAGGTCGTTGAAGGTGAACATCAGGTCGCGGATGCTGATGGCCAGCGACGGTTCCTGGTTCTCGATGTTTTCCAGAATCTCCTGGGCGACGGAGGAGTCGATGCAGTTCATGATGTCGGCCACGCTCTGGAAGCCGGAGTAGGTGCGCTTGCCCTGTTCGCCAACGGTCTTGAGGCGGCGGCTGAGCACCAGCGAAACCTTTTCCGCCATCTCCGGAGAGAAGCGGCGCAACGCAGCCAGGCGCTTTACAGCTTCGGCGCGGGTATCGGTGGGCAGGCTCATCAGCAGGGCAGAAGCCTGGCGTTCGCCAAGCTGGCCGAGGATGAGAGCGATGGTCTGCGGGTGCTCGCCTTCCAAAAACTTGGCAAGCTTCTGGGGATCGGCTCGCTGCAGAGACTCGACGGGGCTGAGTTCGTGCGCCTTCATCAAGCGCTGCAGGATCATGTCAGCTTCGACGTTGCCGACGGCCTTAACCAGCAGGCGGCGAGCGAGGTCGCGTCCGCCTTGCGCGATGTAGTCCTGCGCGAGAGTCATCTGCTGATACTCTTCGATGACCTTGAGCGAAGTTTCGAGCGGCACTTTGCCGAGGCCGGCAACCTCATCGGCAACGCGCTGCAGGTCTTCTTCGTTCAGGCTGCGGAATATGGCTGCCGCAGAGTCTTCTTCGAGAACCGAGAGCAGGATGGCGACTTTACGCGGTCCGGTCATGGCGGCTGCGGGTGTGTGTGTTTCCGGCATTAGACCCCCTCACGCAGCCAGGCGCGGACTGCGGTTGTGCTGGTTTCAGGTTCCTTGCGGACAAACTCGGTGAGCTGCTTCTTGAGTGCAAGTGAGCGGGCGGCCAGATCCTCAGGGCTGTTGGGCAGCGCCGGGGTGTCCATCATTTCTCCCGTCAGTGCGGCCTGCGGCGAGGTGGCGAGTACCTTCTTCTGGATCGGCCGGATCATGAGGAGATAGACCAGCATGAACATGCCGAAGAGCGCGCCATAGCGGATGATCGAGGAGTAGTCGTTCACTCCCTTGCGGGCTTTGTCGACCCAGGTTGTGGGAGCGATGTCGTCGGCTTCGGTGTGATTGAAGGTCAGGTTCTGCACACTGATCACGTCGCCGCGGGTGCTGTCATATCCGATCGCCGCCTGGGAAAGCTCGGTGATCAGCTTGATTTCTTCAGGCGAACGCTTGTGGCGCGTTTCCACCCACTTGCCTTTTTCCTGGTGGCGGTCGATCGCATCGTCCACCACAACGGCGGCGGTGACGCGGCGAATACGGCCGGCAGGGGAAACCACGCGGCGCATGGTGCGGTTGACGCCATAGGTGGCGCTTTCCGAAGTTGAAGACGCGCCGGGATCGGTGCTCGCGGTGGAAGTCTGCGAGGACTTCGCGCTGGGAACATTGCTGGAGGTGCCCGGAACGCCGCCGATCGCACTACCGGCGCCGGTGCCTTCCGCGGTCTTCTGCATAGTCAGTGGCACGGCGGAAGCGGGATCGTACTTTTCCTGGC
>DASYEV010000119.1:0-2779 GCA_036498835.1 Acidobacteriaceae bacterium | reverse complement strand
GAGGGGTGGGTTGTCAAGCGTTACGGAGAGTCAGACCCGCGCACGTTCAGAACGCGGAAGGAAGCTTTTTTGGTGGGCTGGCCGATAGCTGAGAAAGCGTCTGAGTGAGCAATGCCAGCTTGTTCCGTCCCATGCGGGGCTTTAAATTGAACTGCTGCCGATATCGCGATAGCTTGCCAATTCACTACAGGATCGGGAAGCGGCGAGGCAATCACGATTCGGTCCCGGCTCTTGTCAGCAGTACGTTCGCCTTCTGGCATCCGGTGTTTTGTGTGAATTGTCGCTAGCCTTCATCGGAAATGTTCCGGCAGGAAAGAGCCCGGGCGCAGCCCTGCCTTCGGTGCCGGAATATTTTCGATAAGGAGACTAGAAGGAAGGCGCTGGCGTTTGCGGCGGACGCGGTCTATGGGCGCCGAATACTGCTTTGGTGGTCTGGTCTGGTGAATCGAGCGCCGAGGATCTTCGAAAGCCTTTGGTTTGGGTGGCGGAATAGACCGATTTGGCCTTGAAGGCTTGCCTCAAATACTCTTCGAAAGTGTGTTTGAAGAGCGCGCAGACACACGAACGCGCAGACGTGCCGGAGGCAAGTCGGCGCGTTGCCATTGGCTGCGGGATTACGAAGAATCGAAGTAGCTGCACCGGCGCAGTTCCCCCGAAGTGAGCCTGAGAAGGACGGTCATTGGCCCATGGCAGCGGGGACACTGCCAGTTGAATGGGACTTCATCCGGACTCTGCGGAGCCACGACTGCGAGGGGACTGACTGAGAGCACTTGCCGGCATAGCGCGAGTCGGCTGCTGCGGAAGCGGTTGGCGAGAAATCCGAAATGCCGGATCCGGACGAATCCCTTCGGCAGCACGTGCAGAAAGAAGCGGCGCAGGAACTCGGTTCCGTCGAGCGTCATTTTGCGCTGCTTGCCGCCATGAGCATAGTCTTTCCAGCGGAAGGTGACGCGCTGACCATCGAACGCCAGCAGGCGGTGATTGGAGATCGCGATCCGATGCGTATACCGGCCCAGATAGCGTAAGACTTTCTCCGGGCCGCCAAAGGCAGGCTTGGCGTACACCACCCAGTCGTGACGATGCAGGCGGCGCAGAAGCTGATGGAACTGTTTCGGCTGGGCCAACAGCGAAGCCGGACCCGCACAGCGCAGTCGTTTTCGTCGATAGAGGCGCTTCAGCCCGGCGCAGAACTTGCCGCGAAAGACGCGGCTGAGAACTTTTACCGGTAGAAAGAAAGGATAACGAGGGCGCATCCAGCGGGTGTGGTCCGGGGAGATCCCGCCCGCTGGAATAACGCAGTGGATATGGGGATGCAGCAGGAGATTTTGTCCCCACGTGTGCAGAATACCGATCGCGCCGATCTCCGCGCCCAGGTGGCGGGGATCGGCGGCGACCTCGAGCAAGGTTTGCGCACTGGCGGTGAATAACAGGTCGTAGAACACACGCGGATTTTCCATCGCGAGCACATTGAGTTCATGCGGCACTGTGAAAACCACGTGAAAGTAGTCGGTGGCGAGAAGCTCTCTTTCACGCGCACTGAGCCATTGCTCGCGCGCCTTCGCCTGACACTTTGGACAGTGACGGTTGCGGCAGGAGTTATAGGAGATGGCCTGGTAACCACACTTTGAACAGGCATCCAGATGACCGCCCAGGGCTGCCGTGCGGCAGTTTTGAATGGCCCGGAAAGCTTTGAGCTGCTGAAAGCTGAAGCCCTTGTTGTACCTGTTCAGAAAGCGGTTGCCCTGTGCGCGAAGGATGTCGGCCACCTCCACGGCGGGGGGGCTCATTTCTGTCTTGTGCGGTGGTACAGCCGGTCGGACGCTGCCGAGATCGATAAGTGTTCGAGCGGGTTTACCGTCTTTTCCAGATGGCGCCGGGACAAATGCAGGTAGATGGAAGTCGCTTCCAGGTCCGCATGTCCGAGCAGCACCTGAATGGTCGCCAGGTCCGCGCCGTCTTCGAGCAGGTGCGTGGCAAAGCTGTGCCGGAGCATGTGGGGTGAAACACGCTTCTTCAGGCCCGCGAATCGAGCCGCTTCAGCGCAGACATACCAGACCGTTTTGTCGGTCAGGTGCTCAACGCTGCTGCGGGGCTGACCGGGGAAAAGCCATGTTTTCGGCTTCTTCCATCGCCAATATTCACGAAGCGTTTCGAGGAGTCTCGGGCACAGCGGGACGTCGCGGTCTTTGCCGCCCTTGCCCTTTTGGATATGGATCACCATGCGCTCGCTGTCGATGTCCCCGACCCGCAGATGGACCAGTTCGCTGCGTCGCATCCCGGTCGAATACAGAGCCATGAGGATGGCGCGTGCCTGCAGATTACCGGCGGCCTCGATCAGGCGCGCCACTTCGTCCGGGCTCAACACGCGCGGTGTTCGGTGATGTGTGTACTTCGGATACGGTATGGAATCAGTGGGGAGTCGCCGTTTCAACACTCGCCGAAAGAAGAAGCGCAGCGCGGCGACATGGTTTACAACTGTGCCGACTGCCAGCTTTTTTTCATGCAGCAGATGGGCTTGCCACTGGCGGATGTGATCGGGGCCGAGCCGGTCGGGCGACTTGCCGAAAAATCGGGCGAACCGCTCAACAGCACCGATGTAGCCTCGTATAGTTTCTGCGGAGAAGTTACGACGCTGAAGCTCTTCCAGCATCACTTTGCGTAATCGGGTCACAGAGACCTCCTTGTGACCTGAAACTTATCTCAAAACAACGTCAGCCAAAAACACCGGGGAGCAAGAACGCGCAGCGTCCGCCGCGCCAGCGGCTTCGTTCTTGTCGGC
>DASYEV010000118.1:0-38172 GCA_036498835.1 Acidobacteriaceae bacterium | reverse complement strand
CCAATTCCTCTAACGTTCCCCCTCCCTCGTCGTATGCCGCCAGGAACTTCAAACGCAAATCATCCGCATAGGCTCGCGCCATATCGTCTCTCGCCGCAGAGTCTCGCCTCAAAGACTATATCATTTCGGGAAACGCTCTAGCGCTGGGCTCTTTGGGATGCTGCTCGAAATGCCCATCGCGCTCTAAAACGCACAGCCACAAATTGCGTAGCCCAACGATTCACGGCTCCGCACCCCTTGACGATTGCGGCAAAGAGCCCGGCGCTAAAGCGCCGCTTTCGGTGGCCACCTAGACAGCAAGCTAAAGCTTGCTTCTACTCCTCAAGAGCAAAAACAAGAGCAGAAACTAAGGCAAGAGCAGAAACCAAGACAAGAACAGAAAGCAAAGGCAAGGGCGATGCAGCCGCTACGCCCACAAGCTTCACTCCCTCTTCCGGCGGCACGTTCATTCTCTCTATCGAACCGATGCCACCCACGAAGCAAACGGCGGCAATGTCACCGAGGTCAATCCAGTCACGTGCTGCAGCGATGCGTCGGTCGCCGCCAGCGTTCTTACGTGGCTGCCGGTTACACCTGTTCCCGCCAGATCCAGCGTGATCGTTTGCGGCTCTGCGCTCATGTTGATGGCCACCACCACGGACGCGGCGCCCTTTGGCGCGGTGCGCAGAAAGCTCAACACATCGGCGCTGTCCTTGTTGAACATCACGATGCCTCCGTTATGCAGCGCGGTGTTCGAGCGACGGAGCGCGGTCAATGCCTTGTACCAGTTCAGCAGTGAGTCCGGATCGGCGTTTTCCGTCTGCACATTGATGGTCGTATAGCTCGCCGGAATCGGAAGCCAGGTGTGCGGATCGGTCGAAAAACCTGCCTGCGGCCCAGGCGTCCACTGCATGGGCGTGCGCTCTCCATCGCGGCCCTTTTCTTTCGGCCACCCTGTAATGCCGATGGGATCCTTCACTTCTTCACGCCGGGTGGGCGTCGTGGTGGGCATACCGATCTCCGCACCGTAATACGTCAGCGCCGTCGCGCGGACAGTGAGCAGCATGGTGGCAATCGCCTTTGCAATTTCGACGTTGTGCGCGCCGTCTCCGAACCTGTCGATCGAACGCGTGTTGTCGTGGTTGTCGAACACGATCAGCGGCTGGGAACCATGAACTTCGGTTTCGACTTCGGAGATGTACTGGCGGAAGTATTTCGCGCTTAGCTTCGCGTGGCCGCCAAAGCCTACAAGCATGTCCATGGGCAGTTGCAGTTCGTTCTTTGCCTCGCCGCCGTACCACTTGTCCAGTTCGATGGTGTTGGGAAGATACGTTTCACCAATCAGTACCCGGTCCCCTGGATACTTGTTGGCCATGACCCGCATCCTGCGGATGACATCGTGGACCTCGGGAAGATTGTCCGTGTACATGCGGTTCAGGTTCGGGTCGCCATAAGCATTGGTGCCCGAGGTCTCCGGCTCGTTGCGAAGCTGAGGATCTTCAAACAGGCTTGGGATGGCGTCCAGCCGAAAGCCCGCGACACCGCGGTCGAGCCAGAACTGCATGGCGGCAAACATCGCCTTCTCCACCGCGGGATTGCGCCAGTTCAGGTCGGGCTGTTGCTTGTAGAAGTCGTGATAATAAAACTGGTGGCGAGCGGGCACCCATTCCCAAGCCGAGCCTCCAAAGAGCGACACCCAGTTGTTAGGCGGGACCATGCCTTCATGCACAAAGCGCTTCTGATACTCGGTCACTCCGGGCGCATCCGCTTTGACGCCGTCGTTCCAGACATACCAATCGGCCTTGGGATTGTTACGTGAGCTTGCGGACTCCAGAAACCATTGATGCTTATCCGATGTGTGGTTCAGAACCATGTCGAGCACCACGCGAATGTTGCGCTTCTTCCCTTCCGCAATCATCCGGTCCATATCCGCAAGCGTCCCGTACTGCGGATCGACCGCTTCGTAGTTCGAGATGTCATACCCAAAATCGACCTGCGGAGATGGATACATCGGCGCAATCCAGACGGCATCGACACCCAGATCATGGAGATACCCAAGCCGCTGGGTAATGCCGTTCAGGTCGCCGATACCATCGCCATTCGAGTCCTGAAAGCTGCGCGGATAGATCTCATAGACCAGCGCATGTTTCCACCACGTGGGATCGGAACTAGGTTTCGCGGCAAGGGCATCGGGAGTCACGGCTCCATTGGGAAGCGTTTCGGTGGCAACCTGCGCGAGCAGTGAAAAGGAGAAACCGAACGACAACAAACAGACAGTCAGAGCACGATGCAGAACACGCATGGAAGAACCCGTCCTTGGGAGAACTCGAACTTGCTGAGAAACAGTATCAGCCGTATGCGACGGTGTCGACGACGACAGATCGCAAGGGTATCTCCATCATAAGTTGGAGATACTTCTCCACCCTTTTCGTGCCGATTCAAACTATGACAGTGCTTGCATCGATGTATTAACATCAGCCTCGCACAAGCCCTTGGTCCGCATAGTTTTCATGCCCTTTCCTCGCCGTCAACGCATCTCTCTGGCTCTTCCTCTCCTCGCTTTAGCGGGAGCGTTGGGGTGGTGGAGTTTGCCGCATGTTGTGAAGGCGGACACCGACGCAGAGGCACATGCGGCGGCGCGGCACGCGTACTCGCGGAAGATCAGCACGACCTATAACTTTCGTTTCGGCACGGAACGCCCCTTCGCTCCCTCCAACATGACGACCGAAAACGGCGAGTTCATCGATCCGAAGGATTTTCCTACTGCGCAGTATTGCGGCCATTGTCACCAGGCGGCGCACGCCCAGTGGCGCGAGTCGGCGCATTCGAATTCCAATCGTCCGCCGTGGTATCTGAAAAACGTTGGGCTTCTGAATACAGAGAAAGGTATTGAGTTCTCACGCCACTGCGAAGGCTGCCACGATCCCATTGCCACGGTCGCCGGCGCCTTGACTCAGGCTGGCCCCAGGAAACGGCCTTATGACCAGGACGGCATCACCTGTTCCGTGTGCCACTCCATTCAGAAGGTCGACCTGCGCGGCACGGGAAGCTTCACACTGGGAGTACCGGCGGTACTGGTCGATGAAAACGGCCAGGCGATTCATCGGCCGGTATCGGACTCTGAAATTCTGGCGCATCTCGACCGGCATTCCGCAGCCGTAATGAAGCCGTTCTACCGTAGCAGCGATTTCTGCGCCGCGTGTCATAAAGCGGCACTGCCGCACGACCTGAACGACTACAAGTGGCAACGCGCCATCAGCCTGTACGACGAATGGCAGAACTCCTCCTTCGCCAGACAGTCGCCACTGCCGTTCTACAAGAAAGATACGGTTTCGACTTGCCAGACCTGCCATATGGGACGCGAAGCTCTGGTTGGCCGCGATCCCGGCGCCAAGAATGGACAGTTGGCTTCCCATCGCTGGCTTGGCGCCAACTCCGTGATCCCGGAGTACTACCACTACAGCGACCAGGCCGAGAAGATCAAAACCTTCCTGCAGAACAGCGTCTTCAATATCGATATCTTTGCGCTTGAGCGCGAGACGCCCGGGGATGCAAACTCAACTTTGATTGCTCCGCTGGGTCGCCACGATTTCACTATCGCCGCCAACGAGAAGCTTACGGTTTCTGTCGTCATTCAGAACAAGGGCATCGCCCATTCGCACGTGCCCGAGCAACGCGACATGTATGAAAGCTGGGTGGACTTCACGGTCAGAAATGCGGCAGGCAAAACGCTGCTCGAGAGTGGGGCCCTGGGCGCCAATGGCTATCTTGATCCCGCCGCGCACAGCTTTACGAACCGCCTGATCAATAAGCAGGGCACGTTGAACGATATCCACCAGGTCTGGGATAACCGGGTCATCGCATTCAACAACACCATCCAGTCAGGGCGCTCGCAGGTGGTTCGTTACAGCTTCACCGTACCCAAAGGCGAAACCGGTCCGCTTAGCGTGACGGCGACGGTACGTTACCGGCGCTTCGATCAGCGGTTCGCCGATTTCGGCATCAAGGAGCACTACGTACAGCCGGTGATCGATATGCAATCGTCGACGCGCACGTTCAACATCGGCGAAAACAAACCGGTGGATCCCCCGGCAGGCGAAAACCCAGAATGGATGCGCTGGAACAATTACGGCATTGCTCTCCTGGATGCGCAGCAGTATGCGGCCAGCGTGAACGCGTTTGAGCGGGTAGCGAAGCTAAGGCCGGACTACGCCGATGCCTACACCAACATCGCCATCGCACAGATCCAGTGGGAAAAGTACAGCGAGGCGCTGCCCAACCTTCATCGTTCGCTGGAACTGGCTCCTGAGAATGCGCGGGCGCTTTACTATCTTGCGCTGGTGGAACGAAACGAAGGCCAACTGACCCAGGCAATTGAACATTTGCAAAAAGTGGCGCAGCAGTTTCCGCTTTCGCGCGATGCACACCGGGAACTCGGTTTCAGCTTCTATCAACTGCGCAAGTACGACGAAGCTCGCGCCGAATATCAGAAGCTGCAGGCCATCGATCCCGACGATCTCGCCGCGCACTATAACCTGGCCATCCTGTACCGCCGCATGGGCGATAAAGACAAGGCACGCGTGGAATCCGCCTACTTCGCCGATGAGAAGGACGATCCGGGGGCCAGCGTCTATGCGCTCGAATACCTGCGCAAGCATGGCGAGGTAGCGCGCGAATCCATCCCATGGCACGTGCATGATCTTGACGCCCACGGCGTGGCCGAACCGGGCACGATCACAGCGGACATGCTGCCCTCGCAACAGAACCCATGACCTATTCTTCTCCTATGCCATCCCGTGGGCGCATGCAGCTTTTTCTGGGTCTCGCCTTTGCCGGTCTCTTGCTGATCCTTTTCCCTTTTGCCATCCCGCCCCGCAGCGTTCAAGCCTATGCCGATCACAAGGCGGAAGGCGCCGAGCTTTTCGAAAGCAGTGGATGCGCGCACTGTCATGGGAATCTGGCCCAGGGCAGTGAGAAGGGCCCCGCGCTCCGCACCGTGCGCAACAAAATGACGGCAGAGAGAATGCACAAGCAGATCATGGATGGTGGCGACTCCATGCCTGCGTTTGGCGATGCCTTGAAGGAAGATCAGGTCCAGGCGCTCATTGAACTGCTGCGTACGAAGCATCCGGAAAAGCTGCTGGCGCACGTCAAGACAGACAAGGCCGAGAAGCCTGCGGCGCAGTGACTCTGTCCGATCTCCACCGGGCAGACTAGCTTGTTGCCTAAAGATTCAAAGGATGGTTTGCTCCTGCCCATGCCATTGGCCCACCACGAAACGGTAGGTCCGGTCTTCAGACCGGACATTGAAGGCTTCCAACGTTCGCCGCCTTTAGAGCAGTTCCGGTAACACTGTGGTCTTCCCGAACGGTGGAGAATGCCGTTTTCATTGGGAGAAAACGGCTTCAGCACCCTCTTTTCGGTCTACACCATTACCGGAACTGCTCTAGGCGCTGAGGGCATGCTCCTGCTCATGCATGGGCGGGAGCGGTCGCGTGCTTTGCACGCGATACCCCACCCTTTCACTAAGAAGAACGAACGTGAAAGGATGGGCCATCCGGGGCCGTGATGACCAGAGGCTCGGGCAGGGGTAGAAGCAGGTTTCTCCACTGCGCTTCGCTCCGGTCGAGATGACAGCGTGGTCGGGCAAAGAACCAAGGCATACGACCGTGGATCCTTCAAACGAACGTGGATCCATCAAGGGCTGTCGCGGCTCTGCTTGCAAGGGCTATTGCGGCTTTGCGTGCAGAAGATCCTGCATCTCCAGGTACACACCGTTGGTCCAGCCGAAACCGATGACATTGCTCTTGTAGCCGGCCGCAACCTTCACATTGGCCGATCTGCTGACAACGTCATACTTCTCGCGCACCGTGCCGTCACGTGCGAAGTTTTCTTTCACGGTTGCGGAAAACTCCCCTGCTATGCGCAAGGCGTCTTTGTGAAAACCATAGCGTTCCAAACCCGCGACGGCGATCCAGTTCACCGGCGCCCAGCCGTAGGGCATGTCCCATTGCACGCCGGAGGAATTGTCACTCATGGCGAGGCCGCCTTCATGTTCGAACAATCGCAGGTGCGCTCGCACCGCTGCCGCTTGCGCGGGACTCGCCATGCCTGCCCACAGGGGATAGAACCCGGTCAGGTAGTTGTAGGAGGTCTGTGTGGCGTGATCGAAATCGAAGTCGTAATAGAAACCCTTCCCGGGATTCCATAGCAACTCATTGACAGCGGCTTTGCGTGCTGCCGCCTGGCGTTCCCATCTTCGAGCTTCGGCGGGTTTCCCCAACGTAGTTGCGAGATGCGCCATGTCCTGCTCGTACTTGAACAGCAGACTATTCAAGCAGACAGGGGCCATCCTGTCCGTCGAGCCACTGAACGGGCCAAAGCGAAAGGTCGTGTCGAAGCCGGACTCGCGCATAGCCCGATCCCCTCGATAGAACGCCGCTGTCAGACGATGGCCGTCAGCATACGCATGCGCACAAACCTTCGAGGCACGAACATCGCAGCTTGTCAGCTTCAGAGCCAGGGCCTCTGCGGGTGTGGGATCGTTGGGCGCTTCGATCAGATAGTCCGTATGCACCTCCGGGTGCGCCAGCAACCAGCGGATGACATCCGGGTAGTAGTCGCTGTCGTCCTCCATTTCCGGCACCGGGCCTTCTCCAAGATCGTGGTAGCGCGCCAGACCTGTGCTGCCGGCAATGTGAGCGGCGGATGTCCAGTACGCATGATCGCGTTCGGCAGCCGCGTAGGCGCGCTGCAGCCATGCCCGCGAAAGCGGCGTCGAGCCGGGATGCTCATAGACTGCGCGGATCATGGACGACAACAAGGGCGGCTGTGATCGCGTAAGGAAATACGTTCGGTTGGCGTTGAGCAGGCCACCGTAGTTCTCGATCTCGAAAAAGAAGTTCTCCACCATCCCGCGCGCGAGATCGTCTCGGCCATCGTGCAGAAGCCCGAGAATGATGAAGTAGCTGTCCCAGCCATACATCTCGTTGAAGCGGCCGCCCGGAACGACATAGCGATTGGGCAGATACAGCAAGCCGGGCGTGGGGATTTGGTCAGCACGCATCTGACCGAGCCCAGTCAGCCTTTGGGGCAAATTGCTCAGCGTAACACCGCACTCTCTTTTGGCGGAGGCAACTGCTGCGGGCACACCCATGCCGAACGGCAAATAGAGTACCGGCCTGGATGTGACCTTGGGATCAACCAGCGAACGGCAGTCGCTCATGGAACGCGACAGACCGTCCCACCCTTGCGCGATATACGCGGTCAGCTTCGCGTCCAGCGATGTATCCGTCTGCGCAAAGGCGGGGAAGCACGACGCAATCAGAATAAGCAGAACAATCAGAATGCGGCCAAGGAACCTATCCATGAGCAGCCTTCCAAACACTGATACTGCCAGCCGCAGTGTAGCGGCGTTAATGTGACTCTTGCGGATCGCTGGGCGGCGGATAAGCAGGCGACGGGTAGCCCGGTGGCGGATAGGCTGCCTGCATGAGGTTGGGAGGCCAGTACGCCGGTGGGGGCGGTGGCGGGGTCGACTTCTCCAGTAACTCTCCAAGCTTGGGATAACGCCCACCCAGGAAGTAAAGCGTATGCGCCTCGAAGAAGGTGAAGTATGCGCCAAGACCGAGGCCGAATATATAGATCGTCGACCCCATGTAGATCAGGAAGAACAGAATCCCGCCCAGAACAAACAGGGGAGTGTTCGGGACACCCACCACATGGAGCAGTAAACCTATCGCACCCAGGACGACCCCGGAGATGAGGAACACCAGGATCAACACAAGCTGAAACGCCATGGTCACGCCCATGTACCCGACGAGCCCCAAACCAAACCGAACGATGATGTAGAGAAAGAATTGCGCGGTTTCGCGCCGAACAAATCCAATGAAGCGCCGGAAGGAGTCCTTCACCGAAGCATCCTCGAGCGCCATGGTTGGAACCATGAAGGACGACAAGATGGCAGCCACCAGATAGTAAATGCCGAACACCGCGAAGAAGGCAAAATACATTCCATAGAACGCGATGATGAACTCGAACAACTGGGGTGGCGGAGGCTGCCCTGGCTCGGCAGACATTGTGCTCAACGCAGGCGCGATGCGGATCATGTGTTGCACGCCTGCCATGATGGGCCACGCCAGCAGCAACGTGACAATCGTTCCGGCGATGATCTTGACTGACGTCCATCGCCATGACTGGGGACCATACTTGCGCCATGCCGGAGCTACAAACTCTCCACGATTCAGCACGATATCGAAGAAGGCGAATTGAAGCCGGCTGCACAACACGAAAATGAAGACATACAGTGCAGTCAACGTCAGCGCGGCAGCGATGATGATGTACACGCCAACTGGCGGAATCTTGTCGCGGAACATCAAGGCAATCAGCGCGTAGATCAAGCTGAACGGAAGGAAGATCGTGCCCGCAAAGGACAGGTAGCCAGTAATCCCCAGTTTCCAGGTCCTGCCTTTACGAAAAGGGGAAAACATGACCAGCTTCATGCGCTCGAATGCGGGCGAGATGGCGTCAACAGCACTAAGAATCTGCATGGCGATTAGGGCCTTTTCGCGGGTGACGCGGGCTTAGAAAAATTCCAGAAGACAGTTTCGATGGCGAAAAACGGCTTGGCTACCTTCTCCACATCGCACCTTGAGCAAAAATGGTTACGCCGAGGGTAGCACCGTCTCCGCTACTTGCGCTTGCCTTCCACCGAGCCATCCTGCCCACGCATCCAGTGCACGTTCGCATTGAATGCGGTGACGCTCTTTTTTATCGCGGATGCGTTTGCGCAGTTCGTCTTCCAGAGGCGGCAGAAGATCGAAGGTGATATTGGCCGGCTGAAAGCGCTTGGCGTCCGCGTGCGTGATGTAGTGGATCAGGGAACCGTGGGCGGATAGCCGCGGCGCAGGTGTGGGTGTCTCTCCGCGGGCAAGCGCGGCCGCGAAGCGTCCTGCCAGCAGCCCGCCGGCGATGGATTCCGTATAGCCTTCCACGCCCGAAAGCTGACCTGCGATCAGGATGCCGGGATGCGCTCGAAGCTGCAGTGTCTCCGAAAGCAGCGAGGGCGCGTGAATGTAGGTGTTGCGATGAATCTGGCCATAGCGCAGGAAGGTGGCGTTCTCGAGGCCGGGGATCAGGCGCAAGACACGAGCCTGCTCGCCAAATTTCAAGTGATTCTGAAAGCCCACCAGGTTGTAGCTATCGGCGCGAAGATTTTCCTGACGAAGCTGAACAGCGGCATAAGGCCATCGTCCAGTGCGAGGGTTGGTAAGACCCGCGGGCTTCATCGGCCCAAAGCGTAGAGTGTCGCGGCCGCGGCGCGCGATCTCTTCGATGGGCAGGCAGCCTTCAAAGTAGTTGAGCTTCTCGGCCAACTTCGCGGGCGGAGCTTCAGGTGCCGACGCGAGCGTGGAGGCGTCTCCGCTTTCCGGCAGCTTCTCCCAGGCCTTCTGCTCGATGGCTTCCGCGCTGGCCAGCGCTTCGATGAAGCGGTCGTACTCCTCTTTGGTGAAGGGGCAGTTGATGTAGTCAGCAGTGCCTCGATCCCAGCGCGCCGCGAAGTACACCTTGTCCATGTCGATCGTGCCGGCATCGACGATGGGCGAAATCGAGTCATAGAACGCGAGGTGCTCCGCGCCGGTAAGGCGCTGCAACTCGGCCGCAAGCGGCGAACTCGTAAGCGGCCCGCTGGCGAGAACGGTAATCGTATCCGGATCGTTCTCATCCAACGCCGTAACTTCTTCGCGGCGAACCTGAATGCGTGGATTGGCTTCAATCATTTCCGCGGTCAGGCGTGAGAACTCGCCGCGGTCGACCGCCAACGCGTGCCCAGCCGGCACAGAGCTCTTATCCGCTGCCTGCAGAAGGAAGCACCTTGCACGGCGCATTTCCTGTTTGAGCAGCCAGGGCGCGGAGTTTTCCGATTCGCTCTTGAGCGAATTGGAACAGACCAGCTCCGCGAAGTCCGCGGTCTGGTGTGCTTCCGTGGAACGAAGCGGGCGCATCTCGGAAAGAGTGACCTCACAACCGAGCGCGGCAGCCTGCAGCGCAGCTTCGGGACCGGCAAGGCCACCGCCGATCACATGAATCTTCTTCATCACTTCTAGGATACGGGCTCGGCTGTGCGAGGAGGAGGATGTCCGTAAGACGCGTTTCTCCTCTTGCCTTCCACAACCCTGTCATCTCGACCGAAGGCGCGTAGCGCCGCGGAGGAGAGACCTGCTTCTGCGCCCCTGCCCATGCTACCGGACAACCACCACATGGTAGGTCCGATCTTTAGATCGGACATTGGGGACCAATGTAAGGTCCGGCTTTAGCCGCTGGGGGCCTGCTCCCGCCCATGCCTCAGGCAGGGGCAAGCCCTCAGCGGCTAAAGCCGAATTGTGGCAGGCCGTAGAAATGTCCAGCCTGAAGGCTGGACCTACCGAGTGATGGCTGTCCAGTGACATGGGCAGGGGCACAGAAGCAGGTCTCTCCACTTCGCTTCGCTCCGGTCGGGATGACAGATTTGTTTTAAGTGAGAAAAGGCTGCCGTCCCGTGCTTCTTAGGGAACCTCATTTGCGGCAGCCAGCGATCGCAACGCCTCACCTGTGACGCGCATGATGCGCCATTCGGTCTGTGTCACGGCTCCCAAACGTTCATACACAGCGATTGCCGGTTCGTTCCAGGTGAGCACATCCCATTCGAGGCGCTGACAACCTTGTTCCAGAGCAACCTGCGCCAGATGTGCGAGGAGCGCCTTGCCGATCCCCCGCCCGCGCAGGGCAGGCGTCACGTACAGGTCTTCCAGACGTATGCCGTGGCGGCCGAGCCAGGTGGAGTAGCTGGTGAAATACAGCGCGAAACCGGCACACTCGCCATCCAACTCCGCCATGACCGCGCTGAAACGAGCCGGGACCTGTGGAGACAGCGGCGTCCCGTCCGGGGCCAGCGACCAGCCGTCGCGCAACAGATCGGCTTCTGTCGCAATCACGGCATCGGGCTCGCGCTCGTAGTGGGCAAGCTCGCGGATAAAACGCAGAATCACGGGGGCATCGGCGGGTGTTGCGGGGCGAAGGTTCACCATGCGATCGGGCCGGCCTCAGTGTTTCTCGGCCGGTTTAGGCGCTGCCGCGGGCTTGAGCTCAATTTCGAAGGTATCGAGCGCCTTGTTGGTTGAGGCGAAACGCACTTTGCGAATTTCGAGGGTAGCTTTCTCCAGCACCGGATCGTCGACATTGCGCGTGTCGTAGTAGAGATAGCCAGCGGCGGTCGTGTGGGCAGCGACGGTTGTGCTCTTGAAGCCGAAGTCATCCTCGTCGGCGAGAATCTGCTTGTCGACAGGCGGATGATGGATCGTGATAGACGGGAAAGGAGCCGGGAGAGGAATCTTCGTTCCCGCGGCGGACTTTCTGGAAAAGAGCCGGCGCTGCAGGTCGTCATCCGTGGCTGCATTCAAGACCCTGTTGTCCTCCGGCACGAACAGGATTCGCGCGTCATCCAGTGTGATGGCCTGGTCCGAATCGTTGGTTACGATGACGCGGATAGGCATGAACCCGTGGTGAAAATAGTCCAGCCGCGTCTTGGGGCGTACTTCCTGGACGTCGCAGGGCTCGGCGGCAATCGTCACCTTCTCGTTGGCGTGCGCATCGTGAAACGGGTATTTGCCGGCGGGATCGGCGGGTGGCGCCTTCCGCGGTTTGTCGGCGTGCACCGGTACGGTCACTGCGGCAAGGAGAAAAAGGGCGAACCAAGAGCGCGGCATAGGATTCAATTATCCTTCTCACGATGCAGGGTAAGCAAAAGCTGGTTGGTAAGGGGCACCAAGGGTGATGGCGTTGTATAGCGCCATCCTGATGCTTGGCCTGCTGCTGAGTTCGCCATGGTGGGTGCTGCGAATGCTCACCACGTCACGTTACCGCGAGGGCATGCGGGAGCGGCTCGGGCTGGTTCCAGCGCGGCTCCGGCAGGCCGGCGCGGGGCGACGTGTGATCTGGATACACGCAGTCAGCGTCGGCGAGGTTCTTGCGGCGTCCCGCCTCGTGGCTGAGCTGGAAACGGCTCTCGGCGAGCCCTGGCGGATTGTAATTTCAACCACGACCCGCACCGGCAACACCCTGGCGCGGGAGCGGTTTGGAGAGGCGCGAACGTTTTATTTTCCGTTGGACTTCGCATGGGCGGTGCGAGCCTGGCTCCGCGCGCTGCGGCCAGCAGCCCTGGTTTTGATGGAAAGCGAGCTATGGCCCCGGGTGCTGCATGAATGCGGGCGGGAACGTATTCCGGTGGCAGTCGTGAATGCTCGCGTGAGCGACCGGTCGTTTCGCCGCGGAGTCCGCGTGAAGCGGCTTTGGGGAAAGATGTTGCGCAAGGTCTCGCTGTGGCTCGCGCAAAGTGACGAAGATGCCCGTCGGCTGATCGCCATGGGGGCACGTCCGGAAACCGTTCGCCCGACCGGCAATTTAAAATACGATGTGCGCGCAAACCGGCAGAGTAGAGTCGCGGAATGGATACGGCAGACGGCGGACGGGCGGCCCGTCGTGGTCGCCGGAAGCACGGTCGAAGACCGGGGCGAAGCCGAAGAACAAATCCTTCTTGCCGCCTGGCAGTCCCGCCCCAGAACAGAGCGCAATGCCCTTCTGGTGCTGGCGCCTCGCCACCCCGAGCGGTTCGCAACCGTTGAAACCCTGCTCCGTGCGTTTTCTTACATCAAAGCCAGTGACTGGACGAACTCGACGGAAGACGCCCTGCCCCATGCCGGGATGCAACCGGAGATTGTGCTGCTGGACACGATTGGCGACCTCGCGGCTGTTTATGGTGTGGCCGATGTGGCGTTTGTCGGAGGCAGCCTGGTTCCCAGGGGAGGTCACAACCCGCTTGAGCCCGCCCAGTTCGGCGTTCCGGTCCTGATGGGCCCGTCCTTTGAAAATTTTCGCGACATCGTGAGGCGGATGAAAAACGCCGGCGCCATTCGCCTGGCGGCAAACCGTGATGAAGTAGAAGAAGCTTTGACCACCATGCTCACAAACCGGGATGAGGCGCTCGCCATGGGCGAACGCGGCCGCGACGTCTTCGAGCAGCAACAGGGCGCCACGGACCGCACGGTGGATGCTTTGAAGAGCCTCATTCACGGCCAGGGAGCGGCAGCATGAGCGCCCGCCGGCCCTGGGCATGGCCGCTCGTACCGGCCTATCGAGCCGCGGCAGCGCTGGACGCCGTGCTGTACCGTCTGGGCGCGCTCCGGACCCGCCGGCTGCGCTGGCCGGTAGTCAGCATAGGCAGCGTCTCCGCCGGCGGCGCGGGGAAAACGCCGGTCGTGATCGCCCTGGCCGCATTGCTCCGCGAACATGGATGGCACGTGGATGTACTTTCGCGGGGTTATGGCCGCAGCGGGCGCGAGGTGGAAAAAGTTCCGGCAGGGGCGGACGCGGGACGGTTCGGTGATGAACCCACTCTCATTGCGGAGCGAACAGGGCTCCCGGTATGGGTGGGGCCGGATCGGTTCACCGCAGGCCAGTGCGCGGAGGGCGAGACCCTACCGCAGCGCCCCTCGGGATCGCGGCGCATCTGGCGTGACCGGACAGCTCGCACCATGCGAAGCGGCTACAAACCCGCGCAGTTCCCGGAAGAGCCTGTGCTCGTCCACCTGCTCGACGACGGCTTTCAGCATAAGGCACTGGTACGCGACTTCGACATCGTCCTGATAACAGCGGAGGATCTCGACGATGTCCTGTTGCCCGCCGGCAACCTGCGTGAACCGTTAGTCGCGTTACGGCGTGCCGACGCCCTGGTGATGCGCGAGGAAGAGCGCGAAGACGTCGAAGCACGGGTGCGAGAGATTGTCGGTTGCAGCGTACCATTGTGGAGTATTCGGCGAAGCTTGCGCTTTCCGCAACCACTGGGCGTGTTCAGCGCTGGCTTGCGCCCAGTAGCTTTCTGCGGCCTGGCGCGCCCTGAGGGTTTTGCCGCCATGCTCGCCGAAGCCGGCTGCGGAGTCGTAGAAACCGTAGCCTTCCACGATCATCACGTGTACACACTGGCGGATGCCGAGCACATCCTCAAGATCGCGCGAAACCTGAACGCCACCGGCCTGTTAACCACCGAAAAAGATGCGGTGAAGCTGACGCCGGAGCTGCGGAAAGTTTTATCCGCGCTCGGCCCATTGGCGACTGTAGCGCTCGATGCGGACTTCGTCTTCAAGGCGCCGGTCATCCGCGCTCTGGAGGCCCGTCTGCATCCGCCCGCGAGACCGCGCACGGAAGCGGCGTCCAATGCGGGGGAGGCAAGGCTGCGGTGAGGGCGCTTCGAATTTTGATCCTGCGTGTGGGCGCGATGGGGGATGTGCTGCATGCACTTCCCGCCGTGGCGGCGTTGCGCACGATCCGGCCGGAATGGAAAGTGGATTGGGTGGTGGACCCGCGCTGGGCTCCTCTGCTGGTCAACAGCCGCGGCAAAGGACCCATCGTTTCCCGCGTACACCTTGCCGACACCAAGCTCTGGACCAGCGCGCCGACTTCCCGGGCGACGCTACTGTCCATCCGCGAACTGGGGCAGACACTCAAGCGCGAGCACTACGACGTCGTTGTGGACATGCAGGGAACCCTCCGCTCGGCGGTCATTGGACGAATGGCCGGGGCGCCCGAGTTCGCCGGCTACAGCGACCCTCGAGAGGCGCTTGCCCGGCGCTTCTACAAGCAGAAACTGGTCCGTCTGGGCACGCATGTCGTGGAACAAGGCGCTTCGCTGCTGAGTTCCGCCTGCGGCGTCCCCTTGACGCCGGGAGCCGTGGAGATGCCCCAGGACCCCGAAGCTGAAGCATGGGCCGCGACCATCGCGGGAGCGCGGCCCGTATGCTTGTTGGCGCCCAATGCCGGCTGGGCCGCCAAGCGGTGGCCGGAAGAATGCTTCGCGGACCTGGCGAAAGAGTTGAATGCGGTCGGTTTCGATGTGGTGGTGAACGCCGCCGGCAACGATGATCCGGTGGCCGCCCGGGTGTTGGAACTCAGTGAGGGGGCAGCCCGCGTCGTTTCGCCCAACATTGCAGGCCTGGTGGCGCTGACGCGGCGGGCGGCCCTGTTTGTCGGAGGCGACTCCGGACCGATGCACCTGGCGGCCGCTCTGCAGATCCCAACGGTTGCCCTGTTTGGGCCCACCGACCCGGGACGCAATGGACCATGGGGACCGGGAGCCCATCGCGTGCTGCGCCACGCCACCTCCGTGACCAGCTACAAGCGATTGGACGCGATCGAACCCGGCCTGGGCAGGATTCCCATCCAGTCGGTCCTGGGCGCCGCAGAGGACGTTCTCACTGCGACTCCCACGCGCGCGGAGAATGGCTAAGGCGGTTTGACGATACCGGCAAACCGGGTTGCACCGGCCGCACGAGACAATCTGCGAAAATGGTGGAATGGGCACAGCAGCAGAACCGGCTTCCGCCGTGGAGCGTTGGCGAAAAATTGCGCGCAGGGTCCGGGTCCCGTTGGGATTCGTGGTTGCCGCGATTTTCCTCGTTTTCGCACACTCCACATGGCGGACGCTGCTTTGGAGCGTGGTTCTGGTTCTGCCGGGTCTCTGGCTGCGGGGCTACGCCGCCGGCTATGTCAAGAAGAATGCTGAACTTACCCGCACAGGCCCATATGCCTACACGCGCAATCCGCTGTATCTGGGCTCGATGAGCCTGGCTGCCGGGTTTGCCGTCGCCGCCGGCAGGTGGTGGCTGGTCGTGCTGCTACTGGCCATGTTTCTCTTCATCTACGTGCCCACCATTCTTTCGGAAGAAACCTATCTGCGGGCTGAGTTTGCGGGGTTTGAGGAGTACACGCGGCGCGTTCCCCGGCTGCTTCCGCGGCTGACGGCGGCGAAATTCACAGGGCCAGGGACCGGTGGCGGGCAGTTCAGCCGTGAGCGGTACCTCCATCATCGCGAGTACAATGCCCTAGTGGGCGCCGCCGCCATTTACGCGGCATTGGTCCTGCGCATGCTGCTAATGCGCGGGCGCTCTTAACATCACATCCAACGGGAGATGGTGATTTGAAGGCTCGGACGTTCTCAGCCGCGATGGCCCTCCTACTGGCCACGATGCTCGTTCCCGGCCCTGTGGGGTCTGAAGCGCAGATTTTCTCTCCCAAGACCGCCCCTCAGCCAAAGTCCATCCCCGTGTTGCAGCCGCCTGAAGGCGGCTTTATGTACCCACAGCACGAGACCCTGACGTTTACCGTGGACTGGCGCGTGTTCACCGCCGGCACCGCGGTCTTTCACCTGGATGCCTCCGGCGATACCGAAAAGATTTCCGCCACGGCAGACACCGCCGGCGCCGTGAACCTGGTCTTTCCGGTGGTGGACCGCTTCCAATCCGGGTTCAGCACGAAAACGGGATGCTCCACGGGATTCAATAAGCAGATCCAGGAAGGACGCCGCAAGATCGCCAGCGAGCTGGCGTTCGACTATGAACATGGCAAGCAGACGCAAAACGAACGCAACCTGGTCAAAGGCACTGCTACTCACAAAGAAGCCAACGTCCCGGCGTGTGTGACCGATTCACTTTCGGCGATCTTCTACACACAGTCGCAGCCGCTTACCGTAGGTCAAACTGTCTATTTTCCGTTGGCCGACTCCATGCGTACGGTCACGGTGGGCATGAAGGTCGAGAGCAAGGAAGAAATCAAGACCCCCGCCGGGACATTTCAAACGGTCAAGGTTGAGCCGACGGCGGATGAAGGCGTCGTGAAAAACCGCGGCCACATCTGGATCTGGTATACGGACGATCCGCGCCACCTTCCGGTGCAGATGCAGGCCCGGCTTTTCTGGGGAACCATCACGTTCCACCTGCAATCGATCGACCTGAAGTAAAAGGCGCATCGAACGAACCAGGAGAAAGAGATATCCATGAGCGAAACCAACGAAGACGCCCTGCGGCAGATGTTCGAAGACGGCGCAGGCGGCCCGATCGAAAACCTGGTCACCATTGCGACATTCCCTGATCCCGCTGAAGCCTCCATTGCCCGCTCGGCGTTGGAGGGCTCCGGCATCCTGTCCTTTCTGCAAGGTGAAAACGCGAACGTCTTGATTCCCGTCGCTTTCACTGCACGGTTACAGGTACGCGCGGAAGACGAAGTCGCCGCGCGCGAGGTTCTCGGGGCAGCCGAAGTTGCGCCGCTCTCGGAGGAGGGTCTGGAGGAAGCTCAAGCCTTGGGCGAGGATCCATCGCTGTGACCACATTGTCTGGCCGTCCAAAAGCCGTGGTTTGCCTTTCCGGCGGCATGGACTCCACTGTCTGTGCGGCGCTGGCAGCGCGCGACTACGACGCCTACGGACTGCACTTCAGCTATGGGCAGCGTACCGAAACGCGCGAACTGAAGTCAGCCCGGGCGGTGGCGCAAGCCGTGGGATTGAAGGACCTGCTTGAGCTGAAGACCGACCTGTTCCGCCGTATTGGCGGTTCGGCGCTGACGGACAGCAGCATCGCGGTCCCTGACGCCGTCGCCGGGGAGGACGATGCCTCCCACCGCACCGGCGGCGACGTACCCGTAACCTACGTACCTTTTCGCAACGCGCATTTCCTCAGTGCCGCAGTGAGTTGGGCAGAGGTATTGGGAGCTGCCACCGTGTTGATTGGAGCGGTCGAGCAGGACAGTTCGGGCTATCCGGACTGCCGGCCTGCATACTATGACGCCTTCAACACATTGATCCGCGCCGGCACGCGGGATGGTGAAATTTCCGTAGTGACACCTCTGATCCGGCTGCGGAAACATGAGATTGTGCGGCTCGGAGTTGAACTTGGCGCGCCGTTACATGTAAGTTGGTCGTGCTACTCGGGGGAAACCGAGGCCTGCGGAGTCTGCGAAAGTTGTGCGTTACGGCTGCGCGCGTTTGCTGAAGCCGGGGCGGTGGATCAAATTCCTTACGCAGGCTCCTTATGAAGTTCGAGACCATGAAGTTCGGAAGTAAGTGAAGTTTGGAATAAGGTGAAATTCTGAATCAGGTTTCACGGCGGGCACTGCAGCCCATAGCCGTGTCAGGAAAAGGAAGGATGAGAATGAAAACGATCAAGTCCACGTTGTTCACGATGGTCGCCGCTGCTGCGCTGATACCGGGAACTCTCGCTATAGCCCAGACCCCGATGAGCAACTCCGCGACCCAGGGCACTGCGAAGATTCACGGCCACATCACGAATCCCGCGGGCATGGCGTTCGATGCCGGCGGTGAGGTCAAGCTGACCAAGGACAAGACGGCGGCGGAGAAGGAACAGCGCATGATCTATTCCTTCCCGATCGACAAGAATGGTGACTACTCAGGCTCCAGTGTCGCCGCGGGCGACTATTTCGCCTATGTGGTTCAAGGTGACAAGCATATCGACCGTCTGGAAGTAACCATCAAAGAGGGCGACGACAAGACCCTGAACTTCGATATGACTCGCGAAGAGTACATAAAGACGATGACCGATGAGCAGAAGAAGGCGCTTGAAGACTACAAGAAGCACGCTTCCGCCGCCATCGCCGATAACAAGGTCATCGCCAATCTGAACGCGACCTTGAAGCAGGTGCGTGAAGATCTGACCAACGCCGCAAAAAGTGGCAACCCCGACGTCAGCAAGGATGTAGCCAACATGAAGCAGGCCGTGGATGCGCGGCCCAATGAAGCACTGCTGCAAATCACCTATGGCGATACGCTGCAGGCGCAGGGCGATCATCTGGCCCATGACGACCGCGCGAACAAGACGAATCCTGCGACCGATGACGCGGTGAACGCGCAATATGCGGCGGCAGTCGTTGCCTACAAGGCGGGTATCGACGCCAGCGCAGCTTCCAAGAAGCCGCAGCCCGGCGATCAGGCGGCTGCCTACAACCAGATGGGCAATGCCCTGGCAAAGTCCGGGAAGATCCCCGATGCCGCGGCAGCTTTCGAAAGTGCCGCCAAACTGATGCCTGCCAGCGCCGGCATGTACTACAACAATGAAGCGGCCATCATGTTCAACAACAATAAGGCGGATGAGGCCGCGGTGGCCGCGGATAAGGCGATCGCAGCCGACCCGACACGGCCCGATCCTTATTTCATCAAGGGCCAGGCTCTCGTACAGAAAGCGACCGTCGATAGCAAGACCGGTCTGCCCGTCGCGCCTCCGGGCTGCCTCGAGGCTTACCAGAAGTATCTGGAGCTCGCGCCTAACGGCCCACACGCGGAGGCCGTCAAGGAAGTGCTGACAGGCTTCAACCAGAAGATCGACACCAAGTACAACGCCAACCAAAGGAAGAAGTAAACGGTAAGCAACGCAAGGCCCCGGCCGGGATTTCGGCCGGGGCCTTTGTTTCTTGGAGGGGGAGATTTCCGTTGGAACGCGTGCTGACATTTCCGGCCGCCCTGGAAGAGGTACTCACGCGTGCCCGCGGCGTCGCGACGGCACGCGGTGCGGAACAAGTCGAATTGCCTAATGCGCTGAGCCGCGTGCTGGCGCAGGCGGTGGTTGCCGACCGCGACCAGCCACCCTTCCAGCGCTCCACGCGCGATGGGTACGCGGTGCGCGCGGCAGACGTGACGAATGGACAGGAACTGCTTGTCACCGGATCCGTCCGCGCAGGCGAGATGTGGACAGGAAAGACTCTTGCCCCAGGGCAGGCCATCGAGATCATGACTGGAGCACCAGTGCCGGCAGGTGCGGATGCGGTGCTGATGGTGGAGCACGCAGCTCTCGGTCAAGACGGCATGCTTCAGCCGCACCCGGAGCGCACACTACGCAACGGCGAGAACATTGTGCCGCAAGGCGCGGAAGCCCGTGCCGGCGACACGTTGCTTCCAGTGGGCAGGATGATCGGTGCGGCGGAGATTGCGGTCGCGGCAAGTTGCGGGCTGGCTCAGGTCAACGTCTTCGAATGTCCCAGGGTCGCGATTGTCGCGACAGGCGACGAACTGGTGGAACTCGACGCGCAGCCTGATCCCTGGCAGATCCGCAACTCGAACAGCTATGCGCTGGAAGCACTGGTGCGAAGCAACGGTGGACACGCAAGCCGCCTGGAGATTGCCAAGGATACCCGCGAGGATCTGCGCAAGCGCATTGCTCAGGGGAGAACGTCGGATCTTCTTCTGCTTACTGGCGGGGTCTCCATGGGAAAGTACGATCTCGTGGAGGAAGTGCTGACCGAATTTGACGCGGAACTGATCTTTACAGGCGCTCTGATCCAACCGGGCAAGCCGGTAGTTTTTGGACGGCTGCCTGCCCGCCCGCAGGATTCTTCCGGCGCCCGGGAATACCCCCGTTATTTCTTCGGTCTCCCCGGTAACCCGGTTTCAACCCAGGTTTGTTTCCATCTCTTCGTCGCTCCCATGTTGCGGGCGCTGGGCGGACGCACTGAACTTGCACCCCGATTCGTGGAAGCAAGACTCGCGGAAGATGTACCAGGCGGCGCGCGCGTGACACGCTTTCTGCCCGCTGAACTGGAAAGCCGATGGGATGGCGTTACCGTACGCGTCGTCGGCTGGCAAGGTTCAGGCGATGTGGGCGCGAATGCTCGTGGCAAGGTATATGCGGTGCTGCCGGCAGGTGTGGAAGCCTTCCGCGCGGGTGATACAGTTCGCGTACTACTGAGATAGAGAGATGACACGAAACAAAGCAGTGAATTTCATCGTTGGCGGCCTGTTCCTCGGCTTTGGGATCACGGCGTACCTGGGCATGCTGGCTGGACTGTTCTTCCTTCCGCACTTGTTCGTGGTCAGCTTCTGGCACAGTTTCGCCGGCTGGTGTTTCCTGGCATTCCCCGCTGTCGTCGGTTTGTTTGGCTCCTATCTGATTCGACAGGCCAGAAAGGCCGCATGAGCGACAAGCTTTCCCATTTCGACGACACAGGTCAGGCCCACATGGTGGACGTAAGCGCCAAGGCTTCCACGCGCCGCGAGGCTGTCGCCCGTGCCTTCGTGGAGCTGAATGAAACCGTGCTCGCGGCGCTGCCCGATAACCCGAAGGGCAATCCGCTCGAAGTTGCGCGTATCGCGGGCATCATGGCTGCCAAGCGCACCAGTGACCTGATCCCCATGTGCCATCCCCTGCCCTTGAGCTTTGTCGATGTCACCCTGGAAGTCGTTGCGGGCGGGATCGAAATTCGTGCGACTGCGGCTACGATCGCAGGCACGGGAGTGGAAATGGAAGCGATGACCGCCGCTTCCATCGCCGCGCTCACGGTCTATGACATGACCAAGGCGCTCGATAAGGGGATTCGGATTCGCGAGATTGTTTTGCTTTCGAAGACGGGTGGAAAGAGCGGCGACTACCGGCGCGGAGAGTAGCACCGTCCGGGCAGACCGACTACAACGATGCAATCACGCACTTACTGTGCATGCATCTGGAGCTCAACACTAACCCCTTCTGCTTTCTGCAGAGCGACAATCACTCCGAAAAAGTTCTGCGCGCTCGGATTGCCACTTGGGCCGAACATGCGTTGCAAGCTTGGCGACGGGATTTTCGTCTCGCGGGCAAGTTTGGGAAATCCAATCGTTGCGTTAATGTAATTGCGCAGAATGCCGCGGCCTGTGGCGAAGTCACCATCGTTGATAAGCTGCAAGCCTTCACGAAGAAGCGCCTGGCGAAAGGCCGGTTCGCGCTGTGCGCGTTCGCGGATCGTTTCGCGAAAGTCTCTTGTTAGTGCCATATCGCCTTTCTATCTCCGTTTCGTCTTCTGTTTTTCCTTCAATGTTGCCAACACTTTTGCGGCCGCTTCTTTTTGCGCCACCTTCTTGCGTGCCTTGTATTCCCGCCATGCTTTCTGTGCATCCGTTATGTCGCTGGATTGTCGTTTCTTCGTGCCGCCGCCAAGCAAAATGACTAACCGGTCTCCGTCCTTGCCGAAATAAATCCTGTAACCCGGACCGAAGTCAATCTTGCACTCCGAAACACCTTCGCCAACGGCTTTGAAGGAGGATGTATTGCCCAACAGAATGCGTTCAAGCGCCACGGCAACCTTCGTGGCAGCGGGAACGTCAAGCCCGTCAAACCATGCCCGATATGGATTTCGGCCAGCAGCATCGAGGTATTCCTGCAGTGAAATCATCTTCACCTCAATAATAACACATAAGTTATCATTGACAGCCATCTCTTTTACATTGGAAACAACATCGTTGCTTTCTATGTATCGTGCCGGCCCGGACTACTTTTTCCCGAAGACGATCAAAGATCAGACCGCAGTCGCGAGGGTTACGGCGAAGCATCGGCCGTCATCATGAAATGTTCGTGCGGGTGCGAAGCCCGAATCATCCAGCAACGCTCGCAACGCGGCATCGGTGAACTTGTAGCTGTTTTCCGTGTGGATGGTTTCGCCTTCGGCGAAGGTGATGCGATTGCCCGCGATGTGTACGGTCTGTGCGGCGAGGCTTTCGAGATGCATCTCGATGCGGCTTTCCGCTGCGTTCCAACGTGCGCGATGTGCAAACGCAGATAGCGGAAAGTCCGCACCAATCTCACGATTCAAACGTGTCAGAACATTTTTGTTGAATGCCGCGGTCACACCGGCGGCGTCGTCGTAGGCAGACAGCAAGGTATCGACCGACTTGCCTTTACCCGGCGCCAGATCGACACCGAGTAACAACGCGTCGTCCGCCTTGATGTGCTGGCGCAGGTTGCGCAGAATCGCGCGCGCATCCGGAGGGGAGAAGTTGCCGATGCTGGATCCGATGTAGAGCGCCAGCACACGGTGGTCCCGTGGGCGCGTGATGGTGTAGGTGTCGGTGATATAGTTCGCGACCTGTGGTTCGACCCCGACGTCAGGAAGATGCGCAGCCAGTTCCAGGCAGGCTTCATCCAGCGCCGTGGAGCTGATGTCGATGGGTTGATACAACACATCCTGCTGGAAACGAGTGGCCGCCTCCAGCAACAGGCCGGTCTTGGTCGCGGTGCCCGCACCCAGTTCGGCAATGGTTACGTTCGACGCGAGTTCAAGAAAGATCTCGTCGGCATACCTGGCGAAGATGGCCCGTTCGGTGCGCGTGAGATAGTACTCCGGCAGCGCCGTGATCTGTTCGAACAGGTGTGAGCCTGGTTCGTCATAGAAGAGCCAGGGAGAAAGTGTCTTCTGCGCTCCAGAGGCCTTCAGGAGGCCGGCGAGAGCTTCGCGACAAACCGCGTCGCGTAGAGCGTCAGAGACTTCGAGCGGCGAAGGTGCCTGGAGGGTCAACGAGTCTGCGCTTAGCATCCGGATAAGTACGGCCTCAAGAGAATGTCAGATTCCTTGGAACGTGCGCCATGGTGTCTGCGTCAGTTGGATGCCATTCGCGCGAAAGCGGCTTCAACAACCTCGGGGTGCGATGAAGTTTTAGTTCTGGCCGTCGCGTGCGAGCCGAAGACCGCTGAACTGCCAGCGGGTGCCTGGGTGGAAAAAATTGCGATAGGTTGCGCGGATGTGGCTCTGCGGTGTGACACAGGAGCCTCCGCGCAGCACCATCTGCGAACTCATGAATTTTCCGTTATATTCGCCCAATGCTCCGGGCAGCGGTTTGTAGCCGGGGTACCCGGTGTAGGGCGATGAGGTCCATTCCCACACGTCGCCGAACATTTGCTGTGGGCCATCCGCCGAAGAAGCCGGCGCCGGATGCAGCGACGCGCTTTCCAGCAGATTGCCGGCAACGGCTTGTCGCGAAGCGACAAATTCCCACTCGAACTCGGTGGGCAGGCGGTAGCCGGACCAGCGTGCGAAGGCGTCGGCTTCAAAGAAGCTCAGGTGGCAAACGGGTGTCTCGGATAGGTCGTCGAGGCTTCGCCATCCACGGAGCGTGAACAGGTTCCAGCCGGACTTGGCGTCCGATTCACGGCGCCAGTAGAGTGGGGCCTGCCAGCCCTCTGCCTTGACGGTGTCCCAGCCTTCCGAAAGCCAGAGCTCGGGACGTGTGTAGCCGCCCTCGTCAATAAACGCCAGATACTCCGCGCAGGTCGTAAGCCGCGACGCAATGCGGAAAGGAGCGATATAGACGTGGTGCCGCGGAGTCTCATTGTCGAAGGAAAAGCTTTCGATCGCCGCGGAGTCTGGCGTGATGCCGATCTCCGTCACTCCCGGACGATTCGGATAGCCGGGACAAAAGCTGAGCCACTCGACCGGCGGCGCGATGGTTTCCACCGCGAAGCTGGATGACTGCGGAAGATAGGCAGGCTGCAGCGGATTGGTAAAGAAAGCGTGCTTGATGTCGGTAGCAGCGAGTTCGAGGTGCTGCTGCTCGTGTTCCAGCCCCAGCACGATACGCCGCAGAGCTTCGTCTTCGGGCGTTTGTTCCAGCAGGCGGACGATCGCCGCATCCACATGTTCACGGAAGGCAAGAATTTCCGTGAGCGGGGGACGTGAGAAGGATGCCCTCAGCTTCTTTTCAGGGCGCTCGCCCACCGCGTTGTAATAGCTATTGAAAAGCCAGCGGAAATCGGGATGGAAAGGCTGGTAGGCAGCGACAAATTCACCGAGAACGAATGTTTCGAAGAACCATGACGTGTGCGCCAGATGCCACTTCACCGGCGAGGCTTCCGCGCAGGACTGCACCATCATGTCTTCCGGGGTAAGCGGACTACAAAATTGCATGGTCGCTCCACGCACATGGCGGAAGCGCGCGAGCAAGGATATGGCTGTGGGCTGATGGGTCAGCATCAAGATGGCTCCATGATGGAACGGCGGAGGACCGGTTCCGGATTGCTCTCCCTGCGGACTTGCGTCCCCTTCTTTCTGGGGTTACCGCCGGACCAAGTAAGTCACAAGGTAAGCCGAAGCCCGCCGTTCCGCAACTGCGGTCCCCGGAAACCCGTCTAAAGAGCCATGCGACTCCGTTTGGCATGTGCCGCCGTTTGCACCCTCGTGACCGCCCTTTCCATTTCCGCACAACAGCCCGGCCAGGCTGGTGACACCACGGGCAAACTCACCGTCAACGCCAATCTGGTGCTTGTGCCCGCTGTCGTGCGGGACAAGCACAACGCGATTGTTGGAAATCTAGGGAAGACCGATTTCACCCTCAACGTCGACGGCAAACCGCAGACCGTCCGCTACTTCGATCATGAGAATGACACGCCACTAACGATTGGTCTGCTGGTTGACACCAGCATGAGTCAGAGGAAGGTTCTGGACGATGAGCGATCCGCCAGCGTTGCCTTTCTGCAAAAAATGCTGCTGCCGGCAACGGCTACCCGGGTTTCCGACAAAGCCTTTGTCGTGCAGTTCGCGAGAGACGTGGAACTGCTGCAGGACGTGACCGACTCGCGGCCCAGGCTGCAGGAGGGGCTGAAGCAGGTGGACACGGAGTCGCCCCAGTTCCGTCGCCCGGGGGACGACAGCAACAACGGAAACGGCAATAACGGAAACAGCAATGGAAATAACAATGACAACCGCAACGACCGGGGCCGGGGAGGCCGCGGTCAATATGGCGGTGGCGGCGGCACCGCGCTGTATGACGCCGTCTTTCTTTCTTCCGATGAAGTGATCTCCAAGCAGAAAGGACGCCGTGCCTTGATTCTGCTGACTGACGGCGATGACCGCGGCTCCAAAAAATCACTGACCTCCGCGATCGAGTCCGCACAACGCGCCGACACCGTGGTGTACGCGATCTACTTCAAGGGCGAATCCCCGCGGAGCGGCGGCTTCGGCGGACCGGGGATGGGAGGAGGACGTCGCGGCGGAGGCGGCTGGCCTGGTGGAGGCGGCGGCGGATACCCCGGAGGCGGTGGACGCGGTGATGGACGTGGCGATGAAAACCGCACCGACGGGAAAAAGGTTCTGGAACGCATGTGCGGCGAAACCGGTGGACGCGTCTTCGAGGTCAAAGGCAAGGAAACCGTGGATGCCATCTACACCGAGATTGGTGAAGAACTCCGCGCGCAATACCGTCTGGGCTTTACACCTGCCGCGGAGGCCACCGCTGAGGGCTATCACCAGATCGCGCTGGATATCGCCGGACCTCGCGCAAAAGACAAGCTGATGGTTCAGACTCGCGACGGATATTACACAGGGAGCAAGTAGGAAGTAGGAAGTAGGAAGTAGCGAGTAGTTATCAGGGAACAGTAGGGCCCCTGAGAGCTTGCTGTTCGCTGTTAACTGTTCGCTGTTAACTCTATCCAATGATGCGCTTGCATCCAGTGTTCGAGCAGCAGCGGCCAGACAGCTAGTTCCGGCGTTTTGGGAAGGTTCTGGCCCATGCCCGTACCGTGTGGTCCCTGCTCGAAGACATGCAGTTCCGCAGGCACCCCGGCGCGGCGAAGGGCCTCGTAAAAGGCGGTCGCGTTGATCGAGTTCACCTTCTCATCCAGCTCGGTGGCATACAGAAAGCTGGGTGAGGTGTGTTTGGAGACGTGAAGAACAGGTGAGATCGCATCGATAACGGACTGCGGGGCATCCTTGCCCGTCAGTGTTTCCATGCCGAACGTTCCCGGGATGTTGGGGTCGAGGCTGAGTCGGGCATAGCTCAGGATGGCAAAGTCAGGATGGCTGCTGACCCGCTCGATGGGGTCTTCCGCTTGAGCATTCCCGTCACCCTGCAGTGTGGCCAGGTAGCCGGCAAGATGTCCGCCCGCGGAAAAGCCCCACACGCCGATGGCATCCGGACGCAGATGCCATTCCTTGGCCTTCGCACGAACCAGCCGCACTGCGCGTTCGCCGTCCAGCATGGGCGAAGGGTAGTGGTATCGCGGGCTTAAACGGTATTGCAGAACGTAGGCGCTGACCCCGCGTTCGTTCAGCCAACGCGCTTCAACCGCGCCTTCTTTCTCAAAGACAAGGTGGTTGTAGCCGCCGCCTGGCAGCACCACGACCGCGGCATGAGGACCGTCGCCCGCAGCGGGGTAGCAATACAGCCTGGGTACGTCCGCGTCTTCTTTACCCACGGCTCCGGGCGCCCCACCCTGCCAGAGAATCTCCACGGACGCATACCCCTTGGGCGGGATGTCCTGGGCACGGCTCAAGGGGCAGGCGAGAGTGGCTAGAACGCAGGCGGCAGCGAGAAAACGGAAGCGAAACATGGTCAGCAGGATACGCTGCCTCGGCTCCATGGGCTTGAAACGCGCCGTTTTGCCGTACACTCTCGCTGAGGCACTTTTGCTCAGGATGTTGACCGAAACGGAAGTGCACAAGCCATTTCTTCCAGGGAAAGTGGCCCTGGAGCGGGCACCTCCCGGTACGTCACGAGCAAAAGCAGCCCGCGACCCTGTATCGCAGAAGCCCCTCCTGGTATCCAATGGAAGCGGAACACGCACGCAGGAAATTCCAGGGTCCGCAAGGGAGTTCCGATGATGACGAACCAGAACAATCGCAGGATGCACGCAGGCGCGGTCACCATTGCCCTGCTGACGCTCACGCTGGGCATGGGTTGCAAGAAGCAGGAGCCGGCGCCTGAGCCGAAGACGGTTGCGGCCGCAACGGCGCCCGACACCCCCGAGGCACGCAAGGCGGCGCACATGCCGTTTACCACGCCACCCACCATCACGAAGAACCTGTATCCCCCGATCTCCGATGGTCCGAAGGATGTCGCCAAGGGCATTGCAGAGGCCAAGCGTGAACATAAGCGCGTGATTCTGGACTTTGGGGGCGACTGGTGCGGCGATTGCCAGGTGTTGGACATTTACTTCAGGCAGGATCCCAACGCGCATCTGCTGGCTGACAATTTTGTGAAGGTCAATGTCAACATCGGGCAGATCGACGCGAATATTGACCTCGCCAGGAAATATGGCATGTCCCTCAAGGGTGGTGTGCCTGCCTTGGCTGTGCTGGACGCGAACGGCAAGGTTCTCTACGCGCAGACGAACGAATTTTCCGACATGCGTTACATGCAACCGCAGTCGGTCACCGACTTCCTGAACAAGTGGAAGCAATAACGAGGCAATGCGGCGCATCTTCAGCAGAGTTTGGAGCGTGGTTTGCGGCCCAAGAACCATGGCCGCGCTCCAGCTTGGGCGTCTGACGTTCCGGGCTTCCCTGGAACACGACGTCATGACCGTCGCCCAGGGCACGGCATACGCCGCGATGGTTTCCCTGTTTCCCGGGCTGATCGTTGCCGCGGCCGTTATCGCCCTACTGCCGGACACTTTCCCTGTGCAGATGCAACTTGCCGTTTTTTTCGATCGCATTCTGCCTTCGAATGTCAGCCCCGTGCTACAGGCGTACTTTCAGACCTCGCACAAGAATCCGCAGACAGCCGGGGCGCTGGTCAGCGCGGTGATCGTCAGCGTCACCGGCGCTGCCGGCGTGATGGCCACCCTGATGGAGGGCTTTCGCCGCGCACACGAATTGCCCATCATTCCCGGCAGCTTCTGGCAGCGGCGCGGTCGAGCCCTGGCGCTGGTGCCGCTTTCGCTGATACCCATGGCGCTGGCCAGCGCGCTGGTGGTGTTTGGCCACCTGATCAGTACGTGGCTTGCCAACTATGTTTCCACCGCGGTACGAACACCGGTTTATCTGCTGGCTTTTGTCTTGCGCTGGGGTATCGCCCTGGCGGGCAGCGTGGGCATCCTCGCGGTGATTTATCACCTCGGGACGGATGTGAGCCAGCACTTGCGCGAACATCTGGCGCCCTGGATTCGTGAACCATGGCTGGCGTTGCGTAAAGAGTGGACCTGGCGGCGCAGCCTGCCGGGAGCGATGTTCGCCACCGTGTTGTGGTTCATCAGCACGTTGCTGTTTGGCTGGTACGTTACCCGGTTCGCAAATTATTCGCGGGTATACGGTTCCCTGGGCGCCGCCATCGCCCTGATGTTCTGGCTGTACATCATTGCCTTAAGCGTACTGATCGGCTCGGAATTCAACGCGCAGATTGCGATGGAACGCAAGAATGCCGAGGTGAATGAGGCCGCCCTGTGGAACCCCTCTCCTCCAGCCGACACGCCGGACAGGTAGAATTGCTGACTGGTACGGTGAGTAAACGTTTGCAGCAGCCAAAAATACAAGCTTCCAGACAAAAGGTGGATCGGCGATGAACGCCAGGGAAAATGGCGCCGGGTGGGCGTTCAAGGATCATGCTCGACGGGCAAAGATTGTCGCAACACTGGGACCCGCTTCCAGCACGGAAGATATTTTTCGTCAGTTGGTGCGCGCCGGGCTGGATGTCGCACGTCTGAACTTCTCCCATGGATCGCATGAGCAGAAGCAGGAACTCATCGACATGGTGCGCAAGGTTGCGCGGGAAGAAAACAAACCGATCTGCATTCTTGCCGACCTGCAGGGCCCCAAGATTCGCACGGGAGTGCTGGTCGATCACAAGCCCGTGCTTCTCGAAGCCGGCCGCTTGCTGACCATCACTCCGGAACAGATCGAAGGCACCGCGGAACGCGTCAGCACGGTTTTCACCACGCTCGCCGACAACCTCAAGCCTGGCGACCAGATTCTGCTTTCCGACGGTCTGATCGAGCTGCGCGTCATCGAAATGCGCGGAGCGGATGTCATTACTGAGATCGTCAACGGCGGCCTGCTCGGCGAAAAGAAGGGCATCAACCTGCCCGGCGTACCGATCAAGGTGCCTTCACTCACAGAAAAAGACGAAGTGGATCTGGAGTTTGCCATCAAGGCCGGTTGCGACACCATCGCGGTCTCCTTCGTGCAGACCGCGGACGATGTGCGCTACGTGAAGACCCGCGTGGCCGCGCTGGGCTCCGATGCCTGGGTGATCGCGAAGCTTGAAAAGCCGCAGGCCGTCGACCATCTCGACAGCATTCTGGAAGCCGCCGACGGCATTATGGTGGCGCGTGGTGACCTGGGTGTTGAAGTCCCACCCGAAAAAGTTCCCGCGATCCAGAAGCACCTGATCCGTCGCGCTTCCGAGTATCGCAAGCCTGTCATCACCGCCACGCAGATGCTGGAGTCGATGATTGAAAACCCGCGCCCTACGCGCGCGGAAGCATCCGACGTAGCCAACGCGATTTATGACGGCACGGATGCCGTCATGCTTTCCGCGGAAAGCGCCGCGGGCAAATATCCCGTGGAATCGGTTGCGATGATGAACAAGATCATCGCCGAAACCGAAGGCGCCATCCGTCTGGATCCGCCCCGCGCGCGTCTGCGCCAGCATCGCAATCTCACCATCCCCGAAACCATCTGCGAATGCATGGCGCACTCCGCGCAGGATGTGGACCTCGCCGCCATCGCGATCTTCACCGAAAGCGGCAACACCGCTCGTCTGCTCTCCAAATACCGCCCCGACGCGCCGGTATTTGCTCTCTCACCGTATGAACACGTCGTACACCGGTCCATGCTGTTGTGGGGTACCTACCCAATTCAGTGCGGCCGCTTCAACGACACGGACAAACTCGTCCAGGTAGCCGAAGAAATTCTCGAAGCCGGAGGCTATGTCAAACCCAGGCAGGTGGTAGGCATCGTAGCCGGAACGTCGACGAAGACAGGGGCGACGAATTTTATGAGGCTGCACTTGATTGGGGACAGGTGAGGTTCTAGGTTCTAGGTTCTAGGTTCTAGGTTCTAGGTTCTAGGTTCTAGGTTCTAGGTTCTAGGTTCTAGACGATTTGACGAGGAGAACTTCGAGGGATGGCCCCTGCCAGTGAAGTGCGTCACTTTCGCGAGCTGATCGTTTGGCAACGCTCGATGCAGCTTTCGGTGACCGTTTACGAGCTCACCAGGACATATCCACGCGAAGAACTGTACGGACTCACAAGCCAAATGCGGCGCGCTTCGGTATCTATTCTCAGCAATATCGCCGAAGGTCATGGCAGGCATTCAAGATTGCAGCTAACCAACTTCACCTCCATGGCCAAGGGATCATGCTTTGAGCTTGAGGCTCAGCTTCTGCTCGCAAGAGAACTTGGCTACGGAGAGCTTGAACATCACCAAAAAGCCGAAGGCCTATGCAACGAAGTCGGCCGTATGCTCCACGCGATGCTCGCCAAGCTACAACGCCCCGTCGAAACCCCGAACGCCAGCAGTGGCGGCGAAAACTAGAACCTAGTACCTAGCACCTAGAACCTTCTCTTATGGGCCGTATCCACGTACTTTCCGACCAGGTCGCCAACCAGATCGCCGCTGGCGAGGTGGTCGAACGTCCTGCGTCCGTGGTGAAAGAGCTGTTGGAAAATGCTCTGGATGCCGGTGCCACGCGGGTGCGGGTTGAGGTGGAGGCGGGCGGACGCAAGCTGATTCGCATTGCGGACAATGGACATGGCATGGGACGAGATGACGCCATGCTCGCCTTTGAGCGGCATGCAACTTCCAAGCTGCGATCGTCGGATGATCTGCTCTCCATCGCAACGCTGGGCTTCCGCGGCGAGGCGCTTCCTTCCATCGCTTCGGTGGCAAGACTCACGTTGCAGACACGCGCGGAAGAAGACGAAGTGGGAACTTCGCTCGAAATTGTGGGTGGAAGCATTCTTCGCGTCGAAGACGCCGGACTGCCCGTTGGCACCACCATCGCGGTGCGCGATCTGTTTTTCAATACTCCAGCACGGCGCAAGTTCCTGCGCAGTGAGCAGACAGAGTTGGGTCACGTGGCGGCGCTGGTCACTCACTACGCGCTGGCGCATCCCGGAAAGCATTTCGAGCTGCACTCCGCTACCCAGGCCCTGCTGACAGCGCCGGCTGTGGCGAATGCAGGCGAACGGCTGTACCAGATCTTCGGACGCGAGACGTTCGAGCATATGATCCCGGTCGCCGCGGAGATGGACTTCACCCGTTCAGGTCTGCCTGAACCACCGCCATGGCAGCGGGCCGAAGACTATGAGCCGCCGGAACCCGGCTTCGTGCGCTTGAGCGGATTTGTGTCGAAGCCGGAGCTGCAAAAGCTCAACCGCAATTCAGCCTATGTCTTCGTCAACGGCAGACTCATTCGCGACCGCCTGATCCTGCACGCCCTCACCGAGGCCTATCGCAACATCATTCCGCCGACTTCGTTCCCCGTGGTCCTTCTGTTCCTGGAGATTCCGCCGCAGGAAGTGGACGTCAATGTGCATCCGGCCAAGACCGAGGTGCGTTTCCGTCAAGGCTCTTTCATCCACGACTTTGTGCGCGACACCGTGCGCACGGCGTTGATGAAGGCGCGGCCCGCGGCGAGTTTTCTTTCAGCACTGCATACAGCGCCGACTGCTTCGGCTTCCTTGATGGTGGATGTGAGTCCTCTCCCGGGCCCCTTGTCCGGTATCGATCAGCCGGTGTTTGAGCCACGGTCGCTGATGCCGGAAAGCGAAGGGACCATCGAGCCTGCGGACGTTGCCTCATTCGAGCTTCGGGAGCGGATTGTGCCTGTGTCACCGGGACGGTTGAGCTTTGAAGGCAGCGGTATGGCTATTGGGTATGACGAGCCGGCAACCGCGGCAAAGATCGAAGACAGCGATCAACCCACCTTGAATTCCCTGGCGACGCTGAAACCTCTTGGCCAGCTCCGCGATTCCTTCATTCTCGCGGTGAATGAGGAGGGGCTCTGGATCGTCGACCAGCATGTGGCGCACGAACGTGTGCTGTTTGAAAAGATCCTGCGTGAACGCAAGGTAGAGAAGGTGCAAAGGCAGAGGCTGTTGATGCCGGTCCTGGTGGAGCTGCTTCCAGAACAGATGGTGCGGTTCGCGGAGATTGCGGAAGAACTGGAGCGCAACGGATTCGAAGCAGAACCGTTCGGTCCTCGCACGTTGGCGGTCAAAGCCGCGCCGGTCGGTCTGGAAGGCAAAGAGCTGGAACGGGTACTGGAGGAAGTGCTGGGAGTGACCGAAAAGTCGGCTCAGGTGGAAAATGAGGAGCTCCGGCGCACCCGGATTGCCGCTTCCATTGCGTGTCACGCGGCCATTAAGGTCAATATGCCCCTGGAACCGGCAAAAATCGACTGGCTTTTGGCAGAATTGGCAAAAACAGAGCATCCAACCAGTTGTCCCCACGGGCGGCCGATTGCGTTGCGATATTCTTTAAAGGACATTCAGCGGGCGTTTCAGCGCATCTGAGCGGATTTGATCAGGGTGTCGACGGAAAAGAGGGTGCTCACGCCGTTTTCAACCAACGAAAACGGCATTTTCTGAAGCTGGCTGAGGCATGGCATGATCAAAACCGCTCTAAATGCAGGGCTGCGGCGTCTGGTGCCCCAATTGCCGCCGGGCATGGGTCTTATAAGATTTACGACTCTCCGCCGATGCGGAGCTTTTTCCTGTTCGTGGTTGTGATGGACGCCGCGATCCAGAAGGGATTTTCATTTTGAGTTCAACACCGCAGTTCACTACTGGGCAGCTTGCTGCCGCGCGTGCCAAAGCATGGCACCAAACCGGCGAGCTGCTCCTGACGCTCGATGCCGTGCGCGATTGGATCAACAACGCGGGTATCGTGTTGTTTGCTCCCCGCCCCCAACATGTAGCCGCACCCGCGCCCTCCCTGGTCGAGGCCACGCTTGGTATGGCCGTTGAGACGCCCACCGCAGCTCAGACAGATACGGCCCGCTCCCTGGTTGGGCGACTGGTTTCGGAAGGCAACGCGCTGCCGTTGAACCTGCTGGGCGGTCCTGGCGATGCGCCCGACTACATCGTGTCGGCGCAAATGTTCAGCTTCGTTTTCACCCTGCGCGGCGAAAAGCTTTGGAAGCAGGCGCCGGCGACATCGGGCACAGGCAAGGTTTCCCCGCTTGCACTGGCAGCGTATGAGCTGTTGGCGGATCGCGGAGCGTTGACCGCTCCCGAGCTTGCCAATGAGCTTGGCCGCGAGATCACGGAAGCAGCCACGCTGCGCGCGCTGCACGAGCTTTGGGCACAACTGCGGGTCATTCCCCTGCTGCAGCAAGGCGATGCCGCGACGATGTGGGAACTTACCTCACGCCGCTTCACCAAGGCGATCAAGGCTGGCGCCAACGCGGGTCAGCCCACGGCGCTCTCGGCACTGGTTTCGCTCTATCTGGCGCAAGCCCTGCTGGCCACGGAAGATGAGATCGCAGCTTTCCTTTCGCCGCTCGCTTCGCGCTCGCGTATTCGCGACGTCGTGCATGGCCTGACCGCCGGACGGCAGCTTGAGCCAGTGGTTCTGGAAGGCAAGGCCCTGTTGCACGTCCCGGGAACGCTGCCCGAGTTCCCTGCCGCTGAGGTTCCGGTTGCAACTGAAGGTGAAGACGGCGTTTCTGAAGGGACTGAAACAACAGAAACAGCGCCGGCTGGTGAAGAACGCATCAAGCGCTTCACACGCAGCAGCGACAGCGCGCGCGGAGATTTCAAAGGCAAGCCGGCCCGCAGTTTCGGCGGCTCCGGAGGCCCCCGTCCTTCGCGTCCCGCCGCAGATCGCGAGCGCAGACCATTCCGCCGCGATGCTGGAGCTCCAGCCGGCAGCAAGCCCAGCTTCACAAAGCCTTGGAACGAAGATCGCAAACCTCGGACCGCACGTCCCGCAGCCGGGGAAGGCGGGGACGCAGCCGAGAAGCGTCCCTATGTACGCCGCGAACGGCCGGCGGGTGGTGATGCTCGCGGCCCAGCGCGCCGCAGCTTAGGTGATAGCAAGCCGGGTGGATTTGGGGCCAAGCGGCCTTATGTCCGCCGTAGCGAGGGTGACGCTGCAGGTGGCGACAGCCGTCCACCACGCCGCACCTTCGACCGTGACAGCAAGCCAGGCGGGTTCGGAGCCAAGCGACCCTATGTTCGTCGCTCCGAAGGTGATGCTGCAGGTAGCGATAGCCGTCCGCCACGCCGCAGTTTTGGCGACAGCAAGCCAGGTGGTTTTGGAGCCAAGCGCCCCTACGTTCGCCGCTCTGAAGGTGACGCCGCAGGTAGCGACAGCCGTCCGCCACGCCGCACGTTTGACCGAGACAGCAAGCCGGGTGGCTTTGGTGCCAAACGGCCCTACGTTCGCCGCAGTGAAGGCGATGCCGCCGGTGGGGACAGCCGTCCACCACGCCGCACCTTCGACCGTGACAGCAAGCCGGGTGGATTCGGTGCCAAACGCCCGTATGTTCGCCGCAGTGAAGGGGATGCCGCAGGTGGAGACAGCCGTCCACCACGCCGCACCTTTGACCGTGACAGCAAGCCAGGTGGATTTGGAGCCAAACGGCCCTACGTCCGCCGCAGCGAAGGCGATGCCGCAGGTGGCGACAGCCGTCCGCCACGCCGTACCTTCGACCGCGACAACAAGCCGGGTGGATTCGGTGCAAAGCGGCCTTACGTTCGCCGCAGTGAGGGTGATGCCGCAGGTGGCGATAGCCGTCCGCCGCGCCGCACCTTCGACCGCGACAGCAAGCCAGGCGGGTTTGGCGCCAAGCGTCCGTATGTTCGCCGCGAGGGCGAATCCAGTGACAGGCCGGCTCGTCCTTCGCGTCCGGCATTCGGAGCCAAGCGGCCTTTTGGCGATAAGGGGGACCGCCCTTCACGGGGAGGAGCTCCACGCGCGGGTGGCAGCGATCGCCCGGCTCGTAGCGGATATGGTTCCAGGGCTGCGGGTGGAGGCTTCAGCAAGCGTCCCGGTGGTAAAGTTCCGTTCGGCAGTAAACCTGGGTTTGGCAAGCGCCCGGCGGCGGGTCCGCGAGCGCCCCGTAAACCCAGGGCCGAGGAATAACGATGAACCCAGGCAATCCCGTCTCCGGGCGCAGACTTCCCATCATCGCGATTGACGGACCCGCCGGCGCCGGCAAAAGTACCATGGCTGCCCATCTCGCCCGCCGGTTCGGGTTTCTCAATCTCGAAACGGGGGCGATGTACCGCGCACTGGCGTTGAAGGCTATCGACAACGATGTCGATTTCGACGATGAGAGCGCACTGATGGATCTGGCCGAATACACGCGGATCGCGTTGGAGCCTCAGCGTGAAGGAAACCGTGTGCTGCTGGACAACGTGGATGTTTCCCGCCGTGTTCGCGATGAGGACGTTACAGCGGGTGCGTCCAAGGTATCCGTACATCCCCGGCTGCGGGCATGGATGGTTGGACAGCAGCGCCTGCTGGGTCAGCGGGGCGGCGTTGTGATGGAAGGCCGGGACATCGGTACAGCGGTCTTCCCGGATGCCGAAGTGAAGATCTTTCTCGATGCTGCGCCCGAAGTGCGCGGCAACCGGCGTTATCGTCAAACCGGCCCGGCGCAGACACGGATCACCGAAGAAGCGGTTATTCGGGAACTGAAAGAACGCGATGCCCGCGATCGCAATCGCGCCGAATCGCCCCTCAAGGCCGCAGACGATGCCGTCATCCTGGATTCGACGTCCATGACGCTGGACCAGGTATTGGAAGCTGCTGAAAAGATTGTGCGAGAGCACGTTCCCGAACCCTCCTTGCACTAGAGCATTCCGCATGATGTGCGATTTCGGGAAACAGTCGAAAAGGCCGTTTTCCTTGGGAGAAAACGGCTCAGCACCCTCCAGTTGCATACGATTTCACGCGGAATGCACTGGTCACTGTGCAAAGTTACGTTAGTGCGAATTTTTCGGTGGAAAATTTCATCCCCGTGCTAACATTTGCACATCGTTTGAAACAGATTGGTTTTCTGCAAGGTTCCAACCCCGCCGAAGCCCCGATTTGAATTAAGCGTCAGAATTAATCACACAAGGATTTTGCGAGACATGGAACAGGGAACAGTGAAGTGGTTCAACGACGCCAAGGGCTTTGGCTTCATCAGCCGTCAGAACGGTGAAGATGTATTCGTGCACTACTCGGCCATCAACACCAATGGTTTCAAGAGCCTCCAGGAAGGCCAAGCGGTTCAGTTCAACGTGGTGAAGGGGCCGAAAGGCTGGCAGGCTTCCGACGTTCAGCCTCTCTAAACAGCAGACGGTGGGTTGCTGGTTGGAAAGCTACAAGTTTGGAAAGGGGCGGCCTCGGCTGCCCTTTTTCGTACCTGACGCCTCGATTCACCTAACGATGCGGCGTGCCGCTGCTTTGCCCCGTGGGTGAAGTGCTCGGCACTGTTGTACTGTTTGGCGCCTCCGGCACAGGCATGCCGTTTTCATCCAGCACATGCGAACCCGGCATGATCGTCACGCCTGTATGGAAACGCTTGTAGTCCGACGTGTCCATGTGCAGGCTCCCATTGAAGCCGCTGAACAGCAGGATACGTGCGCTTCCCTTCCCGTTGAATGAGGTTGGAAGCCAGGCCTCGCCATTCACCTTGGACGCTCGAAAATCGAAGCTGAAACCTTTGTGAATATTGGCGACCAGGCCGCCGCCGATCTTGAAGTCGTTGAGGAAGTGGCCTTCGCCACGCACCAGCACACGGTCTGCCTCATCAATCCACACCACACCGACCAGATCGCGAATGATGCCCTCACCCGCATTATGGGTCTTGGCATCGGCATCACCGGCGTAATCCATCACAATGGTGGGACGGCCATCGAGCATCTCACGGCGCGGATTCGTAAATTTTCCAAGCTCGAGAATGCGTGAGGCGGAGATTAGCGCGTCTCCACGGCTATCGGTGTCTTCTCCCTTATTCTCATGTTTTTCACGGCGAGCCCGCGCCTTGGCGATGTCTTTATCAATGCGTTCGTTTTCCTTGCGTGCTTCGTCGGGAGTCAGGGGCTTGCCATTGCGTGCAACCGCGCGGTTCACACGCACGCCATCGATGGTCAGGCTTTCCGAATCGGTCGTGACTGTTTTCTTGACCGCACCTTTCCCATCGAACTCCCGCTGCTCCAAATGCACGTGATAGGTGTAATCGCGAGCCTGAGCTTCAACGGCCTTTTCGTTCTTATCGAGATCCAGCAGAAGCTCGCGCATCGGCGGAAGCGGCGCGTCCAGCGCTGGAGGCGCATCCTGCGCGTGCGCCGGTATGGCGGCAGCGTAGACAATAAGAATCATCAGGAGCAGATGGCGCATCGGTTCCATTTGACTACATAGTTGGACGCAGCTTGAGCTCTACCGGGCGAGTTGACTGCCCCGCCGTCGTCGCATCCAAGGAGCTTGTGGGAGAAACAGCACACGTCGACAGCACGGATTTGGGCAAGCCGGCGACACCGCCTCCGTCGGGCCCCAGGCACATTGGCTCGTTTACTCCGCTGTCGAATCCACTCTTCCGCGACCGCTGGGTAGCCTCCACCGTTTCGAACGTCGGCACATGGATGCAGGACACCGCCGGCACCTGGCTGATGACGGTGTTGACGACCTCGCCTCTGCTGATTGCGCTGATGCAGACGGCCGCCAGTCTGCCGGTGCTATTGCTGGGACTGCTGGCAGGGGCGACCGCAGACATCTACGAGCGGCGCAGGCTGTTGATCTTCTGGCAGACATGGATGCTGGGCGCGGTGGCTGTTCTGGCGGTGCTTACATTTGCCGGCGTGGTCTCTCCCTTCGCACTGCTGTTCTTCACCTTCATGTTGAATGTGGGTTCGGCGATGTACAACCCTGCAT
>DASYEV010000117.1:0-30373 GCA_036498835.1 Acidobacteriaceae bacterium | reverse complement strand
ACTGGTGCCAGGAGAATCGGCAGCAACCTCAGAAAGCTTTTCCTGATCCACATTGGTTCCGACAGAGTCATCGAGCAGGTTGGATCCGCGCGGTATCAACTTGTGTTCGACAGCTTCTTTCAGCACTTCGGGGTCGCTGGTGAAACCTTGCAGAATGGTCAGCTTGGATCCCATGGCGATGATCGCGATCTGGGCATTGGCAGGCGCCTGTTTGACGTACTTCTTCAACTGGTCGCGGACATAACTCTGATCCGACATGGGCGTGTTGATGGTGTCGAGCAGAATGACGTTGAGCGTGGAATTCGGCTTGACCGCGACATAGTCGGTGAAGGTGCCCGGCGGCATCGGCGGCATCTTGATGCCAGGAGCCGAAGGCGAGCTGTTGCTGTGTTCCTCAAAATTTCGTGTTGTTTGCGGAGTCTTGCCTTCGACGAGCTGGAAATTGTCGCGTGTCAGCCCATGGATCGGCTTGCCGTTGGAATCCTGCACGGTCACATCGACAATTACCAACTGGGTCGAGGTGTGAAGCACCGTGGTGGGCTGCTGTGCCGGCGGGACAGCCTTTTCCTGGGCGAAGGCGGAGACCGCAGCGAAGAGAAGCAGGGACGCAAACTTTCCCTGGAGTGAGCGTGAGAACGGTTGCTCGGGCATGGTGGATAGACGGAGACTAACTCAATTTTGTTGAAGGTGACCAGAGCCGCTCGCGAATACGGAGTTTTTCCGAAATGGAGAAATCCGCTTTCGCCCCGAAGAAGCCGACTTTTTCACTTGCTGCGGAATCACAGCGGGAAACCTTCCATGCCGTTCGCGGTTGCTCAGCTTGCCGACATGTCAGCGCAGGACAAGCTGGATCATCGCAACCATGATCGACTGACATCACTGTACCGGTTTGGAATCTGCACCCGCGGATTGTCCCGCAGACGAATATTCGGGTGGCGACAGGCGGGAAACGGCTGCCACAGGAATCTCGATAGCTCCGAGGTGGCTCGCAACGACATCTTCGATGCCAACGCGCACGAAATTATTCCCTTTTACCGGCACACTGAGTTCCATGTGGAAGCCTGCCTGTTCATGAAGGAAGCGCTGATAGGCCTCTGGCGTGAGCTTCATCCGTACGGTTTTTGTCGCTGTATTTAATAACTTGCCGCGGTCATTGTAGGCAACGGTAAGGATTTCGATCATACCGATCCGCACTCCGTCGGGTTGAACCTTGAACTGAACATCGGCCGGGCGGACAGCGACGTCAACGTCGTAGCGACGGTAAGGGCCATTTGCCGGATTCTTGGGGTCCAGCACATTGTCGTGCGCAATCGTGTCTTCGGTCGTTGTCGATGCGGGCAGGATGCGGGCAGTGAACAGTAAATCAGCCGGCAAAGGACCACCGTGGATCATCGCCGCCCGTACATACGGAGTCCTGGTATAACCGGCGGCGATATCCGCGTCGGCAACTTCGACCGTTCCGGTATTCGCAACATGTGGTGTCGCAACATCCGCATAGTAGCCGCGCCGATAGGACAACTTCAATTTGCGAGCCGCTGCGTCGCTGGTGAGTTGAATCTCGATGCCGCGCCAGGCACCGTCCTCTTTCTTGTTGGTTGGGTTGTATGCAAGCGTGTAGTAATTCGCTCCGTTTCCGACAGCGTCGCTCACGGCCTTGACCAGATCGTTGCGGTTATAGAACGGCTCGCCGCCCGTATCCGATGCCATCGCCTGCATGGTAGTGTGTTCGCTGGCTAATGAAGCCGCAAATGCAGACGAACGGCTCGCCGCTCCCGAGCCCTGACTGAGGCTGGTGTCGTCCATCTGGAACGCTGGATTAACCTGAACACCACGAGGATCAACCGGGTAGATCGCAACGCGAGCCTGGGTGAGGAGGTTCGTCATGGTACGAAACTCTGTGCCGGATTCGCTCGGAACGTCGGTGTTGTTTTGAATGGAAACGCCCGGGATGACACCGAGAGGAAAGGCTCCTGAAAACCAGATCAGATTCTTACGGCCCGGGAAGTTCAGCAACCAGCGGCCCATCTGCATAAAGGCTTCAATCGAGTACTGGGTGCGCAACTGCGACTGTATAGCACCGATCGACTCCAAGAAGGTTGCGATGTCGCTCGACATGAGCGCTGAACTACTGGAGCCAACCGCCGCTCCGCCTGACGGGTCCGTCAGGCTGTCCGTTAGGGCTGTTGTCGAGAACGTACTTCCTGGCTCATTAAGTAAAGGAGAGGAACGGCCGTTCTTGAGTTGCGTGAAGAAGGCTTGTAACTCCTTCGGGTCCGACGTAAAGCCATGGAGCATGTATAGATGGTCGGAGGAACCGAATATTGCGATGCGTGAGCCGGGCTGAAGGTGTTTGACATAGTTGATCATCTGATCGCGGAGATACCCCTGGTCGGCCAATGGGGTGTTCAACGCGTCAATGAGAAGCACATTAAGCGGCCCTGAATCAGGCACGGGAGAATAGTCGGTAAACATACCCTCCGGCAGTTTCGGGGTCTTCGAGAAAGTGGCCGGCTTCGCCGTCGTTGTGGAATATTCCTCAAAGGCGCGAACCTGTTGCGCCTCGTGGCTCTCCGAGACGACGAAGTCACTACGCTGCAGTCCATGGACAGGATTGCCGTTCTTGTCCGTCACAACCACATCCACCACGACAAGCTTCGTGCCCGTGTGGAGGACAGCCGTAGGTGCCGATTGGGACGAGGTAAGTGCTGCTGCCTGTTGTGCAGGCACATGGTTAGCAGCGATGGTAACCGCGGCTGTCACCAGTAGGCATCGAGAAACGCTCTTCATGGATTGCCTCCGTGCAGGACAAGGCCGGGAATTCTCGCTCCGAAAATTCCAGCCGGAAGAAGGATGCTGCAACCGCCCATGGTAGGAGGTAGATCCCAGCTTTCCAAAGTGAGAGCTCTGGCGAAACGTCCCAATGGTACGTGAGTGTAAACAGATGAGAAAATCGAAAGTTGTTCGTCCGCGCTGAAATATTACTGCGGCAACGGTCTATGACCCCGTTGCCGCCATCGAGCGGATGGATTCGTCAAAAGGCGCCCGCAACACACCACGTTCGGTAATGATCGCGCTGATGTATTTGGCGGGTGTGACATCAAACGCTGGATTGGCGATGCCAACTCCGTCGGGAGTGACCTGTTTGCCATTCACATGGGTAACTTCGCGTGCGCTGCGTTCTTCAATCGGAATTCCTGCGCCCGTGGCTGTGTTGGTGTCGATCGTGTTGAAAGGAGCGGCAACGTAGAAGGGGATGCCGTGTTCTTTCGCCAGAATGGAAACCGAATAGGTTCCGATCTTGTTGGCCGTGTCTCCATTGGCTGCGATGCGGTCAGCGCCGACGATCACGGCCTGGATGCGTCCTTTGGACATGAAGTAACCGCTCATGTTGTCGCAGATCAGTGTGGTGGGAATATTGTCCTTCACCAGCTCCCATGCAGTCAGGCGCGCTCCCTGGTTGAAGGGCCGGGTTTCGTCGGCAAAGACGTCGATCTTCTGGCCGCGTTCGATTGCGGCGCGAATCACGCCCAGCGCCGAACCATAGCCGCAGGCAGCCAGGGCTCCGGCGTTGCAGTGGGTGAGCACGGTGCCTTCCTGGGGAAGCAGTTCGGCTCCGAATGCGCCCAGCTTCCGCAGGTTGGCGATGTCTTCGTCATAAAGCGTTTGCGCCAGCGCGACGCACTGCGCTTTGATCTCGGGAATGGGTGTGTTCTTAGCGGCCAGTGAGCTATAGAGATCGCGAATCTGAGCGATGCCCCAGAAAAGATTGACGGCGGTGGGGCGGGTCTTCGCCAGCGTGTCGCAGATGACGTCCACTTCGGCGTTGAGGTCGGGTATGGTTTCGGCGGAGCTGCGATCGATGCCCAGGGCGACGCCCATCGCGGCGGAAACGCCAATGGCCATGGCGCCACGGACGATCATGTCGCGGATCACGCGGGCGACTTCGTTGTAGTCGCGGGCTAAAACGTAGGTTTCTTCGTGGGGGAGTTTGGTTTGGTCAAGGAAGCTGACGCCTTCCGGCGTCCATTCTAGGGTAGGAATCATGTCCTACCCAGTTTAGAAGATTTCAAGCCGGGAAGCTTTACGCGGAGACGCGCGGGTGTGCTCTCTTTTCCGAATGGGAGGCGCGCTCCGCCGCGGACAGGGCACTGAAGAATCGGGTATCACATTGGTTGCAGCGGAATGGGCGCATGCGAAACAACAGCCGTTCCAGAGGCCGCCGGTGCGAACGGCGAGTCTTGTCGGATCCACATTGCGGGCAGATGTGTGCGGCTGTCACGGGTGCGCCCCCCTTGAATGGCTGAAGTGTACGCCATTCAAAGGGACAAAGCACCATACGCAATCGTCATTCCGGGGAAATTACCTTGGTTCGCGGCGATGCGTGACTTGACCGGAAAACTATTGCAATTTATCGAGATGACGGAAACCGTGGGTGACAACAATCATGTCGAGGAAAATAAATCCGTCATAAGCAATGTGGACCAGCGTCGAGGCAGCGACCGAGCGCAGACGAATCCGGACTGCTGCAAAAAGCAGCGACGGAATGAACAGCACCAGGATCGGACCGTAGGCCCAATGGAGTTGGCCGCCGTGAATCAGCGTGAAGGCAGCACTGGAGAAGAGGGCTGCAAAAATCCACGCTCCCCTGGTATGCTCCGTCGTTCGTTGCCACCAGGCCAGGCCTGCGGGGGTACGTTCGACTGCGATCCAGTCGTAGGCAGTGGCGAGTGCCGGCAGCAGAAAGCCGCGAAAAGCAATTTCTTCCATCAACGGCGCGATCAAGCTGCCAACGATGACGAACGTCCAGGCGGTGCTGGGTTTCTGGAACATTCGCATGAGGTCCGTGCTTGAAGGGCTCTTGATCAGAGAATCGGCAAGCGAGGCCAGAATGGCGGCGACGCCCCCAAGCAGAATGAGCTTCCACCAGTGACGGCTGGCGGCGCGCCATGTCCAGTGGATGCCGTCAAGAAACGGCTTATGCCAAATCGTGGCGAAAAGAGGTACTGCCACAAGTAATGTGACGAAATAGCCAATCATCTCCGCCAGGAAGTCACCCATCGGATGTTGTCCCGAAGGCTCTGATGGGCGGACATGAAGGATGGAGATCGAAATGAGCGTAGCGACGAGAAGACAAAACAGCGCAAGCGTGAAGAACAGCAGCGTATGGCCAAGATGCGGAATACGGCGGCTGATACCCGCATCCCGTGCCGGGTCGGTATCGTGCTGAATATCCAGCGCCTCATCGCGCGTAGGTTCGGGGATCGGCAAATCGCTCATCGTGGAGGGAAAAGCAGGGGACCGTTCTCGGCAAGTCGCGTCATCGCGAGGCCGTTTGTTGATGGTATCGAAAGAAGCTTAAGAAACTTGGGTCTTGGACGTGCGTTTTTTCGTTGCGGCCTGGCTGCGCGGTGCGGATTCCGGTTTCTTCTTGGACGCTTTGGGCACGCCTGTCTTCTTTTCGGGCGCAATGAACTTCGGCTTGGGCGGTTTTTTCGCGAGGTCGGGCAGCTCCACCGGCGGCAACTCGCCCAGGGCAATGGCTGAGGATGTGGCGTCGTAATAGCGCGCGAGGAAATGGCCGGTGTGTGAAGCCGTGGAGTGCGCGACCAGTTCCGGCGGCCCCTGGGCAACGATCAGGCCGCCGCCTTCGCCACCTTCAGGGCCAAGATCGATCAGGTAGTCGGCGTTGCGGATGATATCGAGATTGTGCTCGATGATGACCACCGTGTTGCCAAGGTCGGTAAGACGGTGCAGCACTTCCAGCAGACGGCGTACGTCATCGAAGTGCAGGCCCGTGGTCGGTTCATCCAGCAGATACAGCGTGCGGCCGGTCTGACGCTTGGAAAGCTCGCGGGCAAGCTTCATCCGCTGAGCTTCGCCACCGGACAGCGTGGTTGCCGACTGGCCGAGATGGATGTAGCCGAGCCCGACATCGACCAGCGTTTGCAGCTTCTGCCGAACCGCGGGGATGTCCACCAGGATGGGCAGCGCATCTTCAATGGGCAGGTCGAGAATGTCGGCGATGGAGTAGCCGTTGAACTTCACGGCCAGGGTTTCCTGGTTATAACGCCGCCCGTTGCAGACTTCGCATAGGACATAGACGTCGGGCAGGAAGTTCATCTCGATGCGCCGCTGGCCTTCACCCTGGCAGGCCTCGCAACGTCCGCCCTGCACATTGAAGCTGAAGCGTCCCGGTTTGTAGCCGCGCTCACGCGATTCGGGGAGCATGGCAAACAGGTCGCGGATCGCGGTGAAAACACCGGTGTAGGTCGCAGGGTTGGAACGTGGGGTGCGCCCGATAGGCGACTGATCGATCTGGATGACCTTGTCGAGTTGGTCCGCGCCATGGATCGCTTTATGCGCGCCCGGTTCTTCGCGCGAGCCGTACAACTGCTTGGCCAACGCCCGATACAGGATGTCGTTGACCAGCGTCGATTTCCCTGAGCCGCTGACGCCGGTAACCACGGTCATGACTCCCAGAGGGAAGTGCGCGTCTACGTGGCGGAGGTTGTGTGAGGTCGCATCCTGCACCGACAGCCATTTCCCGGTCACCGGACGTGGCGCCTTTTCAGGTGTCGGGCGCGTGACGATGTCGATGTTGCCGGCCAGATATTGGCCGGTAACAGAATCCGGATTCGCCATGATTTCGGCGGGGGTTCCGCAAGCGATCAGATGACCGCCGTTCTTGCCTGCACCGGGGCCGAGATCAAGCACGTAGTCCGCTTTGCGAATGGTGTCTTCGTCGTGCTCCACCACCAGTACGGTGTTGCCGAGATCGCGCAGATCCTCAAGCGCGCTGATCAGACGCTGGTTGTCTCGCTGATGAAGCCCGATGGAGGGCTCGTCAAGCACGTAAAGCACGCCCCGCAAGCGCGAGCCGATCTGCGTGGCAAGGCGGATACGCTGGCCCTCGCCGCCGGATAACGTAGCCGCCGACCGTTCAAGCGAAAGATAGCCAAGGCCAACGGCGTTGAGGAATTCCAGGCGCTCAATCACTTCACGCTGTAGACGGTCGGCAATCAGGCGATCACGGCCGACGAAGCTCATGGAACGCGCGCCCAGCAGAGCGCGTTCCAGCGAGAGAGAGGTGAAATCGGCAATAGAGAAATCTTTACGCGCTTTCGAGCTTTGGATTGGTTCGGTGTCGCGGTCGTCGCTGTTGACGGGCGGATGCTCCACCGAGTCGAGCAGCGGAATCGTCACGGCCAGCGATTCAGGACGCAGGCGGCGGCCATGGCAGCGGGGGCACTCGTTCGCCGACATGTACTGCATCATGTACTCGCGATAGCCCTCCGACTTCGACTCTTCCATGGTGTCGCGCAGCCAGGGAAGAATGCCGTGGAAGCCGGTGCGGCTGGCTTCGGAACGCGGCGGGCCGTAAAGCAGCAGATCCTGGTGCTCCTTGCTGAGTGCTTCGAAGGGCTGCTTGAGGTTGATCTTGTATTTGTCCGCGGCGATCTTGATCAGGCGCAGCAGGTATTGCGATGCGGAGCCCGGCCCCATGGCGCCATCGAGCAGCGGCTTGGACCAGTCGGTGATGGTCTTGGCCGGATCGAAGTCATAGATGGAGCCAAGTCCGTGGCATTCCGTGCAGGCGCCGTAGCTGGAGTTGAAGCTGAAGCTTCGCGGCTCGAGCTTGGGCACGTTGATGCCACAGTCGGGGCAGGCCATCGACGAGGAAAACAGCGTCTCGTGGTATTCGCCACCCGGAGCCTGCAAGCCGATCAACACCAGGCCGTTGGCAAGCTGTAACGCCGTGGCAACAGCTGCGGCGAGGCGGCGGGTGTCGACCTGAGGAATGCCATCGGCGTCCGGGACTGGTTTCAGGATGATGCGGTCCACCACGGCTTCCACGGTGTGGTTCTTGCGCTTTTCAAGGCGCATGCCCTCTTCCACCTCGGTCATTTCGCCGTCGATGCGAATGCGGTAGCCCTTTTTATCCAGCGCTTCCAGTTCTTCGCGGAACTCGCCTTTGCGCCCTCGGACCACGGGTGCAAGCACGGTGATACGTTCTCCGGGAGAGTCGGTGCGGTTGCGCTCCACGATCTGAGCAACGATCTGGTCGGCGGACTGCCGGGAGATCGGCCGGTGGCAGTTGGGGCAGTGAGGCTGCCCTACCGAAGCCCACAGGAGGCGGAGGTAGTCGTAGATCTCGGTGATGGTGCCTACGGTTGAGCGAGGGGAACGGGACGTGGTTTTCTGCTCGATCGAGATGGCAGGCGAAAGACCTTCAATGGAGTCGACGTCGGGCCGCTCCATCTGGTCGAGAAACTGGCGCGCGTACGCGGACAGCGTTTCGACATAACGCCGCTGTCCCTCGGCATAAATCGTGTCGAAGGCGAGGGAGCTTTTTCCGGAACCTGACAGGCCGGTCACGACGGTCAACGTGTTACGCGGAATGGAGACGGAAACGTCGCGCAGATTGTGCTGGCGGGCGCCCCGGACGTGGATATGGGTAATGCTCATGCGCGAATAGGGGGCGAAAGTGCCCAAGCTCTTAGGATACAGCTTTTGGGGAATTGAAACCTCAGGCGCTGCGGACACCGGCGGGAGCTGGCTATGGTCGAGAAATTCAAGCCTTTACCTGTCAATGACATGCGCGGCTACATCTCGAGTCTTCGTGGAGCAACGGACGCAGGCAGGACCTGGTGTGCCGAGGTAATCAACAGAACGAAAATTTCCACTGTGAATGTTAACCCTTTGTGCATCAAACTAGACGTGAGCCAATGTTCGGATGAAGTTGGCGAAAAGGTTGTAGAACGGCTTTTCAGGCCCGGTCTTTGGAGGCGGTAGGCAATGGATTCGTTGATGTTATTAGGTGCGGTGACGGCGTCGTTAGCGCTGGGCGTGCTTGTGGCTTATGGGATTTGTATTGGCATGTTTCGCGCATTCCGCGTGCACGCGGTTTCCGCGGCCAAGGAACGCATGACGGCGGCCGCGCGGCCAGCGCTCGAAGGTTAGGCCGGATGCCGCCGCTACTGCGGCGTGCTGGCTGGCGAGGGTTGTGTGGTGGAGTTGCTTGAACCAGACCCCTGCGCTTTTTGATGCGCTGCCTGCAGCGCCTGCAATTGTTGATAAATCTGCTCTGGGGTTTTCGGCGCATCCGCCGCGGGTTGCGTGGGCGTCATGCTGCCGAAACCTGTGCTGCCTGCAGGCGGCGGGTTCGTGGAATCCACAATGCCGGAAACCGGCTGCGCCGTGGATGGCGTGGAAATGGAATCGGTAGGCACCGACTGCACCGTTGGAATCGACGAGGCGGTCGGGGTGGTGTTGTTCGGGCTGCCGAGAACGTTGTTCAGGGGTTGCGGGATCGGACGGGGACCCGACGGTGGGATCTGATCTGCATCTCGATCGCCCGCATTGGGATTGGCTGCGTTACCGGAATTAACAGGCGCCGGATGGGGCGGGATGGTTTCCGCATCGCCACTGAGGTCGAGATCGCCGTTGTAGTTGCTGGGGCTGGGTGGCGAAGCTCCACCGCCTCGCGGCGTGAGGATGAGTTCTGCAGGACCATTGCCGGCGGTTTCCCGCAGCAGCATATTGCTGCCGGTGCCATCGAGCAGGGTGGCAAGAATCGTGGATGGCTCGGCGGGCCCGTAATTGCCGAAGACGCGCTGGTCGGCAACGCCGCCCGTGATCTTCATACCGGTGACCATTGCAATGTCACGGAGAATGCCATTGAGGCTGGAGTTGTTGGCTTCCACGTTGAGCAGCCCCGAGTTGTAAGTAACCCTGGCGCGATGCCGGGGTACAGCGTCAGCCTGCGGTACGGGGGTTGCCGCGATGGGGGCGGGCAATGTGTTGGCCGTAGGCGCTGTTGCGGGTAACTGCGAAAGATGGAGCGGCTGTTGCGCCGGCGCCGCAACACACAGGAGCACGCCGGAGAGGGCAAGGGCTGCGCAGCGGGCAATTTTGCGAACTGCGGCCCGCGAGCGGGCAATCTCCCGAACTGCGGCTCGTGTGCTGGCAAACTGCGAAATGGAGTTGACCGGCATCTTACGGTGGGACGTGACCGGCCCGCGAAGGGTAGCCTCGTTTCCCTGAGCATACGCGCGTTTGTTTGTCTGTGACGAGTTTGACGGTCGACCAGGCTTGCCACGCTGCCATGAAGGCACAAGAGTCCCGCGCTTCTTGGCGCCTTCTGGACTGGACGGCAGATGTTACGCTTCGTATGCTGTGCGGAGAGAGCGTGCGACCGCTCTCCGTGGAGCGGCGATATGAACGGTAGGAGCGGACTGCTCGAAGGAGAGGCTTGAGAACTGTTCGCAAATGCGTAAGGTTTGGGATCGTAGCCGGTGCTGGGGCGATTGGCCTGATGGCTGCGCCGATGTACGGCCAGACGTGCACCACCCAGGCGCGTATGCAGCCGGCCGTGCGCCAGGCGCTGGCCGATGCGGCGCTTGCCATTGGATCGGCCGTGAAGGCCGGCGATCCGGCCACGGTCAAGGCAGCGACGGTGCCTGAACTCGCGGCAAATTTTGGCAGCACGGAGTTTTTGATCCGCTCCACATCGCAGAAGCTGAGTGGGGAAACGCTGCGAGTCACCCAGGTCTACGAACTGGACGCAACCGCGCGCAAGGCGGGCGATGCCTCGAGTGCCGACTTCAGTTGCGCGCTCAAGGACACCAGCTCCGAAACTGACTTTTCCATCTCCGGCCTGCCTCCCGGCGACTTTGGATTCGCCATGGTGGAAACCTCCGGCGGCGAGCACCCATGGCTGCTTTCTCTGCTGCTGCAGCGTGAAGGCTCGGCGTGGAAGATGGCCGGGTTCTATCCCAAGGCACGATCCGCGGCCGGCCATGACGGGCTTTGGTACTGGAATGCCGCCCGGCAGCGCGCCGGGGCAAAAGAAGCCCTGCTCTCCTGGCTCTACTACAGCCAGGCGGAAACGTTACTGCAGCCCGCGCCCTTTGCAGACAGTACCAATCTCGACAAGCTGCGCAACGAACAGCGCGGCGTGGCGCCCCCTGAAATTGCGGGGGGACTGAGTGCGGCCACGCCCATGGTGCTGAAGGGCGCCGGCGGTTCCGAATTCAAAGTGATTTCGCTGGGAACCGAGACGGCAACCGATGACAAGAGTCTGCACCTGCTGATGCATGTCGCCGGTGTGGCCGGCGCCGATGAAGCCGTGCTCCGCGGACGCGGTGAAGGTGCGGCCCGGGCGCTGGTGGCGGCGCATCCTGAGTTGAAGCAGGCATTTGGCGCGGTTTACGTGTTTACCGACCTTCCCCAGGGGAATGCGCCGGTCGTGTCGCTTACGATGACACAGATACAGTAAAAACGTTAGCGAAACGGTACATTGACGAAGCGGCCGGTTCGCTGTGTAAGGATGTGCCTTTGCGGGCCCCCCGAATTCACTGAGAACCTGCCTGGAGAAAAGTAATGTCAGCAATCCAGAAAAGCCTGGCACAGGCTATCCGCGAACGGCGGGCTACAGCGAGTTTTGATGGAGAACCAATTCCCGCCAGCGACCTGAGGCAGATTCTCGATGCCGGTCTGCACGCCCCCAGCGGGTACAACATGCAGCCCTGGCGCTTTGTGGTGGTGCAAAACCCGGAGCAGCGCCGCAAACTGCGCGCGGCCAGCTACAACCAGGCCAAGGTGGAAGAAGCTTCCGCGGTTATCGTCGCCTGTGGCGACCGCGATGGATGGCGCAAGGATCTGGATGAGATGTTGCGTCTGGGCCGTGCCGGCGGCATGCCGGAAAGCTACGCTGCGCAGGCTCAGGAGAGCGTGCCGGCTTACCTTTCCAGCTTCACGGAAGACCAGATGACCGGCTGGTTGAACAAGCAGGTGATGCTCGCGTTCACGTCCATGATGTGGATGGCCGAAGTGCTGGGCTACGATACCGCCCCCATGGAGGGCTTTGAGCAGCAGAAGGTATGCGAAACGCTGAAGCTTCCCATGAGCTACTGGGTTGTCGCCCTGCTCGCGATCGGGCACCGTCAAGGGCCCGATAAGTTCGACGGCGGGCGGTTCGAGATGTCGCACACGGTTTTTAGTGAAGAGTTCGGCAAGGCCCTGAAATAAAGCTTTCCTGCGCGTCGCAAAAAAGATGCATGTCGGAGTAGTGCCCCGAAGTGTGTGCGTAAAGAGCTGCTGTAGCTCTGGGAAAAACGAAATAAGCATGGTTTCAAGCGCCAACGGCGCGCCCTATACCAGCCTTGGGGCGAAGCCCCAGGTATCCGTCTGGCTAACGCAGCGAGGGCTGAAGGCCCGACCCTTTCAAGGTCACGAACTTCATCCGATGGAAGCTTGGAGGTGTTTGCGGCGCCAGATCGTTTTGCTTAAGGTCACGGGTTCACCCGTGACGTTCAAAGTCAAAACGACACGGGCTTCAGCCCCGGAGGAAACTGTTCCAGGGCCACCACAGCACCTCACTGCGACTCCAGCGTCTTCTCGAGCTTGGTACGGGTACCTCAGCGGCTCAAGCCGCGATCTTCCCGCAACCTACGACACGGGTGAACCCGTGTCCTTAAGCAAAACAAAGACCTCGTGTTCTCCCATTAAGGTTTGCCGCCTAGGACGCGCTCACGCTCGGCGCACCGCTCACCTTCGGTGAGAAGGATGAGCCGACCAGCACACACCATTTAGAGGAATATCTTCGTCCCGGCGCGTGGCGTATACAGTAAAGATTGAGGTGTTGTCGGGGGATGAAGACGGTCGCCAAGTTGTTGCTGCTGGTGGTGGTGCTGGTAGCCGTGGGTGCGGTTGTTATGCGCCGCGAGCCTATCTGGTCGGATCGGCAACTCACGCATCTCGGGCTGCTGGTTGCGCGCGTGCAGAGCAACTATGTGATGACGCCCGAAGGCCGGGTCCACTACTACGAAGCCGAACCGCGCATCGAGGGCGGCGGCATTCCACTGGTGCTGGTGCATGGCCTCGCCGACCGTTCGGAGAGCTGGGCGCCCATGTTGAAGCGGCTGAAGAAGGCCGGCTTCCACGTCTATGCGCCCGACCTGCTGGGTTATGGCCGCTCGCCGCAGCCGGGCGATTCGGATTACTCCATCCCGACGCAGGAGAAATTCGTCACCGACTTTATCCAGTCGCTTGGACTGCAGAAGACGGACATAGGCGGCTGGTCGATGGGTGGATGGGTGACGCTGAAGCTGGCCATGGATCATCCTGATATGATCGACCGCGTGGTGGTGTATGACACCGCAGGCATCACGATGAAGGTGGACGATCCCGCGATCTTTCATCCGGAAAGCGAAGCGGACGTCAACAAGCTGTTCGCGAAGATGGAGCCGGGCATCGTGTTACCTCACTATGTCACTCGTGACCTGCTGAAGGTACTGCAGGAACAGCAATGGGTGGTCGATCGCGGGATGAACTCGATGCTTGCGGGCAAAGACGTGCTCGACAAGGACCTTCCCAATTTGAAGGAACCGCTGCTGATTGTGTGGGGCAAGAACGATCAGCTGACGCCGCTCTCCGTGGGTGAAGGCATCCACGCCATGCTGCCGGGTTCAGAGCTCGATGTGCTGGAAGGCTGTGGACATCTGTCTCCCAAGGTGTGCTCGGCACGTACAGCCTCCGCGACAGCGGATTTTCTGAAGGCGAATCCAGTGCCTCCAGGCGGCGTACGAACGCTAACAAAAATGCAGTAAGGCAAAAAGGCAGTTAACAGCGAATAGTTAACAGCGAACAGTTAAGAGCGCCCAGCTTTTACTGTTCGCTGTTAACTGTGTGCTGTTAACTTCTGTTTTCACCCCACCGATACGCCCCCGGTTGGACAAGCCCAATATGCGCCAGCACGCGGTCCACATAGTTCCGCGCCACATCGTCCACGGATTCCGGGTGGTTGTAGAACGTGGGCGTGACGGGAAACACGGTGGCGCCGGCTTCCGTAACAGAAGCCATGTTGCGAATGTGGATCAGGTTCAACGGAGTTTCGCGGACGCACAGGATCAGGCGGCGCCGTTCCTTGAGGCAGACGTCGGCTGCGCGTTCAATCAGGTTGCCTGCGGTGCCGTGTGCGATACCCGCCAATGTCCCCATCGAGCATGGCAGCACAATCATTCCATCGCATGGAAACGAGCCGCTGGCGATGGGGGCGCCCACATCTTCATGGGCTAAGTGCTTGATCTTTGAGGATGCTCTTCCAAGAATTTTTTCCACCACCGCGGACCGGCCGGAGACACCCTCCAGCTCTTCTGCAAATACGCGCAGTGCATTTTCGGAGACGACCACAAACAGCCTTCCGACGCGCTCATCTGCATCTAACCTCTGGAGCATTCTGGCGGCGAAGACAGAACCGCTAGCGCCCGTAATTGCAAGGGTCAGCGTAAGAGATTGCGGGGATTTCGAAGTGTCAGTAGCGACAGGCGGCGCATGCTGCATTTCTTTAGAGTATCCCGGCCCGCACCCGGGCGGTTCTCCGCAACCTTCTGCCATCCATGGCGTTAAACAATTCAGGTAAGTTCGCGTGAAAACGAAAAGGGCCAACCAACAATTCAGAGTGCTGTGTCGAGCAGCGGCCTGCATCATGCTGCTGGCAGGCATGTATGCCCATGCTTCGGTCACGCTTCTCATGGAGGAGCCCTACGGCCAGGTGAGTCATCTTTTGAACCCCACCGGCCATTCGGCATTGTATTTCGACCATATCTGCGCGGACACGCCGACGGTGCTGCGCGCGTGCCGTGAAGGTGAGATGGGCGTGGTCATGAGCCGCTATGACGATGTCGGCGGTTATGACTGGCTGGCCATCCCGTTGATTCCCTATCTCTATGCGGTGGAAACAGCCGCGGAGATTCCACCGACCATGGATCGTGCGCAGGAGGCAGCGTTGCGCGATGCCTACCGCCGTGCGCATCTGGAGTCGATCGCGCCGGATCTCGCCAATGGAACCGCACCCGGCAGCAACTGGTATGAGCTGGTCGGCTCGTCCTACGACCGGGCGATCTGGGCGTTCCAGGTGAATTCGACCACCGAGCAGGAAGCGGCATTGGTTGCGTTATTCAACGACCGCAAGAACAAGGAACGGTATAACGGTGCGTTTACCAACTGCGCGGACTTTGCGCGCGTGACCATCAATCGCTTCTACCCACATGCCATCCGGCGCAACTTTATTGCGGATTTCGGACTCACTACGCCCAAGTCGGTGGCACGTGCGCTGACTCATTACGCGAAGCACCATCCTGAAGCCGGTTTGCGTGTTTACAAGATTCCTCAGGTGGCGGGCGAACTGGGACGCAGCCACCACATCCAGGGCGTCGCGGAAAGTCTGTTGAAGAACTACGGTGTGCCGCTGGTGCTGATTTCTCCAGTCACCGCGTCGGTGGTGCTGGCCGCCTACGTTCAGCACGGAAGGTTTTCGTTGCCGAAGGACGCGCCGCTGGTAGATTTTCGCGTGCCCGAAAGCTCGGCTTTGGCTACCGTGGCATCGCCGGATGCGGGAGCGGATGGGAAGGGAACCATCACAATCGAGAATGCCGAGGCGCAGGCCGTCGAACGCAAAGCCGATGCGGTGGAAACGGGCCGGGGCACAAGTATGCCTGTGGGTGGTCCGGTGACAGGGTCGCCGAACGCACCCGTCACTCCAGCGGAAAATCACGGCGGGCAGCCGTAATCCGTCTGCCCGCAGCCGGGGAAAAGAGTCTCATGCGGTTTTGGATTTACCCGCCGCCGCCGTTTGATGTGGCTTCAAGTTTTTTCCGGGCGACCGGGTGAGAGGCATCGTTTTGCCTGTTACATTCAGGGCAATGGACCACCGCGAAAAAGCTCTGGGAAGGAACGTACGTTTTTTATTGCCGTCGCTGAAGCTGAAAGAGCCATGTGAGAGCGGTGAAACCGTGGAGCAATCCGTACACGTCTATCTCCTGGAGCATTTTGGCGGCTATACCGCGACTTCGGCCAACCTGTTCGGCTACTGGCGCGAGGAGCACGGCAAGTATTCCTATGGCGAGCACCGCGAATTTACCGTGGCCTTGCCTAACGATCAGGGATTGCCGGAGTTGAAGGACTTTCTCGGCCGCACGGCGGTGACACTGGGTGAAAGCTGTCTCTACGTCGAAGTGGCTGGAGCGGCGATTCTGCTTTACGGGGATACGCAGACAAAGGGAATATCGCCTTGCAGCGAAGTCACGGGCGCCGAGGACGAAAGTTCCAGTGCCGATGATGAGGCAGCCGCGTAGCGGCGTCTCCCTGCACATTGCGTGGGAATGCTCTATCCCAGGTCGGCGTCTTCCGCGAGTACGCGCGCGAACACCACATCGATATTGCGTAGCTGACGTGTGTAGTCGAAGGCGCCCGCGATCTTTTCCGGTGACAGCCGCGCAGCGACCTCCGGATCGCCAGCGATCAGATCCTTGAAGTTGCGCTCGTTCTGCCAGGCATCCATGGCATGCGACTGTACGAGCTTGTACGCTTCTTCACGGCTGAGACCGGCTTCCGCGAGTTCCAGCAGGAGCTGGCCTGAGAACACCAGGCCTCCGGTGAGCTCGAGGTTCTTGAGCATCCGCGCCGGATAGACCATCAGCTTTTCAATGAGGGTCGCGGTCTTGTCGAGCAGGTAGTCCGCGAGGATGGTGGTGTCGGGGAGAATGACGCGTTCCGCGGAGGAGTGCGAGATATCGCGTTCGTGCCAGAGCGCCACATTTTCCAACGCCGCCTGCGCATTACCCCGAACCACGCGTGCGAGTCCGCTGATCTGTTCAGCCGTGATGGGATTGCGCTTGTGCGGCATCGCGCTCGAGCCCTTCTGGCCGGGCGAGAAAAACTCTTCCGCTTCGCGTACCTCTGTTCTCTGCAGATGGCGGATTTCTGTAGCGATCTTGTCCAGTGTGGAGCAGAGAACCGCGAGCGTGGTGATGTAGGCCGCGTGACGGTCTCGCTGCAGCACCTGGGTGGAGACAGCCGCAGGCTTCAAACCGAGCGAGCGGACGATGGCTTCCTCATGCTCGGGCTTGAGATGGCCGAACGTGCCTACCGCGCCCGAGAGTTTGCCCACGCGCATGTCTTCCGCGGCGGCATCGAAACGGCGCAGGTTGCGGCCCATTTCGGAGTACCAGAGCAGGAGCTTCATGCCGAACGTGGTGGGTTCCGCGTGGACACCGTGCGTACGGCCGATCGCGGGCGTGTGCTGGAATTCAACCGCACGTTTGCGCAGCACGTCGCGAAGACGCAGGATGCCGGTGCGGATAATTGCCGAGGCTTGCCGCAGCGCGAGTGCTTGCGCGGTGTCGACCACATCTGTCGAAGTCAGTCCGAAATGGAGCCAGCGCGCGGCAGGTCCAACGTTTTCAGCGACCGCCGTCGTAAACGCAAGGACATCGTGCCGCGTTTCTTTTTCCAGCTCATTGATCCGGTCGACGGAAAACGAGGCGCGCTCCTTGAGCTCGTCCGCGGCATCTCGTGGAACGATGCCCATGCCGGCCAAGGTCTCGGTTGCAGCGAGCTCCACCCGCAGCCAGTTGCTGAATTTGGCCTGCTCGGTCCATAGGGCAGCCATCGCGGGACGACTATAACGTGCGATCAAAGGAAACTCCTGTCGTGGGACGCGCCGGGATGGAACGCGCAGAGTCCAGTTTCGCCCACAAGGATGAGGAAGAGCAACGCATGCCGCGTAAGTGCCTGAAAGAGTTCAATATACGGGCGCCTTAAATAGCAATTGCCCCCTTGGCAGGAGACATGGCATAGTATGGGCTGAACCAGAGACGCATTCGAGTTCCAGCGAGTTTCCAAGTTTCGAAAAAAAATTGAAAGGCCCGCGGAGTTTCTCCGTGGATTATCGTGAGGCGATATATGATGGAAGCACGGGCGGTGAGCGAATCCACGAACGGGGGAAAAATTCCCCGCTTGCACGAATTGGCGGAGTTTCGCTTTCAGTTGAGGTCATTTCTAAGTTTCAGCGAGGTGGTTTCGGAAGCCTGCGGTATTGCGACACAGCAATACCAGTTGATGCAGGTGATCGGATCTCTTCCGCCAGGTGCGCAGGCGTCCATCAGCTACATCGCCGATCGCATGATCCTGCGCCACAACAGCACGGTTGAGCTTGTAGACCGCGCCGAGAAGGCTGGGTTGGTCCAGCGCAGGAACGACGAAAAGGATCTCCGCCGTTCGCTGGTGCAGTTGACGCCACACGGCAGGGCATTGCTGGAGCAGCTTGTAGCCCAGCACGTTCAGGAACTGGAGAAGCAGGCTCCGACCCTGGTATCGGCACTGCAGGTGTTGACCAGCAAGAAGAATGAGGAAGCACTGGAGGGTTGATGGGCAGGAAACCAGTTTCGACGCTGCGAGATTACTCGGCAGACGTTCGAATGGTGTGGATGAGTGCGCTGGCTGTTGTTGCGGGCGCCGCGGGAGCAGTTCTCAGCTGGATACTTCTCCGGCTCATCTATCTGGCCACCAACCTTTTCTATTTCCATCGTTGGAATACAGCCATCGTCGACCCCGGCAAGAACACGCTGGGGTGGACAGCCATATTTCTTCCTGTGCTGGGTGGTTTGCTGGTCGGCCTGATCGCGCGTTATGGTTCAGACCGAATCCGCGGTCACGGCATGCCGGAAGCGATTGAAGCCATCCTGATGCGCGGGGCGCGCATCTCGCCCAAGATCACCTTGTTCAAACCGACCGCGACAGCGATCGCAATCGGGTCCGGTGGACCGTTTGGCGCGGAAGGCCCCATCATCATGACGGGCGGTGCCTTCGGTTCCTTGCTTGCCCAGCTATTCAGGATGACCGACGCGGAACGGTCTGTGCTGCTGGTGGCCGGCGCAGCGGCAGGCATGTCCGCAACCTTTCTTGCGCCGCTTTCCGCCATCCTGCTGGCGGTAGAACTGCTCCTTTTCGAGTGGCGTCCACGCAGCCTGGTGCCGGTCGCGGTCGCCAGCGTGACTGCTGCCGCCGTTCGCCGCTTCCTGCTGGGAGCCTCGCCGATCTTTCCGATGGCGGGAGCCACAGAGCCTGTGCATCACAGCGTGATGCTGGCGGCTGTGTTCGCAGGACTTTGTGCGGGCCTGGTGGCGTTGTTTCTCGCCAAGGGCGTGCACTTTTTCGAAGAGATGTTTGAAAAACTGCCGATCCACTGGATGTGGTGGCCTGCGATCGGCGGCCTGGGCATCGGCCTGGGCGGCTTGATTTACCCGTCTGCGCTGGGTGTGGGCTATCCGGTGATTCAGCAGATGCTGGACGGCCACACCGAGTGGGGCCTGATCGCTGGCGTGCTGATCATCAAGAGCTTCATCTGGATGGAGTCGCTGGGCTCTGGCACGTCAGGCGGCATCCTCGCACCCCAACTCATGATCGGCGGCGGCTTAGGCTGCATGCTGGCGCACTTCCTTCCCGCTATGCAGACCGGTGGATGGGCGATGGTGTGCATGGCCGCTGTATTGGCGGGAGCCATCGGCACGCCGCTGACTGCCGTTGTTCTGGCCGTGGAGCTTACCCACAACAGCACATTGACGCTGCCCCTGCTGCTGGCCTCCGTGACGTCCTACGGCATGAGCGTCCTGCTGCAGAAGCGTTCCATTCTGACCGAGCGGTTAAGCCGTCGCGGATTTCATCTCAGCCGTGAGTATGGGGTGGATCCATTGGAGACCGTGACGGTCTCGCAGGCCATGCACACCAGCGTGTTTGCGCTGCCGGCGGATGCGACTCGACGTGAGGCAGTCGCGTGGTTGAAGACGATGGAGGAACGTGGCGCCGAGGCATGGTCTCACTGGCAGCGCTTGTTCCCTCTGTTGGATGGCCAGGGAAACATGATCACCGTATTGACGCGTACGCAGATGATGGCAGCGGCGCGGCAAAGCGACGTAACGCAACTCCTGGCCTCGGACGGAACTGCGAACCCGAAGACGGTGGCGCCCGCCGATACCCTGCGTGAGGTGGCCGTGATGATGGCGGACAGCAAACTGACCCGCTTCCCGGTTATCGACGACGCCGGCAAATTTGTGGGGATTATCACCATCGAAGACCTGCTTACCGGCCGCAGCCGTCAGGCGTTGCGCGAGCACGACCGCAATCGTGTACTGCGGATGCGCTGGCCGTTTAGCGGAGCCGCGGTGCAAACCTCAGAGATCAAGCTGCCCTCGGATAGCGTGAACGCGGCGGAGGGCATTGCCGCGCTCGACGGCGAATTTAACGAAGAAGACGAGCACGTTTCGGTGGATTGACGCGCTTAAGAAAGACAAACAACAAAGCCGTTTTCCCAGGAGGGAAAACGGCTTTTCACCGCTGACAACAGGCCATCCGGAAACGGTTTGAAGGCGGAGTTGTGCTGCGTCCGGAGACGCCGGGCTGTTTGACTTAGAGCTCGGCTACCCCGAAGAGCTCCGACATTTCCTCATAGAGGAAACCCCTGCCAGGGCGGTAGGGTTGAATCCACTTCCCATCCAGAACGAACTGCGGAATTGCGCGTTTGCCGGTTTGTGCGATGACTTCCTGGGCAGCGCCTGGCTCGCATTCGATATTGACCTCTTTGTAGGCGATGGAGTGTTTGTCCAGAAAACGCTTTGCTTCGCGGCAATCGCGGCACCAGTCGGCGGTATAGACGAGAAGTTCCATAGATCTATTGTCTTCGATGCCGGAAAAACATGCGAGTGTTGCGAACATTTGCGAAATATGCACGTCTCAACCTTGCGAGAACCCTATGCATTTTCTGAAATCCTGTCATGGTTGGTTGCGATGCCTTTGTTGCTGTGCCGCGACAGCCTGCGCTGTGACCGTAATACATGCCCAGACACGGCCGTCCGCGAAGAAGATCATTCGTGAGACACCGGCAAAGTTTTCTTCGCCGAAGCCGGTTTCCGGCCTGCGGACGGAGATGAGTCGGTCGGCCCCGCATTGCGATGCGGATGGCTACACCTATTTCAGCGAGGGTTCGACAGAGAATGCCGAGTCAGGAAATGCGACGAGCTTGCCGGTTCTTTACAGCGTGGCCACGAGCGGTGAGGTCAAGATCGTGCCCCGGAAGGCGCCGCATGAGTACAACAATCTCACCGTGCTCGACTTCTTTCCTGGCGACGAAAGGCTGGTCACGCTGCTGGAGGCGTCGAACCGCGATGACAGCGAGAACGGCGCAGTTAAAGATACGGAATACTTTCTTTCAAGTTCCGACCGCGACGGTGATCATCCCAGCCTGGTCCGGCTGGATGTGAAGTTCAGGCCGTTGCGCGTGGCGGAGTTTGCTTCAGGTGATTTCCTCGTTCTGGGCTGGGACAAATTCGGCCTGCTGCCGGCGCTTGTGCTGGTGCAGGAGGATGGCGGCGTGCGCAGGTTCCTGGATCTTGATGCAGGCAAGATTGCCGACGCAAGAGATGCCCATGCGTACGATTCGGTTCAGGATGAATCGATGTCGCCGCGTGCGCGTGCCACGTTGAAGTCGCTGGAAAAGAGCGCGTTTGTACCTTTCGGAAAACAGGTGATGCTGACGTTTCCCGGAACTGCGAAGGGCATCCATGTGATCAGCGAGGTGGGCGACGAGCGCACCATTCCCATTGAAATTCCGGCAGGGTACGTACTGCATGATGTGGTGAACGGAGGTGCTCGCTACTGGACGATTGTTGTACGTGTGCGGCCAGCGGACTCTTCCAAATCGGACGAGGCGAAGGGTGCGGAAGCTCCTCACCAGCGTTTATTGGAGCTGAACGCCACCCACGGCGATCTGGTGACTGAATTCATGTTTGGAACCCCTGAAAACCCTGGCCCCGCCGATGTGATGTCGGTGACCTGTGCCGCCAATGTTGGGTTGACCGCGATCTTTCTGGCGCCGATGAATGATTCCCAAACCGCGAAGACTGTACCAGGGGCGAATGCGAACGGTGATCCGCCACCGCCTCCACCACAACATCTGGTGATTGGAACGATGAGACGGTGAGGCGGCTGGTCGCAGAAATGAAAGCAACCGTGGGCACGTGCAGCCACTCCGATAGGGATTGGTCTTCGGATTTTCGATTGGATTCCGCGCCCTGATGAGTCGAGCCCCAACCTCCCGCGTATCCAGGCATCCCCGTCCGCATGCAAGGCGAGGATGGCGAAGCTCTATACGGCCATGGATGGTCTGGACGGTTGGAGTGCTTCTTCTGACGGCTGTGCCGCTGGGCATCGTAGTCAATCGCAACTGGCCTTATCGCTACCGCAATGTGCATCCGCTGCTGGAGAACGTGTTTGCGAGCCAGGTGAAGATTGAGAAGTACCATCGCACATATTTTCCGCGCCCTGGCTTCGTTGCAAACGGGCTGACGTTGCGCCGCAAGGGTTCGGATCCCAACGCCGCTCCACTGGGTACGGCGGATCACTTGATTGTTCAGGGCGGATGGCTCGATCTGCTGGCGTTGCGCAGGCGCGTGGAGTTGGTCGATGTGGTTGGACTGCATCTGACGGTGCCTCCCGTAGGAAGCGAAGAGCGGCGACGGGATTTTCCCGCAGGCAGCAGCGCAGACTTCAGCGGGCCCGAAACCGCCATCAGCAAGCTGCAGGTGCGTGACTCCGTGCTGGAGATCCAGAAGCAGGCGGGTGGTTCGTTCAAATTTCCGATCCATACGTTGGTAGTGAAGGGGCTGGAGAAGGGCCATGCGCTTCGCTATGACGTCGAGATGGAAAACGCGATGCCTTCAGGCCGCATCGTGGCTCATGGCAGCTTTGGGCCGCTGTTGCCCGCGAATCTTGGCAATACTTCCTTGATGGGCGACTTCACCTTTGACGATGTGCAGTTGCACGATATTGGAACGCTGCAAGGTGTCTTGAAGTCGCAGGGACATTTTGAACGGACGCTGGATTCCATTGATGCACACGTCACAACAGAGAGCTCCGACTTTGCCGTGGGTCAGGGAAGATCATCCGTGCTGACGAACACAGTGCATTGCACCATCAACGGATTGAACGGCGATGTGATCCTGAATGCGATTGAAGGCCGGCTTGGAGCCACGCCGCTTTCGGTCAGCGGCAGCGTAACCGGCTCGCCCAAGATCGCTCGTGTGGAGCTGAGTGTGAGGAGTGGCCGTGCGCAGGATCTGTTGCGGCCGTTTCTCCATGGTCCGGCGCCGATCACGGGAGGCGTGACGCTCAAGGCACATGCGGAGATATTGCCCGGAGGGAAAGGCGTGAGATTCCTGCACCGGTTGCATGTGGAAGGCCGCTTTGGAGTCTCTGACGAGAAGCTGACCAATGCGGCCGAGGAGCAGAAACTGTCCGCGTTCAGCCAGCGGGCTCAAGGCGAGAAGAAGGATGAAGACGAGGCTGCCGACACGCTTGGATCGTTGAGCGGTCCGGTAACAATTCGCGAAGGCATTCTTTCCACCCAGGGCCTGCGCTTCGCGGTTCCCGGCGCGAGCGCGGACCTGAACGGCACATACAACTTTGTCAGCAAGGATATACGCATGACGGGAAATGTCAGGATGGATTCAGACATCTCGCACGTTACGACGGGCTTCAAGTCCATGCTCTTGAAACCGTTTGCTCCGCTCTTCGAGCGCAAACACGCCGGCGCGGTGATACCGATCGCTATTACTGGCGTACCGGGACATTACTCCGTGTCAGGGAATTTCCTGCATACGAAGTGAAGTCTAGAGCAGTTCCGGTAATACCGTGGTCTCCCAAACAGCGGGAGAACGCCGTTTTCATTGGGAGAAAACGGCTTCAGCGCCCTCTCTTCGGTCTACACCATTACCGGAACTGCTCTATTGCTCGTGATAGTTGCGAATGAGCCCGCCGTCGATGATGAATGTGGAACCAGTGATGTAGGAGGCTTCGTCCGAAGCGAGATAAGCCACCAGGCCGGCGACTTCCTCCGGTGTGCCCAGGCGGCCGAGCGGGATATTGCGGAGCAGGGGATCCAGTTTCGCTTTATCGTCCAGCAGCGACTTGTTGATAGGCGTCATGATCGCGCCGGGGGCCACGTTGTTGACCGTGATGCCAAGCGGACCAAGTTCGACGGCGAGGTCCCGCATCAGCATGCGGACGCCGCCTTTCGAAGCGCAATAGCTGGCGAAGTGCGGAAAGACCATGTCTTCGTGTACGGACGAGATGTTGATGACCCGTCCTGTCTTTTTCGCGTCGCGCAGTTTGCGCACAAAGGCCTGGGTGAGGAAGAACACGCCCTTGAGATTGACGTCGAGCACGGCATCGTAATCGTTGGGTGTCACATCCCAGAAGTCGGCGCCTTTCTCGATGCCGGCGTTATTAACCAGGATGTCGCAGCCGCCGAGCTGTTGCCATGCCTGTTCAATGAGGTTGGTGGTGTCGGCTACCTTGGAGACGTCGGCCTGCACCATGATCGAGCGCGCTCCTCCGGCATCGGCGATCTTCTTCTGGGTTTCTTCAGCGCCTTCAGGGTGACTGCGGTAGTCGATGACAACCGATGCACCTTCGCTGGCAAGACGAATGGCAATCGCTTGCCCGATACCGGATGAAGAGCCCGTGACAACCGCGATCTTTCCTTCGAAACGCTTCGGCATCCCTTATCTCGCCTTCTTCTTCGTGGTTTTCTTTGCAGCGGATTTCTTCGCGGATTTCTTCGCCGGCGCCTTGCCTTCTTTTTTGCGCAGGATGTCCTTCGCACCTTCTAGCGCCTTCTTACGGCTGGGAGAAAGGTTCTTGCCGCCGCGGTTCTCGTAAAAGCTCAACATCTCCATGGCCTGGCCGGGGCCTTTGGGTGAGACGCTCTTTTTCGAGAGGCCTGAAGCAATGGCCTTGGCGCTCTTCTTGAAGAGGCCGGGACCGGGCTTGGTGGAGTCGGTCTTGACTTTCGCTGACCAGCGCCGCGAAGGCGGTGTCGTGGAACGCTTGCCGGACTTCGTTGGATACGTTTTCTTTGCGCTCGACTTCTTCGCGCTGGTTTTCTTTGCCGTTGTCTTTTTCGCGGTTGCCTTTTTCGCTCCGGACTTCTTTGCTGCTTTCTTCGTTGCCATTCGATTTGCCTCCGTCACGAAGTCTGATGCTGTTTTAGAGGTCAGAGGCAGTGTCGGCAGCCTTACCGCGGCGGCGGCGGAAGAAGTCCGTGAGCATCGCGCTGCACTCCTCGGCGAGCACGCCTTCGGTGACTTCGGCTTTGTGGTTGAGCGGTGGATGATTCATCACGGAAAGTACGGAGCCACACGCGCCCGCCTTGGGATCGCGAGCGGCATAGACAAGCCGCGCGATGCGCGCATGGAGGATGGCGCCGGCACACATGGCACAGGGCTCGAGGGTGCAGACCAGCGTGGAGCCCAGCAGGCGATAGTTGCCGACTGCCCGCCCAGCCTCACGAAGTGCGACGATCTCGGCATGTGCGGTGGGGTCGTTGGAGCGCAGCACCTGGTTGTTGCCGCGGCCGATGATCTCACCGCTGGGTGCAATGACGATGGCGCCTACGGGCACTTCACCGGCAGCCTCGGCGGCCTGCGCTTCCGCGATGGCGAGGCGCATGAGTTCGATGTCCGGCATGGGTTCGGAAGTCATGACGATCAGGAACCGCGCACCTGCGGCCTGGCTTCAGGGCCGAAGAAGCGCGCGATCTGATCCGCAAGAGATTGGAGGCCGGGCGTGCGTTCGGCCAACGAAGCATCATTGAGCGAGAAGCTGGTCTGCCAGATCCCCGCAAGGACAGGCAGGAGATTCGGCGCGTTCAGTTCCGCTGTGGAGTAGTTGGCCATAGCGGCGAACAGAAGCTCCGCTTCACTTTCATATTCATCCGCCGGCGCGCCTTCCGCGATGAAGCCTTCTACATCGGCGGTGGCGACAAGTTCCTGGATGGAGTCGAGGTCGGGTGGTGGCGGCCATGGCTTGCTGCTGTTTGCGCTCGCCCTGTTGCTGTTCTCCGTCATCTAGCGAGGCTCCTGCTGGCTGAGGCAGTGCAGAGCGCCCAGGCCCCAGATGAGATCCGTGCAGTGAATGCCGGAGACCGTGCGGTCGGGGAAACATTCGGCAATCGTATTGAGCGCGATGCGGTCATTCGGATCGTTGAACGTGGGCACCAGAACCAGGCCGTTGGCGATGTAGAAATTGGCGTAGCTCGCAGGCAGACGCTGGCCTTCGAAGATCACCGGGGCAGGCATGGGCAGCGTCTTGACCTCGAAGGGCTTGCCTTCGAGGTTGCGCGCTGCATGCAGGCGTTCGAGGTTTTCCGCGAGTGGCAGGTGGTTCTCGTCGGCGGTGTCGGGCTCGATAACGGTAAGGATCGTATTCGCGCTGACGAATCGTGTGATGTCGTCGACGTGGCCGTGGGTATCGTCACCCGCGCAGCCGCGATTGAGCCAGATGACCTGTTCGATCCCGAGGTATTTGGCGAACGCCTGTTCGAGCTGCTCGCGCGAAACGCCGGGATTACGCTGCTGCACTTCGCTGAGCAGGCACTCTTCCGTGGTGAGCAGGATGCCTTCACCATTGGTGTCAATGGAGCCGCCTTCGAGCACCAACCGGTGTTCGGAACCGCCAGAGAGCGTCACGACCGGCTCGCTGCTGGGCATGGCGTAAAGTTCGGCGACCTGCCTGGGGATCAGGTCGTCGTTGAGCCAGTTGTCGTACTTCGCCCAGGCGTTGAACTTCCAATCGGTGATTGCAATTTCAGCCCCGCGCTTGACGAAGATAGGCCCCGAGTCGCGCAGCCAGACGCGATCCGTCCGCCAGTGATGAAAATGCAGACGCGCGAGGTTCGCGCCCTGGCGGCGCAAAGCCTGCGTGGCGCGCTTCTCAGCGGCGAGATCGTTGATCAGGATGTGGACATCCTCCGCGCTTGAAAGCCAGCGAACGATTTCGCAATACACCCAGGGGATCGGCTGAAATTTGCCGGGCCAGTCTTCGGGGTTATGCGGCCACGCGATCCAGGTCGCGGCATGAGGCGCCCACTCGGCAGGCATACGGAAATTTTCGGCGTGCAGCGTCGACATATGGATTAACTGTAAAGGTTTGGGCCGGTGTATCGCATCAATGCCGCCACTCGGGCTGGAGTTCAGTCACTGCTGCTCTTCTTTTTTTGTCATCCCCGCAGGGGATCTGCTGTTTGTCCGTATCCCACAACTCTGTCATCTCGACCGGAGCGGCGTAGCCGCGTAGTGGAGAGATCTGCTGTTGCCCCTGCCCGGGCATGGGCGGGGCACAGAAGCAGGTCTCTCCACTGCGCTTCGCTCCGGTCGAGATGACAACGCTGGGGTGGACAACGAGAAAGCAAGCTACTCGCACGGCAGGAACTTAGTCCAGAAACCGGCTCGTAATCCCACCATAGGCATCGATGCGGCGGTCGCGCAGGAACGGCCAGTGCTGACGTGTGATTTCGACTTCTTTCGGATCAAGATCCGCATAGAGGATCTCTTCCTTATCGTGCGAAGCCTTGGCCAGGATGCGGCCGAAGGGATCGGCGATGAAGCTGCCGCCCCAGAACTCCAGTCCCGCGCCTTCCGGTCCGCGCATCATCACGCCGTTGTGTTCCACATCGCCCTGCTCATGGCCGACGCGATTCACCGCGCAGACGAATACGCCGTTGGCGATGGCATGTGCGCGCTGGATGGTCTGCCAGGCATCATACTGGCGCTCGCCGTACTCAACTTTTTCGCTGGGATGCCAGCCGATGGCGGTGGGGAAGAAGAGCGTTTCCGCGCCTTTGAGCGCGGTAACGCGCGCGCCTTCGGGATACCACTGGTCCCAGCACACCAGCGTGCCGATGGGGCCGGCAGAGGTGCGCTGCGCTTGGAAGCCGAGATCGCCGGGCGTGAAGTAGAACTTCTCGTAATAGAGAGGGTCGTCGGGGATGTGCATCTTGCGATAGATCGCCGCGATGTGGTCAGGCTTGTCGCTCGCGTGGTCCAGGATGGCTGCCGTGTTGTGATACAGGCCGGGAGCCCGGCGCTCGAAGAGGCTTGCGACGACGACAAGCTTGTGTTCGCGAACCACTTCGCTCAGGGCTGCGGTGGAAGGTCCGGGGATCGACTCGGTGATGTCGAAGAGCGCGTGGTCTTCGCGTTGGCAAAAGTACTCTGCGCGAAAGAGTTCCGGCAGGCAGATGAGGCGCGCACCGTTTTCCGCGGCTTCGCGAACGCGAGCGACGGCCTTCGCGAGATTGGCATCTGTCGAAGCCTCACACGACATTTGAATCAGAGCGACGCGGGTGGAGGTAAGGCCCATAATCATTAGTTCCTTTCTATGTGGCGAGTTCTTGCCAAAGGCCATCGAAGGCGCTGTGGAACGCCTCGCCCTGTGTCTTAAGCCATTGATGGATTGCTGGCCACTCTTCTTTGTTTGTTACATCACCTGAGGTGGTGACAAAGATCTTGCAGGTCGTTTTACCCGGCATTTCGTCGAAGTTCAGGTCATCACCGAGTTTTAGTTTCAATTCCGATTCATGCCCTCTAAGAATGCTGAAGTACGAGGTCGCCTTGTATCCCTCGATCCACACTTGGCACTCAAGCTTCTTCGAGCGTTGAATCGCGTTCAAATTGATTGAGCAGCCTGGGCCGCTGGGTTTCGTCGTGATCCACCACACTTTGCGAGGAACTCGCGGAATGACCAACGTGGAGGCTGTCTGGTCGCAAAAATCGTAGAACGCGTCCCAAAATTCGACGTAGTTCTTCTCGGAAGCGCTGAGCGCTGCTGCATCTTGGGTCACTTGTTTCTGCCAATCATTCGGCTTGCTGACTACGCTGAACTTGGGCGCGTATGGTGAGTCCCCGATTCTCCAGAGCTGCAGCTCCACGGCGAAAAAGCGCACTCCGGGTTCAGTCGTTCGGTTCAGCCAATCGACAGCGGCCCGATGCTCCTCTTTGAACTTTTCCGCTATCCAGACAACGGTCCGAGCTCCGCTCCCGTCGGCACTCGCTCCTGCTGCGTACGTGATTAGCTGTCCAAGATGAGTGTGGTCTGTCGATCCGAATTGGTTTTCGATAACGACTGTCTCCTGCGTGTCGGCACGTCGGGCAAGGATGTCGAGAGAAAAGCTTCCGACTCCAAATTCAGTTTGGATGGTTTCTAGTTCGATACCGATTTCACTGCCGAGAGATGCCATATTCTCAGCTTGGGCCAGCCAAGGAGTGAAGTCTCGGGGCTCTGACGGCCATGCTTCACGAATAGCCACGGGCACGAGCTTTCCAAAGATTGTCATTTGCACCCCGAAGGAACGAACGCTGATGTGAGCGCTGTCCCTGCGCTGTTGGCTTCGATTGCAACGTTGTCGAGCGCGGGATGAATCAATGCCACACGATAAGTCTTATGAGGGGTCATCAACTATTTAACTTCCATTCTCGGCGTTCCTAGGCCATTTGCATCGTGTTCGTCGACATCCGCCTCGGAGTCCCAGGGTTCCTCGCCTGTAGGTCCTACGATGTCACCCAATATCGTGACAGTTCCGCGCATAAAGCCGTAACCCGAGGGAAACACCGACGAATCTCGGTCCACCAGCGGCTTCAGCCGGTATTTGTTACGTGTCGGCATATTCACATTCTGCTAATTCGATGCGACAACCCGATGAACGTCGCTAATGGAAGAAGGTCTTTAGCAAAGGGCTACAAGCCCGGCGCTTTTCTGGGAGTTGGCGCTCGCCCTCACTTGGGGTCATCGAACAGCAGAATGGCTGCGGCGATCGTGGTTGTCCAGAGGCCATTCTTGTGCCCCACCGCAGACTGCGTCACGTTGGCTGTGCGCACAATTTTGTTGGAGATGCGGTAGATCTCCTTCTTCTCGTCCCAGCTCTTGTCGGGGTCGAAGTCCACGTCCAGCGTAGTGGCGAGCATTTCCGCCGCAAGCTCTTCAGCGTAGTCGCCTGCCTGGTCTTCGGTTTCGCCAAAGCTGTGATGTTCGGAAAGATAGCCGTAGGCGTTCTTGTCGGCTGGAATGGCGACGCCGATGGAGCTGACCACCAGGCGGTGAGGTTCGCGCGTCGAGTTCTCCGCGACCACCGCGAACACGACTTCGCCGGGGTAGAGATACTTGAGGCCCTCCTTGCGCGGGATCAGTTTGCAGTTGGGCGGAAAGATGGAGGAAACGCGAACCAGATTCTGGGCGGCGACTCCCGCGTTGCGCAACGCCATCTCAAACGAGGTCAAACGCTCTTTGTGCTTACCGACGCCTTTGGTGAAGAACAGGCGCGTGGGAACCATGTTTTTGCCCAATTCTCAAGCCCTCCATCGGTCTGGCCGCCTTCTTGCCTTCTGCCGCTGCGAGAATCCAGGGACGGCGTTCGTCCAGCGAAAAATTATCACACGTTCAGGCGCAGATTGCGCGCAAAGCGATGTCGAGGCCCCGATTGTGAGGGAACTCTGCGTTTACCGATCAGTTTCGGTAGGGTTGACAGGGATTTTCTGCTAATTTTAAGTCAGCCGGGCAGCCGTTCCCGCCCGCTTCTACCCGTCAACTTAATTCAGAACCTGATCTCATCAGGCAGACGCACTGCCAAAGCAAGGAGCGCCATGTCGAGCGAATTTCGCAATTTTTTGGAATTGTCGTATGAGGAACTTGAAGAGCTGAACCT
>DASYEV010000116.1:0-65630 GCA_036498835.1 Acidobacteriaceae bacterium | reverse complement strand
AACTCCACTGCGGTGGACAACCGAGAGACAAACGGGCGCCTACGCCGCGCCGTGGGCCGGATGGCCATCCGGCTCACGGCTACGGCATCCATGTCAGAAATGCCGGTACCTATACAGATACAAGAGACCTGCTGTTGCCCCTGCCCATGCCTGATGAGGGAACATGCCCCGAGTTGAAGCCGAACTGATCGGCCACCTTAACGACCGACCGGTGGCAAGAGAAAGACCAAGAAGCAGATCCCCTACGGGGATGACAAACAAGAAGAGCAAATGCAACGGCGAACGCGAGGTACTGGCTTTTGTGGTTCCCACTCATGCGCCAAATGCTCGCGCATGAATGGGGCACCCGGATTCGACCATCACATTCAAGCCACTACATTCAATTACCCACATGCGACACACAACCTCCTCTAGTCGCACCGCAGCGCAACCATGGGATCGACCCGTGTTGCCCGCCGCGCGGGCAGCCACGCCGCGAAAAGAGTCATCGCTGCAATCACCGCCACAGCCGCCAGGAACGTTGAGGGGTCGATGGTTTCCAGCGTGAAGAGCTGACCGCGAATCGCACGGGTCGCCGCGAAGGCGAGCGGAGCCCCAATGACCATGCCAATGCCCAACAACAACAGCGACTCACGCAGGATCATCCAGAGCACTGCCGGCGCGGGCGCACCCAGCGCAAAACGAATCCCGATCTCATTGGTGCGGCGGACCACGTTGTAGCTCATCACGCCGTAGAGACCAATCGCCGCCAGCAGCAGAGCCAGCACGGAGAAGATACCCGTCAGGCTGGATACCAGTTCGTCATTGGTCAGCAGACCGGACACCTGATCGTGGATGGTGGTGACCTCCAGCAGGGGCAGGTTGGGGTTCACAGACGCGACGGCTCGGCGCAGATCGGTAACCGTGTTGGCAGGATCACCGGTGGTGCGCACGAGAATGGTTGTCGCGAAACGGTCCTGATTCTCTTCACGCGGCGCCTTGGCGGCATCCGCCGTTTCGTTGGCGGGTTTTGCGGATGGTACAGATGGATCGGGTGCAGGCAACGGACTCAGCGGCTCGATCTGCTCGAGCGCTAGATACGTCATTCGGATCGGGTTGGTCGAATGCGGATCGTCCGACTTCGTGTCGCGGACAATGCCGACAATGGTCCACGGGCCTTTAACCGTGTCGATGTCCACCGCGACCGTGCGTCCGATGGCATCCCCTTTGGGAAAGAAGTGGCTGGCGAATGTCTGGTTGACCACGGCGGCCTTGGGGCTGGTCGCCGAGTCCTCCGACGTGATCGGACGCCCCGCCACCAACTGGATACCTGCCGTTTCGAAGTAGCGCGGCGAAACGCGGTTCAGGATGGACACCATGTTTTCTTTGGGCGCGGGCGTGTATCCCGGAATCGTCACGGTTGAACTCCAGTGACCGTACTGGATGGGGCGCGCATTCGCGATAGCGACCGATTGCACACCGGGCAATGCCGAAAGCCTCTCGATGAGCTGCTGATGCAGAGCGTTCGTCTGGCTGGGGTGATAGCCGGCGAGCTTGGCGTTGAACTCGGCAATCAGCAGATGGGTGCGCTCAAAGCCATAGTCCTGGTGTTGCAGGCTGCGAAGTGAGCGCAGAAAAACACCCGCCTCCACCAGAAGCACCAGCGAAAGCATGATTTGCGCAGTGACCAGCATGCGAGCCCACAGGCGAGACGAGCCGCCGCCATCGGCCTGTGCGGTGCGCGCTCCCGAGTTGAGCGCCGTGGACGCTCCTCCGCGGGACGCCAGAATGGCCGGCGCAAGCCCGAACAGCAGCCCGGTAAACAGCGAGATGCCCAGCGTGAATATCAGAACCGCCGCATCGGGTGTTGCATCGAGCGAGGTGTAGCCGTTTCCCCGGCTAACAAAGGCGATCAGCGCACGAGTTCCGGCGAAAGCGAAGGCCAGGCCGAGCCCGCCGCCCATCAGCGAAAGCAGCAGCGTTTCCACGAGGTTCTGGCGAATGATGCGGGCGCGACTGGAGCCGAGAGCCAGGCGTGTGGCCGTCTCGCGCCGGCGTGTTGTCGTACGCGCCAGTAGGAAATTGGCCAGATTCGCACATGCGATCAGCAGCACCAGCACGACCACCACCATCAACACGGTAAGCGAGCCGCCGTAGCGGCTGCGCAGCGAGGAGACTCCGTGCTGCGCCGAAATCAGCGGAACCGTAATACGGTTGATCTCCTGCTGACGCGCCGGGGAGATCGAGCTGCCCTCGTTGGCCCTCGTCTGCGTACGCACCTGGTTGTCCAGCCACTCCTGTGCCTGGGCAAATCCGGAACCGGTGGCGGCCGCCTGCGGTGTCAACCGACCGAACATATGAAGGAAGTAAGGCCCGCCTTCAGGCGTCAGGAAGGACGGTTGCTGCAAAATCACCGGCTGCATCGAAACCGGAGTCCACATGCCGGTAGAGCCGGTTTCGAGCTTGATGCCCTGAAATTGCTCAGGCATCACACCGATCACCTGGAACGGCGAGCGGTTGATCGTAATCGTCTGACCGACGATTCCCGGATTCGCAGAAAACATCTGCTGCCACAGGTGATGGCTGAGCACAGCAACAGCGCCACTGCCGGGGGTGGCGTCGTCGGCCGGCTCAATCGTGCGTCCCAGCAGAGCCTGCGCGCCGAGCACGCTGAAGTAGTTTCCCGAAACCATCACCGCCGGCACAAGAGTTGCGGCCTGCGCGACGTTGGCTTCACCGGGAATGGACGGCGGAAGGACGCTGACCTTCTCCGCAAAGCTCCCATAGGAAGCAATACCCTGAAACGGGCCGGGAGCCGTCTGGAGCTTGCGCGCGAAGCTCCACGGGAACATGCCATAGCTTCCGAGATCGACGCCGCCGAGCACGCCGCCGCCGTCCGACTTGTCGAAGGTGACAAGGCTCTGGGGGTCGTTCACTGGCAGGTTGAGAAGAAATACCTGGTGGATCAGGGTGAAGATGGCCGTGTTACCGCCGATCCCAAGTGCGATGGAGAGTACCGCAACCGCGGTGAATCCAGGGCTCTTCAGCAGCGTGCGCATGCCGAAGCGAACGTCCTGCAGCAGACCGTCGAATCCACCTTCCCAGCGCGAGGTCCATACCTGATGCTTGACCGCGTTGCTGCTGCCGAGCTCGACAAGCGCCGCCCGCCTTGCCTGCTCCGCAGTCATGCCGCGATGCTGCTTGTCCGCGATCGATGCCTGCACATAGCTGTCAAGCTCTTCGTCGAGTTCCCGTTCCACGCGGCCGCGATGCAGCAGGCTCTTCAGTCCGGCAATCAGGTTGTTGATCCAACGCATGATGATTCCTTTCCGGTGCGGGTTATGGCAAATTCCCTGAAGGTGTATAGGAAGCGAAACTGCTTAAGGCGTTTTCTCTCAAGGAAAACGACCTTCACCACCGCCTATCGACTCCACAGCATCAGGGAATTTGCTCTAAGCTTCAAGAATGCGTGAAATCGCGGCGATCTGGCGATGCCACTGATCCGTCTCACGGATCAGGGCTTTCCGGCCCTTCGCGGTGATCTGGTAGTACTTCGCGCGCCGGTTGTTCTCCGTGGTGCGCCACTCGGATTTCACTTCGCCCGCGCGTTCCATGCGGCTGAGCGCCGGCAGCAGCGAACCGGGGTTGACCCGGAATACGCCATCGCTGATCTGCTCAATGCGTTGCGTGACGCCATAGCCGTGCATCGGCTCCAGCGCCAGCGTTTTCAGGATCAGCATCTCCAGCGTTCCTTGCACAACGTCACGGGAACTGGAGTTGGAAAGGTTCTGGTCGTCGGTTTTTTCAGGCATCCCTGTTCTACCTCTTGATAGTCAAGATAAGACCAGCACTCCATTTGATTGTCAGGAGGAGAGTGATCAGGAGGCAGGGAGCAAGGGAAGATGGCTGCATTGATTTCGTGATCCGGCTCTCAAGGCCATTATTCGGAGAACCAAGGCAACGTTGCTGGTTTTACCTCCGATCCCTGGCTCCCGCTTCCGCGCCTTCGAACTGGGCTCCTGGCCATCACGTTCGCACGATGCGAGTGGGCGGGCGGGTTCATTTTCAACCGGGCCGTACAACGACTCATAAGGACTGGGCTTTGGCCTTCAGGCCGGCTCCCACGTCGGCATGGCTGCGGGCAACGGCGCAGATCCTGGTATCGGTTTCGTTCATGGACCGACGGTGGCAATTACGCTGGAGATTTTTTTGCAGCCCTGGAATTGTGTCGTGGCGCAACTTTTCGGCTAGAATCGCCGTACCCCTTGTAACCCAAGCACATTGAAACGGGCTCGATCTGCATTTGAGGTCGCATCTTTCCGCAACTGGAGGAGCACGGTGCCGCAGTCAGACTTCATCGCACTCAGGTTTGGGCGCGAGCGGTTTCGATCAGAGTGTTTCCCGAAGAGAGGTTGCGCAAGCCGCTTCCTCCCAAGGGAAACAGCCCACTCAAAAGTTCGGAAAGGCGCAGTCATGATCGAAACCGCTCTCATTGCCCTGATTGCGTTTGGCGCGGGAACAGCGCGCTGCCAACAGACATCTCCCTCGCCTTCCCACCCGCCGATCGTACAGCCGGGTGCTCCGGGGCAAAGCAACAAAACCCTTACTCCTGAAAACGCCGGCGGCGTCAGGCGGCCGCCTTCGGAAGCCGATGTGAAGTTCATGCAGGGCATGATCATGCATCACAACCAGGCCGTCGAAATGACCGAACTGCTGAAGACTCGCACCAAGGATCCCGAGGTGCGTGAACTTGGCAAGAAGATCGACGTTTCGCAGACGGACGAGATGCGCTGGATGAAACAGTGGCTGACCGACCGTGGCTTCCCAATCACCATGCCAATGGATATGCCCGGCATGGACATGTCGAAGATGACCGCCGCGGAGATGAACGCCATGATGCCTCCGATGCCCGGCATGCTGACGGAAGCGCAGATGGAAACCTTGCGCAAATCCAGCGGGGCGGAGTTCGACCACCTGTTTCTTACCGGCATGATTCAACACCACACCGGGGCCCTGATCATGGTCAAAGACCTCTTCGCCAACCCGGGAGCGGGACAAGACCCACAGTTGTTCGACTTTGCAAACGACGTAGACAACACGCAGACAGCAGAAATCGACATCATGCAGCACATGTTGAAGGAGAGGAAATGAATCCTGAGATGAACCTGACGACCTCGAAATTTTTCCGCAGCGCTGCGACAGCGGCTCTCACGTTGTCTGCCGTGTTTCCGGCGCTTTGTATTGGCCAGACTGCGGCCAATCAGCCGCCTGCCGCGCCCGGCACCCACACAGCGCCACCGCCATCTTCGGTCTACGTCAATCCGCGCTCAGGCACCGATGATCCGCGCGTCGGCCTGAAGGGCGGTCTGTACGATGCCGCGACCGCAATCTCCGGTCTTGAACTGGTGATGACCACGCCTAAGCCCCCGGGCTTCGCGCCCGACATCGAATCCATCAAGGCAGTGGATGCGACACCCGCACCGCCCCCCGTTGACCCCGACGCGCCGCGCCAGCGTCCAGCTCCGGGCACACGTCCCAGCGGACCGCGCGCCGACTACGGCGGCACCAACTCCGATCTCGCCTTCAATTCGAAGTACCTCTTTAACGGCAACTACAGCGGCATCAACATCTACGACATCTCCGACCCGGCTCACATGAAGCTGGTGACCTCGATCGTCTGCCCCGGCGGTCAGGGCGATGTCTCGGTATACGGCCACCTGCTCTTTATGTCGGTCGAGGCCGCCAACGGCCGCATGGACTGCGGCACGCAGGGTTTTGCGGCTGCGAATGCTCCCGCCGAACCGCCGATTACGCCTCCCGGCGCCGACGCGACGCCTGAGCAGATCGCCGCGTTCCGCGCTCGCATGATGGCGCGGCAGCCGCCTCCCAGCCCCGACCGTGTCAAGGGCGTGCGCATCTTCGATATCAGCGATATCACCAACCCCAAGCAGATCAAGGACGTGCAGACCTGCCGCGGATCGCATACCCACACCCTGGTGGTCGATCCCAAGGATAAGGAGAACGTCTACATCTATGTCTCCGGCTCCGCGGGCGTTCGCCCCAAGGACGAGTTGGGCGGCTGCTCCAGCGGCGATCCTAATGTCGATCCTGAGACAGCGCTCTATACCATCGTCGTGATCAAGGTGCCGGTGGCTCATCCTGAGCTGGCGGCCGTGGTCAACAGCCCGCGCATCTTCCAGGACGACAAGACCGGCGCGGCCAACGGCCTCTGGAACGGCGGCAACCACGGTGCAGGTACGCAGACAACCTCGGCCACACGCGGCTGCCACGATATCACCGTGTATTCGGCGATCGGTCTGGCCGGCGGAGCCTGCTCCGGCAACGGCATCCTGCTGGACATTACGGATCCTGTCCACCCCAAACGTCTCGACGCGGTTGTCGACCCGAACTATGCGTTCTGGCATTCCGCCAACTTCAGCAACGATGGCAAGACGGTCCTCTTCACCGATGAGTGGGGCGGAGGCGGTCAGCCGCGCTGCCGTGCCAGCGATCCCATGAACTGGGGCGCGGACGCGATCTTCGAGATCACCAAGGACAAGAAGCTTAAACTGCAGTCCTACTACAAGATGCCCGCGCCGCAGACCGACAAGGAAAACTGCGTGGCTCACAACGGCTCCATGGTCCCGGTTCCCGGCCGCAACATCGAAGTGCAGTCCTGGTACCAGGGCGGCGTTTCGCTGGTGGACTACACGGACCCGACGCATCCGTTTGAGATCGGCTACTTCGACCGTGGTCCCGTGGACGACAGCCGTCCCGCCATGGGCGGCCAGTGGTCGACCTATTACTACAACGGCTACATTTACGGCTCGGAGATCGCCCGCGGTACGGACGTCTTCAAGCTGGTTCCTTCCAAGTACCTCACCCAGAACGAAATCGATGCGGCCAACCAGGTGATGCTGCCTGAGTTGAATGTTCAGAACCAGCCCAGGATCGTATGGCAATCCAACCTCGTCACGGCTCGGGCCTACGTCGATCAGCTGGCTCGCGGCAGCAGTGTCAGCGCGCAGGAGATCACGGACCTGAACACGGCCATCACCGGCAAGAACTCCAAGAAGCTGCACTCGCTGGCCAAGAGCCTCGACAAGGGAGCTGCCTCCGCAAAGACCCCGAAGGACGCGGAACGCATGCAGGCCCTGTCGAAGATCATCAGCCAGGCGTAGCCTCAACCTGAAGTAATCGCAACTCGGGGCTCTGGCAAACGCCAGAGCCCCGAGTTGTTGCGTGTAAGTCCTGGCAAAAATCTACTTCCCTACCCGGTCGCACCCGCTCCGGGATGCAACCCCTGCCATACCATCACCAGCGACAAGCCGACCACGATCACCGTTGTGGCCCATGCCACTATGTTGAACCAATGCGAGTTCGTATGCTTGCCCATCAGCTCCTTGTTGTTCACCAGCCGGAGCATGAAGAACAACACGATCGGCAGCAGCACGCCGTTCAGAACCTGCGACAGAATGCTCATCTTCACGATCGGGAAGTTCGGCATCAACACCACCGCCGCGCCCGCCACAATCAGCAGCGTGTAGAACCAGTAGAAAAATGGGGCCTGCTTGAACGAACGGTCCAGGCCGCTCTCAAAGCCCAGGCCCTCCGCCACGGTATACGCCGTGGACAGGGGCAGGATGGAAGCCGCAAAGAACGACGCATTGAACAGCCCCGCGGAAAACAGGATGGGCGCATAGCGGTCCGCCAGGGGCTTCATCGCCTGCGCTGCGTCAGCCGGGTCGTTGATGGTGCGCATGCCGTGGGTGTACAGCGTCGCTGCACAGACCACCACGATGAACCACGCCACGATATCCGTGAAGAAGGAGCCGACGATCACATCCAGGCGCGAAGCGCTGTACTGGCGCACCGTCACGCCCTTCTCCACAATCGACGACTGCAGATAGAACTGCATCCACGGTGTAATCGTGGTGCCAATGACACCGACGGTCATGTACACGTAGTTGCTGTCGTGCCAGACGCTGCGGTTGGGGAGCTTGACCGTTTCCACCAGCGCGTCATGCCAATCCGGGCGCGACATCACGCCCGCAATGACATAGGAAATGTAGATCACGCTGGCGACCAGGAACACCTTCTCGATGCTCTTGTAGTTCCCTTTCACCACCATCGCCCATACGGCCAGCGCGCATAACGGCACACTGATGTACTTGGAAACCTTGAACAACTGCAAAGATCCCGCGATGCCGGAAAACTCCGTGATGACGTTGGTGAAATTCACAATCACCAGCAGAAACATGATCACGAAGGTCATACGCAGACCGAACTCTTCGCGAATCAGATCGCTGAGGCCTTTGCCCGTCACCGCGCCCATGCGCGCGCACATTTCCTGCACGACGATCAGCGCCAGCGTGATCGGAAGCATGGTCCATAGCAGCTTGTAGCCGTACTGCGCGCCAGCCTGCGAGTACGTGAGGATTCCGCCCGCGTCATTGTCGACATTTGCGGTAATGAAGCCGGGCCCCAGCACCGCCAGAAACAGCAGGATGCTGGTGCGCCAGCGGCGCCATACCGTCATGCCCGCACCCCCACGCGCGAGATGACGACCTTCTTCTTCCTGATGTCCTTGGCTATCGGATTTATGGCCGGGCTCTGCATCGGGGTCTCCTGGGCTTTGTGTTGAGAGTACCCCGCAGGGACCCGCGTTCTAGGACAGACAGTTGCTTCGCGCTGCTTTGCTGTTAGCCATCACGCAACTGGGCGATGACCTGCTCCGCATGAATCACGCCCGCAAGCCTGCTCTGGGTATCGACCACAGGCAGCGAGCGCAGGTTGTACTTATCGAAGAGCTCCGCCACTTCCTTGTCCGAAGCATGCAGGCGGCAGCTCACAATGTGTTCTTCCGAAAGTTGATCGAGCTTCGTGACACGCTCCGCCAGCAGAAGCCGGGGCAGGGTGACGACACCCTTCAGATGCTGCTGTTCGTTCAGTAGATAGACTTCAGTGATGGTATCGGCATCGCCTTCAAATGCGCGCAGAGCCTCGACAGCTTCCGCCACGGTGGCGCCTTGCGGCACTTCAACGAAGTAGTTCGTCATCCGGCCGGCAGCAGAATCGCTGGAGAATTCCAGCAACTCCTCCACGTCATGCCGCTCTTCCGGCTCCATCTCCTCGAGAATGGCTTCGCTCTCTTCATCCGAAAGCCCAGAAAGCAGATCGGCAGCCGCGCCGGGGTCCATCTCCTCGATGATGTCGGCCGCGCGCTCGGAGTCCATGCGCTGGACCAGTTCCTTCTGCATCTTCGGCTCGATCTCTTCGAGCGTTTCCGCAGCAGTCTCTTCGGGAAGCGAGGTAAAGATCGCTTCGCGCTCCGCCGGCGCCAGTTCTTCCAGGATCGCGGCAATGTCGGAAGGGTGAAGCTTGGCAAGCCTGGCCTGCTCAATCTTCAACCGCACCCGGCGAGCCGGATCACGCTCAATCAGGTCGACGCAGGTCCAGGGAATTGCCCGCGCGGTGAAGTAGTTGGAAAAATGGAACACCCCGGCATTGGGCAGGCCCTTCAGCAGCCGCCGTGTAGCCCCGCGCATGCCCACTTCCACATCCGCGATACGCAACTCCGGTGTCGTGCCGCGGGTTTCCCAGGTCAGGCCGACATCGTTCACGCGAACAACCTTGCGCCCGTCCACGTCGATAATCTGCTGATCGAGCACGTCGCGATCCATCAGCAGAAAGTCGTCCAGTTTGGGCGGGGCTTCGGGTTGTTCTACGGCGTGCAGGACCTTGTCGTTCGCTTCGGGAAAGGTCAGCTTTTCGATGGGCAGAAATGTCGAGCGCGTCTTGCCATCCTTGCGGCCACGAAGCAGAAGCCCCTTGATGCGGCCGCTGCTGTCGGACAGGTCGACGGCGAATTCGCGCACACGACCGTAAGGCTGCCCCTGGGGGTCAACCACCGGCATGCCCAGCAGCGTGGACACACTTGTCGTATTGGCCGTCGGCTCGCTCATTCCCTGTCCCTACCCTACCTCAATTGAGACGCCTCCGACCCGTGTGACGTATTGCGGTAATCGTGGGCGCTTCCCCCCTTAAAGAAGAAAGGCCGACGCTCTGCATCGGCCTTTCGTACAGCGTCAAGACAGAGACTCTTATTTGCTGAAATCCACCGTCGGCGCGGTGCCGTTCTGCGGATTGCCCTTGAAGTATTGATCCCCTTTCGGCTGGAATCCCGCAATGCCCGCCCAGATGCTGTTCGGGAACTGCCGGACATACGTGTTGTAGCCCTGCAGCGTCTTGTTATAGCGCTGCCGCTCCACAGCGATGCGGTTCTCCGTGCCCGCCAGTTCATCTTCGAGACGCATGAACTGCTGGTTGCCTTTCAGGTCCGGATAGGCTTCCTGCAGGCGGAACAGCGGAACGATCGCCGCGCTCAGCCGCTCATTGGCCTGAATGTTGGAAGTCGAAGGCTTGTCGGAAGCCGAGGCGAGAACACCTGCGCGCGCATTGGCGATGTTGGTCAGCACCGTTTCTTCTTCCTTCACGTAGCCCTTCACACTGGCCACCAGGTTCGGAATCAGGTCGAGCCGGCGCTGCTGCACCACGTTGACCTGCGAGTATGCCTGGTTCACCTGTTCATCCAGGGTCACCATCTGGTTTTTCGAAGAGATGTAGCTCCCAAATGCCAGCAGGGCCACGAGAATCAGTACCCCAACCAGGCCTAAAGCAATCCATCCACCACGTTTCATTGTGTTTCCCTTTCTATTTGCAACCGTCGTGCATTGCCGTACAGCTTACATCGACTAGTGCATTTCTCATGATGCGCTGCACACAGCAAACAGCCGCAAAGGTCGTTTTCTTCGCGGGAAAACGACTTCGACATCGTGGGCCTTGGACACACCTTCATGAGAAATGCCTCTACCAATCACCGCTGGAACCGCCGCCGCCAGAATCGCCTCCAAAGCCACCACCGAAGTCGTCACTTCCGCCGCTGCTGCCTCCGCTGCTGCCGCCACCGTCAAAACCGCCGAAGCTGCCGCCGCCACCACTGTATCCGCCTCCACCGTAATCGCGGCGTGAATTCAGCGCTGACCCCAGCAGCATCCATGGCAGCCACCTGCCCCATCCGCCGCCCCCTCCTCCACCGCCTCCACCGCTGCGGCGGCCGAAGATGACCAGCAGGATAAAGACGATCCAGATCAGGTGAAGCCACATTCCCCAGTGGTGATGCACGGGTTCGCGATGGTACGTGTGGCGCGCTTCGCCCTCAAGGGTCACGCCAGCATCCGCTGCGATGACGTCGGCGATCTGCTGCTGCCCCATCAGGATCGCCGCGCCGTAGTCACCCTTCTTCAGATCCGGGACCATGCTGCGGCCAATGTCGCCGGTCTTGGCATCGTTCAAAATGCCTTCGAGGCCATAGCCGACCTCGATCCGGCGCTTGTGGTCGCCGATCGCGAACACCATCAGGATGCCTTTGTTCGTATCCTTGGCCCCGACGTGCCACTTGTCCTCAAGCTGGGTGGTGAAATCTTCAATTGTGTCGCCATCCAGTGATTTGATGGTGACGATCTCGATGGTGGCCTGGGTCTTCTGATAGACCTCCAGGCTGACCAGCTCCATTCTTTCCTTGGAACTGTCATCGAGCACGCCGGCGAAGTCGCTGACGTAGCCTGTCGGCTTGGGAAGCTGGTCGGGCTTTTCCGCCCGCACCACGCCCGAAATCCAGAGAAACAGGCACAGGAACGAAACCAGCCGAGCCGCGTGGGCTCGCAACCTGGCCGGCAATGTTGGTGCTATCACAACCACATGGTACGCCCGGAGTGTGCCGGCGGTTCCATTCGGGGTTCTCCGGCGGTAGGACGAGAGATCAGAGAACAGAGATTAGAGATCGAAAGGCCTGAATTCTGTGCTCTGTGCTCTGTTCTCTAATCTCTGTTCTCTGATCTCTCCTCTCTGTTCCCTGTTCTCTACTTCCTACTTCCTACTTCCTACTTCCTACTTCCTGAAGCTAAAACAAAAGCCCCTCCGCCAAGGAGGGGTCTTTGTCGTTGCACGGTCCCACGCTACAGCTTCTTTTTCAAGTCGTAGGCCATGTTCTTGTGCGCAGCGACAACGGTCTTGCCGCCGATCACCGCAGCTTTGAATTTCGTGTCTTTGGAGTCCTTCGCTTCCGTGGTGAACAAGTCCAGCGCCTTGGTGTGATCATCGACCATCGCGCTCATGTATTCCTTGTCGAAATCCTTGCCGGAGAGCCCGTTCAGCTTGTCCCACTCCTTCTGGTGATCGGCATCGAGGCCGCCGGGAGGCGTCAGTCCCCAGGATTCGGCAAAGGGCTTCATCTTCACTTCAAGCTGGTTGTGTTCCTTCACCATCTTCTCGGCAAAAGCCTTCACTCGCGGATCGGTGGCTTTTTGTTCGGCGAGTTCGCTGATTTTGATCTCATTGATATCGCCCTGCGAGGCCGTCGCCAGGAACTTCTTGTCGTCATCGGTCGCCGCATGGGACGGAATCGTCATCAGCAGCGCACCTGCGCCCAATAAACCGGCGCACAGAATCTTTCTCGTCGCGTTCATCATCTTCTCCTCTTGGACCGAGGCGGCAACGTGCGCCGTCGCTATTGTGCGTACGAGATATTTGGAAGCCGCTTCGTGCCCGCGCGTTGCACAGGCGTGGACGTATCCTGTGCATGGAGATTTCATGAACTCAACAACTTCCATACCTCCCGTTGCACTACGCGAACCGCACGTCACTCCCATTCACGGCACCGAGCTTCAGGACGACTACGCATGGCTGAGGGACAAAGGTTCAGCCCGGGTTACCGAGTACCTGGAAGCGGAAAACGCCTACACCGCCACGCAGATGGCAGGCACCGAAACCCTGCAGACGGCGCTCTATAGCGAAATCCTCTCGCACATCAAGGAAGACGACGAGTCTGTGCCTTACCGCGACGGCGCCTGGATCTATTGGACCCGCACTGAGAAAGGCTTCCAGTACGCGCGCTACCTCCGCCGTAGAGCCGATGACCCGAACGCGCCCGAGCAGGTGATGCTGGATGTGAACCAGCTTGCCGAAGGCCAGCCGTTCATGTCGACGGGCTCGCTGGCGCTTAGCCCCGACGCGCGCCTTCTGGCTTACACCACGGACAACACCGGCTTCCGCCAGTACCGGCTCGCCATCAAGGACCTCGAAACCGGTGAGCTACTCGCCGACACCGCGGAACGCGTGGGGTCGCTGGCCTGGGCGGCGGATTCCGCCACGCTCTTCTACACCACCGAAGATGAACAGACCAAGCGCCAGGATCAGCTTTGGCGCCGCAGCGTGGGCTCCGCCGAACCTGGCGCCCTGGTCTTCGAAGAAAAAGACGAGCGCTTTAACCTCGGCGTCGGCAAGACTCGCGACCGAAAGTACCTGCTGCTCGAATCCGGCAGCCACACCACCAGCGAGACATCGTCTCTGGACGCTGCCGACCCGCTGGGGACGTTCACTCTGATCGCAGAGCGCGTGGATGACGAAGAATACGATGTCGATCACCGCGACGGCTTCTTCTACATCCGCACCAACCATAACGCGGAGCAGTTCAAACTGGTCCGCACCGCGGTTGCTGCACCGGGGCGCGAACATTGGCAAGAAGTTCTTGCCGAAAACCCTGAAGCCCCGCTGGATGACGTCGATCTCTTCCAGACATTCCTGGTCGCCAACTACCGCGAGCGTGGCCTGGATATCCTGCGCGTCTATTCGCTGGATGCTGACGGCCTGCCAACCGATCCCGCTGACATTCGCTTCCCCGATCCCGCGTATTCCGCAGGCGGTGAAATCAATCCGCTCTTCGACACCACCACCTACCGCTATGCTTACCAGTCGCTGGTGCGCCCGGCTTCGGTTTTTTCCTATGATGTCGCAACGCAGCAGTCCACGTTGCTGAAGCAGCAGGAAGTGCCCGGGAAATTCGACGCGGCCAACTACGCTTCCGAGCGGCTGTGGTTTCGCGCCGGCGATGGCACCGAAGTACCCGTTTCGCTGGTTTACCGCCGCGACAGCTTTCACAAGGATGGCAAGTCACCGCTGTATGTCTACGGCTATGGATCCTACGGGTATGCGTTGCCGCTCGGCTTCGGCGCAGCACGGCTGTCGCTGCTCGATCGCGGCCTGGTGCTGGCCTATGCGCATATCCGGGGTGGCGGTGAGCTAGGCGATCCCTGGCACGATGCCGGCAAGATGATGTCCAAGCGCAATACCTTCACGGACTTCATTGAAACGACTGAGTTCCTGCTCAAGGAAGGGTACGGTGATCCGAAGCGAGTCGCCATTGAAGGCGGCAGCGCCGGCGGCCTGTTAATGGGCGCAGTCACCAACATGCGTCCTGACCTCTTCAGCGTCGTGCTGTCGCATGTTCCGTTCGTCGACGTGATGAACACCATGCTTGATGCCACTCTCCCGCTGACGGTTGCGGAGTATGAAGAGTGGGGTAATCCCAACGAGCCTGAGGCCTTCGCATACATGCGTTCGTATTCTCCTTACGACAACCTCGCAGCAGCAGCCTATCCGGCAATCCTCGTACGTACCAGCCTGAACGACTCCCAAGTCATGTATTGGGAACCCGCCAAATACATCGCCCGCCTACGCACGCTCAAAACCAACGACACGCCTCTGTTGCTGCATGTCAATATGGACGCAGGCCACGGAGGCGCGTCGGGCAGGTATGACTACCTCAAGGAGATTGCATTTGATTACGCATTTTTGCTGAAGGAGCTAGGTGTAGAACCTGCTCATTCCTGAACGCGGAGCATGTCGGTCTGGGTGAAGTCATCGCCTTTAAAAAACAGGGGCTCACTCAGACTCTGCGCCAGCGCATAGGCAAAGCAGTCACCAAAGTTCAATCCTGCAGGATGGCGACCTTTGCCGTAGACGCGAAATGCCTCACGAGCAATCTTCGCCTGCATTTCATCCACCGGAAGAATCGCGATATCGGCCTCATGGAGAAGGCGATCCAGTTCGGCCTCAACACCATCACCACGCCTGGCGATGAGAACCATGGACGCTTCCATATAGCTGACGACGGATATCCCTCGTACATCCGCATCATTGATCTTCGAAATCAGAGAATCAGAACCAGCTTCCTGCAGCATGATGGCAATAACGATCGAGGTATCAACGACCATCAGTCAAACAACCCATGTTCGTTGTAACCGATGATTTCGTCCGCGCTTCTCGGATCGAGTTCAGGTAATTCCGCAACTCGAGTAGCGATCGCTTTGATGTGGGCTATGCGGTGTTCCCTACTCCTAAGCCGCTCGAGCCTTTCACGAACAGCATGGTTGATCGCTTCGGTGTCGCTTTCACCCGTAGCGGCGCTCAACTCTTTGACGAGGTCTGCTGTTTCGCGATCTTCAATGAGAACCGCCATGCAAAAATTCTAGAGCATTTTCCATTCATGCGAGAAAAAACGGGATACACATTCGTGCTTAGGAACGTGCCTTACCCCAACACCGGCTCTGGAGTCCCGCCATCGCCCTCACCCGGCGCCAGGAACAAGTTCTGCTCCAGGCCCTGCTGCCGGGTGTACAGGTCAAAATACCGTCCACCCAGCGCATAGAGCTGATCGTGCGTTCCGCGCTCCACAATGCGGCCTTCTTCCACCACCAGGATCTGGTCGGCACGGCGAATGGTCGAGAGCCGGTGCGCGATGACAAACGTGGTGCGGCCCTTCATCAGGAAACTCAGTCCATGCTGGATCATCGCTTCCGATTCGGAGTCGAGCGAACTTGTGGCTTCATCCAGGATCAGGATGCGTGGCTCAGCCAGAATCGCGCGAGCGATCGAAAGCCGCTGCCGCTGACCTCCGGAAAGCTTCACACCGCGCTCGCCGACGATCGTCTCAAAGCCTTCCGGGAAGCGGTTCGCGAACTCATCCACGCGCGCAATCCGGCAAGCCTCAAGAAACTCTTCTTCGGTGGCTTCGGGCCGCGAGAACAACACATTCTGCCGAATGGTGCCGTCGAACAAGAACGTTTCCTGCAGCACCACGCCCAACTGTTGGCGATAGCTGCTTAGCCGCACTTCCGCCAGATCGAGGCCGTCCACGCTGACCAAACCCGAACCCGCGCTGTGAAAGCCGCATATCAGGCTGATGATGGTCGACTTCCCTGAACCGCTGGACCCAACCAGCGCTGTCACCGTGCCGGGGCGCGCTTCAAAGCTGATGTCGTGCAGCACCGGCTTGTCTTCCACATAGGAGAAGTTCACGTTCTCAAAACGCACATCGCCAACGATTTCGCCGATCGCCACTTTGCGCCGGGGCTCGGCATCCTCCTCCGCTTCGCTCAGCACTTCGCGCGTGCGATCCAGACCTGCCATCGCCTCCGTCAATTGCGTGCCGATGTTTACCAGTTGGATCAGCGGTGCGGTCATGAACGCGAGGAACATGACATACGCAAAGTAGCCGCCGGGGGTCAGCTTGCCAGCATTGTTGGCATGCGCGCCCATCCACATAACCGTGGAGCCCACCACGCCCAGGATCACCGTGGACGCCAGCATCATCAGGCTTTGCGCCGTGAGTGAGCTGATCACGTTCTGCAACAGACGTTCAACGCCGCTTGCAAACACACTCGCTTCAGAGGCTTCCGCGTGATACCCCTTCACCACGCGCACACCGCCCAGCGACTCGGTGAGTCTGCCCGTCACTTCCGCGTTGATCTTGGAACGCTCCCGGAAGATAGGGCGAATCTTCTTAAAGGCAATCTGGATGACCGCCGCAAATGCTCCCATGATCACGGTCGTCACCAGCGTCATGGTTACGCTTTGTCTCATCAGGTAGATGAAAGCGAACACCGCCGTCAGAATGCCGCCGACGAAGTCCACGATGCCGGTGCCGATGATGTTGCGGACGCCTTCCACGTCGGTCATGATGCGCGCAACCAGTGTGCCTGTGCGGTTCTCGTCATAGAACGCAACCGGCAGCCGCCCAATGTGCGCCTGCACCTTGGCACGCAATTCCGCAATCAGCCTCTGCCCCGCCTTGGAAAGCAACTGGGTGAGCGTGTACGACGTAATGCCCTGCAAGATGGTCGCCAGCAGCACTGCCCCCACCACAACGGGCAACATATGCATGTCGTGCTGGATGAAAACGTGGTCGATCAGAGGCTTGAACGATGCTGGCAGCACCAGCGAACTGGCGCGGTTCACTACCATGATGAAGAAGCAGCCGATCAGAAGCCCCATGCGCGGCTTGACCAGCACCCAAATCTCCGGCCACACGTCGCGAAGCTTCGGCTTGGGGCGGTCGGAAGTCAGCTTGGCCGAGGCCGCGCGCGCCACACCCACGGTTCCGCGAGTACCGCGCTCCGCGTTACGCATTGTGGAAGATCCACTCATATCGGCCTGTCCCATACTTCTCATATATCGATTCGTACTTCTGATTCGTAGTTCTATGGATGCCCGCTGGGCCGTCGCCGATTCAGCAGCCTCATTTGCGCCCGGACATCAAGCCGTGCGGCTGCGCCGCGCCGCGATGAACGATTTCACGCAGAGCGCCACGAAAATCAGGCAGAGCACGGCCATGGTTCCCTGTTCCAGCGTCGCCTCAGGCCGGCGCAGCGGACCGGCTGTAACCAGAGCCTTGACCGTCATAAACGCCGTCATCAGGAAACCCAGCAGCCCTACCGTCACCGCAATATGCATCCACAGCATGCGGCGTCCGCTATCTTCCGTGTTGGCCAGCGTTCCACTCAGGATCAGGATGAGTCCAAACCCGGCCGGAATCAGCGACGTGGGATGCGTGCTGCCTGTCGCAAAATAGAAGCCCGCACCGAGCACCGCGAGAATGACACCAAATATGATCGTTACCTTTGCCACCTTGTTCTCCCTCCGAAAATCCTGCCGTTGTCTTTCCTATCTTGTTTCTTTAGACCGCAGCCCGCACTTTTGCGAGCACTTCATCGACCGTCCAATCATTGCCGTTGTAGTACTGCAGCACCTTGCCGTCTTTGCCGATTAACACTGTCGCCAGCGTGTGCTGGAGCGGGGCATTGCCTTCCCCGGGCGTAACGCCCACCGCAAACCATTGTTCCATTGCAGGCAACTCTTTCACGCTGGGCGCGGCAAAATCCCAGTGCGTAAAGGTTTCATTCACGTAGCGTCCGGTGTAGGCGCCGCCATAGCTGCGTAATACCTTGGGCGTGTCGTATGTGGGATCGAAGCTCACGCTGAGCAGGTGCGTCTTCGCATACAACGCCTTATCGCCCGCCAGCGCCTTGTCCAGCTCCGCGAAGTTTTTGCTCATCCGCGGACAGAAATCGGCCAGCGGACAGCGCGTGTAAATAAACGTCAGCAGCAAAACCTTGCCCTGAAATTGCTTCACGCTGATCGTGTGGTCCGACTGGTTCAACAGCTTGAAATCGGGAACGGTTTCTCCCGCCGTGGGCACGTGGTACTGCGCCTTGGGCTTGTAATCGGGCTTGGCCTGCGCGATGACCACAATGTCACGCAGCCGCATATTCCGCGGACCGGCCGAGTCCTCATCCACCGCCAACACTGCGGTGATGCGGTCGCCCGGATGCAGTTCCGAAACTACCGATGGGTCTTCGAGCTTGTAGGGCATCTCCATCGCTTCCATCAGGCCTGGAACCGCTTCATGATTCAGCTCAATATGTCCGGAGGCGGCGTCCACCGAAACGATGTTGCCGCGGATCGGATACTGCCTGGTAGCATCCGCGGGTTGTGCGGGCTTATGGCAACCCAGGGGGAATAGAAACAAGCTCACAACGGCGGCAACCGGAAACAGCCAGAAACGCAGACGCACAAACGACCTTTCTCCGGAAACCTGTCGCGCGGCGAAAGTCCGCGCCAACATCTCTCCGTATCCCTTCATGATAGCTGCGTAGACGCCTGGGAGTCCTCAAAGGCCGATGTCCGCGTGGTAGCATCACCTTCGACGAGAGCTTCCCTTCAGGGCCGACCGTGGTGCGGCGGCTACTAACGTGGGGAACGCTTGCTTGCCTCTTCGCACGGCCCGCCGCCGCACCGAACTCGCGTGTTTCACGCGCGGTTGCAGCTAAGGAGCCGATACAGGCGATGGATCTCGGGAAAAGGGATCGCGAGAAAAACCCGGTCGAAGCCGGCACAGCCGGACCCTCCATACTCTGGCTAGGCGCCGGTATCCTGCTCGCAGGTGTCGGAACGGTTCTGCTTGGCCCGCTGCTTCCATTCGTCCAGGTGCGCTGGCACCTTCAGGACTCCCAGGCCGGCCTGCTGCTCTTCTTCAAGTTCATTGGAGCGTTTCTGGGCGGAATCTCCGTCCCGCGCCGCCTGCGCCGCGGCATCCTGCAGGGAACGCTGCTTGCCTGCATCGGCTTTTCGCTTTTCGGCATGTCCACCGGCCTCGTCACAGGCGCCATCACCCTCTTCATCAGCGGCATTGGCCTTGGCCAACTCATCGCTTCCACCAACATCCTGGCCGGCCGCCGCTATACCGCGCATACCGGCTCGGCACTGGCCTCGCTGAACTTCTTCTGGAGCTTGGGCGCCGTAGGCGGAGGCCTGATCGTAGCGGCGTTTCTCCCAACGCTGGGTCTGCGCGGCTTGCTGCTTTCCATTGGCGCGTCGCTGCTGGTGGTGAGCCTGGGCGGCTACTTGCAACCCCGCCGGGAGTCCGCGCACACGCTTCCGCTTGGCGAGCCAAACCGGTTGCTTGCACGCGAAACCATCCTCCGTTTCGGCGTGCTGCTGTTCCTGTACGGCGGCCTGGAGACCTGCCTCACCGGTTGGCTGACCACCTTCACCATGCGCTACACCACCGGACCGCGTCTGCTTGCGGGCCAGTCCGGAACCGTCCTGCTCTGGATCGCGCTCACCGCCGGACGGGCAATTTCTTCCTTCATCCTTCGGTTTGTGCGCGAAAGCGTTGTGCAGCGCACCGGTCTGCTGCTTTCCTTCGTGTTTATTTCCGCGCTTGCCACGACCCGGAATGGCGCCTTCTTTTCACTGTGGTGCCTCGCCCTTGGAGTCAGCCTGGCTCCGTTCTTCCCTGCCACTTACGGCATTTTCCTCCGCATGTCGCCCACACCCCGGCAGGCCGGCGCGGTGCTCGCCGTCTCGGGCCTGGGAGCGGCCGCGTTTCCCTACCTGATGGGCGTTATTTCCACCCACACGGGATCCCTGCGCCTGGCGATGGTGGTGCCCATGGTGCTGGCATTGCTGCTTTTCCTGGTCAGCGTTCCGCGAATGGAAGAAAAGGCAGCAGCCTCGCCCAGCGTTCCGGCCCGGGGCGAATATTCAGAGAAAGTCAGCGCATAATAAAAGCCGATGGCATCGGCTCCCCAGTCCTTGTTTCCGCACGCACGCCTGGCTACCGGCGCACTCCTGCTCTTGCCCAGCGATGCAGCCGCCCGCCGTCTGCGGCGACTGTCGGATGCGGCGCAGCAGCAGGCCGGCAAGCGCGCCTGGCAACCCGCGCCGGTGCTTTCGTGGGACCAGTGGCTGGGTTCACTGTGGAATGAGTGCATCGTCTCTGGAATTGACGACCGCATTCTGCTGAACCACGCGCAGGAACATCAGCTCTGGCTGGGGGTGATCTCCCGCGCGCAGGAAGCCGGACGCGAAACGCTGAGCTCGACCGACACCCTGGCCGACCTCGCCGCCAATGCCTGGCGGCTTTCCGAAAGCTATGCAGCCACGGCCAGGCTTCGCGCCTTCGCCGGCACCCATGACACCCGCACCTTCGCTGCATGGGCGGAAGAGTTCGCCCGCGCCTGCCAACGTGGCGGCTATCTCAGCCGCGCCGGTCTGGAAGCAGCACTCACACCGCATATCGCGGCGAAAAAGCTGGCGCTTCCGGCGGAGATTGTTTGCACGAGCTTTCTCCAATGGACCCCGGCCCAGCAGGCCTTCCGCGATGCCGTCCACGCCAGTGGCTGCAAGCTGCAAGATCTCGATCTCGCCACCGATGCCGGGCTGATTCCGCCGGATCATGCCGTGCTCTGTGCGGCGAGCGAAGACGAAGAGCTGCGAGCGGCGGCCGTCACCGTGCGCCATTGGCTCGAATCCAGCCCGGCTGCCAAGAATCCCGGCGCCAAGATTGCAGTGGTTCTTCCTGACCTCGACACCGACCGCGCAGCCGTGGAAGCCACGTTCCGCGAGATCCTCGCACCCGAGCTCCAGCTTGCCAACGCGGACCTTTCCTCGAAGCCTTATGAGTTCTCGCGCGGTGAAGCGCTTGCAACCCAGCCCATGATCGCCGTGGCGCTGGACCTGGCTCGCTGGGCTTCGGGTTCGCTTACGCTTGGAACGGTCAGTGCCCTTCTGCTTTCTCCCTACCTGAATGAGGCCGACTCCCGCGAAGAAAGCGCGCAGTTCGACGCCTGCTCGCTGCGGCAGGCCGGTATCCTTCGCCCCGACATAGGTCTCGCCTGGTTGCTCCGCCTCGCACAGAGATCGAAGTTCGGCGCGTCCACACGGCGCTGGCTCGAACCGCTGCACGCCTTCCTCAGCGCTTCGGGAGGATTGCAAACCCCGCGCTCCTTCACCGACTGGTCGGAGTTCCTGCGACGCCTGGTGCGTTCCGCCATGTGGCCCGGCACGCCCGCCAATGCGCTCGAAGTGCACCTTGCGGAAGCCTGGGACGCCGCGCTCGACACCGTTGCCACGCTGGACTTCAGCGGACGCCGCGTCTCCTTTGCCGAAGCACTGCATGCGCTGGAACGTCATCTGACACAGACGCCATTTGCGTTCAGTACGGGGGACGCTCCCATCGAAATTCTGCGCCCCGGCGACTTGGCCGGTATGCGCTTCGACGCCCTGCTCTTTGCGCGTGCCACCGACGCCAACTGGCCGGCCGCCGAACATGCCAACCCGCTGATCGATTGGAAGCTTCAGGCCAGTTTGGGCATGCACGGCGCGGATCGCTCAGGGTTTCTGGAGCGCACGCGCCTGGCAACCGGCGTCATCCTCGACAGTGCACCCACGGTGTTCTTCAGCTACGCCGCCAACAACGCGGAAGGCAGGCAACGCCTTTCACCGGCGGTCGCAAACTACGGCTGGCCCACACGCGATGCAGCCGGCATTCTTGCCGGTGTCTCACTTCCCTCTCCGATTGAAGTCGAGGTTCTGCACGACACCGCGCCGCTTCCATGTCTGCCCAGTCGTGAGGTTCACGGCGGAGCTACGGTGCTGCAGCACCAGGCGGCCTGCGGCTTTCGCGCGTTTGCGGAAGTTCGCCTGCGCGCGGTCTCGCTTGAAACCAGCGAGACCGGTCTCGACGCCCGTGAGCGCGGCAACCTGCTGCATAGCGCCCTCAGCTACTTCTGGAATGAAGCGAAATCGCAGACGGCTCTGCGCGCCATGCATCCCGAAGAGCAACAGTCTCTGCTGGCAGATGCGGTCGATCACGCCTTCGAAGAGAACCGCATACGGAGCGGTGAAGAAGATGGTTGGGACAGCGCCTACATCACGCTGCAGAAGCAGCGGCTCGCCCGGCTGCTGGAACAGTGGATCGCTTTCGAACTGCAGCAGCGCAGTCCTTTCACCGTGGTATCCACCGAGCTCAAGCAACAACTGATGGTCGGCCCGCTCGATCTGCAGGTGCGCGTCGACCGTATCGACCAGATCGATGGCCTGGAGGGAAGCGTTCTGCTGGTCGACTACAAGACCGGCTTTTCCGCTTCCCCCAAAGGTTGGGAGGGGCCGCGTCCCGATGAGCCTCAGCTTCCGCTCTACGCGCTGCTTCCTGAAGAGGGCACGCTGGCCGGCCTGGCGTTTGCCAAGGTTCGTCCCGGCGAAGGCATGAGCTGGCAGGGTTATGCTTCGCACGATGGCGTGCTGCCGGGCAGGAACTCCACGCAGGACATGGTGGCGATGCTGGAGGATTGGCGCACACATCTGACTACGCTCGCTGAGGACTTCGCTGCGGGCGACGCCTCGGTCAGCCCCAAAGACTACCCCATAACCTGCGCGCACTGCGGCCAGAACCTGCTTTGCCGCCTGGACGCTTCTGCGCTGCTGGCCGCGACTGAGGATGAAGCCGAGGAGGACAACCCTCGTGGCTGAAATTCTGCCCTTCGCAAAACCAGCAGAGCCTGTCTCTGAGCGACCGAGCACAATCCCTGATCTCGCGGCCCGCGAACAGGCGCTCGACACCCGTGCCTCGTGGATTGTGGAAGCCCCTGCAGGCTCCGGCAAGACCGGCCTGCTGATGCAGCGTTTCCTCAAGCTGCTGGCGGACAACGCCACCACTCTGCCGGAAGAAGTGCTGGCCATCACCTTCACCCGCAAAGCTACCGCCGAGTTGCGCACACGCGTGCTGGAACAGCTTGAGGCCGCGCATATGGGCACACCGCTGCGCGAGAACGCCAGCCCCTTCGACCTTGCCACCCGCGGCTTCGCGGAAGCGGTGCTGGAACGCGATGCACTTTTCGGCTGGGGGCTGCTCGAACACCCGGGCAAACTGCACATTCGCACCATCGATTCCCTGTGCGGAGAAATCGCCGACACGCTGCCTCTGCTTTCCGGCAGCGGTGGCGGGCGGTCACCCGTCGAAGAAGCGGATCCTCTTTACCGCCTGGCCGCCCGCCGAACCCTGATGCAATTGGGCGGCTCGGATAGTGCGCTGCACCATGCTCTGCACACCGTTCTACTGCATCGTGATGGCAGCCTCGGCGACGTGGAGTCGCTGCTGGCCCGCATGCTGCAGACACGTGAGCAGTGGGCAGAACTGGTGCCGCTGGACCGCGAATCCCTGGACGACGAAGCGCTTGAGACCATCGTCCGCCCCCGCCTGGAAGCTTCACTCGAGGGCATCATTTGCGCCGCGCTGACGCGTTCGTTGAACGCATTGTCTCGGCCCCTGCTCAACGAACTGACTCTCCTGGCTGAGCGCCTCAGCATCGAGCCGGGCTATAAAGGCGCCGACTCTCCTATTGCTCTCTGTTCCAACCGGCACGTTCCGCCCGAAGCACGCGCCGACCATCTCGACCACTGGACCGCGCTGATTCATCTACTGCTGACCGGTGATGGTTCATGGCGCAAAGGTTTTGCAGTCAATCATCTCGGCTTCAAAGCTCCAGCTTCGGATAAACAACATCTTGAGACGCTGATCGCCACGCTTGCGCAGAATGACGACCTTCGCGAAACGCTGCACAGCGTCCGCTCACTTCCCTCGGCGCACTATCCGGATGATCAGTGGCACGTGGCGAAAGCGCTCTTTCGTCTTCTGCTCCACGCGCTCGCCGAACTGAAGGTCCTGTTCGCCGAACGAGGTGAGTGCGACTTCGCGGAGCTTGCCTTGGCGGCGCGCGAAGCGCTGCAGACGGAATCCGGCGCGGCCGATCTGGCGGCTTCCGCAGGCGCCACGCTGCGGCATCTGCTGGTGGACGAAATGCAGGACACCTCGTCTGCGCAGTACCGTCTGCTGGAATTACTCACGCGCTCCTGGGATGGAGGCAGCCAGACACTCTTCCTGGTCGGCGACCCCAAACAGTCGATCTATCTGTTTCGCCAGGCAAGGGTCGAACGCTTTCTGCGCACCATGGAGACCGGCCGCCTGGGCGATGTCCCGCTGCGCGCACTGCGCCTTACCGCCAACTTCCGTTCGCAGCCGGCACTGATTGAAGACTTCAACCACGGCTTCGAACGAATCTTCCCCACGCCCGCGCAACTGCGGGCAGCACCCGACAACGGAGACGTCCCCTTCGTCGCCGCGCACGCAGTGAGAACACCCGCAGGTAGCGAAAGCACTGTCTGGCATACGGCGGTACTCGACAAACCCCAACCCGGCCAACAGCCCGGCAGCACGCGTTCTCCCAAACAGCAACAGGCCCAGGCTGAAGCCCGCACCATCCGCGCGGTTGTAGAGGAATGGCGCAGCAAGCCTCTTCCGGCGAATCGCACCGAGCCGTGGCGGATCGCGGTGCTGGCTCGCGCACGTCGGCACCTTGCGCCGGCGGTGGCTGAGTTTCAAAGTACGGAAGGTGGCCGGGAGCCAATTCCTTTCCGCGCGGTGAAGGTCGAATCGCTCGGCGAGCGCCAGGAAGTGCTCGACCTACTTGCCCTGACGCGCGCGCTGCTGCATCCCGCCGACCGCGCCGCATGGCTCGCCGTCCTGCATGCGCCATGGTGCGGGCTGGGTCTCGCCGACCTGATCGCGCTGACCGGCGAAGGTGCGGTAATGACAACGGAAACGGCTCGCGCCGCGACTGTGACCGCGCTTGTGCGTGATCGCTCCACGCTTCTCAGTCTTGAGGCCCAGGCGCTGCTTGCGCGTGCTATGCCAGTGCTGTTGGCGGCACAGGCGGCCTCTGGACGAGAAGACCTCGCGGTCCTCGTCGAACGCACCTGGCTTTCCCTGGGTGGCGACGCCATCCTGCGCCCCGAGGAGGTCGCCAATGCACGTCGCTATCTGACGCTGCTTCGCGACGCACAGGAGCCGGGCAGCCGCATGGATCTTCGTGTTCTTCACGCACAACTCAGCCGCCTTTACGCCGAGGCGGCGGCATTGGATGACGCCGTGGACTTGATGACCATTCACAATGCCAAGGGGCTGGAGTGGGATGTTGTGCTGGTGCCATCGCTGGAACGTCGAGGCCAGGCCACGACTCCCGAACTCCTCAACTGGCTGGAGTTGGAAGACAACAGCGCGGAGACGGCGTCCGTGATCCTTGCGCCCATTCAGCGCAAAGGCGAGCAAGGCACCGACCTCTACAAATGGATCAAAACCATGATCCAGGCGCGCGAAAAGTCCGAACGCAAACGCCTGCTCTACGTGGCCTGCACGCGTGCTCGAGAATCGCTGCATCTCTTCGCCGCCTGCGAGCGCTCCTCCAAAGGCGATGTGCGTCCGCCCTTCGACACGCTGCTGCAGAGCTTCTGGCCGGTGGCGCAGGTGCACTTCGCACAGCATCAGGCTGTGCCACCAAGCGGTCTCGCAGGCCAGTTCGCCACCGCACTGGCTCATGAAGACGCCGCGTCAGAAGCGGGGGCTTTGAACGAGCTAGACAACACCGCGCCTGAAGAACTCAGCATTGTCCGCGACCGTGAACCACCGCTGTTACATCGGCTGCCGCTCGACTACGACCCCACGCAGCGCTATCAAGAGGCGGAGGCGCGGCGCTTGCCTTATCCAGCCGCCACAACCCTTGCCCTGGAACCCGCGTTTCAACGCCCTGAAGGCGGGTTCGCCGTACGCGCTTTCGGCAACGTGGTACATCGCTACCTGCAGCTTCTCGCTGAGCGCATGGATCGCGGCGCCGCTGCCGACGCCCTGCTCGACGAAATGTCTACATGGCGATCGCGCCTGACCGCCAGCTTCCGTGGCGAAGGTCTTCCCGCAGCCACCAGCACTCGGGAAGCCGAACGCGCACTCAAGCTACTGACTGCCGCGCTGCAAGACCCTTTCGGTCGATGGATTCTGACGCCCAAGCCTGGCGCCGGAAGTGAAACCGCGCTGACGCTCGGCGGCGACGATATCTCCACACTGCGCGTCGACCGCACTTTTCTCGCGGGCACTGCACCACAATCGAGCGGTAACGACACGTTGTGGATTGTGGACTTCAAAACCACCGAGCAGGGCGCACGCAACGCGGGACGGTTCGCCGAAGAAGAACGCGCCCGCTACGGTCCACAGCTCGCACGCTACGCCAAGCTGTTGCAGGCAGTCGCGGAAGAGCCCAAGCCGATTATCTTCGGCCTGTACTACCCGGCGGTGCCGCGCCTTATTCATTGGCAGGCTGAGTAAGAGTTCCGTTACAGCGGTTCCTGTAATGGTGTAGACCGAAGAGATAGCGCTGAAGCCGTTTTCTCCCAATGAAAACGGCATTCTCCACCGTTTGGAAGACCACAGTGTTACCGGAACGCTCTAGCCGCTGTTGTCGTTGCTGTTGCTGTTGTCGTTGCCTTTCTTGTTGTCATCCCCGCAGGGGATCTGCTGTCCCGGCCTTTCCACCTTAACTCTGTCATCTCGACCGAAGGCGCTTAAGCGCCGTAGCGGAGAGACCTGCTTCCGCCCCTGCCCATGCATAGGGCTAACCACGTCCGCTCCACCCAGAGTGGTGGCAGCACAAGCAGACAGCAGATCTCTCGGCTACGCTGGCGGTTTCCCTCATACTTCGCCTTCTCGAAATAGGCGAGGGCCGTTTTCGTTGGAGGAAAACGGCTTGAGCATTCTCTCTCTCCCTGCACCCTGAGCGAAACCGTCGGCGCTCCGGTCGAGATGACAGGGTGGTGGGGGTACAAGCAAACAGCAGATCCCCTGCGGGGATGACAACAAGAAAAGCAACAACAAAAACAACGGCAACGCCTGCCGTCCCTCTACCCCAACAACTCCCGCAACGCCACCGCGCACGTCTCACACTCTTCGCTGCTCACGTCATAGTGCGTCACCAGACGCACGTGATTCGGTCCAATCGCGCTGCCAACCACCCCACGCTCTTTCAAACGCTTCACAAACACCGGAGCATCCCCACCATCGCGCAAACCGAAGATCACAATGTTGGTCTGCACCGAGCTCATATCGATCTCCGCGCCTTTGCACCCGGCAACTGCCTCCGCCAGCAGACGCGCATTGGCATGATCTTCATGCAAACGTTTTGGCATCTCCTCCAGCGCGATCAGGCCCGCCGCCGCCAATACACCGGCCTGGCGCATCCCTCCACCCAACGCCTTGCGGAAGGAACGCGCGCGGTCGATCGATGCACGGCTACCTACCAGCATCGAACCAACCGGAGCCCCCAGCCCCTTCGACAAACAGAACATCACCGTGTCGAAGCCACGAGTCAGCGTTGCCACATCAAGGCCGGCCGCAACCGAGGCATTGAACACACGCGCACCATCGAGATGTGACTTGAGTCCCGCGTCGCGAACTCCGGCCCAAACCTCTTCCAGCACATCGAGAGGAGTTACCGTACCACCAGCCATGTTGTGCGAGTTTTCAATCCACACCAGACCTGTCGGGGCGCGGTAATAAATCTTCGGCGCGATCTGCGCCTTGATAGCGCTCCAGGTCATCACGCCGCGGTCACCTACGACCGTCCGCGGCACACAACCGGAGAACGCCGCCACCATGGCCATTTCCCAGTCCAGAACATGGGAGCGCGATTCACAGATCACTTCCTGCCCATGCTCCGTGTGCAGACGCACGGCAATCTGGTTGCCCATGGTGCCGGTCGGTACAAAGATCGCGGCTTCGCGCTCGAAGATCTCCGCTGCGCGTGCTTCCAGTTTGTTCACGGTCGGGTCTTCGAGATACACGTCGTCGCCCACTTCGGCGTTGGCCATTGCGGCTCGCATCGCCGCCGTCGGTTTGGTCACTGTATCGCTGCGCAAATCAATCACTTGTTGCATTCGTTCCATCTACTCCAATGAAGTGAAATCAATCTTTACTTAACAACGATTCCTACTCGTTGTCCGTCCGGAACCGTTCGAATCTGCTCCGCAAAGTCCGCGAGAAATGAAATGCGCCCCACTCTTCCCACGGGTCTGAATGTTCGCGCATTGTCTTCTGCCGCAACAAAAGGTGGATACACGGACAACGACTGTTCGGGCTCAAGCGATCCGCCCTGCTCCAGATAGCGCTCGAACGAACGCAGAGCCAGAAACTCGACGGCATCCTCCTGAACCCGCAGAAGAAATTGCTCCCAGTTCAGCCCGAGCGGCTTGATGTCTCCCGTTTCACCTGCGAGCTGGATGACTTCGCCATCTCGAATCAGGAACTGATCGCCAAAACAATCTTCCGCTATGGGTATATCGCTCGGCCTTACTTCAGGAAACAACAGATGCAGTGCGTGCGGGCCTTCCCAGGCATAACGGAGAGAGTGCCATTCGGGAGCGAGACAGGCTCCTCGCACGTGCAGTCCACCACGGAGCGCCACATAGCCGTTCCGTATCGCAAGTTGCGCCGCCAAATCGAAAGGAAGCCGCCGCAGGATTTCAATGTCATCGGCAACGGAACCGACATAGGTCTCTCCCGTCATGCCGCCACCTGTTCCAGGAGTCTGCTGAACACTTCGTTCGACACAAGCCTTCCTCGCAACGTCAGCCGCCAGCGTGCGCCTTCCAGCGACATCAAACCTCCCTGCACCAGCTCACGTGCTGCGTCGGCTGCCTCTCCGCTCAAAAGGCTTTCGCTGACACCCTCACAAAGCCTGAGACCCAGGAAGACACTCTCTTCCAGACCTTCCACCGCGCCCACGGGTGTGATCTCCGCCGGCTGTGAGCCGTCATATGCGTTCAACTCATCCGCGGTGGCGAACCGCACCGCACCGCCCCTACGCAGCAGCATGGAATGCGCATCGAGCCCGAAACCGAGGTAGGGCGCCCGCTCCCAGTACTTGCGATTGTGTCTGGACTGAAAGCCTTCCGCGGCGAAGTTGGAGATTTCGTACTGCGCAAAACCCAGGCGCGGCAGTTCCTCGCACGCCTGTTCATAGAGCTCCGCCACCAACTCCTCGCCCGGCACCCTAGGTGCATGCAGCCGCAGACCGCCCCTCAGCACCTCCCGTCCCAGGCGCGAATCCTCATCCACTTCCAGCATGTACACACTGACATGGGTCAAGCCCGCATCCGCAACGCGCGCCAGCGACTCGCGCCAACTCGCCTCGGTCTGATATGGCAGCCCCGCAATCAAATCCGCACCGACATCACCGACGCCCGCAGCACGCAGCCGCGCAATCTCCCGTATGCACTCGTCGCCCGTATGTGACCGTCCGACCGCGGCGCTTTCACGGTCTACAAACGACTGCACGCCCAGGCTCACACGATTCACGCCCAGCCGCAGCGCTGCCTGCAGAAGTGAGTCGCCAATCTGTCCGGGAGCCGCTTCCAGCGTGATCTCTGCATCGGATGTCACATCGAAGTTCCGGCGCAACGCCGCGAAGACCGCATCCAGTTGCTCGGGAGAAAGCAGGCTTGGCGTTCCTCCGCCCAGGTATACCGTATCCACGACACGCGGGAGTTTGGCGCCCAGTCCCGACGCCGTGGCATCTGCACGGTCGATTTCTGCGGCAAGCTTCTCTAAATAGCTTTCAATCGCCGCCGGGGATGAAACACCGGATGCGAAGTTGCAGAAGCTGCATTTCGCCCGGCAAAACGGGACGGACACATACACGCCCAACGCTTCCGGATTTGCCTGCGCAGCCACACTCCCATTCTTTCACGTGGGCAAAACCGGAATTGCCTTCCTTCGAATGGACCTGATCAGGAGGTTTCGCTCCTCTGCGATTCCCCTAAACCCTGGACCCTAAACCCTGAACCCTCCCCCCTCTACCGGTACGGCAACGCCAGCAGATCCTTGACCAGCGCTGACAACCGCTGCAAATCCGCGAGCGACTGCGTTCCTACCTGTTTCGCTTCTTCGCCATGGTGTCCTGACGCCGCGAGGTACAGCACGTTGGTCAGACTCTGCAGAGGATTGTTGATGCGATGCGCCAGGCGGTTGGCCATGTCCGCTGCCGCCGCCGATGCGGCCTGCTCCATCATCCGCTTCTGCTGATTCTGCTGACGCACACCCATCGCAGCGAAGTCGGCCAGCACCTTCATGATGCGGACGTGTTCATCGTCGAATGCCTCCGAACGGCCGTGGGCCATGATGAAGATGGTTCCCCGAGTCCCATCCACCTGCCATGGCAGCAGCAGGCCGTCCGTCACTTCCGGAGCTTCCACGCCCAGGATGTCGAAAAACTTCTTGCCCACACGGAACCACTGCGCGCTACCGCGCTGCAGGCATAGGCCGCACGCGCTGGGAAACTCGGGAAGAATCGCATCAAAGAACGGCGAGTACGCGCCTGCGGCCGCTACCCAGTGGTAGAACTTTTCCGCCGTGCGCTCGGGCATTTCCAGGCTGATCCCGGCGCTGTCCGCTCCGCACAACTCCACCGCGGCCTGTGCCAGCTCCTGCAAAATGCCTTCGGGCTTTTCCACGAAGACGTGTGCAACCCGCTGGATGCGTGCAACCTCGGCTGCCGCATCGTGCGGCTGAGCCGGCCTTTCTTTCAGCATGCTGCTGGATGCAAGGTCAACGACGTCAAGCCCGGTCTGGTCCCAAATTACGGTGGAAGTCACGCAAATATTCTGCCACGGCAAGCACCCGAACGTCCGCCCTGTCGCGCACGCTGAGGTCACCTTCCCCGTGCGTCCCAAAGCGAAACGCCGCCAGGCAGGCGGCCGACTCGCACGATTCCATCGCCTTACGGTCGCCCGCCGAGTCACTGTCCTAAGCGGCATCCTCGTGAGAACATAGCTATCTATGACCGATTCGTCTCCAAAACCAATCGCCCCCCGAAAAACCGGTCTCAGCCCCAAGGAGCAGAAGCTCCAGGCCCTGCGCGAGAAGATGGCTCAGAGCAAGGCCGGCGCAAAACCCGCCGCAGCAGGCTCCGGACAGTCCTTCCACGCGAAGGGCAACGTCGCCCGCAAGACCGCCTTCCAACGCAAAGCGACTTAGAGACAGTTAACAGGGAACAGCGAACAGTTAACAGCAGGCTCCTTCGAGCGATCAGGTTCGAGGCGCTCCCTGGAATCTGATCGCTGTTCTCTATTCTTTTCCCTCACTGCCCGGGAGAGTGAACTCCATGAACCCAGCATTCTTTCTGATCGCAGCCCTGCTGCTGGCGCTGCCGTCCCAGTACAACCTCCCTACCAAAACCCAGAAGCTGCGCAACACCTTCGTCACCGCTGCCGAAACTGTGATCGACGACGCGGGCATGATCGACGTCAAAGCCGACGACGCCTCTTTCGCGCCGCAACTGCAGTCTCTGAAGACCGCGAAAGACAACCTGAAGAACCTTGCTGAAAGCGACCGCGAGCAGGAAATCGCGAGCGAAGCCAGCGACCTGGTCTTCGCCGTGTCCGCCTGCCATCTGCAGGCGAAAGACGGCACACCCACGGACGCCTGTCAGGCACAGGTAGGCCGCGCCCGCGTTCGCATGATGGAAAACATCAATAAGCACAAGATCAACGGCGCGTGGGTCGACGGGCCCCCAACGGCGTAGGGAGACCCACAAATCGGGTGGCCCATCCTTTCCAGCTTCTTCGCAAAGGGTGGGGTCGGGATGCTTCGGTCAGCTTGACTGCCAGTTAGAAGAGAACGGTCGTTTGCTCCGCAAACGATACCCCACCCTTTCACAAAACCGTGAAAGGATGGGCCACCCGGGCCTATCGCTTTCCAAAAAGGTCAGCCCCGCAAAAACGGCTTCTATGCCAGCGCCTGTTCCGTCCCCACGGGATTCAGCGCCAGGTACTGATGGATGAACGCGATCGCCATGCTTCCTTCACCCACCCCACTCGACACACGCTTGATCGAGTTGTGCCGCACGTCGCCCGCGCAGAACAGCCCGGGCATATTCGTTTCCAGCAGGAATGGAACGCGCTTGCCTGACCAGTCCGGCAGGTCGGAGATGTCTCTTCCCGTACAGATATAGCCACGCTCGTCGCGCTGCAACTGCCTGGGCAGCCAGTCCGTACTGGCATCCGCGCCGATCATCACAAACAACGCATCCGCCTTTCGAGTGCGCGGCTCCGCGTCGTTGGTCGTCGTGCAAATGGTCTCCAGGTGATCGTCGCCGACCACCGAAACCACCTTCGTGTACGGCTCGATTTTGATGTTGCGGCGCGACTTGAGTTGCGCGATCAGGTACTGCGACATGGTCAGGTGCAAACCTTCGCCGCGCACCAGGATCGTGACCGAATTCGCGTAGCTGGAAAAGTACATCGCGGCCTGGCCGGCGGAGTTGCCGCCACCCACGATAAACACATCCTTGCCAATCACCGTCGGCGCCTCCGTGCGCGCCGCGCCGTACAGCACACCGCGACCCAACAGGCGGTCGATGTTCTCCGCTTCCAGTCTGCGCCACGCAACGCCGGTCGCAATCACTACTGTCTTCGACCGCACTCGATCGCCGCCATCCAACTCCACGCAATAGCCTGTGTTCATCGGCTCGATGTTCTCGACGTCGCGCGTCAGCACCATCTCCGCTCCGAAACGTTCAGCCTGGCGCAGAGCGCGCTCGCTGAGATCGTCACCAGAAATACCGCTGGGAAAGCCCAAGTAATTTTCGATCCGTGACGATGTGCCCGCCTGTCCGCCCGCGGCTGCGCGTTCAATCAGCAACACGCTCAGGCCTTCCGACGCGCCATACACCGCCGCCGCCAGACCCGCCGGTCCACCGCCGACCACCAACACGTCATAGTCTTCCTTACGGGGCATGGTGCGAATGCCCAACGCCTCCGCCACCTTGCGCACCGTGGGCGGCTGGCCGACACAGAACGTCCGGTCGACAACGACCGCAGGCCCGCTCAGGTCCGTGGGCATGCAATTCGGCACCCGCTCCGGATCGCGTTCGCGGTCGACCCACTCATAGGAAATCCGATTCATGGACAAGAATGTGCGAATCTCGCGACAGTCCACGTCATACTGCGACCCCACCACCAACACGCGCGACGAGGACATTTCCAGCGTGTAACGCTGCACGCGCTGCAGGCGGTCGTTCATCGTCTGCAGGATGATGCCGCTGCAGGTCTCCGAGGTCCGGATCAGTTCCTGGAACTGCTGCCGCTCAAACCGCGCCACCCGGCTGAACTTCGCGGCCCGCAGCGAAGCCATGTGGGAAACTCCCAGCATGATCGGCACTTCGCCAAAGAACTCACCGGCTTCGTACTGATTCAGATCCATCGACCGGCCCTGAATCTCCTTGCTCAGTTGCATGGTGCCTTCCAGCAGCACATAGAAGTACGGCGTCTCGCCTTCGCGAATCAACATGTCACCGGGCTGCAGGTAGAGCTCTGCGGCTTTGCTCGCGAACCTGTGGCGGTCGGCTTCGTCGAGGCAGGCAAAGATTCGAATTTTGTTGAGATCTTCCGACGTAATCATCAACCCATTGTCTCACCGCCGCGAGAAGCAAAACCCATCCAAAAGGGTGGGTTTTCGCACCACCTTCATGACAGAAATGTGACGAACTGTGGCTCACGAAAGCCGACCGTTGATCGACAAAGCAGGACATGTGGCTTTTGTTTTTTGTCATCCCCGCAGGGTTCCCATCGGGCGACTATTGCCCGAATGGGGGTGGAGACGATGACAAACAGAAAAACAACAGCAACGGCACGACCTGGAATCGACACCTGATCTCTGTTCTCTGATCTCTGTTCTCTGTTCTCTCGCAAATCCCACTAGACTTGAACTGAGCATGCGCACAGGCGAACACTTCTGTCCCGGAATCCTTCACGCAGTGCCCGCCAAAGACGGACTGCTGATGCGCGTCCGGGTGCCCGGAGGCCAGCTCGCGCCGAACCAACTGCACGCCATCGCAAGCGTCTCCACCGGCGAAATTGAAATCACCTCCCGCGCCAACATCCAACTTCGCGGGATCGCTTCAGAAGACTTGCCGCGCATCGTCGCAGAACTCACCACCGCCGGCCTGCTGCCTTCACGCACGCATGAACGAGTGCGCAACATCATCGCCAGCCCGTTCGCCGGGCTCGACCGCACTGAGCTCATCGACACACGTCCGCTGGTCCGGGAACTCGACGCACGTCTCATGGCCGATCCCGCTCTAGCAGCAATGCCGCCGAAGTTCAGCATGGCGCTCGATGGCGGAGGCCGCTGGTTCTGCCGCGAGACTGACGATCTCACCCTGCGCGCACTCCCCTGCGAGGAAGGCGTATGTTTCGCGCTCATCATTGGCGGAACGCCCACTTACATTCGCGTGACAATGGAGCAGGCCGTTGACTGTATCCTTGAAGCGGCTCGTGTCTGTTTGCGCGTCGCCAAAGAGTTGGAACTACCCGCAAGAGGGAGACGAATCGCCGCAGTGCCCGAAGCTATCGCCCGCATGCTCCAGAGCATGCCCTTCCCTTGCCCCAGCTTTTCCTTACCCGAAGCCGATCGCGCAGTCGAGGCCGAAACTCCCATCGGCATTCTCTCTACAAAAGTTCCCGGCTTCGCCGCCATCGCACCGTCGACCCACCTTGGCCGCATGGCCGCCCTGCAAGCACACCGCCTCGCAGCCATCGCCGCTGATTGCAACATCGATCTCCGCCTCGCACCCTGGCGCGGGATCGTACTGGGTAATATCCCTGAAGATGCAACAGGCCGCGTCACCGCACAGCTTCGCGAAGCGGGCGTTTTTCTTGACGCCAACGACGGCTACCGTGGTCTCGCCGGCTGCGCGGGCATCACCGGCTGCGATGCCTCACTCGCCGACGTTCGCGCCGATGCCGTCGCACTCGCCACACAGCTTGCAGGCCGCCCCACGCAACCCGGATGGAGCGTCAATATCTCCGGCTGCGACAAGCAATGTGCCATGCGCAACGGAGCCACCGCCGAACTCATCGCCACCGGCACGGGCTATACGCTGAAACTGCACGGCATCGCACGGGCTGAATTGCACTCGTCCGCTTCTGCCATCGACGCCGTTACCGCGTGCCGCGCGGTCATGGCTGAAGAGGTCCACCCATGACCATGCCCTACGTCAAGGACGCGGCGGCCATTTACCGCGAGTCTTTCTCCATCATCCGCGCGGAAGCCGACCTCTCCGCCTTCCCTCCGCATCTCGCGCGCACCGTCGTGCGCATGATCCATGCCTGCGGCATGACCGACCTCCCGCAATTCGTCGCCGCCTCCGAAGGCGCCGCCGAAGCCGGCATGGAAGCACTTCGCGCGGGCGCGCCCATCCTATGCGACGCGAACATGGTCGCCAATGGCGTCACACGCTCACGGCTACCCAGCCGCAATGAAGTCCTCTGCACACTCGCCGACCTCAGGACAGCCGAACTCGCGCAGGAACTCGGCACCACCCGTAGCGCGGCTGCGGTCGAGTTATGGCGCGACAAGCTCGAAGGCTCGGTAGTCGTCATCGGCAACGCGCCCACCGCCTTGTTCCGTCTGCTTGAAATTCTGGAAGAACCTTCGCCGCGTCCAGCACTCATCCTCGGCATGCCCGTCGGTTTTGTCGGCGCAGCGGAATCGAAAGAAGCGCTGATCGCCAGCCCGCTTGGCATTCCGTACATCACCGTTCGTGGACGCCGTGGCGGCAGCGCCATTGCCGCAGCCGCGGTCAACGCACTTGCGAGCGAAACGGAATGATCGAGGCCGGCAAGACAGAAGCACTCACTGGCCGCCTCTTCGGCGTAGGCCTCGGTCCAGGCGATCCCGAACTGATGACGCTCAAAGCGGTGCGCGCTATCCATGCGGCGCATGTCGTCGCGTACCCTGCAGCACGTCACGGCCAGAGCAACGCGCGCTCCATCGCCGCCGGCGAGATTCGCAGCGATCACATCGAGCTGCCCATGATCTATCCCGTCACCACCGAGCTCACCGATCACCCTGGTGGGTATGAAGGCGCGATGTCCGCCTTCTATGACGACACGGCCGTCGAGATCGCCGTGCATCTCGATGCAGGCCGCGACGTCGCTATCCTTTGTGAAGGCGACCCGTTCTTCTACGGCTCGTACATGTATCTGCACGACCGGCTAGCCCACCGTTTCACGACGGAGGTCATCCCCGGCGTCGCTTCCATCATGGGCGCGGCAGCGCGTCTGGCCACACCACTGGTACGCAGAAACACCGAGCTCGTGATCCTGCCCGCAACGCTATCCGAAGACGAGCTCGCCGAGCGTCTGAACTCGCACAGCGCCTTCGCCATCCTCAAGCTCGGCCGAAACTTCGCCAAGGTCAAGAGCGCGCTCACCCGCGCCGGTCTCATCGAAAAAGCTCTCTTCATTCAGCGTGCGACGATGGCCAACGAACAGATTCAGAAGTTCACTGAAGTAAACCCGCTGAATGTCGCCTACTTCTCGCTGGTTCTGATTCCCGACTCATGGGATACGCCCACAGAATCACCAGCCGCTGGACCTGGACGGGTCACCGTCATCGGCCTCGGCCCCGGCGCCGCCAACTGGATCACGCCTGAAACCTCGCAGGCTCTTGCGGAAGCCACCGACCTCGTCGGCTACCACACCTATCTCGATCGGGTGCCTGTGCGCCACGAACAGACGCGCCACGGCTCCGACAATAAAGTCGAAGCCGACCGCGCGCGACACGCGCTGGCCCTGGCTGAAGCAGGCCGCCGCGTATGTGTAGTCTCCTCGGGCGATCCCGGCATCTTCGCCATGGCTTCCGCTGTACTGGAAGCCGTCGAACAAGGCCCTGCAACCTGGCGCGCGCTGGATATTCGCATCCTGCCCGGCCTTTCCGCTATGCAGGCCGTGGCTTCGCGAGTCGGCGCTCCGTTGGGCCACGACTTTTGCGTGCTCTCACTCTCCGACCGGCTCAAACCGTGGGAGATCGTCGTCGAACGCCTGCGCGCGGCCGCTTCCGCGGACTTCGCCATCGCCATCTACAACCCGGTTTCGTCCGAACGCACATGGCAACTTGAAGAAGCCCGCACCATCCTCGCGCAGTACCGCGCACCGGAGACTCCAGTAGTGCTTGCCCGTGCAGTCGGCCGATCTGACGAGCGCATCACGCTCACCGATCTCGGCAGCTTCGACGCGGCGCAGGTCGACATGCAGACGCTGGTACTGGTCGGCTCCTCCACCACACGCAAGCTCGCACTCACCGAGGGGCGCGAGGTGATCTACACACCCCGCACGTATGGAGCCTGATCTCATGTCTTCCTCGAACTCGCCCATCGACAACACGCAGCCATGGCTGACGATCGTCGGCATCGGTGAAGACGGCTGGGAAGGTCTCACGCCTAGTGCCAGGCAAGCGATCGACTCCGCCAAAATTCTGTACGGCGGTGCACGCCATCTTGCCTTCATTCCCTCTACGGCCGCGAGGTCTATCCCATGGCCAAGCCCCCTGGCGCCTGCCGTCAAGGAAATCCTGACAGTGCACCGGGGCCGCAGCAGCGTGGTCGTTCTGGCCAGCGGCGATCCCATGCTTTATGGCGTTGGCGTTCCGCTGACACGCAGCCTGGATCGCAGCGAGTACCGGGTGATTCCGGGGGTCTCCGCCTTCTCACTCGCCTGCGCACGCATGGGCTGGCCTACCGCGGAAACGCCGCTGGTCTCGCTGGTCAACCGCCCTATAGAAGAACTCAACCGCCATCTTCGTCCCGGACAACGGCTGATGATCTATTCCGAAGATGGAACGACACCGGGAGCCGTCGCACGCATGCTGGTGTCCAGCGGTTATGGAGCAAGCCGTTTCGAGGTCTTCGAAAGTCTCGGCGGGCCGGCGGAAAAGCATCACGAAGCAGAAGCTCGCTCATGGCCTCAGGATCGCTGTGGTGACCTCAATGCGATTGCAGTTCACTGCGTCGCAGACCCCGGCGCACGGCCACTGCCGCTCATCCCCGGCCTGACTGAAGACGCCTTCGAAACCGACGGCCAGCTCACCAAGCGCGAAGTGCGCGCGATCACACTCGCGCGTCTCGCTCCATTGCCCGGCCAACATCTATGGGATGTTGGCGCGGGCACCGGCACCATCGGCATTGAGTGGATGCGCTCCCATCCTTCCTGCGCCTGCACCGCGTTCGAAGCCCGTGAAGACAGGGCGCAAAATATTGCCGCCAATGCAAAGAAACTCGGCACACCCGGCCTCCGGGTCATTCTTGGCGCAGCACCCGAAAGTTTCGGCGGCAATCGCCAACCCGATGCCATCTTCATCGGCGGAGGCCTCAGCCACGAGAACCTTTTCGAAAGCTGTTGGACCGCGCTACCGAGCGGAGGCCACCTCGTAGTCAACGCCGTCACCCTCAGCAGTGAAGCCCGTCTTGTGGCGCTGCAACAGGAATTCGGGGGCGACCTTGTGCGCATCGAGATCGCCCGCGCCGAGGCCGTAGGCAACGAGCTTGGCTGGCGTCCGGTGATGCCCATCACGCAGTGGGCAGTTGTGAAACCATGAGTCAGCGTTTCGCCATAGGGTTGGGCTGTTCTTCCAGCGCAACGCTGGAAGGCGCAATCCGCTTGATCGAAAGCTGCGTTGCAGAGCTTGACCAGAGCGAGGTCGCTCCGGACTCGGTTCCCGGGGCCCCCGGTTCGGTTCTTGGAACGCCCGATTTGGTTCTTGGAACTATCGAACGGTGCGCCACGCTTGCCGAAGCAGTCGCCACAAAGTTAGGACTACGATTGACGCTCTTCCCAGCAAACGTCCTCGCGCAGGTAGAAGGTGTAACCCACCACTCCGCACTCGCTGAAGAAAAGACCGGCACGCCCAGCGTTGCCGAGGCTGCTGCCCTCGCAGCGTTAGGCTCCGGAGCGCGCCTCGCACTGCCGCGCCGTACCGGCAACGGCTGCACATGCGCGATGGCGGTGCTGTCATGACCGTTCATTTCATCGGCGCCGGCCCCGGAGCCGCCGACCTGCTCACGCTGCGCGGACGCGACCTCATCGCGCGCTCGCCTATCTGTCTTTACGCCGGTTCGCTGGTGCCCAAAGAAGTGCTCGGACACGCACCCGCCGATGCCCGCATCATCGACTCCGCGGAGATGGCGCTGGACGACATCATCGCCGTCCTGGCAGAAGCTCATCGCGACAACCTCGACGTCGCCCGCCTCCACTCCGGAGACCTTTCGGTCTGGAGCACGATGGCCGAACAGATCCGCCGCCTGAAAGAGCTCGGTATTCCCTACGACATCACACCCGGCGTGCCTTCCTTTGCCGCCGCAGCCGCGGCCCTGGGCCAGGAGCTCACCCTTCCCCACATCGCGCAAACCCTAATCCTCACCCGTACTTCTACGCGCTCCACGCCCATGCCGCCCGGCGAAGACCTCGCCACGCTGGGGCAATCCGGCGCGACGATGGCGATTCATCTTTCCATCACCAACCTCGACATCGTCACTTCGGAGTTGATCCCGCTCTATGGGGCTGAATGCCCTGTCGCCGCCGTCTACCGAGCCAGTTGGCCCGACCAGAAGATTCTGCGCGGCACCCTTGGAACCATCGAAGATCTGGTCGCGGACTCCGGCATCGACCGCAACACGCTCATCCTGGTTGGCCGCTCGCTGGGCGATCCGTCCTTCGGAGAAAGCTTCCTGTATTCAGCCGGCCGCGACCGCGAATCCACCTCGGAGTGACCGGTGTTGAAAACACGGAGCGTCATTGTGCACACAAAGGCCAGACGCGACACAGATCCTAGCGCCAACGGCGCGACATATACCAGCATGGGGCAACGCCCCATGAAAATCGTAGGATCAGGACAGAGGGCTGAAGGCCCGACATATAACCAGCAACCAATGCATAGGACTGGCCTCGAACGCTGTATTTCGGAGAACTGAACCGGGAGGGGCATCGAACACAACCCGTCTTTCCTTAAGTCACACGCTTAGCCGCCTCTATGAATGAATCATCTACACAACCGCCACGCATCCTGATCCTCGGCGGAACGTCCGAAGGAGTTACGCTCGCCGCGCGTCTCGCCCATCGCACCGACCTCAGCATCCTTTCCTCACTCGCTGGACGAGTCGCCTCACCTAAGCTGCCTGAAGGCCCTGTCCGTATCGGAGGCTTCGGTGGACTCGATGCGCTGGCCGCGTTTCTCATTGCGGAGAACATCGCCGCCGTCATCGACGCAACCCATCCCTTCGCCGCCACCATCAGCCGCAACGCAGAAACCGCCTGCAATCGCACGGGCATTCCTCTCCTCGCCCTCACACGACCATCATGGAAAAAGCTCGAAGGCGATCAATGGCACGAGGTCCCCGACTTCGCGACCGCAGCCTCCTTCGTGAACCAGCACTATGCCCGAGTCTTTCTTTCCATCGGACGCCAGGAAGTCAGCGCCTTCTCCGAACGCAACAATCCCTGGTTCCTCATCCGCTCCATCGAAGCGCCCGAAGCCCCGCTTCCGCCGCAATACACACTGATCCTCGCCCGAGGCCCATTCGCTCTGGAAGACGAACTCGCCCTGCTGCGTGAACACCACATCGACTGCATCGTCTCTAAAAACAGCGGAGGCCTCGCCACCTACGGCAAAGTCGAAGCCGCCCGCGCACTCCGCCTTCCCGTCGTGATGATCCAGCGCCCCCACAAACACACGATCACACCCTGCGAAACCGTGGACGAAGTGCTCGCACAGTTTGCGCAGCTTGTTCGCTAATTTGCAGTGGCCAGAAAGCGTGCAGGTTGTATCCGAAAACGAAGAACCGGAAGGGCCTGGTTTCAACCAGGCCGAAAGCCAAAGGCGCGAACCTTCCTCCTTGCTGCCGCAGGCCGGAGTGAAGCCCGCAGGGCGTAACGACTGGATTGCTTTTCGCGAATGCCTGAGGCTACAACAAGGTCCGCAGGAAACCTGACATCTGATTCGGAAACGAGGGTCTTCGGTCCGTGGTTCCCCACGAAACCCTTAACGCATTCAGCAGCCGTGAACTGCAATTCAGTCGTTACGCCCTGCGGGCTCCACTCCGGCCTGCGGCAGCGTGGAAGCCGCGTCATCCGTGCCCGTTGCGGCCTGGTTGAAACCAGGCCCTTCCGATCCCTGCCTCATGATTCATCCTTGGCCACATCAAACAGACCTCCTGCCAACCCACCTCTCCCTCAGGTAACAATGAAGAAGCACACATGAGAAAGCTCTTCATCATCGGCATCGGAGCCGGCAATCCGGAACACATCACGATACAGGCCATCCGAGCCATGAACACCGTGGAGGTCTTCTTCTTCCTCAACAAGGGCGAAGAGAAGGACGATCTTGTCGCCCTGCGCCGCGAAATCTGCGACCGCTACATCGAACACCCGACCTACCGCACGGTCGAAGTCACCGACCCGCAACGCGACCCCGCCGTCACGCCCTACACGGCACGTGTCGAAGCCTGGCACGAACAACGAGCCATCCTCTACGAAGAACTCCTCCAACGCGAGCTCGGCGACAACAGCATCGGAGCCATCCTCGTCTGGGGAGACCCTTCCCTCTACGACAGCACCCTGCGCATCATCGATCGCATCCTCGAACGCAAGCGCGTGGACTTCGACTACGAAGTGATCCCCGGCATCACCAGCGTGCAGGCCCTGGCCGCCGCGCACAGGATCGTTCTCCACGAAATCGGAGAATCTGTCGCCATCACCACCGGACGCAACCTCGCCGCCGGAGGCCTCCCGCAAGACGCCGCAAACACTGTCGTCATGCTGGATGCCAATAACAGTTTCAAGACTTTCGCTGACCAGGACACCGTCATCTACTGGGGCGCGTATCTCGGCACGGATAAACAGATCCTGCTCTCCGGCCGCTTGCGCGATGTAGCCGAAACCATCGAGCGCGTGCGCAGCGAAGCCCGCGAGGCCAACGGTTGGATCATGGACATCTATCTATTGACCGGACCCAGCGCCTCCTAAAGCTTCCCAACGCCTGTTTAGACCGCGTCGGCCAGGACTTCAATCTCCTGATTCACCGAGATGCCCAGCTTGATGTTTTCCTGTGTCGCCTCGTCACTCACTACCCGCACATCGCCCTCGAGCGCCGGCGTGAAGCCAGTGGCGTCGACGCTGATGGAGTAGCTGCCCGGAGCAAGATCCGTTACCTCGAAAGCGCCGCTGTCACCGCTATGGATGGTGCGCGAAAATCCGTTAGCGCCGGAGATGGTCACCTGGGCCTGCTGAATCAGCGCGCCCGAGGGATCAAGCACCGTTCCATGAATGCTGCCGTTGGTTGATTGAGCCAGCACGGTGCCGGTCATGCCGAGCATGAGAGTGAAGCCAAGCGCGAAGCGATGCAGAAGAGTTTTCGATGTCATGTTGTGTCCCTTTCTGGAGCATCTCCAGAAGAACTCACCCCACGACCGTGTGCCGCCACATCAGGTAATGCTGTGTAACGAATCGTCACGCATTCCATGACCTCCCGTTACATCGAGGAGGCCTGACTGCGATCCCGTCCTGCAAACATCGAGCCCACGCCACCCTGCCGCAAACAGCAAAACCCGCACCGACAGGGCTCATTGCGCTGAGCCGCTGTGGATGCGGGTTTCGACTAAGGTTGTGGCGGAGAGTGAGGGATTCGAACCCCCGATAGCCTTGCGACTATGTCTGATTTCGAGTCAGGTGCATTCAACCGGGCTCTGCCAACTCTCCCCGTGTCATCAGTTTACTGCAAAGCGGTGTTCGAGCAAAACCCGGTGTCGTCCGTTGAGGGCTGATGCCGGACATCCGTGCGATCTCCACGAACCTTCGTTGTTTTCGGTCTATTCAAAGCGCTACATGCCGCCACTACCGAGAAGTCGTTCGCGTGTATGATTAGCGGCACTATGAAAACCTTTCGCCTGCTGAGTCTCGCGGCTCTCCTGTGCCTCTGTGCGACTGCTTTCGCTCAAACCGAAAAACCTGCTGAGAAACCCGCCGCACCCGCACCGGCACAGCCTGCGAAGCTGACTGCCGGTTCTGCCGTATTCATCGAGCCAATGGATGGCTTTGATTCGTTCCTGGCGGCCGCGTTAATCAAGAAACAGGTTCCGCTGCGCATTGTTGATGACAAAACCAAAGCCGACTTCATCATTACGGGATCCGCGAAAGAAGAGAAGGCAGGGTGGGCGAAGACCATCTTCGTTAGCCCAGCGCCCCACGCGCAAGCCAGCATCTCGGTGAAAGACGAGAAGACTGGCGACTTGGTCTATGCCTACAACGTCGACAAGAGCAGTTCGGCTCGCGGTAACCAGAGCACGGCGGAAGCCTGTGCCAAACATCTGAAACAGGAGATCGAGAGAAAGTAGCCCGCATCCCGTTTCGCTACGGAATCACCGGCCTTCGCCGTAGACGATATCTCTCGATGGTGCTCTAAGCCTACCCACTTGCACAACCGTCGCGGCGCGCGCTCCGCCTGCGCCTGCAACTCTTTATCCCCCAGCGCCGCCGCGCGCTTCGCGATCGCCTCCGACACAACCAGCACCGTATCGGGCAGGCCGGCGGGTTGCGCCAGTTTCAGATCCCGGGCGAAGGCGGCCACTGCCTCTGTGTGGTTGCCGGAGCTCTCCAGCTTCAGCCCCGGCCCAATGCCGGATATTTCCGTTCGCTGTTAACTGTTCGCTGTTAACTCGCCCACGGGCTCCAAGCGAAAGCTAACCCCTTTCCTTACCCCATTTAGATTTTCTTAAGAAAATCGTCATTACAATCCTTGCTCGGCGCTCCTACGATTCGCGCGGTTTTCATTACAACTAACCCGCGTCCGTTCCAAGGAGAGCCGTATTGCTGTCGGATACCCCAGTCCTGTCAGATGAGCCCACCCCCATTGCACTCGTCGAGCCGGGTTCTCAAACCCGTGCGACGCGTGAGGAGCCCTGGCTCTCCGCCTTCCTCGCCGGTCTGGCCGGCTGGACGCTCGACGCCTTCGACTTCTTCCTGATCGTGCTGGCCCTGACCGCCATCGGCCGCGACTTCGGACGCTCGGTCCCGGAAATGGCCCTTACTGCGGCCGCCACTCTGGCGCTCCGCCCCGTGGGAGCCTTCCTCTTCGGATTCCTCTCCGACCGCTACGGACGGAAGCTCCCCCTGATCGTCAACCTCTGTCTCTTTTCCGCCATCGAGCTGGCCACCGGCTTCGCCCACACCTTCACCAGCTTCATCCTCATCCGCGCCCTGTTCGGAGTCGTCATGGGCGGGCAGTGGGGCGTCGGCGTCTCGCTCGCCATGGAAAAGGTTCCGGTACGCCGCCGAGGAATCCTGTCCGGCCTGCTCCAGCAGGGTTACGCCATCGGCTTCCTGCTGGCAGCCCTCGCGTATTTCACACTGTTCGACCGCTTCGGCTGGCGTCCACTCTTCTATCTCGGCTCCGCGCCCGCGCTGCTCTCCGCGCTTTTCGTCGGCCTCAACGTGAAGGAATCCGAAACCTGGAAACAGAACCACAGCGAAAGTTTCGGCCAGATATTCCGCACCCTTGCCTCGCACTGGAAGCTGTTCGTCTACTTCACGGTCTTCATGATGACCATGCACATGTCCTCCCACGGCACCCAGGACATGTATCCCACCTTCCTGGAAAAGGACTGGGGAATCCACGGCAAGGAGAAGGCCGTGATCACCGCCGTCTCCATGGTGGGAGCCATCGTCGGCGGCCTTTCCATCGGCTGGATCTCCGACCACCTGGGACGGCGCCGCACCATGAAGTTCGCTCTCATCGGCGCTATCCTCTCCATTCCGCTATGGGCGTTTTCGCACACACTGCCGCTGCTGGTCGCCGGAGCCGTGCTGATGCAGTTCTTCGTCCAGGGAGCCTGGGGAGTCGTACCCGCGCACGTTGCGGAAGTTTCCCCCGACTCCGTCCGCGGTTCCCTGCCCGGCCTCGGCAATCAGTTCGGCGTGCTGCTTTCCGGCGGCATCGGCTTCATCGAGGCCACACTCGCCAAAGGCCGAAGCTTTTCGGTCGCGATGGCCCTGACCGCGCTGACTGTCTTTCTGATTGCTATCCTCATGACCTTCGCCGGCCGTGAGAAACGTTCCGCTCCACTGGTTCGATAATGACTGTTCGCTACACAGAGGTTTCGCAATGACCAGCTTTCGCTCCATCATCCGCATCTCCATCGCCGCGGCCCTTGCTGCCATCGTCTGTCTACCGCTCGCCGCCCAGACCACCGGGACTCTCGATGGCACGGTAACGGATCCTCATGGAGCCTCCGTGGTCGGCGCTGAGGTCATCGCCCGGAACGTCGCCACCAGCGTCATCCGCGATGTCAAAACGAACGGCAGCGGCGAATACAGTTTTCCCTCCCTCGCTCCCGGCGACTACGAAGTGACCTTTGAAATGTCCGGCTTCGCCACCCAGGTACAGCACGCCACACTGAACGTCACCGAGCACATCGCGGTGAACGCGAAGCTCTCCGTTGCAACCGTCGCGGGCACCGTTGAAGTCGTTGCCGAAGAACCGCTGCTGCAGACCGAAGACACCGCACAGGGCCGCGTCATTGAAGGTGAAAGCGTTCGCGACCTCCCGCTCGCCACCAACAATTTCACCCAGTTGCTCGCGCTTTCACCCGGCGCCAGCGCGCCGCTCAACGATGCAACCAATCTCGGCCGCGGCACGCAGAACATCTCCTCCAACGGAGCGCGCACCGGTTCCAATGCCATCTATATCGACGGCATCGACGCCATCAACGTCCACGTCAACTCGGCCGCGAACAACGCCTTCGCTTCCAATGGCACGGTCATTCCGCCAACGGAAGCCATTCAGGAATTCAAGGTCCAGACCGCGCTGTTCGATGCGCTTACCGGCCGCTCCGGCGGTTCCAACATCGCCGTCATCACACGCTCGGGAACGTCCAGGCTGCACGGCTCGGCCTATGAGTTCTTCCGCAACGACGACATGAACGCCAACATGTTCTTCTTCAACTATGTCGGCGCTCCCCGCCCCAAGCTGAAGCAGAACCAGTTCGGAGCCACGCTCGGTGGTCCACTCTGGAAGAAGAAAGTGTTCGGCTTCTTCTCCTACCAGGGCACCCGCCAGATCAACGGCATTTTCGGTTCCAACAATCTCTCGCTGCCGCAGATCACCAATGACCGCTCCGCCGCCGCTCTTGGCGCATACGGAGCCACGCTCGGCAAGACATCCCACTCCGGCCCGACGATTCTCGCCAACGGCTCCAACATCTCGCCGGTAGCGCTCGCCCTGCTGCAATACAAGCTGCCCAACGGCAAGTACCTGATCCCCACGCCTACCTTGTCCAACACCACCGGCGTCAACACGGTTATCTCCGTGCCCGCCAGCTACAACGAAGATGAGTACACCGGCTCAGCCGACTACCAGATCTCGGCGAAAGATCATCTGGCGTTCCACACCATCGTCGCGAACCAGCCGCAGTTCAACTCATTCCCCAACGGCACGCTCGCCGTCGCGGGCTTCGGCACCACGCAGCTTTTCAAGTCACGCATCTACTCCATGGCGGAAACGCACATCGTCTCCTCCGCCATGGTGAATGAGTTCCGCTTCGGCGTCTCGCGCCTGCTGGGAACCACGGGCTTTGAAAATCAGATCCCGATCGCCTCCGTCGGTATGTCGCGCTTCAACTCCAGCGTCTTCCCAGACCTCCCGCAGATCAGCGTCTCCGGCCAGTTCCGCCTGGGCTACTCAGTCAACGCCGACCAGGCCGACACTTCCACTACATGGCAGCTCTTCGACAACCTTTCCTACCTGCATGGACACCACAGCATGAACTTCGGCGTGGAAATGCGCCGCTACCAGGACAACTACTTCTCCAACAACCGCATGCGCGGCTCGATCGACATCCTCTCGTTCCAGAACTTCCTGCTGGGCGAGAACGGTGTGCAGAACGGCACCGGCTTCTCCGATCTCTACACCACTTCCATCGCCTCCGGCGTGGTCCAGCGCTACGACCGCATCCGCGATCTCTCCGGCTTCGCGCAGGATTCATGGAAAGCCACACCCAAGGTCACCATCAACGCGGGTCTGCGCTATGAATACATCGGTCTTCCCGTCGATCTCTACGGACGCAACGGCGGCTTCGATCCACGCCGCTATGTCGCGCCGCCTGCCGGTGGCAGCACTTCGCTCGGCTTCGTGCAGGAAGGCAATGCGCGCAATCCGGTGGGCGGCATTGCGAAGGTTTCCAACACGCTTACCGACAACGTCGGCCACCTGAACTTCGCTCCGCGTATCGGCATCTCGGCGTTGATCTTCCCCCGTGTCGTTTTCCGCGCGGGCTATGGCTTGTACTATGACCGCCTCTCCAATCAGCTTGGTCTGCTGGAGTCGCTTGGCCTGCCCAACTATGTCCGTGCCGACGGCAAGAACTCCACGGGAGGCTCTGGCGCACAGATCAACGCGCAGGCAACATTGGCCAATCCCTTCCCCACGCTCCCCCTGCCTAGCCAGTTCCCGCAGCTTCCGGTTCTCTACTCCGCAACCTCAGCACTGGGTGGCAATCCGATCTCACTGAACGACGTCGATCCGCTGCTGCGCACACCGTATTACCAGCAGTACGGAGCCAACATTCAGACGCAGCTTGGCAAGATCTCCACGCTCGAAATCGGCTACGTCGGCTCGAATGGCCGCCATCTGCCGGTAGAAACCGAGATCAATCAGGCTGTCCTTACACCCACCGCCACGACCGCCGACGTGCAGAACCGCGTTCCGTACCAGGGCTTCCTGCCCGCCGGCTTGTTGTTCCTGCAGACCACGTCGTCTTCGAACTACAACTCGTTGCAGTCGACCTTCTCGCTGAAGAAAGGCAAGACGCAGATCGTGGCAACCTATAACTACTCACGATCGCTGGACACAGCTTCGGGCACTTCGGACGGTTCGAACTTCAACAACATCTCGGGTGACCAGACCAATCCTGCGCAGGCCTATGGGCCTTCCGACTTCGACCGCACGCACCACTTCGCCGCGCGCTTTCTCTACGCGATTCCCAATCCGCACCTCCACTACATCGGGAAACTTGCTTCCGGTTGGCAGATCGCCGGTACCGTGGTCGCGCAATCCGGCCGGCCTTTTGAAATGGACAACACCGGCGGAGCCACACTCTACGGCACCGACACTTCGCGCGCCAGCTATGCTCCAGGCCGCACCGCCGCCAGCGCCGTGAAACATGGCCGCGTCGAAGACCGCATCAACGCCTACTTCGATACGACAGCCTTTGTGACCGCGGGCACGCTGTACGGAAACACCGGACGCAACATCATGCGCGGCCCCTTCCAGCGCAACGTTGATCTCGCACTGAACAAGAGCACGAAGATCCATGACAGCTTCAACGCTCTGTTCCGCGTGCAGGCCTTCAACGCCTTCAACTACGTGAACTTTGACAACCCGGCCACCGGCATCGATACCGCGGCAACCTACGGTGTCATTACCAACACCACCGGGAATCCGCGCATCATCCAGCTTTCTCTGAAACTGGATTTCTAGCACCTGGCATTCATCCCCAGCTTTCGTTTCACGGCACGTCATCGCACCACCAGCAGGAGCACCCATGACCCCGAACACGCTACGCAGAGTCACCGCCGCCATCGCATTCCTCTCAGCCTTTACGGCGCTCGCGCAGGTCAGCGCACCGGTGGCTGTTCCCGATCCCATTGCAACCGTGGCCGCTGGTGTAGGCGGCGCGGGATCGACCACCTGCACCACCGGCATCCCCACTACGTCGGGCGTCTCCTACGGCGATGGCTGCGCGCCTGCAACGGCACAACTGACGGCCGTGCAGGGAGTCTCGGTGGACAGGCTCGGCAACCTCTATATCGGCGACTACACCGACCGCCTGGTGCGTGTGGTCTACGCCGGCGGAAGCCAACTCGCGGCCGCCATCACCGCGGCGAACTCCGGCTATGCGATCTCGTCCACGAAGAACGCACCCGCGCCCGTGCCTGTCGTGGGCAACATCTACACGCTCGCCGGCATGGGAACCGCTCCTGCCACACTGACAGCCACCAATACCGGCGGCGGCTTTGCCTGCGCCAACTATGCGGCGAGTGGTCAACCCTCTGCGCTCAACAATCTCGGCGACGGCTGCCCCGCCGCCTCAGCGCCTATCGGCGCACGTGCTGTGCAGCCCGATGCCGACGGCAACCTCTTCATGGTGGACTACACCAACTCCCGAGTCCGTGTCTTCTGCGTCAACTGCGCTGCCTCCACCGCCGCCGCGCAGCTCATCACGCTGGAAAACCCCGGCATCACTCCGGTCAATGGAGCCATGTACACCGTCGTAGGCTTCGCCGCCGGCTATCGCGATGCGGCTATCGGCTTTGGTTCTGCAACGGCGGCAACCGCACTAGTGTCTCTGCTGCGCACACCCACCGGCGTCTCAGTCTCCGCGTCGGATGATCTCTACATCGCCGATCAGGGCAACAACGCTGTGCGTCTGCTGTACAACGGAGGAGCTGCCGCCAATGCCCTGCTCACCGCCGAGAAGATCACACCAACCAAAGGCTACGTCTACACCATTGCCGGCGCGGGCTGCGTCTCCGCCGCACAAGGCAAGACCGGCTCCGTCACCAGCGCGAACTCCTGCCTCACCACGACACCGACCGACAACGTGCTGGGCAACGCTTCCGGCGTAAACACGACATGGTCCGTGTACCTCGATCCCAATCAGAATGTCTTCATCGGCGATGGCGGCAACGGACGTATTCGTGTCATTTACGGCGGCATCGCCAACCCACTCACGCTTACCGGCACGCTGACACTCGGCAACATCTACACCTTCGCCGGGACAGGCAGTTCCACCGCCAACGGCATCACGCCCAGCCAGCTTGCGCTGTCTGCTGCGGGAACCGCTGCGGAAGGCATCTCCGGCGACGCTTCCGGCAATCTCTTCATCGTCGACTTTGCGAAGGCCGTCATCTACGAGGTCTACGCGTCCAGCGGCACACTAACCGCCATCGTCGGAACCTCACCCGCATCTTCTCTGGCATCGGGAATGGCCTGCGGAGCGGCTACTGGTCCAACCTCGACCAACGCGCTCGGCGACGGCTGCCCCGCAACGCAGTCCAAACTCACCGCGCCACGCGGGCCAGTCGCCGTCGACACTGCCGGCAACCTCTACTTCGGCGACTCCAGCGACAACATCGTGCAGAAGTACAGCTACGCTTCGCCCTTTGCCGCTACGGCTACAGGCACGACATCCGCATCGCAGCCCATCGCCTTTACCTTCAACAGCGCCGCCACCGTCACCGGTGCGGCAACCGTGCAGGCTGGCGCAGCGACCAGCGAGTTCGCCCTGTCCGGAGCCAATACCTGCACCGGCGCGGTCGTGAGCGGAGGCACCTGTACCGCCAACGTCACCTTCACGCCTGCAAAGCCTGGCCTGCGTCCCGGCGCGGTTGTCCTGAGCGCCGCATCCGGGCAACTCGGCAGCGAGTTTCTCTCCGGCAATGGCCTGGGAGCCACCATTGACTCCGACCCAGCAGTCGCAGTCACCACCGGCTCCACGCTGCAACCCAGCGGAGTCGCAGTGGACGGCAGCGGTCGCATCCTGGTTTCCGATCTCGCGTCGAAATCGCTGATCCGCTACACCGGAACCGCAGCCGCAACCTTGATCTCCGGCATGACAGCGCCCTCGGGTGTCGCCATCGACGGAGCCGGCAACATCTACATTGGTGACAGCACCGCCAACACCATCACTCTGCTTCCCGCCAACGGAGCGGCCGCAGCCACACTGATCACCGGCCTCAAAGCACCGCATGGACTCGCGGTGGACACCTACGGTGATCTCCTCATCGCGAATACCGGCGCCAACAACATTCTTTCCGTCGCGCCTAACGGAGTGCTCACCACCAACACACTTCCCTTCACCGGCCTTAGCGCACCGCAGGGTGTCGCGGTCGACGCATCCGGCAACATCTATGCGGCCGATACCGGCAACGCACGCATCGTGCGCCTGACACCTGCCGGCGTTCAAACCACGGTGGCCACCATAGCCTCGAACGGAGTGGTGGTCGATGCCGCCGGCGATCTGTTCGCGTTCTCCGGAACCTCGCTGCTGGAATACCCTGCCACTTCCACAGGCACCGTCACCGTCGCCTCCGGGCTCAGTACACCGCAAGCCGTCATTCTGGATAGCAATGGCAACGCGTTCGTTGCCGACTCTGGCAAGCCGGGTGTGCTTTCCTTCAACCGCGCTGTACCTTCGTACACCTTCAGTTCCAGCCCAGGCAGCACAACCTTCACGCTGACATCCTCCGGCAACGCAGCCTTTCTTCCCGCGGCAACCTTCATCACCAACTCGGATTCCACCCACTTCTCCGTCGCGGCTTCAGGCGGCAGCGGATGCTCCGGCAATCTGGCCACCGGAACCACGTGCACAGTCTCGGCAGCGTTCTCCACGCCGGTCGCGGCCACTTTCACCGACAACGTCACGTTCAACGGCAACGCCGCAAACGCTCCCGGCCTCACGCTGACCGGCACCAACACTGCCGAGACAACCACCACCACCTTCACCACCAGCGCGAGCACCGTCACCTACGGCACCGCCATCACCTTCACCGCCACGGTGAAGGGCGCAGCCACCACGCCGTCGAGCGGCACAGTCGCCTTCGTCAGCGGAGGCAACACACTCGGCTCGGCGTCCGTGGGCGCCAACGGCATCGCGTCCACTTCCATCGTTCTGCCTACAGGCACGCTTTCAATCACCGCGGTCTTCACACCCTCGGGCATCGGATATGCGGGCAGCACCTCCGCCCCCAGCACCATCACGGTGAATCCTTCTGTATTGACCGTAACCGCCACCAGCACCTCGCGGCAGTTCGGCTCTGCGAACCCCGCCTTCGCTTACACCATCACCGGCTTCGTCAACTCCGACACCCAGGCTTCCGCCGTCACCGGCGCGCCCAACGAAACCACCGCCGCCACCACGAACTCGCCCCAGGGCACGTATCCCATCACCATCACCCAGGGAACGCTGGCCGCCGCCAACTACACATTCACGTTCGTCAACGGAACGCTCACCGTAACGCCCGCCAAACCCACCATCACCTTGGCAGCAAGCTCCACCTCCACCTACGGCGGCAACTCCGTCATCTTCACTGCTACGCTGACCTCCACGGTTGGAACGCCTACCGGCACGGTAACCTTCTACTCCGGCGCCACATCGCTCGGCTCCTCCGCGCTTTCCGGTGGCATCGCGACACTCACCACGACCGCGTTGCCGGTCGGCTCCGACTCCATCACCGCCGTGTACGGCGGCGACACGGCCTTCTCTTCCGTGACCTCCGCGCCGTTGACAGTCACCGTCGGCGTTGCGTTCGGCATCTCGGCAAGTTCCACCTCGCTGACCTTCCCGCACGGCTACCAGGAAGCGCAGGCGTTCTTCACCATCAACCCCGGAGGCCGCACCGACACGCTTAACTTCTCGTGCTCGGGTCTGCCGGCGAAAATCTCTTGCACCTTCGCGCCATCCACGCTGGCGCTCTCCGGACTCACCGGACCCCAGACAGTGACCCTTCTGGTTTCGAACTCAGGAGCAAGTGCTGCGACAACACCTGGCCCACTACATAATCTGCTGAGCACGACCATACTTTCCGCATCGCTGAGCTTAGGCAGCCTGTTCCTGTTCACGGGCCTGCGCCGCCGCCGCAAACTTCTTCGCCATGGACTCATGATGATGATCATGGCGGCAGCCGCGTTTACATTCACCACCGGCTGCGGCAGTGGTCCCACCGCGACCCAGCAGGCGACGGGAACCTATCCCTTCACCGTCACCATCAGCTCCGGCAGCACGACAACGCAGACCATACCGTTTACGCTGACAATTCAGTAGGTTTCCATCATGCCCAACGTTTCCTCCGTCCTGCGCGCTACCTTCTCCATCGCTCTCGCGGCGGCATGCCTTCAGACCGGCTGGGCACAGGCCACTACCGACCGCAGCAGCTCCAACGCAGCGGTCAAGGAGATTGCGCCTGCGCGTATTCATGTGGACAAAGCAAAAGCGACGGGTGTGCTTCCGCTGTACGTTTCCATGAACTGGGCCAAACCTCTCCCCCAGGTCACACGAGCGCTTCTGGTCTTTCATGGCAAACTCCGCAATGCGGACGACTACAACCGCTCCGGCCTCACCGCCGTGTCCAACGCCAAAGCAGAAGCGTCCACACTGCTCATCACGCCGCAGTTTCTTGGTCAGCAGGACATCGACGCTTTCCACCTCGCCCCCGAGGTCCTGCGCTGGGCGCCTGAGGCGTGGATGGGCGGCGAAGACGCCATCGCGCCCGCTGCGATCTCCTCCTTCGACGCGATCGACGCCATCCTGAATCATCTCGCCGATCGCAGAATTTTCCCCAACTTGAAGACCGTCGTCATCGCCGGTCACTCCGGTGGTGGGCAAGTTGTAGAACGCTATGCCATCGTCGGCAAAGCTCCTGAACAGCTCAAACGCGCGGGCATCGCGACGCGCTACATCGTCGCGAATCCTTCGTCCTATCTCTACTTTTCACCCGAGCGGCCTTTGGAAGACGGCGCCTTCGGGATCCCGCCCAAAAGCTGCTTCGGCAAATACAACCACTGGAAGTACGGCATCGAACAGCCACCTTCTTACGTGGGCGACGCATCTTTCCCTGCACTGGAAGACCGCTTCATGAAGCGCGACGTGATCTACCTGCTGGGCACCAAGGACACCGATCCCGATCACCCCGCGCTGGACAAGACATGCTCCGCCGAAGACGAAGGAGCCTACCGCTACATCCGCGGCCACAACTACTTCCGCTATCTGCAGAGCCGTCACCCCGGCATCACGCAGCGTCTCTGGGATGTCGAAGGCGTAGAACACGACGGCGACAAGATGTTCAACTCACCCTGCGGATTGTCGGCTATTTTCGACGTTGGTTCGTGTCCGACGGCAGGCAAATCTATGGCAAAGTAAGTCGGAGTGAACATAGGGTTCGAAGAAGATGAAGCGATTTGCGCCAAAAAGCATTCAGCTCGTTGAGCGGGGCCACAAACCGGAAGGGCCTGGTTTCAACCAGGCCGAAAGAGCCGCGACGATATCCGTCTTTTCCACGCTGCCGCAGGCCGGAGTGAAGCCCGCAGGGCGCAGCGACTGAATTGCCTTTCACGGATGCCTGATTCGGCACAAGCTCCACTCGCAACCAGAGATCGCCTGCCTCACAAAGAATCATCCATCGAAACTCGCAGGAGACGCCCACACGAACCGCACCTGTGCATTCTGACTAAATTGCAGCGTCACACATCCATTAAAGCAATTCCATCGTTACGCCCTGCGGGCTTCACTCCAGCCTGCGGCAGCGTGGAAGAGCTTTTCGCCCCTCCGTCTACGGCCTGGTTGAAACCAGGCCCTTCCGGTCCGTGCCTCACGACGCATCCTGCATGCGTGCAATGCTTGTTTCTTACTGAGGTCGGCTCTCTAAAGAGTCCCCTAAAAGTTCATCCCCGCAATAACGCCCGCGAATTCCGGGTCATTACGCAACGCATCCAACGACGGATCGATCTTCGCGTAAACCATGGAAGTCGACCTGTCGTCGACCGCCTGCTTCAACGCGGTAATCGCATCCTTCTTCCTATTCAATCCAAGATCGACCAATGCCAGGCTGAAGGGCGGCACATACTTCGACGCCGACTTCGCCTGCAGATCGCGCAGCACACGTTCCGCCGCTGCCGTCTGGCCGCTCTGCCCCAACGCCTCGCCCAGCAGACCGCTGACATACGGATCGCCCGACGCCTTCTCCGCTTCTTCCAGATCCTTCACCGCCGCCTGCGCATTGCCGCCGCGTATCTCCGCAATGCCGAGACGCGTTCTGGCGCGCACAAACGAAGGATCCAGCTCCAGCACCTTGCGATAATCCGCAATCGCGTCCTGGTTCTGATGATTGAGGTATTTGATCCAGCCAACGTTGGTGCTGATGATCAGCGACAGCGGATCGAGCGTCTGTGCCTTACGAATCTCGTACAGCGCCTCAGGGAAACGTCCCATCGCCGCCAGATCCAGCGCGTACCAATGATGCGCCGTCGCATAATTCGGATTCAGCGCAATCGCCTTGGCGAACTCCTGCTCCGCCGCAGGTCCGTTCCAGTCGGTAAAGAAATAGATCATGCCCAGCGAAGCATGCGGCTCCGCCAACGTCGGATCAAGCTGAATCGCGCTGAGCGCCGCCGCGCGCGCGTCCGGGTTCGCAGCGCGCCCGGACTCAACCGAAAACGACGCCAGCAGCGCGTACGAGTCCGCCAGCCCCGCATACGCCGGCGCATAGTTCGGAGCAATCGCAATGCTCTGCCGGAAACACTCAATGCTGTGATGGAGACCGTCTTCCGTGCGCCGGTTCCAGAAATACCGTCCACGCAGATAGAGCTGATAGGCCGCATCGTTCACATTTGGCCGTACCGCCGGCGCTGCCTTCGCGGGCAGGTCGGCGACAAACTTCCGCAGTTCGGTAACCAGTCCATCGTCGATCGTCTCCTGCAGGCGCGCGGTGCGATCCGACTGGTCCTTATAGTTGTGCTTCCACAAACTCCTCCCATCCGACGTGCGAATCAGTTCAAGCTGAATCTCCGTGGTGTTCCCCGACTGGCTGAGATGGCTGACGACTACCGCGTCCGCACCTTGCTCACGCCCCGCGGCCTGCGCGTCAACCGAAGGCGCAATCGAATACCGCAGCACCGAGCTCGTCGGACGCACAACCGCAATCGTGCCCACCTTGCCGATCAGCGCATCCGTCATGCCCAGCAGCATGTAGTCGTTAACGCCAGTCCCTCGAATTGGCAGCACAGCCAGCGTGTGAATCTCAAAGCGCTCTGCATGGCGTACATACAGACGCCATGAAACCAGGGCGATCACGGCGACCGCAGCAACTGCAGCCCATATCCAGAGTCCGAAACGTGAAGGTGCTCTTTCTACCCCGGCGGCATCCGCGCGGGCGGGTTCCGCATCCTGCGGTGAAGCCTCGGCCGATGCCGTGTCGGGCTGCGCGTGCGCAGACTTGCTGATGGTGGGCTCAGTAACTGCCTGCGACGACGGCGTGCTCACTCCCTCGCCGACATGGGAGGCTTCCGCCTCGGCTGTCGTTCCCGTAAGCACCGGGCAGATGAAGCGATAACCATGCCCCGACACGGTCTGAATGTACTTGCGCTGGTAGGGGTCTTCCCCCAGCGCACGCCGCAGGGCGGAGATGGCCACGGTCAGGTTCGACTCTTCCACAAACGAGTCGGCCCACACGATATCCAGAAGCTCCGTTTTGGTCACAAGCTGCCCGGCACGTTCCACCAGGACCAGCAGCGTATCGAAGGCTCGCGGAGCCAGCGCGATCGGGTCGCCATCGCGGGAAAGAAGGCGATTGGTGGGATCGAAGCGAAAGGGTCCGAACCGGTACGTCGCTATCGGCGAATCGGTCAGACGACTTGCACTGCTGGAACCCACAATATCCACAATCAGGCCAAAGTATCACGAGGGCAATACCCCTCGCGACTCCCGAGGGGATGCCCGCGCTCGCAGGTGTCCACCACGAAACCGGGTGGCCCGTCCTTGCAGCCTTATCGCAAAGGGCGGGGTATCGCGTGCGAAAGCACGCGACCGCTCGGCCTGCGCATGGCGGAAGCATGTACACGTCAGGCAGCCGCACACCTCAACAACTAAACCCTAACCCCTATCCCCTATCCCCTAAACCCTCGCTCTCCTACTGCTCCCTCAGCGTCTTCATCGGATCCAGCCGCGCAGCGCGGGACGCAGGCACACTGCTCGCCGCCACACCAACCGCCAGCAACAAGCCCGTCATCGCCGCAAAGGTCATCGGATCGAATGGCCGCACGCCATACAGCATCCCGGAAAGCAGCCGCGTCACCATGGCAGTCAGGCCAAGACCCACACCCGCCCCCAGCAGCGTCAAGATCAGGCCCCGGCGAACAACCATACGCAGTACATCGCTTCGCTGCGCGCCCATGGCCATGCGCAATCCAATCTCCAGCGTGCGCTGACCCACCATGTAGGACAGCAAGCCATACAGACCGATCGCCGTAAGAATAAGCGCAATGCCCGCGAACGAGGTCAGCAGCAATGTCTGGAAGCGAGCCTGCGCCGCGGATTTCGCAACGTAGTCTTCCATCGTCGCAACCTGGTAGACCGGCACGCTCTTATCCAGGGAATGAACCGTCTGTTCGATGGCTCCTTGCATCAGCGCCGGATCGCCGGCTGTGCGAACCACCAGATAAGGGTTTGTGATCAGAGCCTGCGAAAAGGGCACGAAATATTGAGGACCTGAAGCCACGGTTAAGCCTTTGCGTTTCACATCGCCGACCACACCCACCACTTGCCGCATCGGATGTTCGACAACGTCATCCCCCATCTCCGCGCGAATGTGTTGACCAAGGGGATCGGTGTGCGGGAAATATTTGCGCGCAAAGGCTTGGTTGATGATGACCACCGGCGGAGCGGCAGTCGTGTCCTGTTCTCCGAACGTGCGGCCGGAAATCAGCGGTATCCGCATCGTTTCGAAGTATCCAGGCATGACCACACCAATCGCTTCATTGGGTTCGTCGGCTTTTGTCATCGGCCGTCCTCCAATCGCAAAGGTCACGCTGGCATTGTTGTCACTCATGGGGAGCGGCCATGCAGCCGACGCTGATCGCACGCCTGGCAACGCGGAAATCCGCGCCACTAACTGGTCATAAAACTGGAGGTGCTGATCGTGGCTCAACTTGTCGAACGAGACTCGCATTCTGGCGGTCAACACGTGCCTTGAATCAAAGCCCGGGTCGACATTCAGAATTCTGATGAAGCTCCGCATCAGTAACCCTGAACTCACCAGCAAAACCAGCCCGATCGCGGTTTGTGCGATCACCAGACCGTTGTGTACGCGGTGTTGTCCCCGCGCTCCGGCTACGCTGCGTGAGCCATTGCGTAAAGCCTGCTCCGGACTCAGTTGCGAGATCCGCCAAGCGGGAAGGATGCCAAACAACAATCCCGTCACCACGGAGACCAGCACAACAAACAGCAGCACGGTCCCGTCCACCTTGGCTGCTTCCATGCGTGGCATGTTCTGCGGCAACAGCCTCACCATGCCGCGCAGAAGGACGAATGCGAGCGCAATGCCGGCTACGCCTCCACAAAGTGACAGCGTCACGGACTCCACCAGCAATTGACGGATGATCGCCGCACGGCTCCCGCCAATCGCGGAACGCAACGCAAATTCGGCACTGCGGCGTGAACCCCGCACCAGCAGCAGGCCTGCCACATTGGTGCACGCAATCATCAACACCAGCATCACCGCGCCAAACAGGATCTGCAGAGCCGGACGATTGTCGCCGGTCATGTGCCGCAGTTCAGGTTCCACCAGAGCCGAAGTGTATTGCTTGTTGTTGTCCGGATATTGCCGCGCCAGATTACCGGCAATCACACTGAGGTCCGCCTTGGCCTGTTCCGGAGCTACCCCATCTTTCAGGCGGCCAATCACTCCCAGCAGGTCCATGCCTCGCTGGCCCGTTGTTGGGGTTGCGCCTTCCGCATCGCTTGCCAGGGAGATCCACAACTCCGGAGCCGGTCCGCCCAAGGGAAACTGGAACCCCTGAGGCATCACCCCGGCGATGGTGTAACTCTTGTCATCCATCCGGATCGTTTTGCCGGCAATATCTCTGGCTCCTCCGAAAGTCGACTGCCAAAGCGGATAGCTCAGCATGGCGGCATGATTGCCGGGCTTTTCTTCTTCCCAGCGAAAATCCCGCCCCAGGATAGGCCTGGCGCCGAGCACCTGGAAGAAGTTGGAGGAAACCATCTGCGCCTCAAGTCGCTGCGCCCCGCTATTCGAATCCAACGTGACGCCTCCCCCTGCGTAGGAAGCGATTCCACTGAAGCTGTGGTTCTGTGCGCGCCAGTCGAAGTAATCCGGATAGCTCAGAGCTTCTGGCGCAACACCAGGCAAAGAGTGGTCCTGCTGGCTCAGCCACATCAAGCGATCCTGTTCAGGGAACGAGAGCGGCCGCAGCAGCACCGCGTTTACCAGGCTGAAGATCGCCGTCGTCGCACCGATGCCGAGCGCCAGTGTCAGGATCGCGGTCAGAGCGAAGCCGTAGTTTCTGCTGAGCTGGCGCAGAGCAAACTTCACATCTCTGCCCAGCTTTTCGGCCAACGGCCACAACCAGGCTTCGCGGCCACGCTCTTCCAGCCGGGTCACGTTGCCGAACTCACGCTTAGCCGCATGTTCCGCTTGTTCGCGGCTCATCCCTGCCGCCATCAGGGCTTCGGTCTTCTCGCTCAGATGTTGCTGAATCTCTTCGGAAAGGTCGCTGAAAATCTCACGCCGATGGATGAGCTGCCGGAACCACTTCATACTGCCTCCATGAGGGGAAACCGCTTTACGATTGCGATGGAGAAAGAACCAGGCTGATTCCTTCGAGCATGCGTTCGAAGCTGGAAATCTCATGCTCCAGATGCTTCTTGCCCGCAGGCGTAATCCGGTAGGTCCGCACCCTGCGATTGGAGGCTGAAATCTCCCACTCGGCTTTCACCAGCTCTTCCTTCAGCAACCGCTGCAGCGCCGGGTAAAGCGAACCCTCTTCAACCTGAAGAAGCTCGTTGGATCGCTGCTTGATGTGCTGCACCAGCGCGTATCCATGCATGGGCTCGCGCTGCAGCGAACGAAGAACCATCATCTCCAGCGCGCCTCGAAAGAGATCGCGCTGCTCAGTTTTTTTCAAAATCGTCATAGGCCTATCCTGAACAGGCCTAGACTAAAATAGTGTGCAGCGAGACGTCAACAACAAAGAACAGCCGCGGCTCTGGGTGCCCCATTCATCGCGGCCTTATTGCGATGAGTGGGCATCGCGCAAAGCGCGACCGCTCCTGCTCATTACAATCTCCCCCCTCCTCCTCCGTCTCTGTCTCTGCTTTCGCTTCTGCTTTTGTTTTTCTTTTTGTCATCCCCGAAGGGGATCTGCTGTTTCTTTATGCCCCCACAACCCTGTCATGTCGACCGGAGCGTGTGGCCGTTTCTCTCAAGGTGTTAGATGAAATGTGGGTCCCCAGGCCATTTCTCCAAAGAAAATGGCCTTCACTGAACTCGAAAAGGGCGAAGTATGAGAGGAACCGCCAGCGTAGCGAGAGGTCTGCTTCTGCCCCTGCTTCCGGTAAGAAGTCGGATTTGTAGCACGCAGATAGGCCCGGGCTTTCACCCGGGCCTATCGTGTCCACCAACTGTTCGCAGTTAACTGTTCCCTGTTAACTGCTTCTTCTAACTGCTCCGCTTCGGCTTCACCGCTTCGGTTGCACTTGCAGCTCCATTGGTGGGCACGGCAGGAATCTCTACATCCTCACTCGCCTTGATACCGAGCTTCTTGCGCAGCTCCGCATCGATGCGAGCGAACACGTCCTTGTTTTCCTTGAGGAAGCCGCGCACGTTCTCGCGTCCCTGGCCGATGCGTTCGCCCTGGTAGCTGTACCACGCACCGCTCTTGTCTACGATGTTGTGCAGCACAGCCAGATCCAGCGAATCGCCTTCTCGGGAAATGCCTTCGCCGTACAGGATGTCGAACTCGGCGTCGCGGAACGGAGCGGCAACCTTGTTCTTCACAATCTTGACCTTGGTGCGCGAGCCGACGACGACGTCGCCTTCCTTCACCGCGCCGATGCGGCGGATGTCGATACGTACCGAGGAGTAGAACTTCAGCGCGCGGCCACCGGTGGTGGTTTCCGGATTGCCGAACATGACGCCAATCTTTTCGCGAATCTGATTAATGAAGATCAGGCTGGTGCGCGACTTCGCCACCGTACCCGTCAGCTTGCGCAGCGCCTGTGACATAAGGCGAGCCTGCAGACCTACGTGGGAGTCGCCCATTTCGCCGTCAAGTTCGGCCTTGGGCACCAGTGCCGCCACCGAGTCCACAACCAGCACGTCGATCGCGCCCGAACGAACCAGCGCTTCCGTAATTTCCAGAGCCTGTTCACCGTAATCCGGCTGCGAGACCAGCAGGTTGTCGGTATCGACGCCCAGCTTCTTCGCATAGATCGGATCAAGCGCGTGTTCGGCATCCACAAACGCCGCCAGGCCGCCGGCCTTCTGGGCTTCCGCAATGATCTGCAGGGTGATGGTGGTTTTGCCCGAAGATTCAGGCCCGAAGATCTCAATCACGCGTCCGCGTGGAACACCGCCGACACCCAGTGCCGCGTCAAACGAAATGGAACCCGTCGAAATCACGGAAATCGGAACGATGGCTTCCTTCGCCCCGAGCCGCATGATCGACCCTTTACCAAACTGTTTTTCAAGCTGTGAAAGTGCGGCTTCTATGGCTTTGCTGCGATCATCTGCCACGTCGGTGAATCTCCTTTATTGCCACGCGTCCTGCTCTGGGTGGGGTAGCAAAGTTAATCTAGCACCAGAACCTGTGCATGGCAAAAGAAAAGCGAAACCAAATGAACCACCGGACGAACCCCGAAGGGCGAGAGAACAGAGATTAGAGAACAGAGATCAGGTGCTAGGTGCCAGTTCAAGCCCCCTCGGTAGGGCGTCGCCTTTGCTTTTCTGGTTGTCATCCCCGCAGGGGATCTGCTGTTTCTTTATGCCCCCGCCACCCTGTCATGGAAAGGCCGGGACAGCAGATCCCCTACGGGTCGGGGTCCCCGTCAGGCGGTCGTTGCCTGAACGGGGTGAGGCGATGACAAACAAAAAGAGCAACTGCAAAGTTGGCGAAAACAATATCTTTCGATCTCTGATCTCTGTTCTCTGATCTCTCGCCTTCCCTAAACCCTAATCCCTGCCCCCGAAACCCTCGCCCTCCTGTACTCTGGAATCCCTCATGCAACGCTTCCGTTATCTCGACGCGCTGACGACCGCGTTTGTCGTCATCCTGCTGGTCTCGAACCTGCTTGCCCAGAAAGTGGTCATGATCGGACCATTCCACCTGGGCGGCCACGCCCTTGGTCCCTTCGAGACTTCGGGCGCGATCATCCTCTTCCCCATCACCTACATCTTCGGAGACATCTTCACCGAGATCTACGGTTACGCCGCGTCCCGCCGAGCCATCTGGCTGGGCTTCTTCGGAACTGCCCTGATGTACGGTGTCGGCGCCATCGTCATCGCCCTGCCCTCCTCCCCTTCGTGGCATAACCAGGGGGCTTTTCAGATCGTCTTCGGCTTCCTCCCACGAATTCTGGCCGCCAGCCTGATCGCCTTCTGGGCAGGTGAGTTTGCCAACTCCTACACCATGGCCAAGCTCAAGCTCATCACCAAAGGCCGCATGCTGTGGACACGCACGGTGGGCTCCACGGTTGTTGGGCAGGCGGTCGACACCACCCTGGTTGTCTTCATCACTTTCGTCGGGGTCGTGCCCATCCGCGAGCTGATCCCCATGATCCTCACCGGCTATCTGCTCAAGGTCGGCTATGAAGTGATCGCCACGCCGCTCACCTACCTCGTCGTGAACTGGCTCAAACGCATCGAAGGCGTCGACACCTTCGACGCCCACACCAACTTCAATCCCTTCCGCTTTGGCGGTAAACGCGCAGCCGGCAGCGCGTCGTAGGCACATCCCGCACCTCGGGATTCTTTAACTCCATCCCTTGAACAGGGGGTGAAAGAGTTGGGTCTTGATCACGCAATACCGCGTCTCAATATCCACACATGGCTCCGCGTGATGCCACACGCGATTTGGCGCACACCCACCCAATGCCCTACACTAACGAAGGTTTGTGCCACGCGGGCGGTTAGCTCAGTTGGTTAGAGCGCCTGCCTTACAAGCAGGATGTCGGGGGTTCGAGTCCCTCACTGCCCACCATTTCCTTCACCCCTCTCGCACAGACCTCCCCGATGCCCAGGCTCATCCTCAATGCCGACGATTTCGGGCAGACGCTCGGCATCAATCGAGCCATCCAGGAACTCCACACCGCAGGCGCTCTCACCTCCGCGACACTCATGGCCAACAGCGCGGCGTTCGATGACGCCGTCGCCATCGCACAGAGCCTGCCCACACTTGGTGTCGGCTGCCACGTCGTCCTGATCGACGGCACGCCGTTGTCCCCGCCAGCCAACATCCCTACGCTGCTCGGCCCTGACGGCAAAAACTTCCGCACCTCGCTCGCCGAGTTCTGGCTCGCCGCCCTGCGCGGCAAGATCGACCCCGCCGACATCGAACGCGAAACCTCCGCGCAGATCCGTAAGCTGCAGGATGCAGGCATCGGCGTCACCCATCTCGACACCCACAAGCACACCCACATCCTGCCCGCGGTGGCCGCGCCTCTCTTGCGCATCGCCGAACGCCTTGGCATCCGCGCGATCCGCAGCCCCTTCGAACAACCATGGAGCCTCGCGCTCAGCCACGGTCCCCTGCTGCGCCGAGCCCAGGTACGCGTCATGCGCATTCTGCGCCCGCGCTTTCAGGCGCTGCCACAGATTCGCAGCGGAGCCGTCTGCACCACCGACGGCACGCTCGGCATCTCCGCCACCGGCCGCCTCGATACGTCCACACTCGATGCCCTGCTCCGCGCCATGCCCGAAGGCACGTGGGAGCTGGTCTGCCACCCCGGCTACAACGACAGCGATCTCAAGGCCATCCCCACACGCCTGCGCGAAACACGCGAAGTCGAACGCCAGGCTCTGCTGGCCGTGTTCGCGCATCCTTTCCGCGGCGAACTCATCCACTATGGAGAAACGGCCGGGCTGCAGTGTCAGCCCGAGCCCAGCACCACCCGGCGGCCCAGTTCATGAAGATCGGCATCACCTGCTATCCAACCTATGGCGGCTCCGGAGTGGTTGCGACCGAGCTTGGCATTGAGCTCGCCGCGCGCGGCCACGAGATCCACTTCATCACCTACTCGCAGCCCTTCCGGCTCAGCGGGCGTGAAGCCAACATCCGTTATCACGAGGTGCCGGTTTCGAACTATCCGCTGTTCGAGTTCCCTCCCTACGACCTCGCGCTAGCAACACGCATGGCTGAAGTCGCCGAGCTTCACGACCTCGACCTGCTCCATGTCCATTACGCCATTCCACACAGCGTCAGTGCGCTGCTCGCGCGGCAGATGCTGGCTGCGCGTGGCAGGCACCTGCCTTTCATCACCACGCTGCATGGCACGGACATCACGCTGGTCGGGCTTGACCGCTCCTACCTGCCCATCACACGTTTCGCGATTGAAGAATCCGATGGCGTAACCTCCATCTCCAACCACCTGCGCGAACGCACGCACGAGGCCTTCGGCATTCAGCACGATATCCAGGTCATCCAGAACTTCGTGAACTGCGACGTCTACCGCCGCAACCCGGAGTTCATCGCCAAACACCGCGACCGCTACGCCAAACCGGACGAGCGCATTCTGATGCACCTCTCCAACTTCCGCCCGGTGAAGCGCGTGCTCGACGCCGTGCATGTCTTCGCACGCGTCTCCCGGCTTGTGCCTTCACGTCTACTGATGATCGGTGATGGCCCTGACCGTTCCGCCGCCGAACACCTCGCCATCGATCTCGGCGTTGCAGACCGCGTCGACTTCCTGGGCAAGCAGGAAAACGTCAACGAGCTCCTCTCGCTCGGCGACCTGATGCTGATGCCCAGCGAGATGGAATCATTCGGCCTGGCCGCACTCGAAGCCATGGCCTGCCGCGTCCCCACCATCGCCACCCGCGTGGGTGGTGTACCCGAGTTGATCGAGCATGGCGAAAACGGCTTGCTGTATGAAGTGGGCGATATCGACGGCATGGCCACCGGCGCCATTTCGCTGCTCAGCAGCCCCGCTCATCTCGAAGTCATGGCCGCCGCCGGACGCCGCACCGCACAGAGCAAGTTCTGCTCCACCGGCATCATTCCGCAGTACGAAGAGTTCTACGAAAAAATTTTGGACACTAAGCCGAAACAATAACTAGCCGGCGATGACGAACCATTGCGGTTGCTGTTGCTCTCGCCGTTGCTCTCGCCGTTGCTCTTGCCGTCGCCGTTGTTTTTCTTGTTGTCATCCCCGCAGGGGATCTGCTGTTCCCGGCCTTTCCACCACAAATCTGTCATCTCGACTGAAGCGTCACAGCTTCATCGTGACGCGTAGCGGAGAGACCTGCTTCTACCCCTGCCCAGGTTAGCGGCAGGCCACCACACGGCAGTTCAGGCTTCAGTAGCTGCGTGAGAGCTTCTGGAGGATGTCAAAGCCGATTGGCGCAATCATGATTGTGGCGATGTTATTGAAGACGGAATGAAATAGCGCTGAAGGCGCGTTCTATACCAGCTCAGGGCAAAGCCCTGGGTCCCGGTAGCCCTCAGAGATTGAGGGCTGAAAGCCCGACCTATATCCCACCACAAAGGTATAGGGCGGGCTTTCAGCCCTTGGTGCATCTGCTTGGATGGATACCCAGGGCTTCGCCCTGGGCTGGTATAGAACGCGCCGTTGGCGCTTGAAACCGAGGTCATTGCGACTTTATCGGACCCGCAAGAGCTCTCTCGCACACACTTCAGTCCT
>DASYEV010000115.1:0-25838 GCA_036498835.1 Acidobacteriaceae bacterium | reverse complement strand
CGCATCATGCCCGGAATTTCTGAAGAGAGCGAGAATAAGAACCTTTGCCGAAGCCCATGCTGTAACTCCATGGCCTGAAAAGGCTCCACTTTTCTATCACTGTCCGCTAAAGCCCGACACCCTACTTCTCTACCCTCACTCCGCGCGTAGCGCCTCCATCGGGTCAACGGCCGACGCGCGCCGAGCCGGCAAATAACTCGCAAGCACCGCGGCCGCCGTCAACGCGAGCAATGCTGACACATACGTCAACGGATCCAGCGGACTGATCCCAAACAGAATCGACTTCATCAGCCGCGTCAGCCCCACCGCGAGCCCAAAACCCACCCCCAGCCCGATTGCGGTAATAACCAGCGCCGCACGAACGAACATCCATTTCAGCTCGCGTTTTTGCGCACCCAGCGCCAGCCGGATTCCAATCTCGCGAGTCCGCTGCGACACAGTGTAGGAAATCACGCCGTAGATGCCAATCATTCCCAGCACCAGCGCCATGCTGCCCGCAATGGCCAGCATCACCAGCGTGAAGGAAATGCGGGACAGCGACTCGTTATAGATATCCTGCATGGTCCGCACCGAGGCCAGCGGGATGTTGGCGTTCACCGACCACACTGCCTGTTGAAGCTGGTTCAGAAGACCCTCGCTTCCCGCCTGACCGCTGCGGATCGCGAAGGTGACAGCGCGCGGCGCCTCGATACGATGGGCGATGTAAGGGCTATTGATCATCGCGGGCCAGTACACAATAGTGGGTGCATCTTCCGCCACTCCGTTGTGGCGGACATCCTGCACCACTCCAATCACTTCCTGCCACGGCTTGTCGGAAAACTGACGCACGCGTTTGCCGATCGCAGCCGCAGGTGAGCCCCAGGATTCGCGAGCGAAATTTTCCGAGATCATGACCTCGTTGCGAAAGTCATAAAGCTCGGCCCAGGTAAAGTCGCGCCCCGCGACGATACGCGTGCCCGTAGCGTGAAAATATCCAGGCGAAACATAGTTGAAAAAGCGTATGGGAGGATCCTGCGTGTCGTAGTGTTTTCCTTCGACTCGAATCTGGTCCCAGTTCGGCTCAATACCTTCCATGGGCACCGCGGCGGCGAAACCCACAGCCGTGACGCCCGGAATCGTCACCATCTTCTCCGCAATGCTGTTCTGAATGCGTGTGACGGTCAGGGGATCCGCCACCATGGAATCCGGAATGGACGTGCGCAGCGTTTGCAGATGTTCAGCGTCTGCGAATCCAGGGTCGACGTGGCGCAATGCCTGGAAGGTGCGAATCATCAACAGCGCGCTCACCAGCAGAACGACCGCCATGGCCACCTGCGCGATCACCAGCAGATCGCGTGAGCGGTGGCGCTCGCGCCCTGTACTCGCAGTGCGGCTCGAGCCCAGAGGTTCCGTGCGAACTCCCGCGCGGGAATACTTCCAGGCAGGGATCGCTCCAAAGAAGAGGCCGGAGAACACAGACAGAATCAGCGTAAACAGCAGCGAATAGGCGTCGAGAGATATCTCGGCTAGGCGCGGCAGGTTGGCCGGCCCAATGGCGAGCAGAAGCTTCACGCCCGCGTACGCCACTCCAACGCCGAGCACACCACCCATCAGCCCGAGCAACACGCTTTCCAGCAGGATCTCCCGCACAATTCGTCCGCGGCCCGCGCCCAGGGCGGCTCGAAGAGCGAGTTCCTGCTGGCGGCCTTCCACCCTCACCAGCAGAAGATTGGCGACGTTGCTGCAGGCAATCAGCATGACCAAGCCGATAGTCGCCATGACCATCCACAGCACGCTGCCCATATTGCCAATCACTTCCTGCTTGAGCGGACGCAGGGCCGGCGTAATCTTCCACGTCTCATAGAAGTGAGGATTGGTCTTAGGACCGTTCGTGTACGAATCCATCCAGATCGGGAGCATGCGCGTGATATCCGCATTGGCCTGCGGAATCGAGACCCCAGGCCGCAGCCGGGCGATGCCCTGATATCCGAAACCCGCCAGGAACTGGTGACTGCGATCGAAGGCCAGTGGCGCGAGGACGTCGAACTCCTGATTGACCAGCCGGAAACCCTGCGGCATGACGCCGACAATCTCGCGCTGCTGCGAATCGATGTTGATGCTGCGGCCAATCACCGACGCGTCGCCACCGAAACGCCGCTGCCAGTAGCCATAGCTGAGCATGACTGTTTTCGCGCCATGCGGATCCTGGTCCACCAGCGAGAGCCAGCGGCCGACCCGCGGCGGGACAGCCAGTGTTTGCAGAACGCCGTCCGTAATCAACACCATGTGGACCTCTTCGGGCTGGGCAATCCCCGTAACGTTCGCGGTCTGCCGCGTCCACACACCCAGCGATTGAAACGTCCGGTTGTGGTCGTTGAAGGTGAGGTACATCGAAGGGGAAAGACGAAGACCGGTTTCGAAATTCGCCAGCCCGGCCGCTCCAGGAGCGTTCAGAAACAGGCTTACCAGGCGGTCCGGTTCGACATAGGGCAGCGGCCTGAGCATCACATGGTTGAGCACCGTGAAGATGGCGGTATTGGCGCCGATACCGAACGCCAGCGTCAACAGAACAATCGCCGCAAACCCCGGAGATTTCCGCAGACGGCGCAGAACGAATTTGAAATCTGCGGCAACCGATTCCAGTTTCTGCCACTGCCAGACTTCACGGCTGCGCTCTTCCATCAACGTGACATTGCCGAACTCGCGCTTCGCCATCTGCGCAGCTCGCTCGGGCGTCATGCCCTCCTCGATCAACTCTTCCGTACGAGCCTCAAGATGTTCCTGAATGGAAACCGATACGTCGTGATAACGGCGGCGGCGACAAAAGAGCTTTGCGAGCCATTGCATGGCAGAGTCTCCTAGGAACGCGCGAGCGCAAGCACTCGATGAATGCCGGTAAACATCTTTTCGAAGCTTGAAATTTCCTGTTCCAGATGCCGGACGCCGGCATCGGTCACGCGGTAGATCCGGGTCGGACGCCCCTTGGCGGAAGTTCCGGTCTCGGCTTCCAGCCAACCGGCCTTCAACATGCGCTGCAACGCCGGGTACAGCGAGCCTTCTTCCACCTGCAGGAGATTCTCGGAGACCTGCTTGATGTGTTTCACCAACCCATAGCCGTGCATGGGACGCAGCCGCAGCGACTGCAGAATCATGATTTCCAGTGCACCAGGGAAGAGGTCACGATGTTCAGAGGTCTTTGCCATCGCGTCCAGTATCCACAAAATACCTATTTTGAAAATAGGTATTTTGTGGAAGAGTGACGAATAGAGTTTTTTACAGCTTTCGAACGTACCGTGAACGCCAAGCCATCACGACTTGACGGCAAGACCTGCTGCGTCCGGATGAATGCGCCGGTATAGCCAGCTTTTTGTGAATTTCAGATCGCGGTCAACCGTAGCCTTGGATACCTGCAGCAGCGACGCCGTTTCTTCGGCCGTGCAGCCCAGGAAATATCGCAGCTCCACCTGTTGCACCTTGTTCGCATCGAGCGCCGCCAGCTCATCGAGCGCGCGGTTCAGATCGAGCATCTGCGGACTGCCAAACGTCACCCATGCCAGGTCGTCGCTGAGAGGCACTCGTATACGGTTCCCTCCCCTGGTCTGGGCCTGCGTTTCGCGCGCGTGATCGATCAGGATCATGCGCATGACCTTGGCGGCAAAGGCGTAGAAGTGTCCGCGGTCGGACCACTCGGCTTTCTTCTGGTGCAGGAGGCGCAGGTACAGTTCGTGGACCAGAACCGTGCCCTGCAGGAGATCGGCGTTGCGTTCGCGCGCGACGTAGGCGGCGGCAACCTGGCGAAGATGGGGATACACCAGCGGCATCAGTTCGTCGAAGGCTGACTGCTCGCCATCGCGCCACTTCCCCAGCAACAGAGTGATCTCTCCGGGTTTTGCCTCCAAGATCGTCTCCCTGGGCCGCCGCGCGTGTAGCGGCAGCCTACCATTTAAAGCGGTTTCCCTCATCCTTTCATGCCGGAAAGATAGAAGAGTGCCGTTTTCGTTGGGAGAAATAACCCCGGTGGTCAGGGTCAAAGCCTGATCTCCGACCCTTAGTGGCAAAACAGAACAGCGCCAACGGCGCGGCATATACCAGCATGGGGTGGAACGGGGGTCCGCAGTGAGCGTTCTTTGCTCACTGGGGTGGTGAAACCCCATGGTTGGCCCACCAAAATCTCAATAGGGCTGAAGGCCCGACATATGCCTTCCCCATCTTGTCGAATGCAGCGTCGCGTCTATAGGTAGCGGCCAATCGATCGAGCTTCAATGGCCGTTTATATGTCGGGCCTTCAGCCCTCTGCCCCTTTAACTACGCGCTACATGGGGTTTCACCCCATGCTGGTATATGCCGCGCCGTTGGCGCTCGATGGCGTGCTCTTGTGCACGTTCGTGACCTCTTCGAAGACAAATCGAACAGTCGCTCTCGCTTCCTGCATCAAGACCGGTGCCGAAGGGTGATGTTCCATTTTCAAAGTTTTCGGACCGACCCTCTCCCTTCCGCCGTTCCCACGAAAAAAGATTGAGTCACTTTGCGCGCTTCTTACGCTATCTGACTGAACCACCCTGACCCAGGCACGTACCGCCAAGCCTTTGCGGGCCATGCGGCAGCACCGTCCGTTTCTTGAACCAAGCGTGAGGAGACACCCATCATGCGCTTTCGTAGCAACGTCCTGAACTCCGTCTTCCCGGCCCTGTCGCTCCTGATTCTGTGCGCCGCCCTGCCAACGGCAGCCGCTGCGCAGGCGGCCGCCGCCTTCAACGGCAACGCGAACTTTGGCACGGTTGCCCTTGGCCAGACCAGTTCGACGATGACGCTGACTGCCACGTTCAGCGCCGCCGCAACGCTCGGCGCTCCAGCTGCGCTGACCCAGGGAGCCCCAGGTCTGGACTTTGCCTTGACGGGCGCAGGCACCTGCAAGGCGGGGCAGAGCTACACTGCCGGCCAGAGCTGCACGGTCGTCGCGACGATGACGCCGCAGTTTGCAGGCGCGCGCTATGGCGCAGCCGTGCTCACCGACGCCGGCGGGAACACCGTCGCGTCCGCCTATCTGCAGGGCGTAGGTTCAGGGCCGCAGGCGGGCTTTCAGCCCCAGGCCTTCAGCGTCCGAAGCTTTCCGTACAACGGCGTCCTGCCCGTGCGTGCCCTGGCTGTCGACGGCGCCGGCAACATTTTCGTAGGCAGTTCGATCAACGGAAAATATGGCACGGTCATGGATGAGATTCCCGCCGGCTGCGAAGATCCCTCCTGTGTCAAAACCCTGGCAGGTACTTTTGGCGCTCCGTGGGGGGTCGCTGTCGACGGCGCCGGCAACGTCTTCGTTGCCGACGTCGGCGCCAGTGGCAAGGTTTTTGAAATCCCTGCCTCCGGCGGCTACAGCACGGTCAAAACGCTGTCCGGCAACTTCGGCACAGTGACCAGTCTTGCCGTGGATGGCAGCGGCAACATCTTCCTTTCTGACAACAGCAGTGGGGCAGTGAAAGAGATCGTGGCTGCGGGTGGTTACACCACCGTCACCACCGTCGCCGGCGGCTTCACCAGCCCGGAGGGGATCAAGGTCGATGCGAACGGCAACGTCTTCGTCACCGATCACAACACCGTGAAGGAGATCGTTGCGGTCAACGGCACGATACCCGCTTCACCTGTCGTGAATGCGCTGGGAAGCGGATGGGGAACAGCGATCGAGCTGGTGTTGGACGCCACCGGAAACGTCTACGTCACAGACGCCAACAGCGGCCACCTTGGCTTGTTCGAAATCCTGGCCGCCGGTGGATACACCACCGTGCAGTCGGTGGCTAAGAACTTCTCCGCGCCCACCGGCGTCGCCATGGACCCGGGTGGCAACTTCTATGTAGTGGATAACGGCGTGGGCGGTGACTTCCTCAACCTTGTTCCCCGCGCCACCGCAACCGGCTTGAACTTTCAAACCCCGACGCCTCCCGGATACCCGGACACTGCAGACGGGCCGCTGACAACGATCCTCACCAACATCGGCAATATGCCGCTGAATCTGTCCGGATTCGCGCTCTCCAGCACCAACTTCACCCTGGACAATGGCACGACCACATGCACCGCAAGTTCCGTTCTCGCGCCTGGAGCGGCGTGTACCGTGGGCGTGACCTTTACGCCGCAGGCCTCGGCCTCCAGCGTTTCCGGCACACTCACCTTCACGGACAACTCACTCAACGTCACCGCGGCCACTCAGCCGGTCAACCTATCGGGTGCCGCGCTGATCACGCCCGCTGTCATTGTGTCAGCCAATCCGCACAACGTCGTGGTGACACAACCTGTAACCGTAACCATCACCGTGACCGGCATCAGCGGCAAGCCAACGCCGACAGGAACGGTACAGTTGGCTGGCGGCGGCTACATCTCGGCAGTGACCACGCTCAGCAACGGCAGCGCGACCATCAACCTCCCCGCCGGCTCCCTGCCCATTGGGGCGATCCCACTCTATACGCGGTACTCCCCTGACGACGCCAGTTCGTCAACCTACTTCCTGGCGACCGGAATGGGCAGCGTGGTCGTAACGTCCACGGCGATGATTCAGCCCACCATCACCGTGACACCGTCGCTCCCTTCAACCGCAATCACGAATCCGCTGACGATCACCGCGGCAATCAGCGGAGGTAGCGGCAATCCCGCGCCCACCGGAACCGTCGTGTTGACCAGCGGCGCGTACAGCTCAGCAACGTTGACTCTCAGCAACGGCAGCGCAACGTTCGTCATCCCCGCGAACACACTCACTCTCGGTACGAATGTATTCACGATCCTCTACACGCCCGATTCCGCCAGTTCAACACTGTACCTCGGCGTTGGCTTCAGCGGCTGGATTACGGTCACCAATGCCCCGCCGCCGGCAGGCTCCTCGTCACCGGGTTTCGGGACGATCGCCATCGGCCAGACGAGTGCGGCTATACCGATCACCTTGACCTTCGGCAATAGCGCAACGATCGGCAGCCTGGCCGCGCTCACACAGGGCGCATCCGGTCTGGACTATGCCGTAGCTAGCGGCGGTACATGCGCGAACGGCGCAACGTTGACCGCCGGGCAAAGCTGCACGGTGAACGTGACCTTTACCCCTAAATTCGCGGGCCAGCGCAGCGGCGGAGTTGTTGCCCTGGACAGCCAGGGCAAGACCCTCGCGCTCGCCTACGTGCATGGCATCGGCTCCGGCCCTCAACTGCGCTTCATGCAGCAGCCCTATTACGACTATGTGACCTCGCTGCCCGTCTACTTCCCCGGCAGCGGCGTGCTCCTGAGCAATGGCTTCAACCATCCCAGCGTCGGCGTGGATGGCGCAGGGAATGTTTTCGTCGCCGATTGGGGCAACAACCAGATCAAGGAAATCCCCGCAGGCTGTCAGCAGGCCAGTTGCACCACGGTTGCGATGGGCGGCATTTTTGCGCCCTCGGGTGTGGCGGTCGATGGCGCCGGCAACCTCTTTGTCTCTGCAATCGGATTCAACCAGGTGCTGGAGATTCCCCTGGGCTGCCAGAACCAGAGCTGCATCCAGTCCATCGGTGGCGGCTTCAATCAACCGTATGGAATTTCGATCGATGCCAGCGGCAACCTTTTCGTCGCCGACACCTATAACAATGCGGTGAAGGAGATTCTGGCGGCAGGTGGCTATACCACCACGCTTACGCTGGGCAGCGGCCTCAATCTTCCCTGGGGCGCGGTTGTCGACAGCGCCGGCAACCTCTTTGTCGCCGAGGGTGGCGATCAATGTGATGTGTTTATCCCCGGTGTATGCCACACCATCAACACATCGCTGGTGGAGCTTCCCGCCGCGGGCGGCTACACCACAACCACGGTCATCAGCAGCGGAGGCTTCGGCAAGCCGCTCGGCCTGACCATTGACGGCAACAACAACGTCTACGTTGCAGACTTCGGCGACAGCTGCGCCAATGAATTCAACTCCACTTCGGGGTATGGCTCCTATCAGCGCCTGTGCGCGCGATCAATTTTCGCGAACCCCGAAGGCCTTGCGGTGCAGAGCAATGGCGACATCATTCTCCCTGACGTCATTCAGGGCACAGTATCCAGCCTGAATTTCAACGATCAGCTTTCCCTGATTTTCCCGACGGCGGCACAGGCCGGCAATACCGATTCCGTCGACGGCACCCAAACCCTTACTTTCCAAAACAACGGCAACGCACCGCTGACCTTCAGTGCGATGACCTTCTCGGACCCTTCCTTCCAATTCGATGCCGGCGTAACGAGCTGCCTGATCTCCAAACCACTTGCTCCAGGCAGCATCTGCACCATCGGGGTGACCTTCTCCCCGACGAGCACAGGTTCACACAACGCGACGCTCACCCTGGTCAACAACAATCTCAATCAAAGCGCGGCAACATACGTGGTCCCGATCACAGCCGACGCGCTTCCCGCCACACCGGTGATCCTCACCAACCCGGCGAACCCCACGGCCGTCACCTCGGCAACCTTTACGTTCAGCGACACGCAGGCCGGCGTCACGTTCGTTTGCAGCATCGATTCGCTGGCGTTCAACGCCTGCGCGAGCGGCATCGTGTATCCCGGCCTCAGCAATGGACAGCATAGCTTCCAGGTTAAGGCTAAAGATGCCGTAGGCGCACTCAGTCTCGCCGCGGTCTATAACTGGACCGTGAACGCCGTCAGCGTGACGGCTCCCGTCATCACCTCCGGCCCGGGCCATGCAACCAATGCCGACACCGTGACCTTTGCCTTCACGGACACGCAGGCGGGCGTCAGCTTCATGTGCAGTCTGGATGGCGTTGCGTTCGCCCCATGCACCAGTGGCATCAGCTACTCGGGCGTGCAGGTGCCCATGCCTTACAAGGTTGTGGGATTGGTCCACAACTTCGCCGTCGAGGCAGTGGATGCTTCGAACAACGTCAGCTCGGCAACGTCCTATGGCTGGCTGAACAGCATCGACACCGTCCCCGGAACCCAGATCGATTTCGGCGCGCTGGCCGTTGGTCAAACCAGCGCTGCACAAACTGTGACCTTCACGTTTGACCGCAACCAGGCCAGCAACACCATTGCCACAATCGATGCGACCACCCTGGGCATCCTTGGTCTGGACTTTGCCGTCTCCGATCCCGGCACATGCGCCGTGGGAACCGCTATCGGCCCCAACACCACCTGCACCCTGAAAGTCACCTTCTCACCTACGTATGCGGGTACGCGTAAGGGCGGAGTGATCCTCCTTAACGCTGCAGGCAAAGGTATTGGGGAAGCGTATCTCAACGGGATCGGTATAGCTCCACAGGTGACCTTCACCCCCTACACCTTGGTCAACTACAACATCCTGCCTGCGCAAAACAACACCGATCCGACCAAGAACCTCATCACCGTCGCGACGGAGGCCACGGTGGACGGCTCGGGCAACGTCTACGTGTCCGATGCGGGCATCGCCACCGCCGATCAATCGGTCGCGCAAAGCGCAGGCGATGTCTGGGAGTTCCCAGTCGGCTGCACCACGCCAGCTTGTATCAAGCAAATCGAAAGCGAGGGTGGCGTTTCCGGCTACACGACGCCCGTTGCGTTTGCCACCGGTATCGTCATGGACGGAGCAGGTTTGATCTGGACCGGCAGCCCGTATGTCCAAGGCAACAATCAGTCCACAGTGGGCAGTTGGACCGCATCGCAGTTCTTCTTCAACTTCACCTTCAACCCCATGTACGTTGAACCGACAGTAGACGGAGGTGGCCTCGTAACGTTTGCGGGCGATGGCATTCTAACCTTCTGTGGACTGCAACTGGGCGCCCAGGCCACCGGCCTCAGCTTCGACTTCAGCGGCACCGCAAGCAGCGTTGCGGTTGATCCGCAGGGCAATCTCTTTGTCGCCGATACAGGCAACAACGCCGTCAAAGAAGTTCTGGCCTCAAGCAACTACACCATCTCCCGGGTTGTAGGTAGTGGGTTCAACAAACCAGTCAGCGTGGCTTCCGACACAGTTGGAAATATCTTCGTCGCCGATCAGGGCAACAGCGTCATCAAGGAGATGGTTGCGGCCAGCAACTACTCCACGATCCTCACCATCGCTCCCTTCAACCTGGGCACGACCACCCTGGGCAACAACCTCTCGGTGGACTTCGCCGGAAACATCTATGTCCCTAACCAGTCCGGCACCGGTTCCACGAACCAGTTGGTGAAACTGGACTTTGCCGATGCGCCGGCGTTGACCTTTCCGACCGCGACGCAGATAGGAACGATTGACGCTACGGACGGCACGCTGACAGCCACCGTGAAGAACAGCGGCAACGCGCCCCTGAACATCTCCGCGATGGCTCTCTCCAACAACAACTTCCAGATCGACGCCAACGTAACGACGTGCTCAACTTCGGTTCCCGTGGCGGTAGGCGGTTCCTGCGCGATTGGAGTGCTCTTCTCCCCCGGAACCACTGGCTCGCTGATTGGTACGCTCACCCTGACCGACAATGCGCTGAACGCGAACAGCGCGAAACAGACATTCGCACTGTCCGGAACCTCCTTCCTCACGGCGCCGACAAGCACACCAACTGTCGTAGTCACACCGGGTGTGACTACGCTCACCACCGCACAGTCACTTTCGGTCACCGTCACGGTAGGCGGCGCTCGCCCCAACACCTCATTCGCGTCGAACGCAGCCCCCACCGGCAGCACAATACCCACCGGCTCGGTTTCGCTTTCAAGCGGAAGCTACGCTTCAAGCGCAGTTACCCTGAGCGGAGGAACAGCGACGTTCTCCATTCCCGCAGGCGCTCTGGCTGTTGGCAGTGACACGCTAACCGCGATCTATGCTCCTGACGCGGCGGCTTCGACAACCTACAACGATGGCGCGGGAACCGCAACGGTCTCCGTCACCGCCGCGGCCAAGGCCACGCCCACCGTGACCGTGACACCGTCCCCAACAACCATCACGACTGCGCAGGCTGTTTCGGTGACGGTGATCGTTGACGGGGGCAGCGGCAATCCAATGCCAACCGGTTCCATCACGCTGATCAGCGGTGCTTATTCTTCAGGGTCTGTGCTTCTGAACAATGGCAGCGCCACCATCGCGATTCCTGCGAGAACTCTCTCTGCTGGTGTCGCCACGCTGATGGCCAACTACGCGCCGGACTTCAACAGCACCCCGAACTACAACAACGCCACAGGCTCGAGCACGCTGCAGGTGCAGGCCATCGCGAAGATCACTCCCACTGTAACCGTCTCGCCCAATCCAGGCAGCATCACCGCAACACAGACGGTCGCAGTGTCGATCGCGCTGAATGGCGGCATAGGCACTCCCACACCCACCGGCACGGTCGTGCTGAGCAGCGGCGCCTACACGTCAGGCTACGTAACACTCAGCAACGGCAGCGCTGCAATCACCATTCCAGCGGGTTCGCTCGCGTCCGGCACTGACACACTCACCGCCAGCTACACGCCGGACACTGCAGGTGCAACCACCTACAACGCTGCCTTGGGAACGGGTGTTGTCATGGTCACCGCCATCACGGCAGTACCCGCGCCGACGATCCTCACCGGCCCCACAAATCCGACCACCGCGACCACAGCAGCGTTCACCTTCAGCGACACCCAGACAGGTGTGACCTTCCTGTGCAGCCTGGATAGCGGAGCGTATGCGGCGTGCAGCAGCGGGATCAGCTATACCTCGCTCGCTCTCGGCGGGCATACGTTTGCGGTGAAGGCCCAGGCCAGCGCGGACAACGTGAGCGTGGCGACCACGTATCCGTGGACGATCAACGCCGCCACGGTGCAGGTGTCGGTAGGCACGACTCCGGCAGGGCTTGCGTTTAGTGTCGATGGCAACGCCTACACGACCACCCAGACACTGACGTGGACCGTGGGATCAACGCACACGCTCGCAACAGCGTCGCCGCAAACATCGAACGGAATCCAGAACACCTTCTCATCCTGGTCGGACGCTGGAGCGGCTTCTCATTCAGTAACCGCAACCGCAGGCACAACCACCTACACTGCCGCATTCAACACGTCGTATCTGCTCAGCACCTCTGCCAGTCCCGCGAACGGCGGCAGCGTGCAGCCGGCGACAGGGACGTACTACGCTGCGGGCACAGTCGTGAACCTCACGGCAACGCCGAACTCCGGCTACACCTTCTCGAACTGGACAGGAAACGTAGCTGCCGCGAACAGTGCGTCAACTACGGTGACCATGAACGCTGCGCAAGCCGTAACCGCGAATTTCTCGGTAGTCCTCGCACCAGCGGCTTCGCTCACCCCCGGCACACTGAGCTTCACGTCGGTAGCGGGCACGGCCACTGCGGCACAATCCGCATCGCTTCAAAACACCGGGAACGCTCCACTCACAATTTCGGCCATCTCCCTTACCGGAACGAACGCCACCGCCTTTGCCATCACAACAGGAACCAATGCATGCGGCAGTTCCCTGACAGCGGGCTCGATGTGCAATATCTATGTCACCTTCACGCCATCTTCTGCAGCGAGCTTCACCGCGAACCTCTCGGTTGCCGACAACGCGGGAGGTTCACCGCAAACCACGGTGCTGAATGGCACGGGAACGGCAGCGCCCAGTTACACGGTAAGCTCACCCAACGGTTCGCAGACCATTGCACCCGGAGGCAAAGCGACCTACACCATCACCGTGACTCCTCAGAACGGTGCGTATAACAACTCCGTCACGTTCACGGCAAGCGGATTGCCTTCCGGCGCCACAGCCACCTTCTCTCCCGCAAGCCTTACGCCGGGAAGTACGGCAGCCAGCTCGACGCTCACCATTCAAACTCCCGTTCCAGTAGGAGCGACAACCACCCCACACTGGCTGCTCGGCTCTTCGCCGGTTTTAGCCGGCATGGTGTTGTTCTTCCTGCCACACAAACGCCGCAGGCGCTTTGCCGCGCTGGGCGTGCTGCTCTTAGCTTCACTGGGCGCGATCACTGCTCTGACCGGATGCGGAGGCGGCTGGCAGAAGCCCGGGCCCGGAACGCTGAACTACACCATCACCGTCACCGCAACCAGCGGCGCCACACAGCAAACCACAACCGTGCAACTCACGGTGCAGTAACGGAGACACCATGCGAGTCAGGATCTTTGGCGAAGCCGCACTTTTGTTGACCGTCCTTGTGGTTGGCGCACCGCACATCGTTGCCCAGAATGCCGGGACGCCCTCCCATCAGCCGGGCACGCCGCCTGCACGCACTCTCGCTCCCCGCCCCGAGTTGGCGTTGGGATACAGCTACGTGCACAGCAATGCGCCTCCGGGAAGCTGCACCTGCTTCAGTCTCAATGGTGGCAACGCCACGTTTGCATTCCCGTTCAAGTCCGGGAACTTCGCCCTGGCGGGCGACATCACCGTGGTGCACGCGAATGGAATCTCCAGCGGCGGCTACAGCCTTACGCTAAGTACGTTCACTGCAGGGGCACGCTATCAACCTCAGTTCGCGCACTCCTCCTTGCGGCCCTTTGGCCAGGCCCTGATCGGCCTGGCTCACTCCAGCGGCTCGCTGGTGCAAGGCGCCAACGCCTCTGTCTCCAATGCCGGCGCAGCATTTGCCGCCAACCTCGGCGGTGGCCTCGACCTGAATCTGAACCGGCACTTCGCATGGCGTCTGGCCGAAGCAGATTACCTGCTGACCACATTCGACAATGGCTCCAACAATCACCAGAACAATCTGCGGGTCAGTACGGGTGTCGTGATTCGTTTCTGAATGAGATTTTCTGATGCTGTGATTTCGGAAGGCAATAGAGAAGGCCGTTACCCCTCGCCGGAAACAGCGCGGCGTTCGAGGACAAAGCCCCTACCGCTCGTGGCGGAAGAGAACAGCGCCGACGGCGCGGCATATACCAGCATGGGGTGGAACGGGGCCCCCGGCGAGCGCCCTTTGCTCGCTGGGGAAGTGAAACCCCATGTAACGTCAACCAGAATCCTAAAGGGCCGAAGGCCCGACATATGCTCTCGCTTATTTCACCGAAAATGTACGGTCCTGCTGGTTCGGAGGTTGAGGCATGACCCGAGCTTCCGTAGTTGTCTATATGTCGGGCCTTCAGCCCTCGCCCTTTCAAGGTCTCGCACTTCATCCGATGGAAGCCTGGAGGTGTTTGCGGCACCAGATCGTTTTGCTTAAGGTCACGGGTTCACCCGTGACGTTCAAAGTCAAACAACACGGGCTTCAGCCCCGGAGGAAATCGTTCCAAGGCAGCCATAGCACCTCACTGCGACTCCAGCGCCTTCTCACGTTTGATACGGGTACCTCAGCGGCTCAAGCCGCGATCTCCCCGCAACATACGACACGGGTGAACCCGTGTCCTTAAGCAAAACAAGACCTCGCCCGACGTTCTCGCGTAGCGTTTTTCACTATGAGGAAGACACCTTGAAAGCCATGGCCTTCAGCCCTCGCCTTCTACAGCCATCCGTTTCATGGGGTTTCATCCCGTGCTGGTATATGCCACGCCGTTGGCGCTTGATGACTCGCTCTTATGCTGTTGTAGAGACGAACAGTTCCTCGAAAAGTGTCGATACGCCCATACCAAGGCCAAATTTGATAAGAGTTCGATGTCTCAGGCTATCGAGGCAATCCCATTTTTGGCAGCAAGAGAGAGTAGCTTGGCTGCAGGGCCACTTGGCTGCTTTTCTCCCCGCTCCCACTTGCTCACAACACCGGTGGTGACATTGAGATAAGCAGCGAACACCGATTGGCTGAGCGACGCTCTCGTGCGAATCTTTCTAATCGTTGAGGGTGACATCTCAAGGATGGGGCTGAGGCAATCCTGATCAAACTCCCGCATCGTTTTACCATCGATCATGCCAGCCTTATGGAGTCCTTCAGCGGCCTCGTGGATAGCCGCGAAAGCGGGACTCCGATAGCTTCTGCTCCGCTGGACGTTTTGCCTGACGCTACGGCTCAAACCAGCCTTCCCGGAAAGTGTTCCCTTTCGTACTGTCTTCACCTGATGTCCCATGCTTGCACTCCTTGTTTGCGTGAGCCCAAAACTTCATGGATCGCTTCACCGCCTCATCAACTGTAGTCCTAAGAACCATAGTTACGGAAGCCCCGCGCGGGCGAAATTCGTCGCTGCGCGACAGTCAAAGCCCAGTCGCCCGCCTGCTATAGTGGAGGCTCCTTCGCTGAGCAGCCCCCAACACACATACACTCCACTACGGATGGTGACCAGGCCCATGCCCGAAACTTACGACTACGCCCGATTCAAGACCCGTGATTTCCATTCCAGCGGAGCCCATGTGCCGCCCGGCGGCCTTGGCTGCTTCTACGCGGACTACAAACCAACCACCGGCATCATGACGGTGACCGTGAAGGTCGCGCCGCGCTTCGTCAACCCCTCCGGCGGCGAGGTCCCTGACGGCACCAAGACCATGCTGATGGACGCCTTCCGAGACAAGGTGCCGCAGACATGGAACAACAGGTTCCGCTTCACGCTTACCAAGAAGGGCTTTGACAATGTCGTGGTCCGGCCCCAGTTCCGGGTGGTTGAAGCCACGATCGCCGATGCACACTACGACCTGAAGATTGTGAACAATGAGCGCGGAGCCATCTGCGTGCGCACCGGCGAAGATCCGGCGCTGACACAGTTGAAGGACCGCAAGTGGGATCCGTACCGCGGCAAGCTTTCCGCGCAGTTCAACCTCAACGCCTGGGATGCGGCCCGTATGACCCAGGCCAACAATATGCTGACGGCCATCACCAAACCGGTCGAGATCGCCTACACACAGACCGGACCCGGCCATGGCAGCAGTCTTTCCATAGTGTCCATGGAAAGACTGCGGACGTTTGCGCGCGATACGACGGTGATCTTCTCGAATTCCAACAAGACGCCCAAGGTGAAGATCACAGGCCCCGGAGGAACCGGCAGCGACATCGCCAAGATCGTCAGCGGCATTCTGAAAAACTTCGGCCTCAAGGCGGACTACTCGCACGAGAAAAACGGGAAAGCCGGCTTCGTGACCATCGCGCTGGATCAGAAACAGCTCACCCAGTTGAAGACTCTGGTCACGGCCAACGTGCAGCAGTTTCCGCAGTTCGCGCAGCACGCCATCGTGCATGAGTACGGCCACATGCTGGGCCTGCCCGATGAGTACATGTGCATCAGCGCCGGCGCTGTAGGACTGGTCGGCACGCGCGGACTCGCCATGGATACGGACAACGAGAAGGAAGCCATGCGCGGCAACACCACCACCGACCAGCAAGACATGAGCGTCGGCATTGAGAAGTCGCAGGTGGAGTTCCTGAAACTCTGCACGGAGTTCCGCGTGCCCGCTCCTTCGTTCGGCCGCAGCAATCCCAACATCATGTCCTCAGGAACGGATATCCGTCCCTGCCATGGGGTCACCGTGGCCCACTCGCTATGGCGCATGACTCGCCACTACTGCGAGATGTCGGATTGGCGCATCGACGTGATCTAAAACGGTCGCTCAAGGAGTACATCGAAGATGTGTTCGGAGGCCGTTTTCCCATGTGGAGAACGGCCTCTTTCACGTTTGAGAAGTCCGGGATATGACGGCTCCATGCGAGGGCCTTCGGCTCTTCGCTTACTCTATCCGTTATGGCCAATTCCGCTCCGCTTTGCCGCCGCGTGGCAGTGATCGCACTTCTCGCTGCTGCCTTGTCACCCGTTCAAGCCCAGACATCGAGGAGCGTCAATGACGAGGTCAATCCCTTCATTGGCACCGCAAACGGAGGGAATGTCTTTCCCGGCGCCACGCTGCCGTTCGGCATGGTCCAGTTCTCGCCGGAAGCGACTCCGGTCAACCCGCGACGGCCTATCGCGGCGCCAGGTGGCTATGAGTACCGGGCCACAGCCATTCGCGGATTCTCTCTCACCAACGTCGAAGGCTGGGGATGCGCGGGCGGCTCCGGCGATCTTCCCATCATGCCGGTGACGGAAGACGTGGCAACCTCTCCTTCAACCGACTTCCGCCACACCTACACTTCTGCCTTCACGCATGCCGACGAGCATACGTTTCCCGGCTCCTACCGCGTTCACCTCGGCAACGGTGTTGATGTTGCCCTTGCCGCCGGGCTCCGCATCGGTGCCGCTACGTTCAGCTTTCCCGCGGGCAAGCCCGCCACCGTGCTGGTCCGCACTTCGGATTCGGAGGTCGGTTCGACAGCCGCCGACTCCCACTTCGACGCTGCAACCGGCATCGTCACCGGCTCGGTCACCAGCGGCAATTTCTGCGGCTACATTGGAAGCCCCGACAAGACCTACGAGGACAAGCGGCCCTATTACACGCTCCACTTCACCGCGCACTTCGATGTCCAACCGGTCGCTCACGGAGCTTGGCATGACACCACACTCTCTCCCGGTGAAACCTCTTCCGAGGGCGGGACGGGCTTTGGTCCGACAGGCTTTCCAGAGGCCGGCCACGGATCGGGCCTCTATCTGTCGTTCGCTCCTGGCGCGGAGGTGCACGTACGGATCGGAATCTCCTATGTCTCGCTGGCCAATGCCGAAGCCAACCTGCAGTCGGAAGCTCCAACAAAGATCCCTACCGAAACCATCGCGGCTCGTGCCGCCGACGCATGGCTGAAGCGGCTCTCGCAGATCACCGTCAGTGGCGGCACGCCCGACCAGCGCACCGTCTTCCGGACCGCCCTCTATCACGCACTCCAGACACCCACGACCTACAGCGACGCGAACGGCGACTACGAAGGTATGGATCACCAGGTCCACCGCTTGGCCCACGGACAGCACGCGCAGTACGCCAACTTCTCCGGCTGGGACGTCTACCGGTCTCAGTTCCAACTGCTGACCTGGCTCGACCCCGATCTTGGCAGTGACATCGCGCAATCCCTGCTCAACCAATCACGGCAGGACAACGGCCGCTGGGATCGCTGGACACATCTCTCCGGCGCCACACACGTCATGAATGGAGACCCGGCAGCTCCGGCGATCGCGGACATCTACGCCTTCGGTGGACACCACTTCGAAGCGAAGGAAGCCCTCAAGTCACTCGTCCTGGCCGCAGACGTTCCCACGAAAGAAGACCTCAGCCATGCGGGTTGTCCGGTGGAGTGCGTCGGCCAGCGCCCCGGGCTCGATCAATGGCTCAAGCTCCACTACATCCCGGTGGGCGCTCCCGCGTGGGGATCCGCTGCCGACACGCTGGAAGATGTCACCGCCGAGTTCGGGATATCAGCACTGGCAGCGCACCTTGGGCACCATGACACGGAACGGCGCTTCCTGGAACGCGCCCAGTACTGGAAGAACATCTGGAACCCCAACGCCACCCCTGAGGGCGGCTACATGATGAACCGCAACGCCGACGGGACCTGGCCGCAACTGAGCCACGACGATGACGAGGACAACGATCCCACGCCCAAGCCCTTTTCTCCCGCAACGGGCGCGGGCTTCGTGGAAGGCTCCGCCGCGCAATACGTCTGGATGGTTCCCTTCAATGTCGCTGGACTCTTCGAGCAGATGGGCGGCGAAGACAAAGCCACCGCACGCCTTGACCGCTTCTTCTACAACGCGGACGGCTCACCAGCCGTCACCAAGTCAGGCCCTCTCCACGCCGAGCTCAGCAACGAACCTTCCGTCGAAACGCCGTGGCTCTATCTCTTCGCCCATAAACCATGGAAGACCCAGCAACTGGTTCGAGAGGTCCTCAACACCATCTGGACCAACACGCCTGCCGGAATCCCCGGCAATGATGACCTCGGTGAAATGAGCTCCTGGTATGTCTTCGCCGCGATGGGTCTTTACCCGGAGATACCGGGGCGCGCGGAGCTCGTCATCGGTAGCCCTCTGTTTTCTGACATCAACGTCCATCGCGCGGACGGAGACATTCACATCACCGCTCCTGATGCGGCAACACACAGCCCGTATGTTCAAAGCCTTCAGGTCAACGGAAAACCGGCCATGAAGACCTTCCTGCCGGAATCTTTTGCTCTTCATGGTGGAACATTGAACTTTGTCTTATCCGCTACGCCCGATCAGACATGGGGCACTCACGCAGGAGATGAACCTCCATCATTCCGCCCCCGCTAGGAACTCAATGGAAAAGGGAATATGGCTATAATAGCCATGAGGAATCTCGATGCGCAGTGTGAACGTAGCTGAACTGAAGAATCGTTTGAGCACCTACCTGACGTTCGCGAAAGCGGGCGAAACAGTGTTGATTCGTGACCGCAATCTTCCAGTCGCCAAGCTGATTCCGTTTGTCGCGGATGACGCTAGCGATGAGGAGCTAGCGCTGGTTGCATCTGGGGCCATGCGCCTGCCGGAGAAACCACTGGACGTCGAGGCCCTCTTCAAAATGCCGAAAGCTGTAGTGAAAGGCCGCCGCGCCACACAGGCCATTCTCGATGAAAGAAGCGAAGGCCGGTGAAGCGTACGGCCGCCTTTTGGGACTCCAGCGCCCTGATACCACTGTGTATCCAGGAACAGAACAGTAGTCAGGCCCGGGCGTTCGTGAAACAGTTCACACCCGTCGTATGGTGGGCCACATCGGTCGAGATTCATAGCGCCGTCGCTCGTCTTTATCGCTCCGGCGATTTGAGCCCCGCCACCCGGCAGGCGGCCTTAAACCGTTTGGTCACGCTCAGCCAGGGATGGCGTGAAGTGCTCCCGAGCGACAAGGTGCGCGATCTTGCTCAGGATCTGCTCTTTCTTTATTCCCTTCGCGCCGCCGATAGTTTGCAGCTCGCCGCAGCAATGATCTGGTGTCAACGGAGGCCCACTCATCGCAGGTTTCTCTCCGGCGATGCTCGGCTATGCGAAGCTGCTTCTCAATCTGGCTTTGCGGTCTCCCATCTCCCTTAGAGACATCGATCTCTAAGAGACACAGCGATGTTAAGCAGCTTCAACGCCTAATCATTCGCATCGCAGGGATGTAATGGGATCGATGCGGGAAGCGCGGCGGGCGGGAATATAGCTGGCGAGAAACGCGATACATGCCAGAAGAGCAGGGACAGCGATAAACGTCACGGCATCTCCGGCTCCCACACCGAAAAGCAGCGAACGCATCCATCGGCTGATACCCAGCGCACCCACGATCCCGATACCGGTTCCCCAGAGGGCCAGCGTCATTCCACCGCGAATGATCATGGCCATGATGTTTGCCCGTGTAGCCCCGAGCGCCAGGCGGATACCGACTTCGCGGCTGCCCTGCCCTACCAGGTAGACGATCAGCCCATAAATTCCAATCACTGCAAGCCCCAACGAAATCGCGGCAAATGTTCCCAGCACCAGCATGGTGAAGCGGCGGCGCGCGAGCGATTTATTGAAGCGCTCTTGCATCGTGCTCAGGTTGTAGATAGGAAGATCGGGATTGATCTCACGAATCTGCTGCTTGACCGCACCGGCGAGAGCGAGCGGGTCGCTGTTGCTGCGCATGACGACATTCATGGCGCGCGTTACATATTGCGTCTGCGGAAGATAGAAGGCAATGCGTGAGTCTGAGTCCAGCGTGTACTGCTTCACCCGCCCGACCACACCCACCACGGTGATCCATGGCGAGGTTGTTTCGTTGATGCTCCCAATATGGAACCGCTTGCCGACGGGATCCTGGTTGGGCCAGAGCTGCTGCGTCATGTTGTCATCAATCAGCGCGACCCGCGGCTTGTCCGCCACATCGTCATCGCTGAAGAGCCGGCCCTCGCCTAGAGGGATTCCCATCGCCTGGAAATAGTGCCCGCTGGCCATCCGCGTGTCGGCATTGATGAACTTTTCGCCCGGAGGCGACACCCGCCCCTCCACGGTGATGGGGCCCCAGGCAAACATCTGGCTCAGCGGCAGCGAGGTCACGGCTCCCGCGGAAGTCACACCCGGCAAGCGTTCCAACCGCTGCCAGAGCTCATGATAGGCAGCAAGCACGGCGTTCTTGTCCTTGTAGCGCTCGCCCGTCATGGTGAGCTCAAGTGTGAGGGCGTGATGCGGTTCGAAGCCGGGATCGACATCACGCACACGAACGAAGCTGCGAATCAGCAGGCCGGCGCCAATTAACAGCATCGCGCACAGAGCGATCTCAGCGATTACCAGTGAGCGCCGAAGGTTGATGCCTCGTCCCCAGATCGCGCTGACTCCGGACGATGTGCGGCTGGTGTCCTGCAAGGCAGCCTGCACGTCGAGACGCGAAGCTCGCATGGCGGGCGCCAATCCAAACAGCATCGTCGACAGCACACACACCAGGAACGTGAACGCGAGTGCAGGCAGACCAATCCCGATGTCGCTCATCCTCGGCACGCTCTGCGGCCCCAGCAGTCGTACCCAGTGCAAGGCAAGAACGGCTATCGCGATCCCGGCTGCTCCCCCCGCGAATGCGAGCAATGCGCTTTCAGTCAGTAATTGGCGAACGATCCGCGCCCGGCTTGCGCCAAGCGCCGTGCGTACCGCGATCTCTTTTTGCCGCGCAACGGCGCGAGACAGTTGCAGGTTCGCCAGGTTCACGCACGCGATCAGCAGCACGAAGCCAACTGCTCCAAGCAGCATGTACAGCGTGCGCCGGACATTGCCTACAACCTGCTCCAGCAGCGGCACAATCCCGAACGTGAGGCCGCCGTTGGGTGGATACACTTCCGGGAATTGCTGCCGCAGGTGGGCCGTAATGGTATCCATTTCGGCCTGCGCCTGTTGCACGGAAACTCCGGGCTTCAGCTTGCCCATGATGTTGTAGTCTTCGTGATCGCGATTCTGGGCAGCGTTGGCAGGCAGTGGAAGCGGCAGCAGAATATCCGCCTGTTCAGCGCCATCCAAAGTCGGCATCACTTCGCGAGGCAGTGAAAACGACCGCGGCATCACCCCTACGACTTCATACGAAACGCCGTTCAAAATGACCTTTTTGCCCAGGATGTTTGGATCGGAACCGAAGCGCCTGGCCCAGGTCCCATAGCTGAGCACCGCCGTAGTGTTTCGGCCGGGCAAATCCTCTTCGGGAACAAACACCCGCCCCAGAGCCGGCCGCTGTCCCAGCATGGGGAGCAGGCTCGACGAGATGCGTATGGTTCCAACGCGCTCCGGTTCGCCCGAGCCCGTGAGGTTGTAGTTACCGCCGATGGCAAGCGCCACCTGCTCCAGGCCGTGATGACCGTTCCTGATATCGAAATATTGCGCAGTGGAGAACCAGTCTTCGGCAATGTTCAGACCGGGAGAGCGGTTCCAGAGGATCACCAACCGCTCGGCATCGGAGTACGGCAGCGGGCGCAGCAACAAGCCATCGACAATACTGAAGATCGCTGTATTCGCGCCAATTCCGATGGCTAACGACAGAATCGCCGCCACCGTAAACATGGGCGCGGCCGCCAGTGCGCGGAGAGCGCGGCGCAAATCCTGGACCAGGATGTTCAGGCAGAACCTCCAGAACGACAATGTACTCCAACCGTCGCTGCCTGAAACATGCCTGGGAGATTACGTGCGACTGTGGGGACGAATGCGGGGAGCATAGCACCTCGGAATCCCGGCCCTCGATCGCAAAAAAATCCTGCATCCACAAAACGGCCGGTCCTGTTTTTGCGCTGGACCTTCCGGCTTGTGAATGCAGGTAGGAGGCTGTGAACTTTGCTCTTTTAGAACGTCACACGCGCGGACAATTGGATCTGTCGTGGCGTGTTGTGCGATGACGTGAAGTACTGAATGCCATTGCTGTTGGGAGCGTTGTTGCCCTGGATGTTGAACACGTTGAACGCGTCCACATTGAGGCGAAGGTTCACGCTCTCGTGGATCGGAAAAACCTTGAAGACCGAAGCGTCAGGACTCATGAACCAAGGGCTGTGCAGGAACGTGTGTGCGAACCGGTTGGTGGCCGGACCTGGGGAATATCCCACCTGGACCGTACTTCCGTTGGCTAACGTCACAGGGACGTTGTTGTTGAGATACTGCGCGTTGCCGGCCTTGAAAACTCCATTCGTGCAAGTATAGGCGCCGGGATCCATGTTGATCGGAGTCTGATACGGCTGGTAATCCGCCGGCAATCCTGTGATCAGGTGAACACCTGTGCAGGGATTCGTAATATTCAGCGGCGAGTTGTAGCCGTTGTACCAGAGATACCCTTTCAGGCACACGCCGCTGCTGCAATCCGTGACCGGGTACTTGTGCTTGTAGACATGGATGTCCCCCACGGTGCCTCCATTCGTTGGGTTATCTCCACCCCAGTTGCTGCTCGTAACGCCCATCCAGTTCTGCCAGATGCTCCCGTTCCAGGCGACTTGATAGCCGCCGATGATTTCATCCAGCCAGCGGCTCGACTTTCCAAAGAACTTCTTCCCGCGTCCTACCGGCAGATCGACGATTCCGTTGAAGATGATGGTCTGCGGACCGAACTGCGTATTGACGCCGTAGTTCTGGGCACGATCCAGGGCATGCATCGAACCGTCGCCCGGAACGAAGCCCGGCGCGTAGTCGCCCGCGGGATAAAGAATAGTGTCACGCGAGTTGTTGCCGCCGACTCGGAAGCCCTTACGGATCGTGTACGCCACCTGGTAGCTGTATCCGTGCTTATACAAACGCTGATAGTTCGCGGTAAAGGCGTTGTAGGTCGACCACCCCGAAGGAGTAATCTGCGTGACCGTGCCATAGGTATGGCTGTCATACGGATTGAGAGCTACTGAAGAGTAGGTTCCGCTTGGTGGCGCCGTTCCCGTTTTCTTCTCCCATGCGTAGGCCGACATGGCATTGTTGATTGCGTACTCCTGGTCAAGATTGTTGGAGTAGTCGTAGACATAGCTCAGACGCAACACCGAACTTGGCTTTAGCGGCTGCTCAATCGTTCCATTCATCTCCCACATCATGTTGGGCGGCGTGTTTGGATCCGGGAACACCTCGCGAACACCGGGCAAAATGCTGTTGATCCCTCCGGTGCTGACCACATTCGCGCTGTTTTGACCCGCGACGACAGTGACCGGAGAGCGCAACTGGTAGTTGTTCAACCCGTCCGGTGATTGAGCGCCGGCGGTGTAGCTCTGGGAGTAGCTGAGCGAGTAGGGAGCATCGACACCGGTGTTCTGGTAGATGTCGCGGATGGGCATCGGGAAGGTGTAGCGGCCGATTCCTCCACGCAGCACCGTGCCACGGCCGCTGCCGAAGATGGAGTACGCGAAACCGACGCGCGGTTCGAAGATGTGATAGTCGCCGTGCATGATGTGGTCCGGCATGCCTGCCTGGGATGTTGTCTCGAAAACGACACCCAGATTCTGCAGGTTGGTAATGATGCCCTGGGTCGTCCTGTTTTGCGCGATCAACTGCGAGATCGGCGCTCCCAACACCACAGCCTTATTGGCCAGATCAAAGCCGTTGACCAGATTGTTCAGCTCGATGGGCGCGGGCAAGCCCTCCCAACGTACGCCGGCGTTGATCGTCAGCTTATTGCTGAGATGGATGTCATCCTGCAGGTAGAGCGCGTATTGCTGCGAACGCCAGTTTTCCCGGCCGGGCTGAAGGACCTGGCTGTACGCGCTGGCAGCTCCGAGAAAGAGGTCTGCGTCATTCGCGCCAGTGTCCGCTTTCTGGTTGTATTGGGCGCCCGAAGCGGGATCGTAGATACCGGTGGCCTGGCTGTTGAATGAAATGGTATCGGGGCTGCGGTCTGGAAGAACCGACACCTGCGAATAGCCGACCCGGCCGCCGAACATGATCTGGTGCCTGCCGAGCGTCTTGGTCAGATCCTCATTGATGCTCAGGATGTCTTCCGTGCTTCCCCACTGTCTCTGCGAGGCAGAGAGCGGATACACCGTGCCACTGACGTTCGGCATGCTGAGGCTGCCGAAGTTGTTCGGCAAGCCAAGCTGGGCTTCGAAGTTCGTATTCGCACCAACCGGCGGGATGTTGTAGAACTCTGTTTCCCATGTTCCGCCAAAAACCGTTTGCGAAATCAGGGTTGGGGAGAAAACATGCGTGTAGCCGAGAGCCGCGGTGTACTCCGGCTGAGACGTTCCCGTGAGGTTGCTGACACCGGCCGGAAGGCCGCCGCCCGCTATGCTCGCGGGCAGAGCCTGCGAACCGTAATACTGCTCGATGCTGTACAACATGCTGGAGAAACGGAGATACGCGTTGTTCTTCTCATTGAACGTGTGGTCCAGGCGGAACGTGATGGTCGGCAGCGTGGTGTTGTTCAGCGCCGGATAGTTCAGGTTGGAGGAGTTGGCCGCGTAGGGGTTGGCCGCGCTTGTCGGCAACGGCGTGATGGCGTTCATCACCTTGGCAAAAGGAGCTTCGCGGTTTGGGTCGATGGTGTTGTTGGCGAACGGCGTGCGCGTCCACGGTGTGCCCGCCGAGGTTGTGTTGGGATCGTAGATCACCAGCGGGGTGCCATCCGAATAGTTCAGGTTGTTGAAGTTACCTTGCCGCATGGCAGCCGTAGGCACATTGGTCTGCAGATAACTGTCGGAGCGCAGCGCGAACCGTTCGTACGCGAAAAAGAAGAACGATTTGTTCCTGCCGTCATAGAGTTTGGGGATCCGGATCGGGCCGCCGAGCGAGCCGCCGAACTCATTGCGCACATAGTGCGCCTGCGCGAAGCCGACTGGATTGGAACGCGAGCGAGCAATACCGATCGCGTTATTGACCGCTGTCTCGAAAAGCGAGCCATGCAGTGCGTTGGTTCCGGACTTGGTATTGATGATCGCGGATGTAGGTGCGGAGTACTTCGCGTTGGAGACGCTGGTCTCGACACGAACTTCCTGCATGGAATCGATGTCCGGCTGGGCCAGCAGAGAACCGCCATAGTCAAGGTCGACGTTCGTCGAACCGTCCTGGATGATGTTGGTGGCCTGCCACTCCCCTCCATTGAACTGGGGACGGCCGAAGTCGCCGCCGCCAAACCCGTCCGGGGTCACCTGCACCAGCAGGTTGGTCACGCTGCGGCCGTTCTCCGGAATCTGGCTGATGCGGGCAGCGTCGAGGTCGGAGCTGATCGTGGGACTGTCGTAGGTCGCAAGCTGGATAGTGTTCGTCGTAACCTCGAC
>DASYEV010000114.1:0-20155 GCA_036498835.1 Acidobacteriaceae bacterium | reverse complement strand
TGTTGCGGGCGCCTGGACACTTTTCGCACCGGCAATGTTTCGTACCGTGCATGACTACAGCGTGGTCTACCGGCTCGCGACGCCGACGCAGCAGGAAACGCTGGAGACGGATCGCACCTTTATCTGTCCAGCAGTCTTAGGTTCGTCTGCGGGCCTGCTGGGTGCCAGCCTATTGCCCCGGCTGGCGATCGCGGACAGAGAAACAGCAAATACAGCTCGAACCGTGGAGGTTGCGTGATGAAGATGGGACACTTTGTTGTTGCCGGCATCGTGGCGATCGGCGCCCTGGCCACCCAACACGCGGCCGCCGAGGTGCGGTTGCCCAAGGTACTTTCCGATCACGGGGTCCTGCAGCGCGAACGGCCTATTCACATCTGGGGATGGGCTACTCCCGGCGCGCATCTCACGGCGCACTTCCATAAGCAGACGGCTCTCGCCGATGCCGACACCCTGGGCAGATGGAGCCTCTATCTCCAACCTGAAAGTGCAGGCGGCCCCTATGCTCTGACCATCAGCGGAGATGGCGAGGAAGCAACGGTCAACGATCTTCTGGTCGGCGATGTCTGGGTAGCCTCAGGACAGAGCAATATGGAAATGCCACTGAGCGGTTTCCCCGGAAGCGCGGTTGTCAAAGACGCTGACAAAGAAATCGCCGCAGCCAACAATCCGAAACTCCGGCTTTTGGTGCTTGATCGTAAAAGCTCCGATGTTCCCTTAAACGACATCACAACAACGTGGGCGGAATGCTCGCCGTCAACCGCGGCAAAGTTTTCCGCTGTCGCTTACTTTTTCGGCCGTGAGATTGCCGCCAAGGAAAATGTTCCTGTCGGTCTGATCGACACCACGTGGGGCGGCACACCCGCGGATTCCTGGACCTCGCTCGACGCCTTGGGCAGTAACGCTGCCCTGCTGCCCGCGCTGGCGAGCCGCGCCACATTCGCCAATGAGCAAACCGATCTCGACATCGTCCTTGCCATGGAGAAGCGCGAAAGCGAAGCCGCGAAAGCTGCAGGCAAACCTGGCCCGCCACCGCAGTGGCACCCGGCAGAGGAGTCATGGCGTCCCGCTGGTCTCTACAACGCCATGATCGCGCCGCTCACGCCGCTAAGCGTGAAGGGCTTTCTCTGGTACCAGGGTGAAGCGAATACGCCGCATGATCGCTCACCGTTCTATGAAACCCTGTTCGGCGCGATGATCGGCGACTGGCGCGCACACTTCGCCCAGGGAAACCTGCCTTTCCTCTACGTCCAGATTTCGAGCTACAACTCGCCGGGAGAAGACTGGGGCCTGGTGCGCGACGAACAGCGGCGTGTGCTTTCTCTCACCAACACTGCAATGGCAGTCACACTCGATGTCGGCCTGGCCCACAATGTACACCCTTCCGACAAGCAGACCGTTGGAGCGAGGCTCGCAGCCGCGGCACGCACCATGGTCTATGGAGAGCACGTTCCCTATAGCGGCCCGGACTTTCGTCAGGCGACGCCTGAAACCAGTGCCGACGGCAACACGGCAATGCGGGTTTGGTTTGATCACGCGGATGGCCTGAACTTCCATGGCAAGCCTGGTGGTTTCGAAATCGCCGGAGCTGACCATCATTTCGTGCCGGCAGATGTTCGCGTCGACGGTGACACTGTTCTTGTCAGCTCATCAACTCTTCGTCATCCGGTGTACGTGCGCTATGGCTGGACCAGCGTCGTGACGGAGTATCTGTACAACGCCGCGGGATTACCCGCTTCCACGTTCTCGTCAGAGCGAGTACCGACACGATAACCGGGCTGCAGAGGCTCACACTTCCTCACGAAGGAGAACCACACACTCGAATGGCTGGAACCGTACGCATGAGCGATGTCGGCAAGCTTGCCGGCGTGAGCACCATGACAGTTTCGCGTGTGTTGAACCAGCATCCGAACGTCCGGGAAAATGTTCGCAAGCGTGTCTTTGCCGCCATTGACCAACTGCGTTATCAACCCAATGAGCTCGCGCGCTCGTTGCGCACCCAACGCTCCCAGCAGATTGGCGTCCTGGTCCCGTATCTCTCTGACCCTTTCTTCGCTCTGTGTGCCAATGCCATCGGCGATGTCGCGAAGCAGCATGGCTACTCGGTGATGCTTGCGACTTCCAATGAAGATCCACAGGTCGAATATGACGAGGCCTGCCGCATGCTGCGCCAGGGGATGGAGGGCTTCATCATCATCCCGTCGCATCACGGACCCGAGCCCTCCAGGCTGCTAGCTCACACGTTCGAACACTTTCCCATCGTGTCGCTGGATCGGCCGATCGAAGGCAGCCGCTTCCACAGCGTCCTTGTAGAAAACGAACAGGGTGCACAGATCGGCACAAAACACCTGCTGGGCCTCGGCCACAAACGCATCGTCTGGCTCGGCCTCAGTGAAGACCTCTTCACCATGCGCCTGCGGAAAAACGGGTATGCGGCAGCAATGACTGCCGAAAAACTCCCGGTTCAGACCGTGACTTTGTCTCGCTCGCTGGAGGCTTGCCGAGAGACCATGCGTACGCTCTTCGAGGGCAAGCGTCCGCCCACGGCAATCTTCTGCGCGAACAACCTCATCACCCGCCATGTGCTGCACAGCCTCCGGGACATGGACATCGCGTGCCCCGAGTCCGTGGCTCTGGTAGGCTTCGACGACTTCGAAACCGCCGATCTGCTTCGTCCGGCAATCACCGTAGTCCGGCAACCCGTGGAACTCCTCGGCCGCACCGCGGCGGAGATGCTATTCGCTCGGCTCACCGGAAGCAACAATGCACCTTCGGGGCGGACAAGCGTTCTTCCTGTGGAACTGGTTGTGCGGGAATCGTGCGGTGCGCATCTCCGGAAAAACACACCGCGTAAGCCTTCTGCCGTGGACGATCCGTACCGTGAGTCCAGCCCATTCACAAACACCTTAGCAAAGGTCATCCTGAAAGAGCGAAGCGAATGAAGGACCCCCGTATTTTGCGTGTGGTGGCGAGAATGGTTGATTCGGAGGTGAACTCCGAAGTGGATCGGCGGGGACGCATCCCAAATACGGGGGTCCTTCGGCTACGCCTCAGGATGACCCAAGTTGAGGGTGATCGGTTTGCCTGATGCATGGTCAGGAGCAACAGCAGATCTCCGCTACGGCGCTAAAGCGCCTGCGGTCGAGATGACAGTGTTGGGGGATGAAAGAGACTCACAAACGCGCCGCTGTTCGTCCCCTTCGTAACTCGCGCATAGCGAGCCGAACTACCCAGGATGCCCCTCAATGAGAGCATCAGAAGGACGGGGCTTGTCCACGTCTCGACGGATAGGCCGCATAGACCCGTTCAAACACCGCATCCCACGAGCATCCCAGCGCATACTCACGGGCACGGATTCGCATCGCCGCAAGGGTTTCCGGGCCAGCGGCTAGTTCGGCGATTGCGTCCGCGAAACCCTGGTCCGGCGCGATGCGGCCGGTTTCCCCTTCGTGCACAATGTGTGCGGGTCCTCCGTCTGGAGTGACGATAGCCGGGACACCACTTGCCAGCGCCTCCAACACCACATTGCCAAAGGTGTCCGTGTGCGATGGGAACACCAGGAGATCCATGTTGGCGTATGCCGTTGCCAACGCTTCTCCATGCAGCACACCTTCAAAGCGTGCCGCACTGCCCAACTCCCTGCGCAACTCTTCTTGTTCCGAGCCGTGGCCAACGATCAGCCACTGCGGATCGAGACCACGCTCGCGCAACTCACGGTCCACCTCCGGCAGCAGCCTGACATTCTTTTCGACCGACAGCCGTCCCACAAAGCCGAGCACCAGTTTGCCGTCGCAGCCGCGCGTGCGCCGCGCCGGCGTAAACAGGTTGGTATCGACCCCACGCTCCATCAGGTGACATGGACGGCCCGTCTTGGCCTGCAGCAGGTCGCAGAGCGCGGTGTTCGGTGCATACAGAACCTGCGCAAGCTTATAGAAACGCGACAGCGCATCGAGCGTCACCCCTTCCACCGCGTCTTCAATATGCTGTCTGTTCTGCCCGAAGCGACGCGAAAGCCACTGCACCCGCCGTCCCGCGTACTCGTGCACATTGGTATGCCAGCTCGCCGCCAGCGGGACACGCTGCTTCCACGCAAAGTAGGCGCCGAACATTCCCAGTTCACTGGGTCCGGTGATGTGGATGACATCGGGCTGGAACGCCAGCAGGGTGCGTTCAATCAGCGCCCCATAGCGAAAGAAGATGGGGTCGAATTCGAGGTCGCGTTCCATCGGAACGGAGACCGGGCTGCGGCGCAGCTCCAGGGTATGGAGCTCGCCACGCCGTTCGAACTCCTTGGGCCGGCGTCCGGCACGTACACACAGGAATGGCAGGGCGTGGCGCTCGGCGAACGCCACAAAATTGCGGCTGGTGTGCGCCACTCCATTCACTTCGTGGAAGCTGTCCGGCAGATAGGCTACGCGGGGCGGCATCGGCCCTCATCGTATCGCGGTTCCCTACATTGCAATGTGACTAAGGTATCTTCGAGGCCATGTCCAGGGCGCCCCAGACCGCCAAGCCGGCCGAAAACCTCTCCACCGCGCTAGCCGCAATCCTGCTCCATCCCTGGCGCAATCTGGTTGGCCTCTGGAACTGGAAAGCTGCATCGCTCAGCGCCTTACTGCGTGCCGCGACATTTCTGGCTACCAATCTGCGTGCTGGCAGCCACAAAGCGGTCCGCGCGATGCTGGTGGAAGCCGTCTTCGCAATTCTCGCCGCAGGAACGCTGGGTGCTGTGACCCAGCGTCTGCGTGCTACGCGGCCATTCGCGGCAACCGCGCTGACGGTGTGGCTCGGCCTGCCCATCCTGCTGGTCGCCGCGCAAACGGTGGTGCATCGCCTGGCAGGCACACCGCACCTTCGTACCGGCCTGATTGTTTCCTTCTGTTTTGCGGCTGTCGCGTCGGGATTTACCTGGTACACGGTGAGGCGCGGCGTGATGCTCGCAGGGCGGGAAACTACCCCGCTGGCCGCCGACGCGCGGGCACTGCCGCAAGTCATCTTCGACTTCCTGCTGGCAGGACCGCGTGCATTGTTCCACCTGTCACGCGAAGCGTAACCGCAACCCGCTGCCTACCGTGTCTTCGCGATATCCGGGCCCAGCAATTCCTGCGCGCTGAGAACTGGCTCGTCGGGAATGGGTCCATCCGTGCGTGGCTCGGACGACGTGGCGTCCAGATAGTTCGCGGTCAGCCCGTCCTTCAGGATGTTGAATGCCTCTTCCGGGGTGTCCGCAAACTTGAACAGATCCATGTCGCTCAGGGCGATGGCGCCCTTTTCCGCGAGCATCTCCATATTGATGACCTGTTTCCAGTACTTCGATCCATAGATCACCACGGTGATCTTCTTGGCCAGCTTGTGCGTCTGATCCAGGGTCAGCAGCTCGAACATCTCATCGAGCGTGCCAAAGCCGCCGGGAAACACCACCAGCGCCTTGGCGAGATATGCGAACCAGTACTTCCTCATGAAGAAGTAGTGGAAGTTCAGGTTCAACGAGGGCGTGATGTAGGGGTTGGGCCGCTGCTCGAACGGCAGCTTGATATTGAGGCCGATGGTTTTGCCCCCGGCCTCCCACGCGCCGCGATTGGCGGCTTCCATGATGCCCGGCCCGCCGCCCGAGGTAATCACGAAGCGATGCCTGCGCCCGGGCAGCTTCGTGGACCATTCGGTCATCATGCGTGCCAGCGTGCGGGCGTCCTCATAGTATTGGGCCATCTCGACGGCGGCTTCTGCGCGGGTCCGCTTCAAGTCGCTGGTCTCGTGGCTCGTCAGTTCGTCGCCTTTGGCAGGCTGCTCAGCCTCAGGCGCCAGCTCTGTCGAACCGGTGTTTGCGAGAAGCTCCATCTGCTTGTTCGCTTCATCCATCGCATTGAAGCGCGCCGAGCCGAAGAACACTACGGTGTCCTGCACGCGCTCGCGGCGGAAGCGTGTCATGGGTTCGTAATACTCCGCCATGATGCGCAGCATGCGCCCATCCGGGGAGTTCATGAAATCGGAATTTTCGTAGGCGAGCGGGGCCGAAACGAGCGGATCGGGTTCGGGTAGCTTCGGCTTGGGGGCGTCGTTGTCGGAGTTCTTCATCAGGAAGATTATTGTCTCGCGACTGGGTGCCAAAGCCTATGGCATTTCTCTTGAAGATGGACTCAGGGCCGAAGATGTTGAAGTCGTTTTCCCAAAGAAAACGGCCTGTCCGGCTGCTCTATGGCCGGTAGTCGCGATAGTGAATCATCTCGCTGATGCCGATCCACACGTCGATCAGTCCAATGCCACTGACCAATCCACGTACCCAGCCCCGCTGCAGGAGATCATTGATTGCAGGGTGTGCCATCATCCAGCCGTTGTGCTGCCAGTACCGTCCCCACCACGGCAGCAACACCAGCAAACCACCGATATAGAAGCAGAACACCACCAGCACGACGAGGCTCAGTCGCTGCAGCCACACGGGCGCGGGCTCCGGCTCCAGCCTGGGAGCCGCAGCTCGCCGGGGACCTCCGGGCCGTGACGCGTTCGTGAAAAGTTCGCCCTGCTCAACAGACATCTATCAACGTTAGCAGGACGCCATGCCACCTGTCTCCGGGAGATTATTGCGGCTGCTTGGCGGCCTGGGCCGCAGCCTCATGGCGCTCGGCTTTCTCCTGTTCTTTCTGTGCTTTACGCTCCGCCTTGGAACGGTTACCGTCAACCGAAGCATCCGCCTTCTCCTGCTCTTTCTGAGCCTTGTCGCGCTCACGTTTGGCCTTGGCGTCGTCCAGCATCCCCTGCTTGCGGTTTTTCAGATCCGTGGCAATCTCGGCGGAACTCTCGTCGGCCGTGCCATGCCTCGCCAACCCGAAGTGCACATCGCCCTGGGTTCCGCTGACCGAGATGGGAAGCTGCAGACCTGCGCCATCCTTCGAGAGAAAGTGGTCGACCGGCTTCAGCAGCCAGCTTTTCCACCCCGTCACCATCTGCGAAGCCTTGGCATCGGTGCGAACGTGCCCCTTCATCTCAAAGACATTGCCGTCCAGCGAGTACACACCGTTCAACAGCACAACAGCGCCAGGAATCTGGTACTGCACGTTGTTCATGGTCATCAGCCCGTGTGCCAGGCTGAAGTCGGCCTGCATCTGGGAGCTAACCTGGGCCTTGCGGTCGGAACTGACTTCCTGCACTTCCTTGGGGTGACCCTGCGCACGGAGACTCAGACCATCGACCTTGTCCTGCACCTGCGGATTATTGAACTGCACGTCCCGCACGGCAAACCTCCCCGCCAGCTCAAGTTTGGCAGGTACGCGCGTTTCGCCGGGAGGGATATGCAGCTTGGCTTTCATGGTGAGCGCGCCGTTCATCAAGGGTGGAGTCGTCTTTACACCCAGGCGCAGCATGTCTTCCATGCGGGCATTGGGAATGTCCACATCCAGCGCGATGTCATGCCCTTTGCCCTTCACGATGACCACCTTGCCGCTTGCGGTGAAGCTTGAATGCAGCAGGCGTGCCTGCACCGGCTCCAGGTAGGTATCTCCCGAAGTGCCGTCAACAATGGCGTGGAACTTCGTATGCAGCGGCACCGGGTGGTCACTCACATCGAGCGAAAAGTCCGGCGTATCGGTCTCGCCATCCACGGTCAGCCGCTCCAGCGCGCCGCCGAAGTGCCCTTGGGACGAAAGCATGCCTCCAATACCTTTGATCGTGTTCAGGTCGGCGTGCGTGAAGCTGTAGTCACCGTCCAAAGGCGTTTCCGACGGATCTTCCTTGTTCCATGGACCGAAGTGCCCTTTTGCGTCGATATTGCCCACCGGCTTGGGATTGACCAGCAGCGCGGTATACGTGAACGGCTGCGAAGCACCCACATCCTGCAGGTGCAGATCCTGAATGTCGAACTCCAGCGGATCCTTGCCGGGCTTCTTCGACTCGATGAACAGTTTGGTATCGCGGACAAAAATGTGATCAACCAGCAGAGAAATTTTCGCGTGCTTTCCTGGCTCGGACTTTAGGAGCGGAGGCCGCTGGCCGGCTGGAGGAATGCGTAGTTCCATCCCCTGAACGTCTACTTCACCTATGTTGGTTGGCTGATGCAGCAGCTTCTTCAGCTTGGTACGAAACGAAAAACTTTGGATGGTGAGGACCGCTGCCTTGCCTTCGGTCCCGCCGGGTGCGTTTCCACCCAGGGTTTGGATGCGCAGACCTTCGCCTTCCACCCGAACTCCCTTGACCAGAGAGATGTTCAACCTGTCCAGCTCCACGGGCGAGTCGAAACGCTCCGAAAGCGTTTCAATCACACGTTTGCGCAAAATCGGTTCCGCATTGTGGATGATGTATTCCGCAACAATCACAAACGCGGCACAGCTGAGCACCGCCAGGGACATGACCACTTTGAACCAGCGTCTGCGCCACCAGCGGGGCTGCTTCTTGTGTGTTGATGCCCCGGATGCTTCTGGCCCGACTTCCGGCGCGACTCTATCGACTTCATTCATGCTCTGTGCAAAAACCTCGCCTTGCGTTTGGATGCACTGAAACTGTGCGGTGTCTCACCGCCCGCCGGGGCAATGAGAAAATAGTCGTGATGCTGCAACTCTCCGGGGCCGGCAAGCGATTCGGCCACAAACTCCTCTTTGAAGACGTCAACTGGCTGATCACGCCCAACGAACGCACCGGGCTGGTCGGTGGCAACGGCACGGGCAAATCCACCCTGCTGAAGATTCTCGCCGGCATCGAGTCGCTCGACTACGGCCAGCGCACCCATGTCAAAGGCATGACGCTCGGCTACCTGCCGCAGGATGGGCTGGCCCTTTCCGGCCGCAGTGTTTTCGAAGAGTGCCTGTCGGTCTTCGACGACCTGCGCAACCTGGAAAAGGAATCCGAAGCGCTGACGCACACGCTTTCCGATGCCGATCCCAAATCGGCGGAGTATGCCGCGGCCGCCAACCGCTACTCGGAAATCGCCGATCTCCTGCATGCGCACGACATCTACACGCTGGACGCGCAGGTAGGCGCGGTGCTGGGCGGCCTGGGCTTCAGCAAGGAAGACTGGGCGCGGCGCACGGAAGAATTTTCGGGCGGCTGGCAGATGCGCATCGCGCTGGCCAAGCTTCTGCTGCAGAAGCCGTCGCTGCTGTTGCTGGATGAGCCCACCAACCATCTCGATCTCGAAAGCCGCAACTGGCTGGAACAGTACCTGCACGACTACGAAAACGCCTACATCCTGATCTCGCACGACCGCTACTTCCTGGACGTCACCGTTTCCAAAACGGTGGAAGTCTGGAACAAGCGCATGCACGTGTATCACGGCAACTACGAGAAGTACGTCACACAAAAAGAAGAGCGCCGTACCCAGTTGATGAACTCGTACAAGAACCAGCGCGAGCGCATTGACGACCTGGAAGCCTTCATCAGCCGCTTCCGCTACCAGGCGACCAAGGCCAAGCAGGTCCAGTCACGCATCAAGGAACTGGAAAAGATCGAGCGCATTGAGGTTCCCGAAGAGGAAGCGACCATTCACTTCACCTTCCCGCAGCCTCCCTCCAGCGGCCGGACAGTCCTTGAAGTGAATAACCTCACCAAGCACTATGGCGACAAGCGCGTTCTCGACAACGTCAGCTTCACCATCGACCGCGGTGACCGTATCGCCCTTGTGGGCATCAACGGCGCCGGCAAATCCACCCTGATGCGTATGCTCGCGGGCAATGAAAAGCAGACTTCGGGTGAGATCAAGGTTGGCCACAACGTGGTCAGCGAATACTTCGCGCAGGACCAATACAAGGTGCTGGACGGCAACGCGGGCATGCTGGACGACATTACCGGATCCAACCCGCGAGTCGACACCGTTACGCTGCGTTCGCTGCTCGGCTGTTTCATGTTTACCGGCGACGACGTCTACAAGAAGCTGGGCGTGCTTTCCGGCGGTGAGCGCAACCGCTATGCCCTGGCCCGCATGCTGGTTTCGCCTGCCAACTTCCTGCTGCTCGACGAACCCACCAACCATCTCGACATGCGCGCGAAGGATGTCCTGTTGGACGCGATTCGCGAGTTCAGCGGCACCGTGCTGTTCGTATCCCACGACCGCTATTTCATCGATGGATTGGCGACACGCGTCTTCGAAGTAGAAGACCGGCGGGTCCACATTTATCCCGGCAATTACGAGGACTACATGTTCCGTAAGACCGGCGACAGCCCCGCCACCACGGCGGAAGCCGCGGCGAAGCTCAAGACGGATGCTTCCACCGGCTCGACGATTGATGCCGCAACCGGCATGTTCAAACCAGTGAAACAGGTCGGCATCAAAGAAGAAGTGGTGGTGGCCGAGGAACCGCCTCCCGCGGCGGCCGCTCCGCCTGCGGCATCCGTCCAGGTCTCGATTCAATCGGACGACTGGGACGAAAGCACGCACGAAATCACCGGCTCCCTTGCGCCGGTAACGGCACCGCCGAAAAACAGCGTAAAGCGACTCAATCCGATCAAGCTGAAGCAAATGGAAGATCGTGTGGCTGCGGTGGAGAACGAGCTCTCCAATCTGGAAGCGCGGATTACCTCGGCAGAACAACAACAGGCGGTCTTCACGACCGCAGAAGCCGCGCGGGCGATTGCGGCAGAGCTGGATACCCTGCGCGAGCAGCACGCCGCCCGGACTGCGGAGTGGGAAGAGCTTGCCCTGCAACTCGAAGAGCAGATGACGGCCTGACCTTCTGAATCGCATCAGGCGCTTCAGAAGGCAACAAAAATGTGGCGGCCGCTCCTATAATGGCGACACTATGTCCACTGCGAAGGTTTCCGCACTTCTATGCCTTTTGGCGATGGGCCCCCTCGGCTGCCAGGTTGAGAAAAATCCCACGCGTAAGCAGGTTGCGGAAGAGAAAGCAGCCATCCACGCCAGCAAATCCGCGCCTCCGCCAAACCCCACCCCGGCGATCAATGATGCCGCACTTGTGCTGGAAACTTGTGGCCGTCCAGCCAGCGACACAGTTGTGCCCATCTATGACAAGCTGCACAACGGCCCCGTCCGCCGCATGGTCTACCAGGGCCGCCAACTCGTCGAGCTGGAATTTATCCCCGCTTCGCCGGTAGCCCGTCAAACCAACGTGGAGGCGCCTTTCCCTCCAGGCGAACGCGCGCCTGCCATTGCCCCGCCGGACACCATCTGGCGCTTCCAGTCGGCGCACATGGAAAATCGGGAATTCGTTACCACCAGCCGCCTGGAAATCTATCTGCCTTGCGCGGCGCACGCCATGGAGAAAGAGCTTTAGAGCATGCGAACTTTGGTTATCGGCGCCGGCGCTGTCGGCGGCTACTTTGGGGCCTGTCTGCAGCGCGCCGGACGTGACGTTACATTTCTCGTGCGCCAGAAGCGTGCCGACCAGCTGCGTCGGACGGGATTGCAGATCTTCAGCCCGCTCGGGGATTTTCAGATTGAACCGAAACTCCTGACCGCCGAAGAACTGAAGTCCGAGCCGCAGACCTTCGAGCTGATTCTGCTCAGCACCAAGGCGTATTCGCTCGAGGCGGCGATGGAAGACTTCGCGCCCGCCGTGGGACCGGGGACTGCCATTCTCCCCGTGCTCAACGGAATGCGTCATCTGGATATGCTGGCGGCGCGTTTTGGCGCCGAGCACGTCCTGGGTGGCTCAACGCGTATCGTCGCCGACCTCGACTCCGAAGGCCGCGTACATGTCCTGGAACGCCATCACGATCTCGTCTTTGGGGAAATCAACCGTGAGATGACGCCTCGCATTCAAGCCATCTTCGCGGAGTTGCATGGGGCAGGGTTTGACGACATGCTTTCGCCGGACATTTTGACCGGGATGTGGCAAAAGTGGGTGCTGCTTTCTTCCATGGCTTCGATCACCTGCCTGATGCGTGGGACAGTCGGACAGGTTGCACACGCTCCGGGAGGCGCTGAAACTGCCCTTGCGATCATTGCAGAAGGCGCATCCATTGCTCGCGCCGAGGGATTTGAGCTGGCGCCGACTTTCATTGAGAACATCAGCAAACGGCTCACGCAAACCGACTCGACGCTCACCGCTTCCATGTATCGCGATCTCCACAAAGGCGCTCCGGTGGAATCCGACCAGATCGTCGGCGACCTGATTGCGCGTGCGAAAAAGCACGGACTCGAGACCCCACTGCTGCGCGCCACCTTCGCGCAGTTGAGCGTGTATATGCAATCGCTTTAGCGATTTCTCCAGTCCTTCTGCCTTTGTCCTTGCCTTTGTCCTTGCCTTTGCCTTTGCCTTTGCCTTTGCCTTTGAGGCGTAGAAGCAAGCTTGAGCTTGCTGACCTTTTGCACCGCCAAGGCTCGCGCTTTAGCGCTGGGTTCTTCACCTCCTTCGCAACACCGCAACACAAGAATCTCGCGGTTCTGACCATGCCCGCCAAACCCAACCCGACGGACACCGCATACTCCGCCACACCTCTGCCGAAGAAGCTCGGCTTGGTCCTCACCAAAGCCAGACCCCTCAACGCTGCGATCGTCGGCGCTCCAGAAGGCTTTCTGACCCTGCTCGGAGATTTGCCGGAATACGTCACAATTCAGCCGCGCATCACGCCTGAGACTCAGCTCGCGCTGTGCTTCGTGCGCACGCTCCGTGACGTCGATGCGGTCATGGACATGCTGGCAGCGAAATTGCCGCTGGGCGCCTCTGCCTGGATCATCCGTCCCAAAACACATCACAAGCCGGGCTTCAACGAAAACGATGTGCGCGAAGCCGGGCTTGCCATAGGTCTGGTCGACTACAAAATCTGCTCCGTAGACGCCGATTGGTCCGGCATTAAATTTGCCTGGCGCAAGACAGCGAAATAGGGCGTTCGCGCCGGATAGCGGGCGCATGGGATCATCATCTATGGCATCTCTTTGGACACCTTCCGACTGGCCTGCGCGGCTGGCTGAACTGCAAGCGCGCTCCGGCGAGGAGAAACAGGCTCCTCTGCGCCGTGACATTCGTTCACTGGGCGCACTTCTGGGCCAGGTACTGCGTGAACAGGCCGGCAACCATCTGTACGACACCGTTGAATCTCTCCGCAAAACCGCGATTGCGCGCCGTGAAGCCGAGGCACTGAACGACGAGGCGGAAGCGGGCCGCCATTTGCAGGACGCGCAGGCAGTCGCCTGTATGGCGGCTGCGGACCCTGGCGCCGCATATCATCTTGCGCGGGCATTTGCCACTTACTTTGAGCTCATCAACCTCGCCGAAACCAACCATCGCAAGCGCCGCCGCCGCGCCGCACAACTTGATGCGGACGCAGCTCCTCAACGAGGAAGCCTTCGAGGGACATTGCGCCGTATGCGCGAGGCGGGTACAGACCGCGCAACCGCACTGCAGATGCTGCAGAACGTCACCATCACGCCGGTGTTCACCGCGCATCCCACGGAGGTTGCGCGGCGAAGCGTGATGTTCAAACGCCGGCGGATTTCCGACCTGCTGGAGCAACTCGACGCCATCCCCCTGGCTCCCTCCCAGCTCGATGCACTCGAAGAGGCTCTGCTGGGCGAAATCACCGCCTTGTGGCAGACCGATGATGTCCGCACCGCCCGTCCGACCGTGCGCGACGAGATCCGCATGGCGCTCGACTATTACGAAGCATCCATCTTCGCCACTGTGCCGGTGCTGTATGCGGAAGTCGGAGAAGCTCTCCTTGCCGAATATCCGCAGGAAAGCGAAGACGGCTCCGGCATATCCCCCGCAGACAGTCTTCGCCTGATTCGCTTCGGTTCATGGATTGGCGGCGACCGGGACGGCAACCCCTTCGTAACCTCCGCGACCACCGCGGAGTCACTGGCTATGTCGCGCCGCCTGCTTCTGGATTACTACCTCGCGCGGCTGGGCAGCATCTTCGAACAACTCGCCGCCTCCACGAACCAGGTTCCCATCTCGTCCGCACTTCGCGCCCGCATCGTGGTCTACCTTGCCGAGCTTCGTGCCGGCGGGTATGCCGGCCACAGCGGAGACCGCTTTCCGACAGAAGCCGTGCGCTTCTACCTCGCGTGCATTACGCTGCGGCTCGGAGGCACACCCCACCCCAGCATGCATCGCGATCTCGCAATCTCGCAACAGGCCGCCCTGCCTTTGTATGAGAACGCCGCGAACCTCGAAAGGGATCTCGAGCTGCTGCGCGATTCCCTGATTGCCAACCACGGCGCCCGGCTCGCGGGAATGTTCATCGATCCTCTGCTGCTGCAGGCGCGCACCTTTGGCCTGCATCTGCAGACACTGGATGTCCGGCAGCACGCACGCGTTCACGAAGCCGCGGTACGCGAGCTCACTGCCTGGCAAAATACCTCCAGTCAGACGCTGACATTGCCGGCCTCGCCAACCGCGCAGACGGCTGAGGTCCTCGACACGTTTCGCGGCATCGCGGCGGCGAAGAAAAACGCACCCACCGCGATCACACAATATGTCGTTTCCGGAGCCACATGTGCGCAGGATGCGCTGCATGTACTCTGGCTTGCGCGACTGGGAGGCGTAACGGTGGAAGGCGGTGAAGCCTCCGGTGGCGAACGCGACCCCGGCCTGCAGCCGGTGTTGCTCTTCGAATCCATTGAAGACCTTCGCCATGCACCCGACGTTTGCCGCGAGCTATGGTCGAGTGAGGCCTACACACCATTGCTGCGCGCCTGGGGAAACCGGCAGGAAATGATGCTCGGCTATTCCGACTCCAACAAAGACGGCGGCATGATCACCAGCACCTGGGAGATATGGAAAGCACATCGTGCTCTCCACGAGGTAGCGCGCGACTGTGGCGTCAATCTGCAATTGTTCCATGGCCGTGGCGGCACGGTTGGCCGCGGCGGAGGTCCAACCCACCGCGCTATTTACGCGCAACCTCTCCACAGTTTCAACGGCGAGCTTCGCCTGACCGAACAGGGCGAAGTGCTGAACTGGAAGTACTCCGACGTGGTGCTTGCCGAACGCAACCTTGAACTGATGATTGCAGCTTCGCTCGATGCGCTCGCACGTCCGGATCTCGAGAAGAATCCAACCTCGGCGCATCTCACCGGAGCGATTCTGCCCGCATGGGAAGCCGCCTTCGACGAACTCAGCGCAGCTTCCTTCGAGTTTTACCAGAAACACATCGTCGACGACCCCGAAGTTTTTACCTACTTTGAACAGGCCACACCGGTTGCGGAACTGGAGCATGCGCGCATCGGCTCAAGGCCGGCGAAGCGCGCAGACGCCAGCGCGCAGAAAAAGCGCAGCATGGCCGATCTGCGCGCCATTCCCTGGGTCTTCGGCTGGATGCAATCCCGGCACGTGGTGCCCGCCTATTTCGGCGTTGGCTATGCGTTCGAAAACTTTATGGCCGCGCATCCGGACGGCCTCAAGACGCTGCAGGAGATGATGCGCAGCTTCCCGCTCTTTCTGGATATGGTGCGCAACGTGGAAATGGCGCTGGCTAAAGCCGACTTCGGCATCGCCCGCCTGTACGCTTCGCTGGTCACGGATGAGGCCTTGCGCGAGCGCGTCTTTACGACGCTTGAAACGGAGTTCGAACGCACCAGCCGTACCGTGCTTGCGATTACGGAACAAACCGAAATGCTCGAGCGCAACCAGGTGCTCTCCAACTCCGTCCGCCTGCGCAACCCCTATGTCGACCCCATGAGCTTGTTGCAGGTGGAAATGCTGCGCCGCAAGCGCTCGGGCGAACGCAGCGATGAGTTGGACCGCGCCATCACCGCGACCATCAATGGCATCAGCGCCGGTCTCCGCAACACCGGTTGAGAGACAGCATCCTCCGCTTTTGCAAACGGCCTGTTCACGAAATTGCGAAAGTGTAGCAACGCTCATGTCCGTGGAGTAGACTTCGGGCCATGATCCGCGAAATTGCACTGGCTTCCCTGCTGCTTGCAGGCCTGGCCGTCCTGACGACACAGAAACTTAGGGCTTTTCAGCAACAGCCTGTAGTTCCGACCCGCCCAGCCTCTTCGCACCAGGTCAATCCAGACGGATCCATCACATTTCGCTACAAGGACGGAAGCGCGAAGAAAGTCAGCGTTTCGACCGACGCTACCTTTCAGCCGCTACCCATGACACGTGGCGACGACGGCGTTTGGACGGTGACCACGCCCGCGCTTCCACCTTCGATCTATGGCTACTCGTTCAGCGTCGATGGCGTCCTCGAGCTTGATCCGCGCAATCTGAACGTCCGCCACAACCTCGCCGCGCCGGTCAGCGAAGTGACCGTACCCGCGGAACCGCCTGCGCCCTGGGAACTCACGGACATTGCGCACGGTGTCGTCGCCCGGCATGTCTTTACAACCCGCGTGGCAAAAAACCTGCCGCAGAATCAGAGCGCGTACTTCGTCTACACACCTCCCGGCTATGACTCCAAACACAGCGGCGGCTACCCCGTGCTGTATCTGCTGCACGGTTTTACCGATGCGGAAGATGGCTGGACGTCTGTAGGAAGAGCTCACCTGATCCTGGATTCCTTGATCGACAGCGGCAAGGCCGTGCCCATGATCGTGGTCATGCCGTTGGGCTATGGCAACTTCAGCTTCCTGCAGGGCGGCTTTGCCAACTGGGATAATGCCTCCGCGGTCGACGACAATACGACGCTCTTCGAGCAAATGCTTGAAACGGAAGTCATGCCCGCCATCGAGCGTGACTACAACACAGCGAAGGGCCGTGACAACCGCGCGATTGCCGGTCTTTCCATGGGCGGCCTGGAAAGTCTCACCGTTGGTCTGAACCACACCGATCAGTTCGCCTATATCGCGGCCTTCAGCTCCGCGGTGCAGCATGAAGGCTTTGACCAGCGTATCTCTCAGCTCAACGCCCAAAAAGCCGACCTGCGCTTGTTGTGGGTGGCGTGTGGTGTGGAAGATCATCTGGTGGACGCAAACCGCGCCTTCGTCACATGGGCAAGATCGAAAAAACTTCCGATTACCGCTGTGGAGACACCCGGCGAACACACCTGGCTGGTGTGGCGTAATAATCTGCTACACGTCGCTCCACTGTTGTTTCGCAGGCAGCAAAACTGAACACTTTGATTCCCAGGAGACAGGGCATGACTGAAACCATTGCAACGAACTCCCAACCGTCCAAAGGTGCCCTCTGGACTGGTTGGATCCTGACTATCCTTCCCTCCATCATGCTGTTGAGTGGCGCCATCTTCGCGTGGACGCGCTCACCCCAGGTCGTGGAAGGCACTGCCGCCGTGGGCTGGAACCCGGACCTGCTCCCCATCCTGGGCACGATCGAGATTATGTGCGTGCTGCTCTTCCTTATCCCACGAACGGCAGTCTTTGGAGCTTTGCTGCTTACGGCATACTTCGGCGGAGCCGTGGCTACGCACGTTCGCATCGGTCAGCACAACTGGTATGGGGCCGTCATCATGGGCATCGTAGTCTGGGCGGCGATGCTGTTGCGCGAACCACGCCTGCGTTCTGTTTTGCCGTTACGGAAATAGGGCCAAGACTCTGCTTCACATTTCAGGAGATCAACACAATGAAAGCCATGCAGACCTATCTCACCTTCAACGGCAACTGCCGCGAAGCCATGAACTTTTACGCCGACGCACTCGACGCCGACCTTCACCTGATGGAGGGCGAAGACGCTCCCGGAGCACCCGCGGACTTTGCCGACCGCATCATGCACGCTCGCCTGCACAAAGGCAGCGCGGTCCTGATGGCCTCTGATTCCATGGTGGCGAGCCCTGTCACGGTGGGCAACAACTTTTCCGTTTCCATCGACTGCGAAGATAACGCGGAGCAGGATCGCTATTTCGCCGCGCTGGGCGTGGGTGGGAAAGTCACCATGCCGCTGGCGGACATGTTCTGGGGAGCGCGTTTCGGCATGCTCACCGATAAGTTCGGCGTGAACTGGATGTTCAACTGCGAACTGAAACAGTCGTAGAGCAAAAACCTACGGCTTACGAAGGCCCGGGTGGCCCACCCTTCACGGCTTCATCGTGAAGGGTAGGGTATCGCGCGTAGCGCGACCGCTCCCGCCCACGCCTCAGGTCCACATCTCCATTCCAATTGGGTCATCCTGACCCCCACACAAAATAGCGGCACTCCGCGAGCCAATGACCTAGCTTAACGGCGAAATCGTGACGGCCTTGTTGTCCTCGAACTTGATGGTCGTCTCTTTGTCGCCTATGTGATACGTGATGCTTCGATTGCCCGGGTCTTTCCCGTGCCATTCCAGCACCTCACCGAGCGCCATCATCGCCTGATTCTCGCTCATGCCCGGCACGGCTTCGTGCTTGTCGATGTGCGCCCACATCTCCGGCCCCCAATGCTTGTAGAGCACATGAGGATCGTCATAAAAGAAGATGTCGTCGCTGATGAAGGTGTAGTTGCCATTGTCGTAGTTGCCGACGGGAACCGCATACTCCACATCCGGGTTGGCGGACTTGGGCAGGGTGAATGCCAGCAGTACATGCTTCTGTCCGGCAGCCACACGCGCCACCGCAACTCCGCTCTTTGGCGCCACCTGCTCAAACACATCCTTGATCAGTAGCGGCTCTGCTCCCTGCAGCGTTCCCACAGAGTGTGCGTAGTCCGCATGATGGTTTGCATAGTGGTAGTAGTCCATCTGGTTGCCCGCGCTTACCCAGATCGTCGTGCCAATCAGCTTGCGCTCGTCCTTGAGTGAATCCGGACGCTCCTTGCGGAAAAAGACCGCATCGTCGTCCGTCATCTTGGGCTTTTCATACGGATCCTTGCGGACAATCTCCGTGTTCTCCGTCACCACATTCCGGTGGTGCAGGTACAGAAGCTCTCCGCCGATAGCCAAAACGAACCCCGCGGAAATGCACAGGGCGACTTTCTTCATCTCCATCCGTTCTATCCTCCACCTTGCCAAGATTATCTGATGCGCACATGGGAGCTTGACGCAGGATCCCTGCGTTATCATCAGCCACAAACATTTTCATGCTGTCGAGGTACGTTGATGCGCGCTGCCGGCTCTTCCGTTCTGCCGCTGCTGGTTTCTCTTGCGGCCGTTGCTTCCGCTCTGCCCGTGGACCTTCAAGCCCAGCGCGGACAACCAGCCTCTGCGGGGCCCGTGGCCCGCTACGTGAAGATTTCCGGCGATTCGCCCGTGATGCTGGATCACGTTCGCATTATCGATGGCACGGGCGGCCCCGCCATGGACGATGCCCACGTCCTGATCAACCACGGCAAGATTGCCTACGCCGGCAAAACGCCCGGCGCGGATAAAGGCTCGGTGAAGCATCTTGACCTGACAGGCTACACGGTGTTTCCGGGCATCGTCGGCATGCACGACCACATGTATTACATCGCGCGCCCGAATTTCGATGCAAGCGGGCACTCCGAGCCGCCTCTGGTTGTGCCGCAGATGCCCTTCACCTCACCGCATCTCTACCTCGGCGCGGGCGTGACCACTCTGCGCACCACAGGCTCCGTCGAGCCCTACACCGACCTCAACCTCCGCAAGCAGATTGACGCAGGTGAACTCGTTGGCCCGCATATGGACGTCACGGCGCCGTACCTCGAAGGCCCGCACTCACCGTTCATCCAGATGCACCAGCTTGTCGACGTGAACGACGCCCGCCGCACAGTTGCCTTCTGGGCCGACCAGGGCGCCACCAGCTTCAAGGCATATATGAACATCACGCGCGCTCAGCTTGGCGCGGCCATCGAAGAAGCGCACAAACGAGGCCTCAAGGTCACCGGGCATCTTTGCTCAGTCACCTATCCCGAAGCCGCCGAGCTTGGTATCGACAATCTTGAACATGGCTTCTTCGTGAACACCCAGCTCGATCCCGGCAAACAACCTGATCTTTGCCCGCCTACATCCGGCGGGCCCACGCTGGCTCAGATGAAAGCCAATTCCCCCGATGCCGTTGCGCTGATCAAGCTTCTGGTCGACCACCATGTTGCCCTGACGTCCACGCTGCCGGTGTTTGAAAGCTCCGATCCACGCCATCTGCATCTGCAACCGCGCGTCATCGATACGATGTCGCCACCCACCCGCGAAGCCTATCTCACCACGCGCAATCTTGAGCTCAGCCGCCCCGTCCCGGCGTCCGGTGTCGATCGCGCTGCCAGCTTCCGCAACGGCATGGCGCTGGAGCGCGAGTTCGTCGCCGCCGGAGGCCTGCTGCTCGCAGGCCCAGACCCGACCGGTGACGGCGGCGTACTTCCCGGCTATGGAGACCAGCGCGAAATCGAGTTGCTGGTTGACGCCGGCTTCTCACCGCTCGAAGCCATCAAGATTGCTACGCT
>DASYEV010000113.1:0-4734 GCA_036498835.1 Acidobacteriaceae bacterium | reverse complement strand
GGTGACTTTGAACTCGCGCACTGCGTCGACCGGAGGCGCGCTCTCATTCAGGCTGCCCACGGTGCGCATCTGGCCGAACTCCGCGCCATCCAGAAAGAACTCGCTCACCTGCATCTGGCTGCCGTTGACCACGAACTGGTTGGTGGCCGCGGTGTTTTCCAATCCGCTGGTTGCGACGTTGCCCTGAACGCCGGGCGCCAGAAAGATGAACGCTGCCGGGCTGCGTATTCTGCCTTGCTGGACCAGCGGAAGGTCGTTGTATTGCTGCCCGGTGACATCGGTAGCGGCTTCCGGCGTGTTGCGTTGCAACAGTGCCGCGTCCGAGTTGATCACGACCGTCTCGCTGCCCTGGCCGATGCGGAGCTGGAAGTCCACGCGCGTGGGCGTGCCGACGAAGAGTTCCACGTTGCGCCGCTCCACGGTCTCAAACCCTGTCTTGACGGCGCGGATGGTGTAGTGGCCTGAAGGCAGCTCGGAAACGTTGTAGGTTCCGGCATTCGTCGTCAGTACCTCACGATGCAGCCCGGTGGACTGCTCGGTGAGCGAGAAGCTAGCTTTGGGAACAACGGCCCCGGTGGGGTCGGTGACCACGCCGGTCAGGCTTGCATTCTGGGCGCAGGCGGAAGCCGCGCTGAGGATGAAGAACGCAACGACAGCAAAGGCGAGACGGGCGAGGAATCCGCCCGCCCGGGCTATACCGGCGCGCAACGGAGCGGGCGGCAACACGGTGCTGTGCGGCGACACGGAACTGTGCGGCAGGGTGGTCTCTGGCCTGTCGGCTGCATGGAATGGCATGAGTATCTCCTTCAAGCTTGCAGTCCGGAACCTGCGCTGCGGGGCTGCCTTGTTTCGCTTACTCTCTGCCGCTGCCGGGAGCGCTACAAGTTGAAGCGCTGCATCACCCCAATAGAATCTGCGTGTTGTGCAGGTAGAACCCAGATTTCACCTCGCCCTAAACCCTTGCCCGTGGCATAGTTCGAGTGGGCATGGCCGAGGGCAATGCACGATGTCAATATTTCGTGAATCAGCTTTGGACTGCCCTCCTTCCTGTGGTGGCCAGAGCCCGGTGGCCACTCTTGTTGTCATCCCAGCGTTGTCAGGTAGCCAGCAGACTCCGCCGTTGCCTTTCTTGTTGTCATCCCCGAAGGGGATCTGCTTCTTGCCTTTGCCACCATAACCCTGTCATCTCGACCGGAGAGTAGCGAAGTGGAGAGACCTGCTTCTGTGCCCTGCCCATCCATCGGGTGGCTGCCTTTCGCTCAATTAGCAGCAATGCCCACCGAACCATCCCGACCCCACCCTTTTCACGGTGAAGCTGTGAAAAGGATGGGCCACCCGGTGTCGTGCCTGTGTCGTGACATCCCGAAGGGACGTTCGACCCCGTTTCACACTCCTGTGCATGGCATCCTGCATAATCAAGACGCCCCCTCTCATGTTCAGCAGCGGTCAAAAGTCGGCGGTCCGAGACCACCTGAAACGTGTGCTGGTCAGCTCCGAGTTCGCCCGATCCGAACGCGCTGCCGCGTTCCTGCGCTTCATCGTCGAGCAGACGCTGGAGGAAGCCGACGACTCATTGAAAGAACGCGCGATCGGGATCGCTGTCTTCGACCGCGCCGCTGACTGGGACCCAAAGCTCGACACCACCGTACGCACCGAAGCACGCCGGGTTCGACAGAAGCTGACGGATTACTATCTCTCACCCGCCGGTGAGGGCGAGGCTGTCCGCATCGAGGTTCCGCGCGGAGCCTACGTCCCCAACTTCCGCTTCCACGCGCCCGCGCTGGAAGCACCAGCAACGAGCGACCCGGATAAGCCGGTCGAGTCGACCTTCCAACCGACCAGTGATCTTCCCGCAAGACGTCCGCCTGCTTTCGCGAACTGGCGAATACTGGCCTGGATTCCGGTGCTGGCATGTTTTTCCATCGCGGTCATTCTGGTTTCGAACCACGCAAGAACCTCCGCGCAGAGCCAGTTGTTTGAAACGGTTCCATTCACCACGGAGTACGGTCACGCGCTCAGCCCCGGCATCTCGCCCGACGGAAGCCAGATTGCCTATGTCTGGGACAAAGGCAAGGGAGAGTATCGGATTTATCTGAAAGCGGTGGCCAGCGGCCCCGCACGCAGGCTGACCAGCGCAGAGGCAACCGAGCTTGATCCTGCATGGTCACCCGATGGCAAGCGCATCGCTTTTCTGCGCGTGGCGGACAGTGGGACCGATGTGGTGGTCCGCGATATAGCCGAGGGAACAGAGAGAACGATCGGCGCCATCGCCACACAGATCGGGGATTGGACCGGCGACCCCGGCCCTCTGATCGGAAACCTGGGTCCGGCATGGACCGCCGATCAGCAGGATGTCATTGTGAGTGACGGCTTCCCACACACCAGCTCCACGGGATTGGTCAGAATCCGCGTTGCCGATGGAGCCCGCCAGCAGCTCACCACGGTGCAGGGCAGCGCGCACGACTTTCTGCCGCGCATCAGCCCGGATGGAAACATGCTGGCCTTTACACGGGCCATCAGCCATGGCATCTCCGATATCTATCTTTTGGATATGAAGACCGGGCAATCCAGGCGGCTCACCAATGAAGCGCGTTCCGTGAACGGCATCGCCTGGTCAAAGGAAGGGAATCGGCTCATCTTCTCGTCCAACCGCGAAGGCCCTTTTCAGCTCTGGACCATGGGCGTTGCGGATGGCGCGATCCGCAAGCTGAATACGGACTCCACTACGGCGATCGATCCTCAGATCGTGCCGAAGGCCAACTGGCTCGCCTTCGTGACGACGAACCAGAACTGGAATATCGACCGCATCAAGCTCGCGGCCGGCAATGCCGCGGAGCCCGAACGTCTGATTGCCTCCTCGGGGCGAAACCATAGTGCGCATTACTCGCCGGACGGACGTCACGTCGCATTTGTTTCCGATCGCTCCGGCGCCTGGGAAATATGGCTCTGTGAAGCGATCTGTGCGGAGCCGCAGAAGCTGACGGAATTTCACGGCCCGTGGATTGGCGGCCTGAGCTGGTCGCCCGATTCGCGGCAACTGGCCTTCGACGCGAGGCCCGGAAGAAACTCGGCGATTTATCGTCTTTCCATCGCCAATCCATCCCCACAGCTTGTGGAGCAGAATGCGTTTGAAGAACGGATGCCTTCCTGGTCGGGTGATGGTAAATCGCTCTACTTCAACTCCGACCGCGACGGCTCGGTTTCCATCTGGAAGCGCGATCTTGCCACCAACGCGATCAGGAAGATCAGCGAAGGCTTCACCGTGCGCGAGATCAGCCCCGACGGCACGGTGCTGGTGGGTCATTCCGATGGAACCATCTGGCGTGTCCCTGCCGGCTCGCTGGTTCCTTTCCGCATTGCCGGAGATGTGGTTGCCGACCCCGTGCTTGCATGGACGACAGTGGGCGACACGCTCTATTACTGTGTCTCCACCAAGGGCGGCGCCGCCCAACTGATGCAATACAGCGGGTGGAACGCGCGCGTGATCGGAAAAATTCCCGTCCACTCGCCGCCGACAAGCGCAAGCATCGACGTCTCGCCCGACGGCCACACCCTGCTGATGACGCAGGTTGACCAGTCCAGCAGCGGCATCTACCGGCGCATTGGAAACATTCCATAGCAGCGAAGGATCCCGGTTCAGGTACCAAGCGCCAACGGCGCGACATATACCAGCATAGGGTGAAACCCTATGAAACGAGTCGTCATTGACGTAGAGCGCTGAAGGCGCGACATATAAGCAGCCACTGACGCTCGTCCTATCGCCGCAACCTCCATCCCTGACGGATCCTATATTTTCGGCGATTGACGAGAGCATATGTCGGGCCGTTGGCCCTTTAGGTTCTTCATCGGCTAACCATGGGGCTTCGCCCCCATGCTGGTATAGGGCAGTTTTGCTCATACTTCGGTCTCAGAAGGATTTCAGAAGGCCGTTTTCATTGGGAGAAAACGGCTTTGGCATTTCCGCCTATTCTTCACGGTGAGCAAAAACTGCGGACCGCGCCGTTGGCGCTGTTCTGTTCCGCCACCAGCGACAAGGGCCGCGCATTGGTTCTGGACGCCAAGGCTGTTTCCTATCAGAAAGATGGCCTTCACGGTCGCCGATCGACTCCCGGCTTCTGCACAATCTCTCGCGCCCCGACCTTGAATCGCTGTCCGTCGACGCGTCAAAAAAGACAATCAAACGTCAACTTTCTCCTTGCGTGTTTGTTGCGTCACCGTTACTGTGAAATGAATTCCTTAAATCTCACCGCGCGCGGTTTTGAACATTGACCGCGCATCAGGAGCCATGCGCCTGATGCGGTGAAGTGTGCCCACAACTCCGAGCAGTTAAAACAATTTGTTCCAACGGAATGAGTCAGGAGAGCACTACTTTATGAGGCTATTCGCAAGACATTTCCATCTCACAGTCATTGCCCTGTCGTTGATACTGAGCGGCGTCGCTTCCGCGCAAACCTATCGAGGTGGCATTGCCGGCAACGTGCAGGACGCCACAGGCGCTGTCGTCGGTCATGCCAAAGTCATGCTCACAGGAACAGATACCGGCTACCAGCGCGCCATGGAGTCCACCGGCTCCGGCGCCTACAGCTTTCAGGATCTGCCGGTTGGCGTTTACTCCATCAAGGTTGAAGGCTCGGGTTTTCAACCCACGACGATTGACAAGATTTCCGTTCAGCCCGGTCAGGTTTACGCGCTGGACATCAAGCTGGGTGTATCGTCCACCGAGCATGTGGAAGT
>DASYEV010000112.1:0-19381 GCA_036498835.1 Acidobacteriaceae bacterium | reverse complement strand
GAAGCCTTCGGCACATCCCGCCTGCTGGCCGGTTCGGACTGGCCGGTATGTCTTGTAGCCACCAGCTATACGCGGTGGTGGCAGACGCTCTCCGGCTACTTCCACGATTTCAGCGACCCCGAACAGGGACGCGTCTTTGGTGGCAACGCCGCAGCTACGTATGGCCTGACAACTTCTCTGCCCACTTCCTCCGAGGTCCTCTCGTGAACATCTCCTCTGCATCCAACGAATCCGTGTCCGCGGCAGATACTGAGCAGGCGCACCCTTCCTTCTTCCCTGCCAATCACCGTCTGGCGTTCGCGCTCGTAACCACGCTGTTCTTTATCTGGGGAATGTCCAACAACCTCACGGACATCCTGGTTCAACAGTTCAAGAAGTCCTTTACGCTTTCGCCGCTTGAGGCGCAGTTAGTACAAACCTCCGTCTTCCTTGGCTACTTCTGCATGGCCCTGCCCGCTGCCCTGCTGATGCAGAAACGCGGCTACAAAACGGGAATCGTTGTAGGACTCTGTCTCTTCGGTACGGGAACACTGATGTTCTGGCCTGCCGCTGTCATTGCACAGTACTGGCTGATGCTTACCGCTCTGTTCTTTGTCGGATGTGGTTCAGCGATCCTGGAAACTGCCGCGAACCCCTTCATTGCCCAGTTTGGATCGCCGGCAACCGCCGAGCGCAGATTGAACTTTTCCCAGGCTTTCAATCCTCCGGGCACCATCACAGGCGTGCTGATCGGCACGTTCTTCATCTTTTCCGGAGTCGAGCTTTCCGCCTCGCGCGTCGCACAGATGCAGGCTGCTGGAACCTACATCCCCTATCTGCACAGCGAGATCATGCGTGTAGTGCCGACGTATGTCACGCTCGGCTGCGTGGTGCTGCTGCTGGCGTTGATGATTGGCCGCACCAGTTTTCCCAGGATCGTGGATGAAGCCGGCGCCATCGCTCCAGGCGGCCTGTTTTCGCAAATCCATCTTCTCTCCAAACCTTCGCTGCATGCCGCGATCGTGGCGCAGTTTTGCTATTGCGGTGCGCAGGTCTGCACATGGTCTGCCTTTATCCCTTACATGAAGCAATACACGTCTTCGACAGAACGCGCGGCAGCCTACCTTCTCACCGGCAACCTGATCGCCTTCGCCATAGGACGGTTTGCATCAACGGCGTTGATGCGCTGGTTTTCGGCAACCAGCATGATCGGCGTGTATGCGGTCGTCAATATCTGTCTCGTAGCCGTCGCTGTCGTATTGCCGGGCCCCATAGGCGCCGGGGCGCTGGTGGCCAGCAGCTTCTTCATGTCCATCATGTTCCCCACCATCTTCGCGCTGGGAGTGAAAGGACTGGGATCTCAGACCAAGCTGGGCGGATCGCTGATTGTCATGTCAGTTGTCGGCGCAGCGGTTTTCCCGCCCATTCTTGGTTTTATTGCCGCGAGGACGGGCAGTTACGCGCGAGGGTATATCGTGGTTGCGCTCTGTTATGCCGTCGTCGCGATCTATGGATTCAGCGCTCGCGGACGAGTCAACGCCAATGCGGCGCCGGTCCTGCCGTAGTTGTTGTGTTTCCTAAATCGCGGAGCCGATGCTTCGGAGCTCCGGCCCTGCAATCGCCGCTGTGATTTCGGCAGCGGCTTTGCGAAGAAACTCGATGACCTGCTCCGCTGAAACAGCCGCTTCGCTGTACTGGATATGGGGAATGGTCAGCGCGGCAATCGCCGAGCCCTGGTGATTCAGTACAGGGAAGCTGATATTGACGACGCCCTTCACCAGGTAACTGGCGCTCTTTTCATGGCCGGCTTTGCGAATCCGCCTCAGGTGAAGATCAAGATCGCTGGGCGGTTTCTTGCCGGAACTGCGTGTCCACTCCGCGAGTGTCCGTGCGCGGTGTTCCTCATCCTGGTGGGCCAGAATGACATAGCCGCTGGCTGCTTCCATCAGGTCCACCGAAGAGCCCAGCTTCACATAAAAGCCGATGTTCAAAGGCGCATTGGTCTGGGCAAGAATCACGACCTGGGCGCCTTCCAGCACGCCAAGATGGCATGACTGCAGCGTTTCGTGCGCGAGGCGCTGCATCACCGGCAGGGCGTCCACGATCAGCCGCTCCGTGGGCGGATGTTCCTGCACCATCTGGAACAGCTTCAATGTCAGCGAATAGCGGTCGCCGGCAAGCTGAGCGATGTATCCCCGCCGCTCCAGGCAAAGCAGCATCCTGAAAATTTCAGACACAGTACGCGATAGCTGACGAGCCATCTCGCTCTTGGTCAGGCCCTCCGGCTGCTTGGCCAGCAATTCCAGAATATCGAGCCCTTTGTCCAGTGCCGGCGTTGCATAGGTCAGCGTTTTACTTGGCTGACCGGCCTTCTTTCTTGCCATCCCACACCCCGTCTGAAATCAGTAGGCAACAGACTACAGCAAGCAACCGCCGGTCTGCGCATCCGCAGCCGCAGCCGTTGGCCCTCACAAACGTTTCTCCGCAACCTGGTCCAGCTCAAGGTCGGCAATCCCTCGGCTACCGAACACACGGAAATCCCTGATATTGCGCATCGCGAATCTGTTCTCAGGACCGCTCGTGGTCTTCACACGGAAGAAGTCGGCGCCTTGAATGTCGTTCAGCCAGAAGGCCGGCCGCGCGTCTGTCTGCGCCGTCTTGACCTCGACGTTGCTCAACTCCAGACCCTTCACATGGCGGGCCAGCATGCCGTACGCCGGAAGCGGACCGAACATGTGAGGATCGGGATACTTCATCTCGTCTTCAGGAGGATCGATCTTCGCCATCGCGGCATCGCCGCCACCAACCTGGTGCAGCAGCATGTCGCTTATCTTGACGTCTTCGATCGGATAGCCCGGGATGCCGCTCACAATCGCCGGCAGCGGAGAGGACGAGTTGTAACTCACAATGTTGTTGATGAGAACGCGGCGCAAGGTTCCTACAGGGACTCCGCCAGGGCCGCGCATGCGGCTTCCTAGCCGCACGAACAGCGGAGCGCTCGTAAGCTCGCGCATGGTGATGTTGGTGATTGCAATGTCTTCCAGCAGCGCCCCGTCCACACTTTCCAGCGCGAGGCCGCGGCAGCCTTCCAGCACGCAGTTGGAGATGGTGAGATTGCGGAAGCCACCGTTCGATTCCGTACCGCATTTAATACGTCCGGTCCTCGGAACGCGTGTATTGGCTTCCCACTCCTTGAAGGTGCCGTCCAGCATGGTTCCAAGCTGATACTTCGCGGTGACGTAGCAGTTGGTGATGGTTACGTTGTCGGTGGAACGGGCATATCCCAGAGCATACGAACTCTTGGGGCAAATGCCATCGTCCCAAGGGGAGTTCACGCTGCAGTTGGACACCCGCACATTGCGGCAGCAGTCAATATCCATGCCATCGCGGTCGGTATCGATTTTCAGGTTGTCGATGGTGAAGTTATCGACACCCGTGGCCAGAATGCCGAAGTGCCCACCCTTCAAAATCGAAAAATCACGAAGGGTTACGTTCCGGCAGAGCTTCAAGGCAATCGCCTTGTTCCCGACTCCCGGAAGCTCCGCCCGGGGCAGCTTTTCGCGGTCGGAGCCTACACCGCGGCTCAAACCTTTTCCCCAGATCAGGCCAAGACCGAGAATCGCGATGTCATGCAGGCCTTCTCCCCAGATCAGGCTGTTGTGCCAGTGGTTGTGTCCGTAATCCTGATAGGCGTCCCATGCGGTCTTGGGTTCGGCTTCGTCATACCCCTTGCCCGAACCCGCGGGGAACCCCGTGAGAGGAACATCGGCCGCCAGGATCGTAGCGCCCTGATCGACATAGAGCGTCACATTCGACTTGAGCCGGATGGAATAGCAGGAATACACCCCGGCGGAAAAATAGACGGTACCCCCGCCTGCAGCCGCCGCCGCTTCAATCGCCTTATTGATGGCCGGCGAGTCCAGCGTCTTGCCGTCTCCCACCGCGCCGAAACGGCGGACATGGAAAATATCCTCCATCAGCAGGCTCGCGCCTGCGCGCGGGCCTCGCGAGGTCAGCGAGGTCTGACCGATGGCAGCGGTTTCGGCCATCGTTGCCATTACGCCCGCACTGATTCCTTTAAGAAAATCTCTTCGCTTGTTCAGTTCCATGTGACTCCCGATTTTTCCCTGGCTCGAAAACTAGGTTGTGCTTGCGTGTTTGTCAATGAAATATGTATCTTATTGGAGAAATTTTGACCGGAGATTCCACGTGACCGAAAACCCAGCTTCTCTTAGCACTCCAGGCGTCTCCCTTACACGCAGGCAATGGCTGGGCAGGATCAGCATGCCGGCAGCAGCCGCTCTTGTTGGAGCCTCGGGGCTTGCGCCCTCCCGTGCGACTGCGGAGTTCGCGGCACCTCAGGAGAGCCGTGAGGATCTCGGAGCCAGGATCTATAACGTTCGGCGCTTCGGCGCCAAGGGTGATGGGACAACGCTGGATACAACAGCGGTGCAGAAAGCGATCGATACATGCACGGCTGACGGCGGCGGCACGGTTCTTGTGCCGGCTGGAAAGTTCGTCATCGGCACGGTTGAGTTGAAGAGCAACGTGACGTTGCACCTTGCCGCGGGTTCAACCTTGCTGGGCAGCGGCGATGGCAAGCAGTATCACGCTGTCGACGCCATTCCTTTGCGCGGCGACTCCACACTGGGCGATGGGAACTGGGCGCTGCTGTTCGCGGTCAACGCTCGCAATGTCACAATCGAAGGCGCGGGCACGATCGATGGCCAAGGCCCGCAATTTCATTCCCAGGTTCGCGGCACGCCGCCGCCCAGCGGGCTGGGAGGCAACCGCCGCCCGTATCACATCCTGGCCTATCGTTGTGAGCGCCTCGTCGTCCGCGACATCGCCCTGGTTGATTGCGCGTATCACAGCATACGCGTCATCCAGAGCAAACAGGTCCACATGGAGCAGCTCTACATTCACAACCGCGTCAACGGAAACAACGACGGCTTCCACTTCATCAGCGCCGAAAACGTCACCGTCAACAACTGCACCGTGTACTGCCAGGATGATGCCTGCGCGCTGTTCGGAAGCTGCAAGAACATCACCGTCTCGAACTCCTTCTTCAGCACACGCTGGTCGGTCTTCCGTTTCGGCGGAGGCACGGCCGAAAACATCACCGTCTCGAACTGCGTGCTCTCGCAGGTGTACGGCTGCCCCTTCAAGTTCCACGGCACCCCAGGCTCACGCTTCGAACGGATGTCGTTTTCGAACATCGTGCTCGATCAGGTCACGGGGCCTATCCATATCAGCATCGGTCCCGAAAGCCGCAGGGGCGCGCAGTCCGAGGAGATGCACGCTGAATCCGCAGCGCCACCGCCCATCGTTCGCGACATCGCGTTCAGCAACATCCACGGGACGGTGACCACCGATCCTCCCAGGCAGCTCGCCGAATCCACGCTCACCAGCACGGCGAACCCTGGCGAGCGCTACTCCTGCATCGCGTTAAACGCCGTGCATGGCGCAGTGCTTGAGAATATTTCTTTTGACAACATTCACCTCACCTTTGGCGGCGGAGGCAGCGCGGAAGATGGTGCGCGCCGTGACTTGCCGGAAATTGCCGGCGAGTACTTCATGCTGGGCCCGATGCCCGCGTATGGCTTTTACGCACGCAACGTTCGCGGCATCAGCTTGAACAACATTCGCTTCGAAGTTTCGCAGCCGGAGTTGCGGCCCGCAGTGGTTCTCGATAATGCGGAAGACGTCAGTATCCAGGGCCTGAGCATACAGGGAAACACGGGCTCCGAATCCGCCTTGCGATTCCGCGACACACGCGACGTTCTGATCACGGCGCCGCGTCTCCTGACACCCGCATCCGTATTTCTTGCTGTGGAGGGAACAAAGAACGGAAACATCGCGATCGATGGCGGCGATGTCTCCAAGGCGGCAACACCGCTCACCTTCAAGAACGGTGCGCAGGAAACAGCCGTTCACAGAAGGTAGTCGTTCTTTCCTGTTTCACACAACATCTGTCATCTCGACCGGAGCGAAGCGTAGTGGAGAGATCTGCTTCTGCTCCCGCCCGTGCTTCCGGAAGAGGCTTGCCCTCGGCGCCTCACCCTGTGTTAAAGCCCATGCCTTTCAAAGTGTCTGCCTCATAGTGAAAAACGATACGCGAGAACGTCGCACGAGGTAGTTGCTTTGCTTAAGGACACGGGTTCACCCGTGTCGTATGTTGGGGCAGGATCGCGGCTTGAGCCGCTGAGGTACCCGTATCAAGCGTGAGAAGACGCCGGAGTCGCAGTGAGGTGCTATGGCTGCCTCGGAACGGTTTCCTCCGGGGCTGAAGCCCGCGTCCTTTTGACTTTGAACGTCACGGGTGAACCCGTGACCTTAAGCAAAACGATCTGGCGCCGCAAACACCTCCAAGCTTCCATCGGATGAAGTTCGAGACCTTGAAAGGGCTGGTGTTAAAGCCTCTATTGAGGCGGCAGGCCCCCCAGATACATATATCCGTGACGCGGAGCGGCTGCCAGCAGCTTCGCAATCGTGGCGTCTGGAAAGCGCCGGTTGTAGGGTTCAGCCCAGCCAATGGCCTCGGCCGTCGGTGGGTCGGGCCGCTCCTGCGGGATTCCCGTGCGCTGCTCAAAGAGCGATGCATTCACCAGGCCCGCGGTTGAGACCAGCACAAGCTTCTTCAAAGCACCACCGCTCTTGCTGTAAAGATCGACACCGTTGGGCATACCAAGTTCTGCCAGCATGACCAGCGGCGAAGCAGCATAGAGGTGGTAGTGCAGCGCACGTTTGCCGCGGCGCATTTCTTCAGGCAATGTTCCGTCAGGCTGGATCGCAGCAATCCCGTGCTCCGCACGATGCATGGCCCAATCGAAATCTTCGCGGTTGTTGGTCACGATACCCGTGGCAGCCAGTTGTACAGCCGCCCAGTAAAAATGATTCTGCGAGGACTCACCGGTCGTCCGTTCGCGGTCCTCGTAAAATTTGCGGACCTGGCTGCCAATCGCTTCGAACCAGGCCGCCATCAGCTTGTGGTCCTGGGGCGAAACATGGACCGCGCCGCACACTTTCAGGTACGCGATGGCCTCCGCGCCCACCACCCAGCCCTGCACAAAGTACGCCTGGCTGGACGACATCCTGCCGGTAAGGGCCTTATCCCGAACGTCAGTCAACACATGCTGGACCACACATTGTGCCGCCGCTTCGGAACCACTCGTGCGGAATGCGTCCGCGGCGTCCACAACAACATCGCCCTCGTGCTTGACCGGACGGGAGCTCTCTTCATACGCCTTCTGCTTTACGGGATCGATGATGGAATGTGTGGGATCGTTGTCGGCATAGAAGCCGTCCGTTACAAAGTCAACGGGCAGATGCGCGACGGCGGGACAGCTATAGGGAGCGGATGTGGTTTTCACGGGATGCGCATCCCACGGTGAGCGCAGGGAAGCCGGAGCCGCCGAAGCCGCAGTCGTGCATGCACACCAGAGAGCCAGAACGCCGGCCCTTTTCTTCCAGCAGGATGTTGGGTCCATCGTGAGTCTCCACAAAGCGATCAGCACGATGTTCGGCGCATCTGCTCATTCATGATGAGAAATGCGCCAAGACCGTGGAAGTCGTCCGTCTGGCGCGGACGCGCGTAATAAAACTGCAGGTCGCCCACGTTGGTTCCTTCGCAGATGTTCGCGATGTGGCCCCCGCCCTCCGCCTCGAGCGAAAGCTGCGTCAAGACGCCTTCGTAGCCTCGGCAGGCTGTGTGCGCAAAGCCTTTGTTGATGTAGCCGCGCTCGGCTGCCTTGGAAAGCGTGTAGGTATACATCGCCGAACTGGAGGTCTCATGCCAGTTGGCCGGGTCGCTGCCTCTATCGACTACCTGATACCAAAGGCCGGACACGGGATCCTGATAGCGCCGGTACGCTCCGCAAAGCTGGCGGACCTGCGCGATCAGTTGCTCGCGGTGGGGATGGTTGTGCGGCATGATCTCCAGCACTTCAATCAGCGCCATGCCAAACCAGCCGATCGCCCGGCACCAGAAAATTGCGGAGTGATGCGTAACCGGATCGGCCCATGGCTGTGCTCCCGACTCATCGTAGGCATGGAACATGAGTCCTGAGGCGGGGTCGTTCAAATGCTTCGCATAGATGAGAAGCTGCTTCGCAGCCTCGTCGCAGGTGTACTTGCCCTCGCCGAACAGCCGTCCATACCTCACCAGGAAAGGCATGGACATAAACATGCCATCGAGCCATAGCTGGTGCTGCCGCGAATGCGCGTGCCAGAACCCTCCATCTTCGGTGCGCGGATACGTATCGAACGTGTGCCGGATGGTATCGGCCGCAGTTCGGTATTTCGGCAGCTTCGTCTCCGTGTAAAGAACCAGAAGGAGATTGCCCGGCAGCATATAGTCGAGCGCTGTGATCGGGCGGTCGATCGTACCTTTGTCATCGACGTGACGATCGACCCAGCCCTGGATGTACTGCAGATACCGTTGATCGCCGGTCCGCTTATAAAGCAGGTACGTCCCGTAGAGAAACAGAGAAATCGCATATCCCCATCCGCCGAGTTTGGCCGGATCGGGAATGCGTTTCATGGTTGCGTCAACCACCGCCTTCGACCAGTCGGTTCCGGCGGCTGCCTGCGGCTGCAGGCTTGCCCGGCAAAGTGTGCTTGCGGCCAGTGGCGCCGCTGCCAGCATGCGCAGGGCATCACGCCGATTCATGAAAGGGCTCATTCTTCGTTGGTCTCCGTGCAGTGAGTTGCGCTACCGGCCCGTTATCGACTACACACCATCGCGCGGCTTGTCGCGGCGAACGCGAATGTTGTCCTGCGTGGGCTCGCCGTCGCACTCGATGACCAGCGTGGTGACCGGATAGTCCGGCGCCTTGTCCGGAAGGCCCGTGAACTTGACCCGCCAGTCGTCCTGCTCGAACTGCACCGCTTTGCCAGTCTTCAGCAGCTTCGCGCTTTTGACCTTGATTGACAGGCCGCAGACGGAGACATAGTCCCCGGGCCAGAAATGGATGTGCATATAAAGCGTGTTGCCCTTGCGCGTGAAACTCGCGTAATTGGAGCGGCGCGGCTGGCACAGATCGCAGCCATAGATGCTTTCGCCATTCACCGCCAACCATTCACCCACCTCGGTCAGCACCTTCACGGACTCTTCGGGAATCGAGGCGTCCGGCTTGGGACCGATGTTCAGCAGGTAGTTGCCGCCGTCGCGGGCGCAACTGATGAGATTGCGAACGATGGTCTTGGAGCTCTTCCAGTCGTCGTCGGCGCGCTGATAGCCCCAGCTATCGTTCAGGGTCATGCACGATTCCCACGCGCGACCGCCGGTTTCCGCGACGATCTTCTGTTCCGGCGTGGAGAAGTCGCCGTCCAGCTTGTTGCGATTGTTCACAATGATCCCCGGCTGCAGCTCGAAGACCATCTCATTCATTTTCTGAGATTCCCAGCCCTTCACATCCAACGGCCAGGAAACGTCATACCAGAGCACGTCGATCTTGCCGTAGTTGGTCAGAATCTCCCGGATCAGGCCATGGGTATAGGCCACGAAACGCTTGCGCGCCGCCTCATCCGTCGCGCACTTCGCACCGTCAGGATGGTGCCAGTCCATCAGGGAGTAGTAGAAGCCGACCCGCAGCCCTTCCGCGCGCGCCGCGTTCACATACTCACGCACAATGTCGAACCCCGGTCCCTGCTGCACCGCGTTGTAGGTCGTGAGTTTGGTCTCGAAGTTGCAGAAGCCTTCATGGTGCTTGGTGGTCAGCACCATGTATTTCATGCCCGCCTTTTTCGCGAGCTTCGCCCATTCGCGCGGCCCGGTCTTTGACGGGTGAAAGGTCTTGGCGTGGGCCATGTATTCGGCGATGGGAGGCGCCTCGTTCTCCATGTTCCATTCGTGGCGCATGATGCTGCTGTAGACGCCGAAATGAATGAACATGCCGAACTTCGCCGCATGCCACCACTCCATGCGGGCCGCGCGGGTGGCGTCACCGGGCTGGGACTTGCCGGTATAGGCCTGGTTCGAGCTTCCGGGCGCGGCAGCAGCCTGCGCGTCGAGCGTTCTGTGTGTTGCCAACGCAGCCATCGCCGCGCCGGTTCCCAGCAACATGTTCCGTCGGTTCATCCGTCCACCGCTCATCGTTTTCCCTCGATCCATCCATTGATTGAAGCGCCCGTTTGAGCCCCGTTTCACAAGCCCTGGCAGCTTCCGCATACTTGTACGCGGTTTGATAGTGTTTTCGCAAGTCAAAAATTTATTTCATTGGTGGTTGGCAACCGTTAGGCTCATCGTGTAGAAACATCCCGTTCCCTTAACACGGTTCAGGAGCTTTATGGACATCACCCGGCGTGTCGCTTTCGCGGTCTTTGCGGTTCTTCTTGCATCTCCCGGAGCGGCGCACCCGCAAACGCTTGCCGCGACGCCTCCCATGGGGTGGAACAGTTGGAATCACTTCCGCGCACAGGTCGATGACGCCACCATCCGCGCCCAGGCTGAGGCCATGGTTTCCAGCGGCATGCGCGACGCCGGCTACACCTACATCAATATCGACGACACCTGGGAAGGCGAGCGCGACGGCCAGGGCAATATCCTGGCCAACAAGAAATTTCCCGACATGAAGGCGCTGGCCGCTTTCGTCCACAGCAAGGGCCTCAAGCTCGGCATCTATTCTTCGCCCGGCCCCAAAACCTGCGCGAAATACGAAGGCAGCTACGGGCATGAGGTGCAGGACGCGAACACCTATGCGGCATGGGGCATCGATTACCTGAAGTACGATCTCTGCGGCCTGCGCGATCAGATGAAGGCGGCGGCATCCCCGGCGGCAGCCCACCAGATCATGGTCGACGCCTACAAGAAGATGCGGGACGCACTGCGGGCGACCGGCCGCCCCATCATCTACAGCCTCTGCCAGTATGGCGACGACGCCGTGTGGGAGTGGGGACCGGAAGTCGGCGGCAACCTGTGGCGCACCACGGGTGACATCTCCGACCGCTACGCCCGCATGGCGGAGATCGGCTTCAGCCAGGCAGGCCTTGCACGCTTTGCGGCTCCGGGCCACTGGAACGATCCGGACATGCTGGAAGTCGGCAACGGCGGCATGAACGCCGAGGAATACCGCACGCACATGAGCCTGTGGGCCGTCCTGGCGGCTCCCCTGCTTGCAGGCAACGATCTCAGCAAAATGACTCCGGAAACCATCGCGCTGCTTACCAACAGGGAAGTGATCGCGATCGATCAGGATGCCGCTGGGAAGCAGGGCGACCGCCTCAGTGCGGAAGGACCGGTGGAGATATGGGTGCGTTCGCTTGCGGATGGATCGAAGGCGGTGGGCATCTTCAACCGGCACCCCGGTCCACTGATGGCTACCGCCGATCTGCAGCAGCTCGGCCTGGGCAAAGCTCCGCACGCGCGCGACGTTTGGGCGGCGAAGGATCTTGGCAAAGTCGATAAGCCTTACCGGGTGCAGATCCCCGGACATGGTGTTGTATTACTGCGTGTTTCTAAGTAAATCGAGCGCAGGGCAGTTCAACCTCCGTTGCAGTAACTTGGGGTGAAGCGTAACCGCTTCACCCCAAAATTTTCCGTTGCTTCAGGCTGACGCCTCCAGCCGTTGCCTTTACGCACGGTGCTTGACCGCAGAGTCGCTGGCCCCGCCAGTGTGGACCACGGCTTTCGACGCATAGGAAATATCTCCTCCATCGACCACGATGCGCGCACTCTCCGCTCCCTCCACCTGAAGAAAAGTGGACGCGGGCGTTGTGACGCGTGCCGCGGTCACAAGAACCTGTTGCGTGTTGATGAAGCGCATGACAGATTCCGCCTGCGTATTTCCTTCCACACTCAAGCCATTGATGGCGGCATCGCTGACGCCATCCAGGATGACCGCGGGACGCAGATCGGCGGTCGCAACGCGAAAGCGCACGTTCTGCACCGTCAGTCCATGGACGCCTCGTGCGTACAGCCCGTAAGCCGGCATCGGCCCCAGCATGAAATATTCACCCGCCGACTGGGGGAGATCACGCCGTGCTCCGTCTTCGGCTGTGCCTCCGCCGCCGAATGTCAGGTTGATATCCGAAAGCGAGACGTTCTCCAGAGTCGCTCCACCCACGCAGTTGAACGTGATGCAGGAGTGCTTCTCGCCGGGATTGCTGTTGCTGGTAATGAGAGCTTCGGGAATCTGTGGGGGATCGGTCGTTACCGTTCCATGGATGTTGCTGAACGAGATGTTGCGCAGTACAGCCGGCGTGGTCGTTCCCGGAGGCGCTCCGGTAGACACATCGTTGTTGACTGCCGCAGGCGGCGTACCCGGAGGAGCCTGCCGCTGCGGCCGCGGCCCCACGCCGACATGAATGGGACCGGTCACATCGTCCAGCACCAGGTTTGAGAAGGACATGTTTTCGTAGCTCGAACCGGGATTGCCCTGGAACTTGATGGGGCATCCGTACACCCTGGTCAGCACGCAATTCGAAACCGCGATGTTGCGCGCCGAGCCTCCACCAAACCGGAAGACCGACCAGCGCGTGCTGAACACGCAGTTCGTGACCGTTACGTTCTGGCAGCTTCCAAACAAGGCGCATGCATCATCCTGCGCGAGCACGATGCAGTTGGTCACCGTCACATACTGCGCGCTGATGAAGTGGAAACCATCATTGTTGCTGTTGACGCGGCTATGGATGTAGATCCCGTCCATGTGCACGCGCTTGCTCTGGATGATGCGAATGCTGTGATACGCGCAATCCAGCAGGTCGATCGAACGCACACTGAAGTTCTCACAGCGATACGCCAGGATGTGATACGGGCGCTTGGCTCCGCCTATACCGCTGGGTGGCGTCTGGCCGCGCACCGGGGAATGGAACTGGAAGCCCTGGCCGTCAATCGTTCCCGGCCCTTCGACGGTGACGTTTTTCGCTTCGACCGCGAATAGCAGCGCCCAGTTCCCGTCATTCAAGGTCGTGTCGCCGCGCAGCGGAATCGCATCCACCGCATGGTATTTCGTGCCGTCGGTGGTGCCCAGCAATTTGCCCGCGGCTGCGATATGCAGCGTCACGTTGCTCTTGAGTTCCACGGTTCCAATCTGAAATGTGCCCGCCGGGACCAGCACGGTCCCACCGCCGTCGTGGTTGCAGGCATCGATCGCCGCCTGGAGCGCGGCCGTGTCCAGCGCCTTGCCGTCACCCTTCGCCCCAAATTCCCGCACGTTGTAGACCCGCGCCCCCAGGTCTTCGGATGCGGCCTTGGTTTTCCCCGGTGCTTCGGCATGCAGCGGCAGCAGGCCGGCTCCGGCGGTCATGGCAAGTGCGCACACCGGCGCCTTCTCCAACCACTGACGCCGGGTAAGCAGAGGCTTGGCTTCCTCGTCTCCGGAAGATCGTTTGCGCGGCAGATTCATTGTCTTTCTCCTTTTCTTTCAATCGAGTGCATGAGGCATGCGTTTGCAGGCATGCCGACGAGAACAAGGCGTCGGAGCCCCGTAATTTTTACCAGTGAAAAGAAAACCATGCAAAACGCCCGGTGAGTTGAGGCATTCCAGCAGTTGCGCAGGCCCGCCCGAAACAACTTTCGAAACGTTATCAACGTTGAGGCAAAGCCGTCTTTCGAACCCTTCCGGTTTCGAAACACATTACGCTTTGTTTTTCTTACTTGACAACCTTATTTTATTGGCGATACAAGTTTGCCCGGAACCAAAAGACATTTGCGCGGTTATCCGACGTTCCACGAGGCCGGAGCGGGCCGGGGTCAGACGCGCAGGAGATGTGCGTGGGTTCGAAAGCGAGCCTTCGAGTTTCTCAGTCCGAGGCAGTACCAAAACGGCGGCAAATTTCAGGAGACAGGAAACCCCATGAAAGCAACGTTCAAGTTAGCGGCAGTTGTCATCGCCTTCATTCTTGGAGCTCTGCCCGCGATGGCGCAGACATCCAGCGCCGCCATTGTCGGCCACGTGATCGACCAGACGAAGGGTGTGGTATCGAATGCGGAAGTGAGCCTGGTGAATCAACAGACCAAGGTGGTCGTCAAGACGCATGTTCGCCCGGACGGCGACTTCATCTTTCCCAGCGTCCAGCCCGGAACGTTCACACTGATCGTCCAGGCGCCCGGTTACAAAGAGCTGCGCAAAGTGAATCTCACCCTGGATGCGTCGCAGAATCTCTCCGCCGGAACGTTCACACTGCAGGTTGGCGAGGTTTCCGAATCGGTCACGGTGCGCGCGGACATTACGCCGATCCAGACCGCCAGCTCGGAACGCTCGGGCGTGCTGGATGATGCACAGATCGACAACCTCCTGGCGATCGGACGCGATGCCATGGCGCTGGTGAGGGTGCTGCCCGGCGTTGTAGGAAGTGAGGGCGCCTCGAGCCTTGGCACATCCACCACGCCCACCATCAACGGCGTCAACAGCGAGTACAACTCGGCAACCATCGACGGCGTGACCGGCAATACGCGCGGCCTGAACACGCTGGACACACCGTTGAACCTCGACGCCGTCAAGGAAGTCACGGTTCTCAGCGCAAACTACCAGGCACAGTACGGCAAGACCGCGGGCTCCAACATCAACATCGTCACCAAGAGCGGCACCCAGATCTTTCACGGCACCGGCTACTACTACGTCCGCAATGAAGCCTTCAACGCCAACAGCTGGTTCAACAAGTACACAGGACAGGCGCGGCCGCGGTATCGCTACAACACCGTCGGTGGCACGGTCGGCGGTCCGGTCTTCTGGCCAGGTCATTTCAACCGCGCCAAGAACAAGCTCTTCTTCTTCGTTTCCGTGGAGGACTCCCCCATCAAGTCGCCGGACGGCCTGAAGTACTACACCGTTCCGACACCGCTGGAGATCGCGGGCGACTTCTCCCAGACCTACGCCCAGGGCAACGTCAACCAGGTTCAGCGCAACATCAAGATGCCGGGGCAGTCGACCGCAAGCTGCCCTGCAACCGGCACGCCCGGCGCGGGCTGCTTTACCGGCAACGTCCTTCCACCGGGCCAGATCAACGCCCAGGAACAGGCGTTGCTCAAGATTCTCTATAACAACACGGTCGGGCTGAATCCCAGCTTCGCGTTCAACAACCGCGCCATCAGTTCCGGCAACTACAACTACATCACCAACTACTCCGCGGATAAGCCGGTCAACCAGGAAGTCTTTCGCATCGACTATTTCCCCACGGAACGTCTGCACATGTTCGGACGCGGCGACCTGGAAACAGTCAATAACAATGACTACAGCTCGCCGGCAAATAGCCTTCCCTGGCTGTTGAGAGTCAACTACCGCACCACGAATCCAAACTTCGTCTACAACATCATCTATACGTTCACTCCCACACTGGTGAACGAACTGAACCTGGGCACTGCGGGCTGGAGCGAAACACAGCTTTATAACAAGGACGACCTGGCCAAGGCCCAGCTCAGCAGCAGCGGCTACAACATCCCGGCTCTTTATCCCGGGGTAAATCCTCTCAACCTGCTGCCGGCTGTGAGCTTCGGCCTGACCAACTCGGCAAACTTTGGTTGGGATAGCCGCTTTCCCATGGCCGATCAGGTGCGCTCGTACAGCCTGACCGACAACCTGACCAAGGTGATCGGCAGCCATACCCTCAAGGGCGGTATCGATGCGCAGACGGATTCCTATCTGCAGGTCAATCACAACCGGGTTGGCAATTTCTCCTATGCAACCGACACCAAGAACGTCAACGACAGCAACTACGCGTATTCGAATCTCCTGCTCGGGAACTTCGACACGATGAGCGAAGTCACGTCCCTGGTGAACTACAAGCCGCGCACCAACGCGCTCGAGTGGTATACGCAGGACACCTGGAAAGTCACTCCCAAGCTGGTGCTCGACTACGGCGTGCGTTATTCCTGGGCGATGGCGCAGAAGCTTTCGGCGGGCAATAACTTCAATCCCGATCTGTACAAGGCTTCGGACGCTCCTGTGCTCTACCAGCCCTACAACTCGACCAACGCGATGGACCCAACGACAGGCGCCCACACCGTCCCCGCGGCATACGCCGGGCTCTTTGTGCCCAACACCGGCAACCTGAAGAACGGTGTTCTTTCCGTGAACACACCCGGCTATCCGCAGGGAACGGTTGCCAGCAATGGCATCCTGTTCGCTCCGCGAGTCGGCTTTGCCTACGATCCCATCGGCCTGGGCAAGACGGTCATCCGCGGCGGTTTCGGGATGTTCTATAATGTCCGCGCGCGCTCCGGCCAGGAAGGCGATTTGACCAACAATGCGCCGACAACCAATTCACCGCAACAGTTCTACGGCAACATCACGACGTTCCAATCGGCCGGAGCCCTGAACGGACCTTTCAGCGTGTCCCACGCCATTCCGCTGCACGCTCCGGAGGTCTACACCGAGAACGTAAGTATCGGCGTCCAGCAGGCAATGGGAGCAGGCTTCGTTACGGATCTGGCTTATGTCGGTACATTCGGCCGGCACGTCACGGACTACACCCCCATCAACGAAGTTCCATATAACTCGGAATTTCTGTGGGCGAATCACAGCCCCGCCGGCGGCGTTCTGCCGGATAACTTCTTCCGTCCCTACCCGGGCTTCAACGGCATCAACATGCAGAACTTCAACCTGACGTCGAACTACAACTCACTGCAGGTCCGCCTCACACGACGCTTCTATCGCGGTCTCGAAGTGGGCGCCGCCTACACCTGGTCGCGTTCCATGGATTACACCGACAGCTACAACGGCACGGTCGCTCTGTACCAGAACCTCCGCTCATGGAACTACGGTCCGGCCGGATGGGACATCCGCAACAACTTCGTGGCGAACTACCTCTGGAGCATTCCCAAGGCCAGCCATCTCTGGAACAACGTCGTCACCAAGGCGCTGCTGGATAACTGGCAGATTTCCGGCATCGCAACGTACCTGAGCGGCGCTCCTGGATCCATCGGCCTCAAGACGACCAACAGCGCCAACATCACGGGCGGCGGCGACGGCGCGCGTGTTCAGTTGACCTGCGACCCCATGCAGAAGGCGCCTCACTCCTTCAACCAGTGGTTCAATACAAGCTGCGTCAGCGTACCCGTGGCCGGCGTAGCTGCAACCAGTGCAACCAGCGGCTTCACCCCCGGCCAGACCGGCAATGCTCCCAAAGTGAACTACTACCTGCCGGGCGACATGAATTTCGATACCGCCCTGTTCAAGAACATTCCTCTGCATGAGCGTCTCGTCATGCAGTTCCGCCTAGAAACCTACAACACCTTCAATCATCCTGAGTTCAACGGGGTCAACAATACGGCGACCTTCGCGAACGCCAACTCATCCACCAATCCACAGACGGACAGCACGTTCGGGCGCTTGAGCACCGCGCTCAATCCCCGCTACCTGCAGCTCGCCGCCCGCTTGAATTTCTAAGGTCAGGCCAGCAGCTTCGCGTTCGTTTCCAATGCAGTACACAACAGGCCTTAAGACGCGATCAATCGCGTCTTAAGGCCTGTTCCGGTTTGCGGCGATAGCGATAGTGTCAGACTCTCCGTCGACCTTTTCGCGGTACTGTCTTTGCCTTTCTTTTTGTCATCCCCGAAGGGAATCTGCTGTTCGCCGATATCCCCACAGCTCTGTCATCTCGACCGAAGCGCAGCGAAGTGGAGAGATCTGCTCCTGCCCCTGCCCCTGTGTCCGGCATGAGCAAGTCCTAACTTTCCTCTTTACATCTGTGTATTTTTGGAGTAATGTCGTTTCACGATACAAACTGGGACTGGATGGGGAGACGGCTTCTTCGCGAAGCCGTGCACGTGCCAGCCGGTCGCGATGGTGGTTGGAGACGAAAGCGGTGACCTCATGTTGAAGAAGTCGTTGGCCTTTCTACCTTTGTTTTTTCTTGGACTGATCGGACTGACCGGAATGGTCTGTGTGCCCCCGCAAGCCCACGCACAGATGATCGTTCATGCGCTGGCAGGCACTGTAACTGCCGCCGATACCAAGGGCGGAAGTTTGACCGTGCAGGCAGCGGATGGGACAAACCATCAATTCCATGTATCCGACCCCACCGATGCTTCGGCGCTCAAAAGCGACCTGCGCAGCGATACGATTTCGCCGGTTGGTTTCTCCAAGATCGGCGATCAGGTGATCGTGTTCTACGCCGGCTTCGACAGCGATGCGAAGGCGATTGCCCTGCGGGACCTTGGCGCGGGACCGTTTGTCAAAGCGGTCGGCACCGTCGTCCATTACGACAAGCACACGCGCACCTTGACCATCAAACCCGCGACCGGTCCAGTCCAGGAGTTTCAGTTGGACGACAAGGCTGCGGCCGAAACATCGCTGGGTGCTGTCGAGGGTAGCCACTTCGATCCGCACAAGGGCACGCAGGTGGGGGTGACCGCGGCCACGGACAACGGAAAAGAAACAGCCTTGTTTCTGCGCGAAGTCTAAAGCAGCGATTTCCCACGGCTCTTCTCGTACCGTTCGAGGATGCCATTCCTGACAGGAGATAACGGCCTGGCATCCGCTCTTCGGTCCACGCAAGGAGCGAAACTGCTTCCACGCAGGATCGGGTTGCACTCCGGCTCCGTGAAGGCCGGAGTGCAGATTGTTTCACTCCGTGCCGGGTCCCGGACCGCCGTGACGACAGGTGACGCGTGATCAGGCCGAACGCAGCAGTGCGGTCGCGAGACGTTCCCACTCTTCCTGCAGTGCCCCTCCAGCGACAGGCTTTCCTGCCCGGCGGTACCAGTAGGCCGCATTGAAGGCGTCGCCTTCCTTGCGATGCAGATAGGCATGAACCCAGGCGCCATCCGGCGTCTCAACGTCCTGTGCCAGCTCATGCGCAGCGGACCACTTTCCCTGAGCATCCTGCCACAGCGCGTGGAGAAGCGGCGGTTGTTGAGAGGCTTCATCAGCTGACAGTTGGCGAAGGTCTTCGGCGGTCATGGCTGGAAAGAGTATGGCTTAAGAAGCTAAAACAAGCTTTCTGTTGCTATGGATTCGGTGGGCAGTCGTGAAGTCCGTTTCCGACATAAGAAAAGGCAACCTTGGCATCGGGAGCCAAGGTGTAGCCCTTACTGGTTGTGTGAGAACAGACCAGCGCCAACGGCGCGGTATATACCAGCATGGGGCGGAACGGGGACCCCGGCGAGCGTTCTTTGCTCGCTGGGGAGGTGAAGCCCCATGAAAGGCCACACAGTATCTAGAGGGCCAAAGGCCCGACATATGCTCTCGCCTATTTCACCGAAAACGCATGATTTGCCCACCACGGAGGTTATGACCCGAGGCTGGGCTTTCGTGGCTGCTTCTATGTCGCGCCGTTGGCGCTTTATCCATTGCTCGACCCTTACATAGGGCTTCGCCCTATGCTGGTAATAGGGGTAGGGAGAACTGTTGTTCCCCCTCCCTCCGAACCGGACAGGCGGATCTCCCGCATCCGGCTCTCCAGTTAGTGGTTTGCCCTTCGCAGGGATTGACGTACGGTGGTATGGGCTGCGCACATGGAG
>DASYEV010000111.1:0-1590 GCA_036498835.1 Acidobacteriaceae bacterium | reverse complement strand
ATCAGCAGGCTGTGCGTCATCTCGGCTGGTGAGTGATCTTGCAAGCATTGTCCCGCCTGCCATCCCCGGACTTTAAGCGAATTGGCTACCGAAGCCCCTTCTCACGACCGCCTTAGGGTTACCCTTCTGTACCTCGAACTGGGTCTCGTCGCCGTCGCGCCAGAAGCGGATATCAAATCTTTGGCGGCCGAGATGAAGATCGAGCAGCGTCAGGTCCGGCAGCCACTGCGGCAACAGCGGGTCGATGTACAATTTTCCGCGCGGCGCGTCCGGCACGATCCCCAAGATCGCTTGCATGAGCGTGAAGACGGACCCGGCGGCCCAGGCCTGGGGCACATTCGCCCCAAGATATTGCACTGGAAAGCTATCTTCGGTGCGTTCGATCGTTGTGTAGAGTTCGGGTAGCTGGTTTGAGAGGAAGTGACTTCCCGCCTCACTGATATCGCGCGCGATCCGCGCGGCCTCGACTCCGAATCCATACCGCTTGAACCCCAAAGCAATGATAGCATTGTCGTGCGGCCAGACCGATCCGGTCTGGTAGTTGTACGGGTTGAATGAGGGATGCAGGGCGGAAAGCGTACGGATGCCCCAGCCGCTCCACATGTCGGGTGCCATCAGGCGTTGCACGACTTTGGTCGCTCGCTCCGGTGGTACGATGCCGGACCACAAGCAGTGACCCGGATTGGACGCAACCGTCAACACCTTCTTCTTTTCGCCGTCCAGCGCGAAAGCGTAGAAGCCCAACTCCTCGTCCCAGAAAGCGTCATTGAATCGTTCGAACAGCACTTCCGCCTTTCGTCGCAGCTCTTCGGCGCGGCTGGGCTTGCCAAGCTCATCGAATATCTCGGCCATCCGTCGCCAGGCGTCATAAACATAGCCCTGCAATTCGCACAGCGCTTTTGGCCCTTTTACGAGCGATCCATTCGGGTAGACGACGCTGTCGCCGGAGTCCTTCCAACCCATGTTCTCGTAACCCACGGGGGACTTGGTCTGATACTCCTGAAATCCGTCGCCATCTCGATCGCCATAGTGGTCGATCCAGGACAGACAATTCTCGGCGGTCTCAAGATGCCGCTCGAGCAGCTTCCTGTCGCCGGTTGCCCGCCAGGTCGCGTGCAGGGTGATGAGGTAAAGAGGGGTCGCGTCTGCAGTACCGTAATACGGCGTGTGTGGGATCAGCTTGAAGTGCGCGAGCTCTCCATAACGCATCTCGTGCAGGATCTTGCCCGGCTCGGCATCACGGTAGTCGTCCTCGGCTTTCGCCTGCAGTGAACCCAGGATGTCGAGGCTGCCACGGGCAAAGTCTGGATAGATCAAAAGGTTCTGCAGCGAAACGATCAGGCTGTCCCGACCAAACGGAGCGACAAACCAGGGCAAACCGGCGGCAGGCAGGAACACTTTGTGATCCGTGCCCAAGATCGGCAATCGGAGCGCCGCCATGTCTTCGAGCGCCTGGCGATAAAGGCGGTAGAATTCCTCGTTACTGCAGCGAATTTTCAGCACCGTTCGCAGCCAGTCCGACAGGGTCTCACCATGCTTCTTGTGGTGTTGGCCGGAGCATTCATGCGGAGGCCGATGGATTCGCTCACC
>DASYEV010000110.1:0-150900 GCA_036498835.1 Acidobacteriaceae bacterium | reverse complement strand
AAAAATCCCCCAAGCCCACCCAACAAGGCAAGCGAGGATGAAAAATCGCAGCCTCCAACGAGGTCAGCTACCAAAACCAACACCAATAGCCTGCCATAACAGATTTACTCCTCCCCAAGCAATCATGGTGAGAAATGCGGGTTAGGCGCGGCCGTGGTCCCGGATGGAGCTGTTTGGGCGGTGGCGGCGACGCTGAGCGCGATAAGCAATGGGCAGAGCTTATGAATGCGGGACATCTGAATGCGGAGCATCATGGGTTCCTCGATTCGAAAGCATTTCGGATTGGGACCATCGTAAGGCTGGCTGACGCCTCGCGATAGATGCTCAGAGGCATTTTGCGTGCCGTTTGCCCCAGATCGCCGGGAAGGTCACTCCGGCGGGCACTCCCCAGGTGCGAATAGGGCAATTTTTTCTCAGTTTTAAGCTCACTGCAATATTCGAGCGATAGTCTCAAGACCATGCTCCTGAGCTTCGTCGTTCCCGCTTATAACGAAGAGGCCTATCTCGGGGAATGCATCCAATCCATCCTGCGCGAAACGCAGGGCATGGAAGACGATACCGAGATCATCGTGGTGAACAATGCCAGCACCGACCGCACGCGGGAGGTTGCGCTGAGCTTTCCACGGGTGCGGGTGGTCGACGAAACCCGTAAAGGTCTGACGTTCGCACGGCAGGCGGGCTTCCTTGCCAGCGCCGGCACACTGATCGCCAATGTCGATTCCGACTCCCGCCTCCCGGCCGGCTGGGTCGGTCGCGTGATGAAGGCGTTCCAGGAAGCGCCGGAACTTGTATGCTTTTCCGGCCCGCTTGTGTACTACGACCTGAATCCCCGGCAGCGCCGCATGGTCTGGGTGTTTTACTGCATCGCGTGGACGACCTATGTCATGAACCGCTACCTGCTGCGCGTGGGATCCATGGTGCAGGGTGGCAACTTCGTGGTCTCGCGGAAGTCGCTGGAGGAGATTGGCGGCTTCAATCTCGGCATCTCCTTTTATGGCGAGGACACCGATATCGCGCGGCGCATGCACGGCGTCGGCAAAGTGATGTTTACCTTCGACCTGAAGATGTTCTCTTCTGCGCGCCGGCTAAAGCATGAAGGCATGTTCACCATGGCCGTCAAATACGGTGTGAATTACATGTGGACGACGTTCTTCAAACGCCCATTCAGCGCAGAGCACATCGATATCCGCGAGGGCGAAGAAGTCGAAGTGCACTAAAGGCGTTGGGTTGGCACGCGCCCTTTTCGCTTGTAGGCCAAGCCGCATCTAGAAAGCCGCTAATTTTTATGCGGGTCATCCTGACCCCGAGCGAAGCCGAGGGGGAAGAATCCCAGTATTGCGGGATGCGTCGGAAGGCAACCGGCCTTTCGTTCCTGCACGTTTGGCCAGACCACCAACATTCTCGCCGCCGCACACCAAATACTGGGATCCTTCATTCGCTTCGCTCTTTCAGGATGACCCCATCGAGAGGTATGTGGGCTCCGTCGGGTGAATTCGCTGAAAGACGAGCGTCCTAACCTTTTCCGAGTCATCGCTCACCTATTCCGATCAACCCTTACTTCAACTCCAGGTCGGGGTGAACGATAGGCCCATCGGAGACCGTCGCTTCGGTCGCCCAACGCCAGGCCTCGGCTTCTTTGGCTCGCGCAGCCTCCCAGGTGGCAAGCCTGTTGGCGGCATCAATGCCCAGTACCAGGCGGCGCGGAAGCGTGTCACTCCCAGCCAGTTTCAGCACAACCTGCGCCATCTTCTTCGGGTCGCTTTCTTCGTGGCCTGCGATGCGCTTCAGCGCTTCCAGCACAGGCCCGATGGAAGCCTGATACTCCGGCAGGAGTTCGAGATCTTCCTGGCGTGCCCGGCGTCCCCAGTTGGTGCGGATGCCTCCCGGCTCCAGCGTGCACACCTTCACACCGAACGGCGCCACTTCCGCAGCCAACGCTTCACTGAAACCGCCGACGGCCCACTTCGCTGCGTGATACGGCGTATTCCCCGGAACGGCAATGCGTCCGCCGACCGAAGAAACCTGCAGGATCCATCCGCTCTTCTGCTCACGCATGACGGGGACAGCCGCGCGCGTGGTGTAGACGGCGCCATAGAAGCAGGTATCCATCACACCTTTGAAGTCGGCGTCGCTGATCTGTTCAAACGGGGCGAACAGGCCATAGCCCGCGTTGTTGACCAGCACATCCAGACGTCCGAACGCATCGACTGCGAGCCGTACAGCGGCTTTGGCGGCTGCTTCGTCGGTCACGTCCAGCGAGGCTACGCGGACCGCATTCCCATACGTTGCCACCAGATCTTCCAACTGCTCCGTCTTCCTTGCCGTCGCGACCACGCGATCGCCGGCAGCCAGTGCCGTTTCTACGATGTCGCGGCCCAACCCACTTCCACTTCCAGTTACCAACCAGACTTTGGACATTGCGTCCTCCTGCATGATCTGATGTGGTAATGAGTGAGTGGTTGCTCATTTATATAAAAAGTTAAATCGGACACCTAAAACAGCGGGTCCAGAACTACTTCGTGGCTCTCCAGAAAACGTCGAAGCCGGCATCCCGGTAGCTCTGGTTAAGCTTGGGTTTGCCGCTCATCTTCTCGGCCGCTGCTTCGGCTAGTGCGGTCAGGGCCGTGGAGGCAAGGCCAGGCGCCGCGGCAAAGGCTCCCCGCTCCCCGACTTCCGTCATCGCGGCCTTCAACGGTTCCATCCCCTCGGCCTCGATCGCACGGGAAGCCTCGGTAATGCGGTCGGAAACCTTGAGCAGGTTCATGACCTTCCGTTTTTCCGGCGAGTTTACGGCCCAGTTGAGGTACTGATCCCAGATATGCCGTGCACGGTCTTTGAGGCGGGTATCCGCGGGAAAATTGGTTTTCAAGGTTTGATTGAGTTCCTGCTTCAACTCCAGGTAGAGCTGATTGAGGAGCTCGTCCTTGGTTCCGAAGTAGGTAAACAGCGAGCCCTCGGCAATGCCCGCTTCCTTGGCAATCTTCGCTGTCGGCGCTTCCAAGCCCTGTACGGCAATGACCTGGATTGCGGCTGTCAGGATTGCCTGCCGTTTTTCGGGACTCTTTGCGCGCGCCATGACGACACAGTACAGCAATCAGTGAGTCTCTGCTCGGCTATTAAGGAAAATTCAGCAGCATGCAAAAGACCCAGGCTGGTTGGCCTAGGTCTGTTTCGATTGCGGCAGCTCTGACTATGCCGGGGTGTTTACAGCAATTCCATTTCGGCTTCCGCATTGGCTCCGCGGAACGCCATCCCGAAGGTGCGGGTGAAGGTGCGGCTGCGGGCCAGGCGGACAAACTCGATCGAAGCGCGCAGCGGCCAGGGGGCCTTGCCGCTGGTCCAGAGCTGGCTGAGCGGACGCATTTCCCCATTCCGGTCCGGGTGGAAGACCCGGTCATCCCAGCGGCGCCAGCCTTCCGTGAACTCCGGAAAGTCGGTGACGGCATCCAGCGTGGAGTGCAGGATGCGTGTTTCCCAGGACTTGGCGTACTGCTCCATGAACAGGATGTGGCTGCGGCGTTCGATGCGGATCTCGTCGACGAACTCGCGGAAGTTGGTAGCGTGCGAGAGATTGACGCAGGCGTTCGGCTCCAGGCTGTGGCGGTCCCCACCGGAGATCAGCAGGTGGCCGGTATCGCGGGCCAGTTGAGCAACGGCGCGGTTTTCGCGGGCGTCGCGCAGACCGTTGAGTTCCAGAGCATGCATGCAGTGTCCGACAGCCGCGAGGAAGCGGTTGAGTTCCGCTTCGTGCGCTGCTTTACCGACCTTGTACAGATCCCAGATGGGGTGATTCAGCACCAGCAGTACACCCGGAATTTCGTTCAACTCGTTCAGGATGGCGAACAGCTCAGTGTCCGTGGGTGCCTGCGTGTATTTCTGCAGCCGCGCCGTCCACCAGGTTCCTTCGGCGGAAGGGAGGTTGTGAACACCGATGTGGAACTCCGTGGCTCCGAATGGAGCGGACCACTCGAGCGACACGGGAATGCCGCGCGAGCTGGGGACCGTGCGCAGCAGCATCGGAGCTTCGATGTTGTCGTGATCGCTGATGGAAACCATGGCCTGCAGGCCCAGGCCGAGGATCTGGCCGGCTTCAAGGTCGTACGCCATGCGCGGGATCAGCGGCGGCCGCCAGTTGCCGCGCACGAAATCAAGTTTGAAGCCGTATTCCTGGCTTTGCCGTTCGTAGTGGTTGAAAAGCTGGCGCAGTCCCGGCAGAAACGCAAACATCTTGTGAATAAAGGTGAGGCTTTCCTCTGAATAGCTTGTGTGGCTATGGAGGGAAACTCCGGCGTGATAGCCCTGCGGCGCTTTCTGGTCATTCCAGACTGTCGAAATCGTCGTGTTCGGCTGCATCGTCGCTCCTCGGGCCATCGGCCCCTGAGGAAAAGTCTCGCGTGCCGCCAAAAATCCCCGATGAAAGGCATGAGAAAGCCAAGCGAATATCAACAGCCTGCACCTTGTTGGATACCGGCTAATATGGCGGAGGTAACCTGGCCCGGAACGCGTTCCGGTGCGGCAAAAGCAGGATTCTCTGAGCGTTTTCTCGGTAAAGCCAAATCCGGACAAGACCTATGTTTCCTTGAAGATATAAGCAGCAGCCGATTCAGTCGCAAAAATGACTGAGCACTCAGGCGCTTATTGCACTCGGCATTGCGAGTTGCCGAGGTGCCGGCTAAAGACACTTTTCGTGGTAACGGTACCGATACTGCGGTTGAGCAGACCGGACCGGATGTACCCCGCGTTCCGGAGACGAGATATTGCGGCCGTTGATGATTATGGCCGCACGCGGGTGTCGTCGCCTTCATTCACCTTGGTCCAGGTCTTCCCGCCATCCGGGGTCGAGAACATCTCGAAGTGGATCGCGTCCGGACCATGGAAGGTGTTTTCCACACGGAACGTCGGGTGATGAGGTGCGTCATTGGTGATGTAGGTCCACTGACCGCCGCGGATCAGCAGGTCGGTGTCGCTGGAGGCATGGCCGTTGGGCAGAACGTTATCGACATCGAATTTTCCGGCCTCGCCGGATACCGTGTAGATGACGAGAGCGGCAGGTTTCCCGTTCACTACCTGCTCGCAGGTGTAGAAGGCCTGATCTTCATGGCAGTGGTTGACCAGCGTATCCGGCCCGCTGCCGCCCGAAAACGGATGCTGGGCGTGGACATTCCATGTTCCTTCGTAAACATGCAGCGGCGCGAACGCGCTTTCCAGGGGAGAAGACACGGCAGGCGAGGCAGCCAACGATATGGCGAACAGGAAAGGTAGAAGCGCGAGCATGGCGCGAATTCTATGCGCTCAGCCGTCTTTCGCGAAGCGAAACCATGGCCAGCGTGACCAGAAGCACGGCCACCGGGAGGAGCAAGGTGCGGTTGTGCAGTCTGGCGGCCAGCATCGCACCGCTGACCGCTCCGGCTACAAAACTCAGCGCGATCAGACCCAGGTCCCGGGCTTTCCGCAGGCCTTCCTTCCGTTTCCCAGCGTCGAGCGCGGCGTGGATCCCCATGACCATCTCCCGGAGATTGCCCGTAATGAAGGTGGAGTTGTAGCTGAAGGAATCTACCGTCCGGAAACTGGTGACTTGAAAGGCGGCCAGCAGCGCGACCGCCGGGGCGAAGATCAGCTCCGGAAAGTTCCCGGGAAGGAACGCAGCGGCGGTCAATCCAACCGCCTCCAGAACCAGCCCCACGGTCACGGCGTGTCGCTGGAGGCGGGTCTGAAGCACCTCCGCCAGCCATACGCCCATCAAAAAGGCAGCGATGGGCAGCAGATGGTGCCAAGTTTCCTGGGAATCACGGCTGAGCATCGCGATCCCGGCCAGGACTGCGTTCCCGGTCATCGCCCCGGCGAAGACATGATTGTGCGCGAAGTAGAGAAAGGCGTCCAGCGAGCCCCCGGCAAACGCCAGCAGCACGGCTGGCGGCAGGGTTTCCACCGCCCGCTGGTCTGTTGGAATCCCCGGAGCCGCCGGGATCCTTGGAAATGGCTGGATTTGGGCCACGTGTAGTCGGATGGTATCGCAAGCGATTCAGGGCAGACCACCAACCGGCGAGGCTATATATGAGTGCATCACGCTAACATTTTGTATCTTTCACGTTGTCCGATACGTCTAAACAAACGTACAGTTCTATTCAAGCGAGGTTTGGAAGCGGTTATGGCGATCAAGTGGGACAAAATGACGGTGAAAACGCAGGAAGCCGTGCAGGCTGCGGTGGCGCATGCCAGCGAGAACGGCAATCCTGAGGTGCTGCCCGTGCACCTGATGGCAGCACTGCTGGAAGACAAGGACGGCGTGGTTCTGCCGGTTCTGGAGAAGGTGGGCGTACCCGTGCAGCAGTTGCTCGCCGGGATGAATTCCGCGATTGGCAAGCTGCCCAAGGTTCAGGGCGCCAGCCAGCAGCCCGGGCTGGGCGGCGGGTTCCAGAAGATTCTGGACGGCGCGTTCAAGGAAGCCGAAACCTTCAAGGACGACTACGTCTCGACGGAACACCTCCTGCTGGCCCTGGCTCGTCAGAAGGGTGAGCCGGTTGCGGCCGCGCTTTCCGCGGAAGGCGCCACACACGACGCCATCCTGAAGGCTTTGCAGGCAGTTCGTGGCTCGCAGCGCGTGACCGACCAAAACCCCGAAGGCAAGTTCCAGGCGCTGTCGAAGTATGCGAAGGACCTGACCGAACAGGCACGGCGTGGCAAGCTCGACCCGGTCATCGGACGCGATGAAGAAATCCGCCGCGTGATCCAGGTGCTGAGCCGTCGCACCAAGAACAATCCGGTCCTGATTGGCGAACCTGGCGTTGGAAAAACAGCCATCGTTGAAGGTTTGGCGCGGCGCATCTTCCAGGGCGATGTCCCGGAGATCCTGCGCGACAAGCGCGTGATTTCGCTCGACCTGGGCTCGATGCTGGCCGGCGCGAAGTTCCGCGGCGAATTCGAAGACCGCCTCAAAGCTGTACTGAAGGAGATCGAAGAGTCGAACGGGCAAATCATCCTGTTCATCGACGAGCTTCACACCCTGGTGGGCGCTGGCGCTGCCGAAGGCGCGATCGATGCCAGCAACATGCTGAAGCCGGCGCTGGCGCGCGGCGAACTGCGGGCTATTGGCGCAACCACGCTGAATGAGTACCGCAAGTACATCGAGAAGGATGCGGCCCTGGAGCGGCGCTTCCAGATTGTCTACGTCGGAGAACCGAACGTCGAAGACACCATTGCGATTCTGCGCGGCCTGCGCGAGCGCTATGAGACCCACCACAAGGTGCGCATCAAGGACTCGGCTATTGTTGCGGCCGCGGAGCTTTCGCACCGCTACATCTCGGACCGCTTCCTGCCCGACAAGGCCATCGACCTGGTGGATGAAGCGGCGGCTGCGCTGGCCATCCAGATCGGCTCCGTGCCGGTCGAAATCGACGATCTGGAGCGCCGTGCGACCTCGCTCGAAATCGAGCGCCAGGCGTTAAAGCGTGAAGACGATGTGAACTCGCGCGAGCGCCTGGAAGCAGTGGAGCGCGAGCTTGCCGAAGTGCAGGAACGTGCTGCCGGTCTGCGGGCTCGCTGGCAGAAAGAGCGCGGGGCAATTGGTGAAATGGCTGCGCTCAAAGAGAAGCTGGAGTCGCTGCGCTTTGAAGCCGAACAGGCTACCCGCAAGGGCGACCTGCAGCGTGCGGCGGAGCTGCAATACGGCGAGATCCCACAGCTCGAGCGCCAGCTTCGCGAAATGACCGCGGAGCAGGACGGTCTGAACGCCGTGGAGGCCCAAGCCGGCTTGAGCGCCGAATCACCCGCAGTCGCCAACCGTTTGCTCAAGGAAGAGGTCGACGAAGAGGACATCGCCAGCATCGTCTCCAAGTGGACGGGTATTCCGGTCAGCAAGATGCTGGAAGGCGAAATCCAGAAGCTGACGCAGATGGAAGATCGTCTGCGTGAGCGGGTGGTGGGGCAGGACGAAGCTCTGCTGGCGGTGGCGAATGCGATCCGCCGCTCACGTGCGGGTCTCAGCGATCCCAAGCGTCCGATTGGAAGCTTCATCTTCCTGGGCCCGACGGGCGTAGGTAAGACGGAGACGGCTCGTGCGCTGGCCGAGTTCCTGTTCGATGACGAACAGGCCATGGTTCGCATCGATATGAGCGAGTACATGGAAAAGCACGCGGTCGCGCGGCTGATCGGCGCGCCTCCGGGCTATGTGGGCTTCGATGAAGGCGGTCAGTTGACCGAGGCCATCCGCCGCCGTCCGTACGCGGTGGTGCTGTTCGACGAGATCGAAAAGGCGCATCCGGACGTGTTCAATGTGCTGCTGCAGGTGCTCGACGACGGGCGCCTGACCGACAGCAAGGGACGCACGGTGGACTTCAAGAACACGGTGCTGATCATGACCTCCAACACCGGCGCGAGTCAGCTCGCGACGGCATGGGCGGAAGGCGAAGACGGCTTCAACGAGGCCAAGGAGCGTGTCATGGGCGAGCTGCGTAAGCAGTTTCGGCCTGAGTTCCTGAACCGCGTCGACGACATCGTGGTCTTCCATCCGCTGGGCGATGCGCAGCTCACGCACATCGTGGACCTGCGGCTCAAGGACCTGGAGAAGCTGCTCGGAGAACGTCGTATCACGCTGGACCTTACCCAGGCAGCGCGGGAAGCGATCTTCCACGCCGGCTACGACAAGGCGTATGGTGCCCGTCCGCTGAAGAGAGCCATCCAGCGCCTGGTGCAGGATCCTCTGGCGATGCGAATTTTGGATGGCCGGGTACTGCACGGCGACGCCCTGAAGGTCGATATAGATGGAAAGGGCGGGTTGACCTTCGCTCCGGAGAACCGCGTGGTGGCTGCGGAGGCCACGACGACCGCGTAACCGGAAATGGCAGCCTACGCCAAAGGGCTAAAGAGAAAGGCCGGAGCCAACCAGCTCCGGCCTTCTCGTTTGCGCGGACTCTTGCTTTTCTTGTTGTCATCCCCACCACTCGCGGGTGACCCATTCATCGCAGTTGTATCGCGATGAGTGGGAACCACGGACGTTGGACGGCTACGTCTTGTCTCTACCATGGCTCCCGCAGTCTGTTTTGACGCATAAACACTTGTGGCGTTGAGACGGAACCACCCTCTTCGAGTTGGGCAGGAGCGGTCGCGCTTCGCGCGATGCCCACTCATCGCGATGAAGCCGCGATGAATGGGGCACCCGGTTGGTGGCCGTTGTCACCCTCTGCCCTTGCATCCAACCAGACCATGCCCTGGTACGAACTCGACTCTGCCGACGACAAGAAGCTGGACGAACTGGCCGAACGCTTCAGTCTCCACCCTTTGCACGTAGAAGACGCACGCGCTACCGACGAACGCATCAAGGTCGACCAGTCTTCCGGCTATACCTTCGCGGTGCTCAAGCCCATGTATCTGGTCCCGGACGACCGCGATCATCCGGAAAAGGCCCGGGAAGTTGCCACTTCCACACTCGATCTGTTCGCCGGAAAGAAAGGGGATGAGGCATTCTTCATTTCCATCGCGGACCCAAACTGCCCTGTAACCGCCAGCGCCCTGGAACGGGCCCACCGCGAAGGAGCGAGCGACAATCCGGCACGGCTGCTGTACCTGATCGTGGATACCATCGTCGACAACTACTTCCCGGTAATTGACTACTACGACGAGTGCATCGAGGAACTGGAAGACAAGGTGGTGCAGCGGCCGGATCCGGCCACTCTGCAGGACATCTTTTCGCTCAAGCGGAAACTGATGGAGCTCCGCCGCATCCTGGTGGGCACGCGCGACGCCACGCTCCACCTGCAGCGCGATCCTGAATCCATCATCGACAGTGAACACCAGCCCTTTGTCCGTGACGTCTACGACCACACCATACGGCTGCTGGACTCGGTGGAATCGCAGCGCGACCTGGTGAATAACGTGCTCGACATTTATCTCTCCTCAGTCGCCAACCGCACAAATGAAGTGATGAAGGTGCTAACGGTGCTAAGTACCATTGCGCTTCCGGCACTGGCGATCACGGGCATCTATGGCATGAACCTCAAGGGCTTGCCGTTTGAAAACTCACCGTATGGCGCAGCGATTGTCGCGGCTGTCACTGTGGCATGTACGGTCATTTTGTTGGCGATTCTGAAGGCAAGGAAGTGGTTTTGAGCGAAGGCGGCGGAGGGACGGTTTGCTCATGCCCGAGACCTCCGGGTCAGCACCTTTCCTCAACATGGGTCATTCTGAGCAATCTGACTCGCTTTCAGCGAGTTACGGATGAAATGACCGGGCACCTGAGTAGCCCGGTCATGAGGAGCCGTAGGCGAAGAACCCCCCCGTATTTCGGGATGTCTCCTGACCATCGTCGGGTCGGTACACCCACCATCGCTGATTCCAAAACGATGTGCAAGCACAGGCAAAATACGGGGGTCCTTCACTGCGTTCAGGATGACCCTCAAGTAGAGTGTGTCGCTAATTTCGAGGCTGAACGAGTGGCTTAGTAAGCCTTGTGAACTTTGGTAGCCAATCCAGCAATCCTCGCAGCATTCACACCAGCGCCGAAGCCATTGTCGATATTGACGACCAACACATTCGAACTGCAGCTATTCAGCATGCCCAGCAAAGCGGTCATGCCGCCGAACGCCGTACCGTAGCCAACGCTGGTGGGCACAGCGATAACTGGAACTGCCACCAAGCCGCCAACCACAGAGGCAAGCGCGCCTTCCATGCCTGCGCACACCACGACGGCATCGGCCTCCCGCACGCGCGGCAACTCGGCCAGCAACCTGTGCAGCCCGGCGACGCCCACGTCATAGACCCGTTCAACGGTCGCTCCGAATGTCTCGGCGGTGATCGCCGCTTCTTCTGCGACCGGCAGATCGCTGGTACCGGCGCACAGGACCGCGACGCGGCCTCCGGGCTCCTGTGCGGCATCACCTGCAACCACGACGCAGCGGGCGATCGCGTGATGTTTCGCCTGGGGCAAGGCCGCGAGGATGGCGACGGCAGCTTCGTCGCTGACGCGGGTTGCGAGCGCAGGCGAACCATTCGCCGCAACGCGGCGCAGAATTTCGGTTGTGTCGGCGGCGGTTTTGTTGGCGGCAAACACGACTTCAGGAATGCCCGTGCGCAGCTCGCGATGGTGGTCGATCTTGGCAAAGCCGAGGTCTTCGAAGGGCAATTGCGCTAGCCTCTCCGCGGTTTCGTCGACTGAGAGCTCGCCGGCCTTCATTGCTTCGAGCAGCTCGCGCAGAGCCTCAGGCCTCACGCACGACTCCCGCAGTCAATGCGCTCAACGGCAGCAGGTCATTCATGGAGCCGGAGCGGTAGCCCTCAGTATCCAACGTCACGTACTGAAAGCCCGCGGCGCGAACTCCCGCCGTCATGCGTTCCAGCACGGCCATGGACAAGGCATCGCCCATTTCGTCGCGCGCGATCTCAATTCTTGCCAGCGCGCCATGATGGCGGACACGTACCTGCGCGAAGCCCAGCGAATGCAGAAACTCTTCGGCGGCTTCCACTTGATGCAAGGCCTCCAGCGTGACGGGCCGGCCATACTCCAGCCGCGAAGAAAGACATGCCGAGGCGGGCTTGTTCCACACGGCCAGCCCAGCGGCATGAGCCAGTGCACGAATCTCGCGTTTGCCCAAGCCAGCGTCGGCCAGAGGAGCGATGGCTCCATGCTGGTCCGCTGCACGCTGTCCGGGCCGGAAATCGCCGGCGTCATCGCGATTACGTCCGTAGGCCAGCGTCACGCCACCCAACTCGGAGGCCAGCGTGTCCATCACGCGAAACAACTCATCCTTGCAGTGAAAACAGCGCGCGCCGTCGTTGCGCACGTAGGCGGGCTCGTCCATCTCGCGAGTGCTGACGACACGCAGTGGAATGCCAAGGTCTTCTGCAAAAGCGATGGCATCGCGCAGATGCGTACGCGGCAGACTGGGCGAATCAGCAATCACGGCCAGCATCCGCTCGCCCAGAACCTGGTGCGCCGCCCAGGCGAGATACGCGGAGTCCACTCCACCCGAGTACGCCACCGCCAGCCGCGCGTGCGCACGCAGTTGCGCCTCCAGCGCTTGTTGCCACGCGTCCAACTCGGCTGCGGCCGGGGTGTTCGGACTCAGGGGCGCAGCGCTCACGCTTCCAGCTTCTCCGTGCTCAAGTCGCGGCGTGAAGGGTTATGCAGCTTCTCCGCTGTCGACCACAATCCCGCGGAAGGCGTGCTGATGTAGTACACCTCTTCGCCGTCCGGCATGGTGTTCCAGCCTTCCTGCATCACCGCGGGATCGTAACGCTTCTGCATTTCGGCGCAGTCGGCGTAGCCGTAACCCACGCCTTCAATTTCTTCGCGGGTCAGATGACCGGGGGCATAGGTGATGTTGAAGCGGCCTTCGCTGGAGCCATGGATCAGATGCGCGACACCGTGCGGAATCTCCTGCATGTCGGCTTCGGTCTTGTAGAGCGCCAGGGTCCGCGGTGTGCCCTTATAGCCGTACTTCCGGATCAGGGCGTCCACCTCGGGCTGTTCGCCGAAGCGTTCCACACCGGGAGCGATGATCAGCAACTCACCGCCGTCGGCGATGGCCATGCGAGTGCGGTAGACCGCCTTGTTGGCTACCCAGGTGGCGCGAAACTCATCAGCCTGCATCACCGCGACAACTTTCTTCAGCGGCTTGTCGAAGAGGATGATGTTCTGCTCACGGCTGGCGCGGGCTGCGGCGAGGTAGGTTTCGAGATCGTCGCCGACATAGATACCGCTGGTGACCAGCTTGTTGTGCTCGTCGCGGCGCATCACGATCTGCAGGTAGACGTCCGGCAGGTGCCCGAGATGCCGGGCTTCCGACCAGTTGTAGCAGGCGCGCAGCGGCGTAACCAGGCAGCCAAGGTTGTTCTCAATGCCATAGACCGCGGCCGCAATGTGCGATGCGCAGATGGTGTCTTTACCGCCCAGGCCGATGTAGTAGTTCTTGTTGTGGTTCGCGAAGCCCAGCACTTCATGCGGCACCACGTGACCGACGTTGATGATCAGGTCCCACTGCTCATTGATGAGCTTGGAGTTCAGGTCGACAGGGATGTCCCAGTCGGCGACGCCGCCCGTTGTTTCCGTGACCAGCTTCGCGGGGATGTTCGCAACGCGGGTGACGCCGTGGCGCCAGTCGTGGGCGAAGATGCGGTCGTTGGGAATTGACCCGAACATCCATTTGTTTTCGGCTTCCGTATGCGGGATGTGCTGGCCGAGCGTGGGAATCACTTCCACGTGCGCGCCCGCGGCATCGAGCTCGCGATACAGGATTTCGGTGATCTTGCCGGCGCCGGAGTGGGCGCGGGTGAGGTCGGGAGGAAGAAGCAGCACACGCTTGAGGTCGGGGGAAATCCGGCTGCGCGCTTCGGTAATCAGGCGGCGGCACGCATCAGCAATTTGTTCTTCGCTGACGCAGGGTGACTCAACTTCAAACCACGGCATGCGTTGTTGTCCTGTAAGGCGCGGGAATCCAGTCACCCGCTGCCTTCTTCCTCAGGATAGCGCACGGTGAACGGGTGCAGAAACCACTGCCGGGATCATCATGGCTTCGGATCAGATCCAGGGTAGTCAGCAGGTTTGCTTAAGGGCACGGGTTCACCCGTGCCGAAAAGGGTCTCTTGATTCACGGCTTCAGCCGCGGAGGTACCCGTGTTCGAGTCGTCTTGGGTGTTTCATTTTGTGGATAGAGCTTGCCAGCAACAGAACGGGTACCTCAGGTGCTAAAGCACTCTTCGTATCCAGCTCGTACGTCACGGGTGAACCCGTGACCTTAAGCAAGGCAAATTCTTGTTTCATCCGTCAAGAATGCTCATGCAGACGGAACTTCTGTAAACCCTGCTCTAGTTATTTCTTAGCGCCTCCATGGGATCGATCCGCGAAGCGCGATAGGCAGGTAGATAGCCTGCCAGCGCCGCAACAACGCAGATCAGCGCAACCATGCCGAGGAAGGTAACCGGATCATTCGGTGTGGTTCCGTACAGCAGCGAAGAAATCGTTCGGGAAGCGGCAAATGAAATCAGCGCGCCTGCCGCCAGACCGATCAGCGCCATGCGCATCGTGCGGGTGAGCACATCCAGCCGTATCTTCCCGGCGCTTGAGCCCAGCGCCATACGGATGCCGATCTCCTGGGTTCGCTGTGCGACCGAATACGAGATCACGCCATAGATGCCGAGTGCGGCGAGTATCAGGCCAAGCGCAGCGAAGATCGCGACCAGCATGGCGAAGAACCGGCGCGGCGAAACAGCGTGGTCCACCAGAGATTGAACCAGCTGGAACTCGGTTGCAGGCTGCCTGGGATTAAGCTGGCGTAGCGCCTGCATCACGCTGGGCGCGAGTGCGGAGGGATCCAGTTTGGTCCGCACCACCAGGTAAGGGCTGTCCGCTCCAAACTGTCCGCCGGAGAGATACATCTGCCAGCCCGCAGGCAGCTCCGCACTGGTTTCGCGCACATCGGCGGCGACGCCGATGACCGTAGCTTCCGTCCCGCCAATGAGTGCTGTCTGGCCCACAGGGTCCTGCCCGGGCCAGAGCCGGTGAGCAACCGTCTGATTGATGATCACCACCCGCCTGGATTTCGCTCCGTCATCCCAGGTGAGGTCGCGGCCTTCGAGCAGGCGAATTCCCATGGTGTGCAGGTATTCGGGCGAGACGATGTAGACAAAGGTGTCTTGCAGCTCGCCGTCGCGATACTCCTTGCCCTTCGCGGAAATGTCCCAGCTACGATTTCCGCTGAGTGGGAGGCCATCGGAGATCCCCGCCGACTCAACGCCACCGACAGCGCCGACATGATCGAGCAAGTTGTGCCATAGAACTGCTCGTTTGGTGGAGTCGCGATCGTTCGAATCGATGCTGATAGCGGCTGTCTGGCTCGGCTGAAATCCAAGGTCCACATCCAGCACGCGCAGAAAGCTGCGCAGCATCAGCCCGGCGCCTACCAGCAGCACGCATGCCAGGGCCACTTCCGAGATCACCAACAGGGAACGCAGACGCTCGTGGCCCTTGTCCGAGGTTGCGCCGCGTCCGCCTTCTTTCAGTGCCTCCTGCATGTTGGCGCCGGAAGCCTTGAAAGCTGCGCCCATGCCGAACAGGCAGCCACACAACAGGGCAAGTGCTACGGTCCAGGCGAGTGCTTGGCCGTCGATCGTGACGCTGCTCAGCAGCGGCAGAATGATCGAAGTCTGGTGGGTGAGATAAGCGGTGGTCACCGCGGCAAGCACCAGACCCAACCCCGCGCCAGCGAGGGAAAGCACGATGCTTTCGGTGACGAGCTGACGGATAAGCCGCGCTCTTCCCGCGCCCAAGGCAGTGCGTAGCGCGAATTCCTTGTTGCGTGTGGCGGCGCGGGCCAGCAGCAGGTTGGAAAGGTTGACACAGACGATCAACAGGATGAGTCCGACCGCGGCCCACAGAACCAGCAGCGAGCGGCGCAGCTTGCCACTGACAAAATCCTTCAGCGTAAGCAGCCTGCCTGGATAGCCTTTGCCGTTTGCAGGTCGGGAGGTGTCATGGTCGAGCGTTGGGAATACAAGGTCCGCTTCAGCCTGTGCCTGCGCCGCCGTGATACCGGGCCGCATGCGTCCTACCAATGCCATGGTGTTGCCCCAGTGGCGAATGTCTTCCATCACCGCCGGCGTATACACATCCACTTTTCTGCCCGGCGAGAAAACCGCGCCAAAGTCGAAGCTGGGACTCAAAACGCCGACAACGGTCACCGGCGATCCATCGAGGTTCACCGGCTGTCCGACGAGGTTCATGTCGGCGTTGTACTGCTGTTTCCAGAACGCATAGCTCAACACGACCACGGGCCGTGCGCCATGCACCGCTTCCTCCGGGCGGAAGAACCGCCCATACAGGGGCTCGACACCCAGCGTGTCAAAGAAATTCCCTGCCACCGACATGCCCGTAATGGGTTGCGGTTGCCCCTGGCCCATGAGCTTGACGTTGTCGTTTGCGGAAAACGCGAAATAGCCAGTAACGCTTTGCAACGTGTGGCTGCGTTCCGCCATTTCCCGCATGGAATCGGCGGTGTAAGTCGAGCTCGACTCTCCGCCCTTGGGATCCTTGGTCAGGATGCGAAGGAGTTGTTGAGGCTCGCGGAACGACAGCGGCCGCAACAGCACCGCGTTCACCACGCTGAACACCGCCACGTTTACACCGATGCCGAGCCCGAGAATCAGCACGGCGACAATCGTGAAGCCACCGTCGCGGCGCAGCGTGCGCAAGGCAAAGCGGATATCCTGCCGCAACACGTCCAGCCAGCCGAAGCTTCGGGCTTCGCGCTGCAGCTCCCGTGCCTGCTGCACACCACCGAAGCGGAGTCGTGCCTCGCGGCGCGGCTGTTCTTCCGTCATGCCGCGTTGCATGTTTTCTTCCACGGCGAACTCGAGGTGGGCCTGGAGCTCCGCGTCCATTTCCTTGTCCTGCTTCTCCCCCTGAAACAGGGATCGAACACGGCGAGCGAATTCTGCGGCGGAAAACCTCATAGCTCTTCTCCTTTCGGCATGGCGAGAACCCGGTTTACGACGCCGGCGAGGCGATGCCAGTACGCCGAGTCCGCAGCAAGCTGTTTCCGGCCTCCCTTGGTGATGGAGTAGAACTTCGCTTTCCGGTTGTTGTCGGAGGTGCCCCACTCCGCTGCAATCCATCCGCGTTGCTGCAACCGCACCAGCGCGGCGTAGATGGTGCCCTGATTCAGCAGCACTTCATTGTCGCTGACCTGCTCAATGCGGCGGGCGATACCGTAGCCGTGCATGGCGCCCATGGCCTCCAGTGTTTGCAGCACCATGAGATCGAGCGTGCCTTGGAGAAGGTCGAGTTTGGACTGGGACATAAGGAAGGGCTCTCCTGTGGTACGCCCACAGTAGTAGCACGAGTTGATGTGGCATCGCCACAGGAGTTTTCCCAAGAGTGCCGAAGCGCCCCTTCTATGCCACAAACTGCACTAAACTTAGGTATCCCAATTTCGTAGAGGAACCATGGCCGAACTGATTGCTGCCATCGAAGTGAAGCGCAAGATGTTTTTCGAGCACGAGGGCACGCCCTATCGCTGCCTGGAGAAGGACATCTCCACCCCGACCGCACGCGGCGGTCAAACTCTGGTGCGCTTGAAGATGCGCAACATGCTCACGGGCGCCGTCCTGGACAAGACCTTCAAGGCTGACGACAAGTTCAAGGAACCGGATCTCGAAACCGTGCCCGCCAGCTATCTGTACTCCGATGGCGAAGGGTCGTACTTCCTGGATCAGGGCACATTTGAAACCCACACGCTCAATGGGCAGATGATGGGCGACTCGCTGGAAATGCTGTTGGAAGGCACCATCGTGCAGATCCAGAAGTACAACGGCAACCCCATAGGCCTGGAACTCCCGCAGCAGGTGGAACTGGTGATCGACTACACCGAGCCTGCGGTGCGTGGGGATACGTCCTCGGGCAGTGTTACCAAGGCCGCTCGTCTGCAGACCGGCGCCGAAGTGCGTGTACCGCTCTTCGTCAAGGAAGGCGAAAAGATCAAGATCAATACCGAAACGCGCGAGTTCGCCGGACGCGTTTAATACCGGGTCTCAGTTAACAGCGAACAGTTAACAGCAAAAGCAAATCCTTTGCGTGGGATGACAGAAAGAAAAGCAAGGACCAGTTGACGCCACTACCTCGGGTGGCCCATCCTTTCACGCTTTTGTTTCTCGTGAAAGGCGGGGTCCCCGGCCAACTTGTTGGCTGGGGTGCAATGGGTGGGGTATCGCGCGGAGCGCGATCGCTCCTGCCCATTTTTAAGGTTGCGCCTGCACTCGCATCCCAGAAGCAGGTCTCTCCGCTTCGGTCGAGATGACAGGGTTGTGGGGGTACGCAGAAACAGCAGATCCCCTACGGGGATGACAGAAAGAAAAGCAAAGGGCGGCGCACCGCTACTCCGGCGCCCCATTTTCGCGACCTCTCCCTCCCGCCCGTTACGGCCAACGCGCATACACTTAACAGGTCATGAGTGAAGAAGTAGCTACTACTGCCGCCCCCACCCTTACCACCATCGCCGAACTCAAGCAGCACATTGGCCAGGCTGTCATCCTGCGCGGCTGGCTGTACAACCTGCGCTCGTCCGGCAAGCTGCTCTTCCCCACCTTCCGCGACGGCTCCGGCACCGTGCAGGGCATTGTGCCCAAGGCTGCCGTGCCGGAAGAAGTGTTTGAGACGCTCAAGGGCCTCACGCTGGAATCAAGCTTGATCGTGACCGGCACCGTGCGCGAAGACCAGCGCGCGCCTTCCGGTGTGGAACTCGATGTGACCGGTGTCGAAGTCACGCAACGCATTCCTGAAGACACTCCCTACCCCATTTCGCTCAAAGAACATGGTGTCGACTTCCTGATGGAGCATCGCCACCTCTGGCTGCGCACGCCACGCCAGTCCGCGATCCTGCGGGTACGCGCCACCATCATGCGCGCGGCAGCCGAGTACTTCGACACCAATGGCTTCACGCGTACCGATCCACCCATCCTCACGCCCAACGCCTGCGAAGGCACGTCCGAGCTGTTCGAAATGAAGTACTTCGACAGCGAGATGGCCTACCTGACGCAGTCGGGCCAGCTCTACATTGAAGCCACGGCTCTCGCGCTGGGCAAGGTGTATTCCTTCGGCCCCACGTTCCGTGCGGAGAAGTCCAAGACCCGCCGCCATCTCACCGAGTTCTGGATGATCGAGCCCGAGGTTGCGTACATGGACCTCGAAGGCTTGATGGGCCTGGCAGAAGGCTTCCTGACCCACATCGTGACGCGGGTGCTGGAAACGCATCGCGCCGATCTTCCGGTGATCGGCAAAGATGTCGCCAAGCTGGAAGCGGTCGCCGCTCCCGGAGCATTCCCGCGCCTCACTTACGACGAAGCGCACGAGATGCTGATGAGCGCCTACACCGCGGGCCTGATTGAAAACCCGCACACCTACGGCGACGACTTCGGTTCACCCGACGAGACCTACATCTCCTCGCAGTATGACAAGCCCGTCATGGTGCACCGCTACCCCGCCGTGGTGAAGGCGTTCTACATGCAGCCCGACCCCAAGGACCCGACCAAGGCGTTGTGCGTGGATGTGCTGGCTCCGGAAGGCTACGGAGAAATCATCGGCGGCTCGCAGCGTGTGGACTCGTACGACCTGCTCAAGGAACGCATCGAGCAGCACAACCTGCCGCTCAGCGCGTTCCAGTGGTATCTCGACCTGCGCAAGTATGGTTCGGTGCCCCACTCAGGCTTCGGCATGGGCATCGAGCGCTGCGTGGCGTGGATCTGCGGGCTGGAGCATGTGCGGGAGACGATTCCGTTTGCACGGACGCTGAACCGGATCTATCCGTAATGCGGAGAGCATTTGGAGGCGGTTACAGGATCGCCTCCGAATGCAGACCCGCCATATCGGTGAACTGGGCTTCCGCCGCCCACCCCCCTCCGTGCTCCGTAACCACGAAGATGATGGCGTTTTCGCCGCGATGCAGTGGCACTGCGATGGTGTCGAACAGCCCCACGATACCCAGAAAGCGTGGATCGCGCAGGTACTGGCTGTTGTCGCCGATGTAGACCGGTGAGCCATTCACGAAGACGGTGACCCGGTCGCTGAAGCCCACTTTGAGCATCTTGGTCTGATCGATGTCGGATCGCACGGTGAAAGCGGCGAGCGTTGTTCCATCCGAACCATCCTTGAGCGAATCCAAACGGCCGATGTTGGCAATGCCGTTGTGTTCGACGTCAACACTGACGCTCGCAGGCAGGCTCGCGTATGGCTTGGCTGCCATTGCGCGTGCTTCGCTCTCCGTCATGGTGGGCCACACCTTCCAGTGAGCCACCAGTCCCGGCGGTGCGAAGTGTGAGAGTTTGGGCATGTCCGCAGGCGCCTCGTTCGGAAACGCCCGATAACGGAAGTTCGAGTAGAACATTTGTGTCGCGGTGGTGGCGCTGCCGGAAAGACCCGCCAGCGCAAGCTCGCCGTGGGTGAATTTGCCTTGCAGTTTCGCGATGCGCAGGGAGCGGTTTCCATTGATGTAGACCTCTGCGCTGGTTGGGTAGATCTCCAATCGAATGTGATTCCAGCCACCGAAGATGTAGGTCTCGTTGCTCTGGTACTCGGGGCCTGAATAGATCTGCCAGGTATCGTCGTGATCGAGTAGCGGGATGTACTGGTTGGAATCCGGCCGGCTGCTCTCGTGCGGGCGCAGATAGAAGTAGTCGGCATCTGCATCGTGGGCGCGGAAGAACAAACCCGCAAACTCCTGTTCGTGTTGGAAGGACACGTCGTATTCGATGGAACCGGTGCTGAAGTCAACGTCCTTCAACGTCGCGGTTCCGCGGTGCAGACGTACAGCATCCCTGCCCAGAAACTTCGCGGGTGCGGCATCGTCGCCTTCAAAATTCCAATGCGCTTTGTCGAAGGGCACGGAAACCCAATCCGCACTCTGCGCTCGCAGAGCAACGGCAGCAACCATCCACAGCAAAGCACACAGCCAACGGCGCATGGGAAGCTCTCCTGGAACATCTATGGGAAACACGGACATCGTAGTGACCCATGGAAGTCCTCCGCGAGCGGAAAGTCGTTTTTGTGATGAGTGGTCCCTCGGCGTACAGGACCGGCTACCGGCTGTCGACGCCTGCGTGAGGTTGAGCCGCCCACTACACTGGTGGGATGGGTATAGGTGTCGTTGCAAAGGTCTTGAATCGGTGGGTGGTTGGAGTTTCCTGCCTGATTCGGAAAGGGGAGGTGAATGATGGAAGGTGAATCACGGGCCGGTTTCACATGCAGTGTTTGCGGCGAAAGCCATTTGCTCTCCCTGAGCTACAGCTTCAAATTTCCGTTGGCATTGGCTGCCATCCCCGAAGAAGAGCGGGATGCGCGGGTGGTGTGGACACCCGATCAATGCGTCATCGACAACAAAGACTTCTACCTACGCGGGCGCATTCCAGTGCCCATCCATGGACTGGAAGAGCCCTTCATCTGGGGTGTGTGGGCGGAGGTCAGCCCTAAGAACTTCATCCGCACCAATGAACTGTGGAACACGGAAGGGCGTGAAGCCGAGCCAGCGTTCGCAGGCTATCTCAACTCCGAGCTACTGCCCTATGGCAATACGGTTGACCTGGAGCTGAGTGTGCAGACGCAGTCGGTGGGCCGCCGTCCACATTTCACCGTGAGCGATCCCAATCATCCGCTGGCTATCGAACAACACACGGGGATTTCGCTGGAACGGATTGAGCGTATCGCGGAACAGGTGCTTCATCCAGAAGCCGAGTGAATGGTTCGCGAAAAGCGAAGTCCGGGAGTAGCATCGTCTCTACGGAGTGTGTATGGCCAGCGTGACCCTGATTCCGGTCAGTGAATACCTGCGAACCACCTACAGGCCCGACCGCGACTATCTTGAAGGCGAGCTCAAGGAGAGAAACATGGGCGAGCAGCCGCACGCGCTTGTGCAGGGTTTGTTGTACTTCATCTTCCGGCGGAATCGTGAAGAGTGGGGTGTGCGTCCGTTGCCCGAACAGCGTATCCAAGTTACTCCAGAACGTTTCCGGATTCCGGACATTACGGTGTTGCGAAACTCCGATCCGCTGGATCCAATCGTCACCTTCTCGCCGCTTGTGTGTATCGAGGTTCTGTCTAAAGACGACACACTTGGTGAGCTGCAGGAACGCGTGAATGACTATGCGGCGATGGGTGTCGACGATATTTGGGCTTTCGATCCCTGGAAGCGAATCGCCTATTCTTGTTCCGTGCGAGGTTTTCAGCAGCCCGAGGATGGGTTTCTGCGGGTAGTCGGAACACCGATCGCAGTGGAACTGAAGGAAGTCTTTGCCGAGTTGGACCACGCATAGTTACGGTCTTTGCTCTTCTCAATACAACCACAACTCTGTCATCTCGACCGCAGCGAAGCGTAGCGGAGAGATCTGCTTTTGTGCCCCTGCCCATGCCGAGGTGAGGGCGAGCCCTCAGCGGCTGGGCTGAAGCCCAGCCCTTTGAAAGCAGGTAGTGGTTGACCGGTGACATGGGCAGGGACAACAGCAGATCTCTCCACTTTGGTCGAGATGACAGTGTCGTGGTGGAAAAGCCGGGACAGCAGGTCTCTCCGCTCCGCTTCGCTCCGGTCGAGATGACAGAGTGGTGGGAGTGGTAAATACATTGGGCCGAACGGATGGACGGGATGCAGCTTCCGCCATCATCCGCTCTGCTAATCTCTCCTCTACCATGCGAATTCAAGTTGTTGCACTCGCTCTCCTGGCAGGTGTCTCCTTACCTGCGGTTACCTATGCGCAGGCCAAGCCTGCCGCGAAGTCCGTCGAAGCACGTTTGGCGGCGCAGAACGCGCTGTTCGAGGAGAGCTGGCAGACCAACCTTCGTCTGTCGCCAACGCTTGCCACCTCGGTTGGCGACTATCGCTACAACGATCAGCTCGGCGACAACTCGCTGGCCGCGACGGCAAAGCGTCATGAGATCGATATTGAGAATCTCGCCAAGATCAAAGCTATCGACGCCACTGGCTTTCCGGAACAGGACCTTATCTCGCATGACTTGTTTCTGCGCCAGACGCAGCAGCGTGTGGAGGATTACGACCTCAAGGAATACGAGATGCCTATCGGCGGCATGGGCGGTCCGCACACGTCGGTCGCGGACTTGCCGCTCTCCATGCCCTTCGATTCTGTGAAGCACTATGAGGACTACATCGCGCGGCTGCACCAGATCCCCAAGATGTTCCTGCAGACAGAAGATGTATTGCGCGCGGGTGTGAAGGACAAGCTGGTGATCGTGCGCTTCATCGCGGAGAAGGTGCCCGGGCAGTGCGACGGTGTCGTATCAGCCAACCCGTTCATCATCCCACTCAAGAAGTTTCCGGCATCGTTTTCCGATGCGGACAAAAAGCGTCTGACCGAGGCCATCAACACCACGCTCCAGAACGAAGTGTTCCCTGCCTACAAGCAGTTCAGCGCGTTCGTCGCCAAGGACTACATTCCGTACACGCGCACCACGCTTTCTATTGAAAGCCTTCCTGGCGGTAAGCGCCGTTACCAGGCTGCGCTGCGCCGCTTCACGACCACTGATCTTTCAGCGACGGCGATTCACGAAATCGGGTTGAAGGAAGTAGCGCGCATCACCAACGAGATGACCGTGCTGGCCAAGGCCAACGGCTACCCCGATCTCGAAAGCTTCCGCAACCATGTCGAAAACGATCCCAAGTACGTTCCGCACAACGCGCAGGAAATCGTCGACGACTTCGCCAAGTACATTCACGCCATGAAGCCGCGTCTCCCCGAACTCTTTGGCCTGCTGCCGAAGACAGCCGTCACGGTGGAACCCATTCCTCCGTTCCAGGCGGGTGCGGCGACGCACTACCAGGGCGGTACGCCGGACGGCAAACGTCCAGGCCGAGTGTCAGTGGCCGTTTCGGATCCCACGCACCGCTCCTTCATCAACGATGAAGCCGTGGCGTATCACGAAGGCGTTCCCGGCCACCATTTGCAGATCACCATCCAGCAGAGCCTGACTGGTCTTCCGGAGTTTCGCAAGCATGGCGGCAACTCCGCGTATACCGAAGGCTGGGGCTTGTATGCCGAGGAGCTAGGCAAGGAGATCGGGTTCTATCAGGATCCCGGTTCGGATTACGGCCGGCTGCGTTCGGAGCTCTTCCGCGCTGTGCGCCTGGTGGTCGATACCGGCATTCACGACCAGAACTGGACCCGTGACCAGGTCGTCGACTACATGCGCAAATCGCATGCCATCGACGAACCCACCATCCAGTCCGAAACCGACCGCTATATCTCGGGTCCGGGACAAGCGTGCAGCTACAAGCTCGGCCAGTTGAAGATCCGTGAGCTTCGTGAACGCACCAGGCAGAAGCTCGGCCCGAATTTCGATCTCAGAAAGTTCCACGACGAGATCCTCAGCGGCGGCGCCTTGCCCCTGGACGTGCTGGACGCGCGCGTGAACCGCTGGATCAATGGCCAGTTGCCTGCGAATGCGAGCCGATAGATTCCGCTTACCTCGAACCCGAAACCACAACAGGTCTGAAGCTCTTGCTTCAGGCCTGTTGTTTTTATGCCCTTAGAGCCGTTCGATATGCGGTTGCTTCTGCTGTCATTTTTCCGGGGTTCACGCTGGCCCACATCCTTCATGATGCTGGAGGCGGTTTGGGCCTGCAGTGCCTTCTGGAAGGCCAATACTGAAATTTCTTTCACAAATCTGTAATCCACACCCGCAGCGCCTCGTCTCTTCCATCGCGGGGCCACGACTGCTTGCCTCTTCAGCGTGCACCTTCTTCTCACCTGGGCTTCGGTCTGCGATTGATCACGCGCCGACGTTGCATATCTCACACACGGAAGTGAGTGACTCGCATGTCTGCTTCTCAAGCCTTCACCACATCTCTTCGCTTAGCCGGTCTTACGGCTGTCTGTCTTCTCCTGGCGATCGCTGGTTGCGGAGCTGGTACCAGCGCCTCCAGCGGTTCCACCACAACCACCACCAGCACAAATCAATACGCGGCCGCGTACAAAGCCATGACCTGGGGCTCGGGCGTCACCGCAACGTTCTCCGGCGACTGCAGCATGACGCTGAGCGCCAGCGGCACGCCTCCATTTCACAACGCGTACTACCTGGCGCCCGCGGGCAGCGGACAAACGGTCGTCGCGGTCACTCCCAGCGGGATGAGCATGGCGGTCGTACCCTACACGGGCGGAATTTCAAACGTGAATAAGATATCCGCGACCTTCAATATCTGCCCAACCAAGGCCACCAGCACTACCTCCACCCAAGGCGGATCGATCGGGGTCATGAGCTCCGGAGAAGTGCTGTTCAATCCCTATGAGGCAACTGGCACGGTGGCGCTGGGCGACAATGTCTCCTACACCTTCACCAGCGGCGGAACGTCGTATACGGCCTCATTCATCGATCAGTGCAATTCACACGCGGCCGGCGGACAGGCCGGCGGTGGAAGCACCTGGCATTACCACGGTGTCCCAACGTGCTGGACGCAGAGCGTCGACGGAGCCACAGGCGCCTCGCACATTATCGGTATCGCCCTGGATGGCTTTCCAATCTATGGAGGCCGCGATGTCAGCGGGAACGTCATCACCACGTCGCAACTTGACGCCTGCAACGGCATCACCAGCGCCACGCCGGAGTTCCCCAGCGGGGCCTACCACTACGTGCTGCCCATCGGTGTAACCAGCAATCGCTCGTCGCTTGGCTGTTATACCGGGACGGTGAATGCTACTGTGGTGGCCGAGGCCAGGAAGCTCGCATGCCACATGAAGGGTATGAGGATGGATGGCATGTAATAGCCCACATCCTTGTCAATCCAATGTTAATTTTTTGTGGCGGCCTCGCGAAAGTTCTGCAAATCGGAATAGAGTGGGGTCGCTATGTCATCCTTCCTTGATCGTGATCGCTCCGTCGCCAAGCCGGGGTTCAGCCGGTGGCTTGTGCCACCGGCGGCCCTGGCCATCCATCTGTCCATCGGACAGGTCTATGCCTTTTCAGTCTTCAAAAATCCGTTGCTGGCGCTGCATGGAGCGGACGGCTCGGTCTGGTCACTTAAAGAAGTGGGCTACATTTTTTCCATCGCGATTGCGGTGCTTGGTCTTTCCGCTGCGATATTCGGGGCATGGCTGGAGAAGGTGGGCCCGCGCAGGGCGATGGTCTATGCAGCCATTTGTTTCGGGCTGGGTTTTGAGATTGCGAGTTTCGGCGCCGCGAACCACTCGCTGGTTCTGATCTATCTGGGCTACGGCGTCGTCGGAGGCATAGGGCTTGGCCTCGGCTACATCTCGCCGGTGTCGACCCTGATCAAGTGGTTCCCCGACCGGCCGGGTCTGGCGACCGGGCTGGCGATCATGGGTTTTGGCGGCGGCGCTCTGATCGGCGCTCCGCTGGGCAATGAGCTGATGACCCATTTCAAGGCCCACGGCTTCGCGAACCCCATTCCGGCGACATGGATCACCATGGGCGTCCTCTACTTCCTGTTCATGCTCTACGGCGCGTTCACCATCCGCGTCCCCGCAGCCGACTGGAAGCCGGCGGGCTGGGTGCCCTCCGCGACGCACAGGGCGCTGATCAGTTCTCACAACGTGTCCGTACAGCAGGCCTGGAAGACTCCCCAGTTCTGGCTGTTGTGGATCGTGTTGTGTACCAACGTGACGGCGGGCATCGGCATCCTGGAACAGGCCGCGCCAATGATCCAGGACTTCTTTAAAGGTCATGTGCTGGCTGCCGCAGCGACCGGCTTCGTTGGCCTGTTGAGCCTGTTCAACATGGCCGGCCGTTTCCTTTGGGCCAGCGTTTCGGACTGGCTGGGCCGCAAGGTGACCTATTTCATCTTTTTCACCATTGGGCCGGTCCTGTTTTTCGTGATGCCGTTCCTGGGCTCGAACCACGCCAACTCGGTACCGTTGTTTGTCACAGTTGCCTGTATCGCCCTGACTTTCTATGGCGGCGGTTTCGCCACGATCCCGGCATATCTCAAGGACCTCTTTGGCGGCTATAACGTCTCGGCCATCCACGGACGTCTATTGACCGCATGGTCTACGGCAGGCATCGTAGGGCCGCTGATCGTGAACGGCATCCTGGACCACTACAAGGCTGCAGGTCTCAATCGGCTGGACGGCTACCGGTTGGTGCTGCACATCATGGTCGGCCTGTTGTGCGTGGGTTTTGTGGCGAACCTGCTGGTCAAGCCTGTCGATGAACGCCACTGGCTGAAGGAAGTGCCCGCCGGCGAACCCACGGGCGCTGCCCACTAGCCATTCAGCCACAAAGGAGAGTTTGTATGGAAAATTCGTCTCGTTCGTCATCACCGGCGCTGATCCTGTTGGCGTGGCTGCTGGTTGGTATCCCGCTGGGATGGGGTGTATACCGCTCCGGCCTCAATGCGGTGAAGCTGTTCCAGCCGGCAACTGCGCCTGCCACTACACCTGCTGCGGCGCCGGCGAAGTAGAGTCATCAGGCATCGGCTTGCATCACTGTCAGATCCGCAAGCCGGTGTGTACCAACGGGCTGTCGTCGAAGCGCTCCAGCAGTTCCGCGACGCTGTCGTATACGGCGATGCAGCCTGCCTCATAAAGATCCTTGTGCGACCAGCCTCCCGTCGTCACGCCTATCGTTCGCAGGCCAGCCTTGCCCGCGGCTTCGGCGTCCCAGGGTGTGTCACCAAGAGCCATGCACTTGCTTGCCGGTAGACCGAGGCGATGCAGTGTGGCTTCGAAGATGTCGGGGTGGGGCTTTGCCTTGCGGGCATCGCTCGCGGAGGTTTCTTCTTCGATCAGGTCTTCCATGTGGGCGATCCGCTTGTAGGCCTCGAGGTCTTCCTTGTCGGCGGAGCTGGCCAGCGCCAGCCTGATCCCTGCATCGCGAAGCCGCAGCAGGAACTCGCGCACCCGTGGCAAAGGCTGCACCTGCGGCATGTAGTCGTGCTGAAAAAGATATTTGCGGAAGGCCTTGAGCGGGTCTTCGACATGGGTCCGCTTCCACCAGGGAACGAAGACGGGAATTAGCTCATCGCCGCCTTTGCCGATCTGCCTGCGGATCGTTTCCAGCTCCAGATGGATGCCGAGAGCGCCGAATGCCACCTGCCAGGCCTCGGCATGGAGCCAGTTGCTCTGCACCAGGGTGCCGTCGATGTCACACAAAAGAGCCTCAATCATCGCTTGTTTCCCAAATCGTGTTAGATGCGCGGTTACACTCACATTCCATGAGCTCCCTGCACGATTTGAATGACAATTTTGCGATTCCCGGTCTGCTCGCATTTGAAGAGATTGCGGGCGGGCTCCTCATTGCGCGAATTACCGGTGCTGCGTGCACCGCAACCTTATTTCTGCAGGGCGCGCACCTGGTCCACTGGCAGCCCGGGAATGAAGATCACCCTGTGCTTTTCCTGAGCGAACGCTCAGTATTCGCTCCGGGGAAAGCGGTACGCGGAGGCGTACCGGTGATCTTTCCATGGTTTGGTTCCCGGACCGGCGAGCGCACCGATGGGCCTTCGCATGGCTTTGCGCGTACCGCCATGTGGGATGTGGCATTTGCCGCAGGTTTCGGTGAAGACCTTCATCTCACGCTGACGCTGGGTCCCAGCGAAACCAGCCGCCAACTCGGCTATGACAATTTCCGGTTGGCGTATGAACTGATTTTCGGGCGAACACTCAGTCTGCGGCTCAGCGTCGTCAACCAGGGCGAAACACCGATGCACCTGGAAGAAGCCCTGCATACCTATCTTGCCGTCGGCGGGGTGGAGCATGTGCGGATCGGCGGGCTTGGTGACACAGAATTCCTGGATAAGACGGACCATTTCGCGCGCAGGTGGCAGACTGACGATTGGCTGATGCTGCATGGTGAAACGGATCGTCCGTACCTGAACACAACCGCGACGGTTACGGTCGATGACCCGATCTTTCGGCGCCGCCTGGTGGTGGAGAAACGGAACTCGCATACCACCGTTATCTGGAACCCGTGGACGGAACAAACGGCAAAACTAGTCGACATGGATCCCGAAGGCTGGCGCGGCATGGTGTGCGTGGAAACGGCCAACGCCGCGCAGAACGCACTGACACTCCATCCCGGCGAAGCCCATACCATGGAGGCACGCCTCGCGGTCGAGCCTCTTCCCGATCCGGAAACTGCTGCCGGCGGGGCGCAGCAGGCCGGGGAAGAGACCTATGAGCAGGCACAGACCTCTCTGTTTGAGAGCGCCGTGGAAGTTCCCTTTGCCGGCGATGAAGGAGATGAGTCTTCCGAATGAGTACACCCCTCCGGTTGGTGCTGGCTTCCGCCTCGCCCCGCAGGCGCGAACTGTTGGCGCAGGCGGGTTATGCCTTTGACGTTCACGTCGCGGATGTGGACGAAAGCCGCTATGAAGGCGAGCTGCCGCAAGACTACGTGCGGCGTCTGGCTCTCAAAAAAGTACGAGCCGTGGCCGACAGCCAGCCGGACGCGATCGTGCTGGGCGCCGACACTACGGTGGTATGCGAAAGCAAGGTGCTCAATAAGCCGCGCGATCTGGACGAAGCCGAGCGCATGCTCCGCTTGCTGTCCGGCCGCGTCCACCAGGTGCATACGGGGTTGGCCGTGATCCTGGGAGAACGGGCGGCGTCGCTGGTGGAAACCACGTATGTCACGTTCCGGGAGATTCGCGAACCCGAACTGCGCAATTACCTGGCGTCCGGCGACCCCCTGGACAAGGCCGGCGCTTACGGCATCCAAGGCTATGCGGCCCGCTGGATTCCGCGTATCGAAGGCGACTACTTCAATGTTGTCGGTCTGCCGATCGCGGCGGTGGTGAAGCTGATCAACTCTTTGGGGTGAGGGATGCAAAAAGGTGGTTCTACTCTGACCACGGCGTCTAGGTACAGGTGAAAAACTCGACTCCTGTTCGATTTGCCTTGCTTAAGGGCACGGGTTCACCCGCGCCGCTAAGCGGTGCTTTGATTTGTGGCTTCAGCCACTGAGGTACCCGTGCTCGAGTCACCGCAGGTGCCTTCAGTCAGAGAATAGTTTGCCCGGAAGAAACGGGTACCTCAGGTGCTGAAGCACTACCTATTCGGCTCAATACGTCACGGGTGAACCCGTGACCTTAAGCAAAACGAATCCTGATCTTGTTGATCAGGGTCGCCTCTGCCAGCGACAAACCTTTCCAGAAAACGGCATTTAGGTCTTCGTCATCTCTACATCCTTAGGAGCGGTGATGCATGCCCTCAAGCGTCTTTGCGGTGATGGTGTACGACCCGGAAGGCAAGGTGCTGGAGATCGTCTATCGCGGCAACCGGGGTACCTACCGGTACTTCGATGTGCCCATGGAAGAGTGGACGGCCTTTCGCGCCTCCCCTTCCAAGGGCACGTACTTGAACGAGGTGTTCAAGCCGAAGGAATATCGCTATGAAAAGACTTCCGCTGGAACGCCGCGCATGCCGCACGGCAGCCTGCGCTGGCCCGAGAGCATTTCCCATGATGCCGTGCCCGCGCGACGCAGCTGAACAGGTCGTTTTCTTTGCGGGAAAACGACTTCAACACCTTCACCCCTGGGTATACCTTCATGGAAATGCCGGACCCAGGACGACACAGCCAGCAGCCGGAAGCCGGCTGAAAATTCTTGCTAACTAATTCTTTCGTTGCTGGTCCAAGTGAGTGAGACTGATTCTGCGATGCCGCCGAAACGCTCCATCACGCTGACCGAAGCCGAACTCAGGCTGATGAAACTGCTGTGGTTGCGCGGTGAGTCCGCCGTTGCCGACCTGGTGCAGGCACTGGCTGACGCGACGCCCCTGGCCTACACCTCCGTGCTGACAACGGTACGCATCCTTGAAAAGAAGGGCTATGTGACGCACCGGCAGGAAGGCCGGGCGTTTCTCTACAGCCCCTGCGTGGCCGAGCACGAGGCCAGCCGCTCGGAAGTGCGCCACGTCCTGCAGCGTTTTTTTGGGAACTCACGCGAGCGTTTGCTGATTTCCCTGCTGGGCGATGACGAGATTACGCCCGAAGAGCTGGAGCGGTTGCGGCAGGCGATTGCCGCGGCTCCAGGCGACGAAGACCCCGCTCAGGGGAATCCAACGGCGGAGGACGCCTGATCCCCATGCTGCCACTCTTCCATACCGTTCAAAGCTTTGCGCCTGCCGCTTCCGGTGCGCTCGTCGCGTCGGTGTGGGAGGGTTTGCTGCTGGCAAGTGCTGTTGCTGTTGGTCTGCGCTTGTTTCCCCGCTTGAGCGCGGCTGCGCGTTCAGTGATCTGGGTGGCCGTGCTGGTCACCGTCCTGATGTTGCCGTTGCTCTCCCTGGCGTTGCCGCAGGATTCCATCGCGTCCGCGTTGCATGTTCAAGGCGCCCAGTCCGGGCTTCCTCTGGGCATTCATCCGGGAATTCACCTGAACGAGCGCTGGAGCTTCGCGCTGGCAGGTTTGTGGGCGGTATTTTCGCTGGGCCGGCTGGCTCAGCTTGCGATAAGCGCTCTGCGCCTGCGTTCCATGGCCAAGCGTGCCGTTCCGGTCGAGCCGGAAGCCAACATCGCCGCATTGTTGCAGGCTGGGGACCGCCGCGCGGAGCTCTGTGTTTCCGATGAAGTCGACAGGCCCAGCGTGATCGGGTTCTTTCGCCCACGAATCCTCCTGCCTCCTGAATTGCTGACTCAGTTCACCGCCGTGGAGCTTGAGCCGATTGTGCTGCATGAAATGGAGCACCTGCGCCGCCGCGACGACTGGACGAATCTTCTGCAGAAAGCCGGGCTGGCTTTGCTGCCGCTGAACCCGGTGTTGTTGTGGCTTGACCGCAGGCTCTGCCTAGAGCGTGAGCTGGCCTGCGATGATGGCGTGCTGCGAGCAACCAAGGCTCGCAAAGCTTATGCCGCTTGCCTCACGGAGTTGGCCGAACAGTCGCTAGTGCGGCGCGGTGTGATGCTGGCGCTTGGTCTATTCGGCAAACAGCCTTCCGAACTCGCACGGCGTGTCTACCGCATTTTGCAGCAACCCAGCGCCGGCATGGGCCGTGCCCAGGCGCGCGCGGCCACCTGCGCTCTGCTGGCCGGTGTCGGATGCGGTGCGGTCATGCTGGCCCGGAGCCCGCAACTCGTCAGCTTCAGCACCCCCACCGCGAACGACGTCACGCAGGCACGGCTAGCCCTGCCGGCTCCTATCCCTGCTCCGCGCAGCAGCCTCATTGCGCAAACCTGGCCGGAACCTGTTCACGCTGCTCCTGTGACTCCCAATGTCTGCCGCCGAGCCACGCTGGTGAAGGCGTCGATGCCGCGCTCCGTCTCGCGTGGGAACGCGCACAACGCGCTCCGGGTCTGTGCCCGCACCAGACGGAACATTGCTGCACTTTCGCAGGTAGCGCAACTGGAAACACCTGAAACCTTGCCGTGGATGGTCCTGGCGGAATGGCGCTCGGAGGCCCTGCCGGCCCGGATGGCGCCCACCGCTGTGCCCGTAGCGCAAGTGTTCCGCGCCGTGCAGGTTCGCCAGGTCCAGTTCGGAGATTCGCAACTCACGTACGCCGCTGTTCCCACCCGGGACGGCTGGCTGATCGTGCAACTCTAACCACCAAAACACCCGCAGGAGGGGTAGTTCCATGCAAGTAACAACTAAATCATTAGTAGTCAAATCTCTGACCCGCGGCGCAGGCCGTTTTATCGCTCCCATCGTGATTGCCGGTGCGACTGCCTGGGGCGCGTTGACGCTTTCGAACATGGGCAGCCATGTTCATGCGTCGGCCATCAGCGCCGCCCCGCTCGATGACCAAAGCGTGGCTGCGCTGGTATCGCTCGATCATGCAATGGAATCGCTTGCCGGCCGTGTCACGCCCGCAGTAGTGAACATCCAGGTAACCTCCACGCCTTCGGCGGATGAGATTGAGCAGCAAGCCGGGACGGCCCAGGGCATCCCGCCTGAGCTGCAGCGTTTCTTTGGGCCGGGAGGTCCGTTCGGTGGAGGCGGCCAGCGTCAACAGCAGCCGCAGTTGCAGCACGGCGTGGGCAGCGGCGTCATCATCTCGCCGGACGGCTACATCGTGACCAACAACCACGTCGTCGACGGCGCGAAGGACATCAAGGTGACCCTGCATGACCGCCGCGTCCTGAACGGCAAGGTGGTGGGTGTGGACAAGCTCACCGACCTCGCCGTAGTGAAGGTGAATGCGCACGATCTGCCTGCGGTTTCCTGGGGTGATTCGACCCGGCTCGTCCCCGGGCAAACGGTGCTTGCTTTCGGAAGCCCCTTCGGCTTCTTCCAGGACACCGTCACGCGCGGCATTGTGAGCGCTGTGAATCGCCAGAACCCCTACTCCACCGATGCACGCAAGCCCGGTGGCTTTATCCAGACCGACGCGGCGATCAACCCCGGCAACTCGGGCGGCGCGCTGGTGAATGCCCATGGTGAGCTGGTCGGCATCAACACCTGGATCATTTCCGACAATGGTTCGTTCTCGGGCGCGGGCTTTGCCATTCCCTCGCAGATCGCCAAGGAGACCACCGCGCAGTTGATCGCGCACGGCAAGGTGGATCACGGCTATCTCGGCATCAGCATGAATGACGTGACTCCCGACAACGCGCACTTCTTCAACCTGCAGGACGCCTCAGGCGCCATTGTTGCTCAGGTCTCGCCGGACTCGCCCGCCAGCCGTGCGGGTGTGAAGCAGGGCGATGTGATCGAGCAGCTCAACGGACAGAAGATGGTCTCGAGCAGCGCGCTTCAGGTCGCCGTGAGCGGCATCGCTCCAGGCGCCCACATCACGCTGGGCGTCATGCGCGATGGCAAACCGGTCACCCTGAACCTCACCGTCGGTGAGTTCCACGCCAAGGACGTGGAAACCGCCGGCAATGACGGCGACAGCTCCGTACACGGCGGCAAGCTGGGTGTGGCTGTCACCGACGTGACGTCGGACGTTCGTCAGCAGCTCAACCTTCCGGACAGTGTGCACGGTGTGGTGGTTGAAAATGTTCGTCCGGCCAGCCCCGCGGATGATGCGGGTCTGCAGCCTGGCGATGTCGTGTTGGAAGTGAACCGCAAGGCCACTTCCTCCTCCAACCAGTTCGCCAGCGCGGTCCACAACAACCCTGAAGGCAAAGACCTTCTGCTGCTGGTGTGGTCGCACGGTAACGCAAGCTACCGCACAGTGCGCCTGACGGGCGACGGGCAGAACGGCTAACTTGCCAGACGCTAAAGGGAAGAGGCCGCGGCGATTCGCCGCGGCCTTCTTCCTTTAGGTAACAACGGCCCCGACTTCCTCTTCTCCCAATCTCCGATTTGCCACTCAAATGGGCGTAGAAATACCTGCGCCTCTGGTAGCCTTCTCCGCATGAGTGACAGCAGGTACATCGACGGAATCCAGCTCTCAATCGATATGTTCACACCCATCGTGGAGCGCCATGTTGCCGCATTGGAAGACGAGTACGGCCGGCGCCACCCATCCACGATGCTCATCCAGCGGCTGCGGGCAGCTCTCCGTGCGTACGCCGAAGTGGTGGGCCACATGAAGCTCAAGCGCGACCAGGCGGCGGGGCAATCGGTAACCTCCCGGCACCTGCTCTTCAAGGAGTACAAGCAGGGGATGGTGCTGGCAGACAAGCTGCTGGATTCAGAGGTCAGTACACCAGAAGAAGAGCAAAAGCTTCTGGATGAGATCGAAGCCGCCGATCGGCGCATCGACGCTGCGGTTGTGAAGTTTGCGCTGCAGTAGCAGACGGCGTCACGGGTAGATGGGGCATGTCGGAGAACCGCAAGTCTTTGGTGCGTGGTCCATGGCCAGTGCGACTAGGATGCTCCTCATGGACAGACCCTACTCTCCATCGGCTTGGTCTAACTGGATATCCTTTTCCACCACTCTGTCATCTCGACCGAAGGCGCTTTAGCGCCGTAGCGGAGAGATTTGCTTTATGCTCCCGCCCATGCCCGGGCAGGGGCCAAAGAAGCAGATCTCTCCGCTACGCTGCGCTCCGGTCGAGATGACAGAGTTGGGGGATGGAGAGGAAAAAGAATCTCACAAACGACATCCTCACCATTCACTTGCCGATACAGAAGGTGGAGAAAATCCTGCCCAGGATGTCATCGGTAGTCGTCACTCCGGTTAGCGCATCGAGCGCGCGTAGTGCGGCGTGCAGATCCATCAACAGCACTTCGTGAGGAAGCCCGCTAAGGTTGGCATGCGCCGCGGCATCAAGCGCCGTGAGCGCGGTCTGCACGGACTCCTGCTGTCGCAGATTGTTGAGCGCTCCGGACTCGGCCAGGGCGCCTTCCGCATGCAGTTCGTGCAGAATGGCGGCGCGTAAATCGTCGAGACCTTCCCCGGTGAGCGCGGATGTGCCAATGGCAAATGAGCCTTGTTCAGCGATCATTTCGGCTGCCGGCAGCAGATCGATCTTGTTGCGGATCAGCAGGTGCGGGCGGCCTTCGAGACTTGCCGCAAGGGCACGTTCATCCTCGGTCAGCGGCGCGGTGGCGTCGTGGATCAGCAGCACGAGATCGGCGTCGGCGAGAGCTTCCCGCGAACGCGCGATGCCCTGCTGTTCCGCTTCGTCTGCGGGTGCGTCATTGGCGACCCGCAGACCGGCGGTATCGATCAGGCGAATGGGAATGCCGCCCAGACTTACGGTCTCTTCCACCGTGTCGCGAGTTGTGCCTGCAACCGGCGTCACGATGGCGCGCGGACGATCCAGCAGCCGGTTGAAGAGGGAGCTCTTCCCCGCGTTCGGGCGGCCCACCAGCGCGAGCGCGGCTCCGGAGCGGAGAAGCTGACCTCCGCGAAAGCTGCGGGCCAGCGACTCCAGGGACGAATGTGTCTCCGCGATGGATCCGGCGATCTGATGCACCGGCACGACATCCACGTCGTCCAGTTCGCCGGAAGCGAAATCCATGCCCGCTTCCAGTAGCGCAATCAGGTAGAACAGCTTTTCTTTGGCGGGAGCGACGCGGCGGCTCAGCGCGCCTCCAAGCTGCTGTGCCGCGGTACGGGCCTGTTCGAGCGTCTTGGCCGCAATCAGGTCATGGACCGCTTCGGCCTGGGTCAGATCGAGACGTCCGGAAAGGAAGGCGCGCTGCGTGAATTCGCCCGGAGCGGCGAGCCGCGCGCCCATGCGCATGGCGGCCTGAAGCACGGCTTCCAGAATTACCGGAGAGCCGTGCGCGGCAATCTCCACCACATCGTCTCCGGTATACGAATGCGGTGCAAGGAAGGCGGTTACGACAGCTTCGTCGACGGGCGCCTTATCCGGATCCAGTGGGTCGAGAATACGGGTAAAGCGGGCGTGTCCATGTTCGAGTGGATTGCCGAGCCCTAGCAGCCGGCCGGCGATCGACACCGCATCCGGACCGGAGAGCCGTACGATTCCAATTCCGCCTCGTCCTGGCGGAGTGGAAATCGCCGTTATCGTGTCAGATACCGGCACGTAAGTGGGATGGACCTTCATGCGCTCGCTGCCATGAGAATAACGAAAGGTTCTGCGCGAGGATTTGACGAGCAACGGTGCTCGAATCGGGTATCCTCTGCATGGAAGTATCTGGGTGACGCTTCCGGGAGCCGGGATGGCCTCACCGCCCGCCGACAAGATTGTCAGGAGAGAGCACTGCAATGACCGCACGCAATGGATTCAACCTCGGACACAGCGTCATTCACCGCTTGAGAAACATGCACCACTTCACCGTGGAGCGGAATGACGACTGGGACAACAAAAATTTCATCGACTTTGTCGTGTTCTATATCCCGAACCTGCAGCGGATCCAGTCGACCGGCGTGCAGATGACTCCCAAGCTTGACGACACGGCGCGCATGGGCGAGTTCCTGGATACCAACACGGGTGAAGGCAAGTTGGTCGATCGCATCCTCTATATCGAAGTCGACCCTGCCCTCAATCTCGAAGGCCCCGGCGGCGATATGGTGGCCTTCGTGATTCGCCATTTTCAGATGGACCGCAGCTGGCAGCACACGGATGCCGCGGGCGCCCGCCTGTTCTCCAACATGACCTACGAAATGTTCAGCCTGCGCGAGGCAGCCGGCCGCGGCCGCGGTGCCGCACCAGCGGCTCGCGCCGAAGCGCCTGCCGCGGCATCAACACCTGCTGCACCCGCAGCCGCAAGCGGAGATCCGTCCGAACTGGTACGCGCTCTCCAGCACCGCCGGACCCAGATCACCGGCTAAACCACAAGCATAGAAAGACCCCAAAAGCCACCGCAGCCGCAGTGGCTTTTGTCATTTAAAGTTGTCCTTTTTTCGCCACAATGTATCGGATCGCGATAATCTAACAAATACCCTAAATTCAATAACTTAGGGACGTAAGTCGAAAGTTCTGGGGCGAATGAAAATTATGAAATTCCATACTTGAAAGAGCGATGTTTACATTGCATGAAAACAGGTCGGACCGACGGCTTTACGGGATGACTTGCAAGTCCAGCCCTCTCAACAGTATCGCTCTCCGCCATAAATGGCCCTTCAATTGCAGAACTTCCAATTGGGTCGATTTGCACAAAAACAGCTTCGAACGGCCACGATGGAGAATTCATTGAAAAAATATTTGGGACTTTTAGCCTCCGCGAGTGTCGCGGTGAGCATGATTGCCGGTGTACAGGCGCACGCACAGAGCGCCTACGGCATCATCGCGGGTAGCGTGACGGATGCGACCGGCGCGGCGGTTGTGGGCGCGACGGTTACCGCCACAGACGTCAACACGAACGTTGCACGCACGGTGAAATCGGGTGCGGCAGGTAATTACCGTATTGAAGGCGAACAGCAGGGTGTGTACCGCATTGAGGTCACCGCCCCCTCGTTTTCGAAGACTGTCGTTAACCACACGGAAGTGGACGCTTCTGTGGTTACCTCGGTGAATGTGACGCTTACTGCCGGCTCCAACGGCGAAACGGTCGAAGTAACGTCAGATGTTGCCGCGTTGAAGACGGAAAGTGGCGAGTTGAGCGAGACGCTCTCCGGCACCGAAATCAACGCCCTTCCGATCGCAAACCTGAACCCCTATTCGCTGGCCACGACCCTTCCTGGCGTTACGACCGTTACTGCAGGGGACTTTACCAACGGCACCTCGTTCTCGGTGAATGGCAATCGTCCACGTGATAACAACTTCCTGATCGAAGGCGTGGATAACAATGACCAGGGCATTCACGGTCAGGCCTTCCAGCCTGCCAACGTTGAAGCCGTTGCGGAAGCCACGTTTCTCTTGGATTCGTTCTCGGCGGAATACGGTCGTGGCGGCGCCGTTTCCAACATCATCTTCCAGAGCGGCAGCAACCAGTTTCATGGTGCGGTGTATGAGCGCATTCTGAACTCGGCCCTGGATGCAACGGATAAGGGCGATGTGCTTTTCGGGAATCCCAAGGTCAGCAGCCGTGAAAACCTCTTTGGTTTCCGCATTGGTGGACCCATCTTCCGCGATCGCGCGTTCTTCTTTGTTTCCAACCAGTGGGATCGGTTGCGCCAGACGGCCAATGCCGGCATTCTTACGGTTCCGGACGCTGCAGGTTACACGATCCTCAATAAGTATGCGTCGAACCCGCGTATCGCAAACCTTGTCAAAGCCTATGGCGGTCTTGTCGGCACGAACGCAAACTACGCGGCTTCCCAGAACCTCGGCCCCGATCCGGTCTGTACCGCTGCGAATCCCGGGAATCCCGGAGCCTGCCCCTCGCGCGGCGTCGTTACGTTTGCCGGCGTGCAGCGCTCGATTGCCGCGCCCACCAATTCGCGCGAGTTGGAAGCGACATCGGACGTGGTCCTGAGCAGCGCCGACAAGCTGCGCTTCCGCTTTATTCAGAGTCCCAACAGCACACCATTCGACATTTTCAATGCACCCGATCAGCTTCCCGGCTTCGACAGCGATCAGGTTGGTGTGGTGTATAACGCCGGCATCACCGAGACCCACGTCTTCAGTCCGAACCTGCTGAACGAGCTTCGCCTGTCGTGGAGCCGCATCGGGTTTACCTTCGATCTCCGTCCGGAAACGTACGCCAATCCCTTGGCGCTCTCGCCGGCGATCTCGATTACCGGCATTACGGGATACGGCATCCCGGGTGGTATCCCGCAGGGCCGTTTCCAGAACACCTACCAGTTGCAGGATGCGGTCAGCTACACCAAGGGCCGCAGCTCATTGAAGTTCGGCTTCGACCTTCTGGATATGCGGATCAAGGACGGCATTCCCTTCAACTTCTATGGTTCGATCGCCTATCAGGGCCAGATCGGCGGCGGTTACTCCGCCCTCGGTAACTATCTCGACGACTACTCCGGCGCTGCTGTTGTCAATGGTTCTGCAAGCCCCAGCAATGCCTCCATCACCTTTGGCAATCCCACGGCGCGCCCGGAAATCTGGTCGCAGAACTACTACATCCAAGATTCGTTCAAGCTGTTTCCAAACTTGGAAATCGACGCCGGCCTCCGCTACGAATACAACGGCACGCCCTTCAACTACCTTGGCTTCCCGGCTCTGAATCTGAGCTCGCCTGCCACGTTCCCCTTGACCACAAAGCAGGTTGCGCAGAAGAACGATTGGGGCCCACGTGTGGGCTTCAACTACTCTCCGTTTGGCGCCGGCAAAACGGTGCTGAGCGCAGGCTTCGGCATGTTCTACTCCCATGTCTTCACCAACATTATTGACAACATTCAGGGCAGCGCGCCCAACGCCGCCGCCAAGCTGATTCAGGGCAGTACGAGCGGTCGCGGAAACGCCAACTGGTCCAAGACCTTGAATATCTGCCCCAGTCCCCAAACCGTCCCGCCGACGCCCTGCGGAATCACGACAACAGCGCCAGCAGCCACGGACACCGCGAATGTCATCGCGCCTAACCTGATGGATCCCGTGGTGTACCAGTACAACCTGCGTGTCCAGCAGGAGCTTCCTGGATCGCTCGTCGCGGCTGCCGAGTATGTCGGCAACCGTTCCGAACACGAATACACGACCGAAGAGTGGAACCCGTTGATCAACGGTGGCAGCCGCCGCCTGATTTCCAACCGCGGCCGCATCATCCTACAGGACAACCAGGGCGATTCGAACTACAACTCGGCTCAGTTTGAGTTGCAGAAGAAGCAGCGCCACGGTATGTCACTCCGGGCCGTCTATACCTACTCCAAAGCGCTCGATGACGGTTCCGAAATCTTCACCGACGGCAGCGGTTCCAATGGTTCGACGTATGCTGAGATTCAGCGCACGCCGCGCTCACGTGAATACGCGAACTCGCTGTTCGACCACCGTCATCGTGTGGCCATCTCCGGTGTTTACCAGGTTCCGACCTGGCACGCCGATGGTGGTATGCGTCTGGCAGCGGCCATCGTCAACGGCTTTACGTTCGCCGGGATCACGTCGTTCCAGAGCGGTCAGCCTGAAAACGTCGAGGTTGGCTATGACTGGAACCTTGACGGTATCAGCAACGATCGTCCGATTCTGTTGACGAAGAGTGCTCCGCTAACCAACTGGGCGGTGCGTGGCGACGACTTCTTCGGTCTGCCTGCAGGAACGCTGTGCGATGGTCCCCACTTCTGGGCGACCAACGATCCGTGCCAGGTCGTCTCCGCGGCGAACACCCACTGGGTAACGTCGCCGTTCGGCACCACCGGCAATACGATTGCGCGCAATGCCTTCACAACCGATCACACGTCCAACACCGACTTCACTGTCGACCGCACGTTCAAGACGTTTGAGCATCAGTCCTTCAGCATCCGCGCTGAAGCGCTCAATGTCTTCAACCAGGGCAATACAGGAAGCTACAATGCAAATCTGATCAGCGGTGTGCCGTACAACGGAACGGATCTGACCGGTGCGGTCTATACCGGCAGCGTCACGTTTGGCGATAGAGCTCTTACCGTTACAGGTAACAGAATCCTCCGCTTCTACGGTCGCTACCAGTTCTAGAGCAGTTCCGGTAATACTGTGGTCTTCCCGAACGGTGGAGAATGCCGTTTTCATTGGGAGAAAACGGCTTCAGCACCCTCTCTTCGGTCTACACCATTACCGGAACCGCTTTAGTCAGAAAACCTAACCAGGCAAAACGGGTGAAGGCCACTTCGGTGGCCTTCACCCGTTTTCCATTTAAGTCCGTTGGTTTCTCGGTCACGGAATTGCCGAATCTCGGATGAGCATCGCACCACGAAGGAAAAGCCGCGCTCTGGTCATGGCGGTGTCCAGGCGAAACCGTTGTAGCTTCCGGGGGAGCGAACCGATTATCGGGTACTCGATCCTTGAAGAGAGGCCCGCGGCAAAAAGTGTTTTATTTTGTGCATGTTAGGAAGGGACATCCGTCCCTTTTGTTTTGGAATCCGACCCTCGGCCTCTCTAATGCACATTTCATCCCTCTCACAGGCGGTTTATCCCATTCTCGGTACTATTTCTTCAAATTTTTATAGAGATTGGTGCGGATGTGTGCCCCTCGCAGGACTTTGTCCTTTATTTTCTGTTGTTTAGGTGTGACTGGAATTTTGGCCACTAAATTGCTCCCAACGGCAGATACCAATACTCCTACTTCAATCTCAGCATCTCCGGAGTCCACTAGATGATCGTTTCTACCTTACGCAAAGCGGCCATCGGAGCAGCAATTGCTGCTGCCCTCTGCTTTACGCTTCCGAGTGCCCATGCCGTTGACGTGAATGGCCGAATCAAAGGTACCGTCACTGACCCTCAGAGCGCCGTCCTGCCAGGCGTGACCGTCACTGCAATCAATGAGAAGACTGGAGTGAAGTACACAACCAAGACTGCTGCGGATGGATCGTACTTCTTCCCGCAGTTGCCGATCGGCACCTATGACGTCTCCGTCCAGACCCAGGGCTTTCAGGCCTTTCTGGCGAAGGGCATCGTTCTGAACATCGATCAGGAGTATGTCGAAACCGTCAAGCTGGAGGTCGGATCCGAAAACACGACCCTTGAAGTCAGCGCCTCCGCCGTGCAGGTCAACACGACCGATATGCAGTTGAACAACATTGTCAACTCCGAACAGATGGTGGAACTTCCCCTCATCGGCCGCGGCTTCACCGGTCTGGAGCTCATTGAGCCCGGCGTTCAGTCGTCGAGCGACAGGTTCGGCAGCTCGTCGGTCAGCGGTGCGCAGTCTCAGCAGTCGGAATTCCTGGTCAACGGCGCCGACACGAATGACATCGCGCTGAATACCCTGGCGTTCTCCCCGAATCTTGATGCGATCGATCAGTTCAACCTGATCGACGGCCCGTTGAACGCGGAATATGACCGAAACTCCGGCGGCATCGTCTCGGCCACGATCAAACAGGGAACCAACCACATTCACGGTGATGCGTTTGAGTTCTACCGCGATACCTTCCTGAACACCAATAACTTCTTCCAGAAGGCATACACCAATGGCGTCCGCACGGACAAGGTTTCCAAGTTCCACCAGAACATCTTCGGTGGCACGGTGGGCGGCCCGGTGCTGAAGGACAAACTGTTCTTCTTTGGGGCCTATCAGGGCACCCGTCAGGGTGTGCCGCAAGGCGGCGGCAGCGTGAGTGTATACAACGCCAATGAATTGGCGGGTAACTTCACCATCGATAACCCGGCTACCCAGGGTGCACGTCCTGCTTTACCAACGCCCACTACCTGTCCGACCTGGGGCAGCTACAGCTGCAACTTTATTCCAGCCACGATTACGGTTCCGGGCTGCACTTCTACCACTGAAACCTGGGCACAATGCGCTTATGACCTGGGTGGCACTTTCCCCACCTCAACGTTCAACACGATTTCCAAGAACCTGATCAGCAAATATGTCCCGGCACCGAACAATGGCACCAACGGTTATGCGTTCCAGCCGACGGTGACAACCAGCACGGATCAGTATATTGGGCGCGGCGACTTCGCACTGAACTCGCGCAACCAGATCACCGGCCTGTTCATTCTGCATCGTTCGGCGGCGGTTGAGACGTTGCCCTTCTCCGGCGGCACGCTCCCGGGCTTCGGCGACCAGAACGTTACCCGTATCGGTCAGTACACCGGCGATTATGTCCATCAGTTCAGCGCCACCCTGGTGAACGATCTGGCGGTGCATTACACGCGCTTCAACTTCCAGGCCGTGCTGCCGCAGAATGTCGTCACGCCGTCGAGCCTCGGCTTCAATATCAACCCGCAGGATGCCGCCGCAGCCAGTGTTCCGACGATTAGTGTTGCCGGTACCAACGTCAACTTCACGCTCGGATTCAGCACCAACGGCCCTCAGCCCCGCATCGACCAGGTCTACCAGCTCAACGACAGCGTTTCGAAGACCTTTGGCGCTCACAATCTGAAGTTTGGTTATGACGGACGCCGCTTCAACGTCAGCAACCCATTCTTCGCAAATAACAGTGGAAATTTTGGTTTCAACGCCACGACCGCAGGAACCTACAGCACTGGTGACGGTGGTCTGGACTTCCTGCTCGGCCTCCCCTCCGGCTACTCCCAGGGCAGCGGCGCTGTCATTCAGGCCGATGCATTCCTGAACTATCTCTTTGCTCAGGACAGCTGGAGGCTCACGAATTCCTTCACTCTGAACTACGGTATCGGCTACTCGATCGACACCCCGCTACGCAACCACGCCTATGGCGGTCTGGGAATCGCCTGCCTCGTTCCGGGGCAACAGTCGAAGATCTTCCCGAATGCACCCATTGGTATTGGGTATCCCGGCGATAACGGATGCACAATCTCAGGGCAAGCCTATACGCGATATACCGAAGCAGGTCCGCGAGTCGGTTTCGCCTGGGCGCCTAATCTCGGCAAATTCTCCGCTGGCGACTCCAAGAAGTTTTCTATCCGTGGCGGCTTCGGTATCTACTATGACCGCAGCGAAGAGGAAACCTCGCTCCAGACCCTTGAGACGCCCCCCTTCGGTATCAGCTCCAACGGTGTTCGTGACTACAACGGTGGCGTTCCCACATTCGCCGATCCTTACAAGGACATCACCACCGGTGCGCTGGCCTGCGGTTCGGGCTGCGGCAACAAATTCCCGTATATTCCTCCAACTGCAGGTCAAGCATCGAAAGACACCTTCGCCGCTGGTGAGCCTTTGGACATCAGCACCTACGGCTCTGGCTTCCGCGCTCCTTACGCCGAGAACTTCCAGCTCAGCGTTGAGCGTGAGTTTCCGAGCCGGGTGGTTGCGCGCGTGAGCTATGTCGGTTCCCTCGCTCGTCACAACCAGATCACGTATGACGGCAACCCGGAGACTGCTGCGGGTCACGCAGCCTGCCTGGCGGGCAATGAAAACTCTGTAGTCGCGGGCGGGACCATCAACTGCACCACCAACCGCGCCAACCAGCAGTACTTCTTCCCGCAGAACTTTCAGTACGCGAGCACCTACGATTCGAACAGCGGAACCCCCGGTTACACCAGCATTGGTACCGTCGGTTCGGAAGGTGCATCCAGCTACCATGCTCTGCAGGCTGAAGTGAATAAGGCTCCCTCACACGGTCTCAGCTTCCAGCTCAGCTATACGTACTCCCACGCGCTGGACAATGGTTCGAGCTTTGAAAACTCGGGCTTTGGCGGAAGCGTTCGCGGCTACAACCAGTTCCAGCAGAGCCTGAACTATGGCGACTCCAACTTCGATGCCCGCCAACGTCTGGTCTTTGCTCCCATCTACCAGGTTCCGTTCAAACACGGCGGTAGCGCCTTCTCGATCTATAACCTGGCGTTGGCCGGCTGGCAAGTTTCCGGCATTACGACGCTCGCGACGGGTTTCCCGTTTGATATCTCCTACGGTGGCAGTTCTTCAAGCTCTCTGTGGTGCTCGTCAAACTGGAGCTTCTATGCCTGCCCCGATGTCCCCAATCAGGTAGCTCCGCTTGTCCGTGCCAACCCCCGTGTGCGAATTGCTACCGCCGGTAACCGCGGTCAGTACTTCCTGAAGACCAGCTTTGCCGCTGAAGCGATTGGAACCTTTGGCAATGAGCATCGCAACCCCTACCATGGCCCCGGCATCAACAATACGAACATGATCCTGGCCAAGAACTTCAACCTGGGCGCGGATGGCGTGCGCCGCCTTCAGCTCCGCATGGAAAGCGACAACGTGTTCAACCACACGCAGCTCTCCAACCCCGCAAGCGCCTGGGCGGATACTGTACCTAATAGTTCTACGACCTCCTTCGGCCAGATATCCTCTGCGGCTGCTGCTCGTCAGACTCAGCTTGCGGCGAAGTTCTACTTCTAACCAGCAACCGTCACAAAGCAGCACACGGGGCGCCTTCAGGCGCCCCGTGTGCTGCGTGACGGTTTGGCGCTCAATGCCCCGAGTGGTAGGGATGACCGGCGCGTATTGTCAGCGCTCGATAAACCTGTTCCGCAGCGACGACGGCGGCGAGTTCATGAGGCAACGTAATCCTCCCAAAAGAGAGCAGCAGACCTGCCCGCCCCGTTGCCGCCGGGGACCAACCGTCGGCTGGTCCGATGGCCAGGATGACCTGTTGCGTTCCTGAATCGAGCACGCTTCCAAGCTTGGCAGCAAGCTCTTCCGAACTCAGCAACTTGCCTCTGCTATCGGCCAGGATCAGGAAGGGAGCGGTCCGTTTGCCGGTGCGCTCCATCTCCGCAAGCATCGCTCCTTCCGTCTCGAACGTGCGCGTGGTGCAGGGCAGAAATCGCTGGATCCGCTCCGTATAGCGGCCAATGATCTCGGCTTCCGGTGTGGTGGCCGGAAGCCTCCGCGTTCGAATGGAAACGAGCAGCAGTTCCAAAGTGTCCTTCTAATTTTCGTAATACATCACGATTTTACGTAGTATTCACGCCATATTTGCGAACACATTATCATCGCAAAGCGATACGAAACAGTAACTTAGGGCGCATTCGACTTTGGCACGTGATGTGCCCTATCTCTTCCACGTGCCTTGCGATGGCAATGCCTGGAAGCGCGGATGATACGCCGCATTTGTCCCTTTCCTTTCTCTCAAACCAAGAGGAGCAAGTATGAGAAGAAACATTCTCACATTTTTGATTGCAGCAGGAGTTTCGCTCAGCATGGCCATGGGCCAGGCGACCTCCACCAATGGCGGTTCGATTCAGGGAACAATTACCGATCCAAGCGGCGCTGCGATTCCCGGCGCTACGATTGTGATCTCAAATCCGGCGACCGGCTATACGCACAGCCTGACCACGGACAGCGCGGGCTTCTACAGCCTCGGACCTCTGGTGCCCGGCAACTACTCGGTCATGGTCACTGCGGCGAATTTTCAGCGGATAAACGTTTCCACTGTAGTCCGCACCGGAACTGCAACGTCGGGCAATGAGAAACTGGCCGTCGGCAATAGCAGTGAAACCATCGAAGTCAACGCTGCCGCGGTTCAGGTGAACACGGACCAGCCCAGCGTGTCCGACGTCATCACCAGCGATCAGATTAAGACCCTGCCTGTGAATGGCCGCAACTTCCTCGATCTTGCCCAGATCGAACCGGGTGTCATTCTCCAGTCCGGCGAATCGTTCGATCCGACCAAGGCCGGTTATTCGGCGATTTCGGTAAGCGGCGTTTCCGGACGTACGACCCGCATCCTCCTGGACGGCCAGGACATCACCGACGAAACGGTCGGTACCACGATTTTCAACGTCTCTCAGGGTGCCATCAACGACTTCCAGTTGAACCGTTCCACACAAGACGTTTCGGGTGATGTGACCTCTACCGGTCAGGTGCTCGTTACAACGAACTCGGGCACAAACGCCATCCACGGACAGCTTTTCGGTCAGTTCCAGGACTACCGCGCCGGCTTCGCAAATGGCCCGAATGCGCTCAACCCGCCCTTTCAGCGCAACCAGTTCGGCGGCAGCGTCGGCGGTCCCATCTTGAAGGACAAGCTGTTCTTCTTTGGAAACTCGGAACGCATCAAGCAGGATTCCGGCTCGGCAGCGAACCTGGGCACTCTGTTTGCGGGCAGCATCGGCGCGTCGCATCCGACGGTCCCCTCACCCTACCGCGAAACCTACTCCACGGTGCGCCTGGACTACAACGGTCCGCATGGCATCCACATGTTTGCTCGTGGGAACTACAACGTTAATTCCGTTGCGTCGAACTTTGGAGACGGTTACTGGCTATACGCGAACCGTGATAACACTCCCGGCCTTGCCGGTGGTGTGGACTTTGCGGCTGGCCGCTTCACACACTCCTTCCGCGGAAGCTATGAGAAGTTCCACAACCTCATTGCCGACTCCACGGCGGGAAACAGCTCGATCTACAACGGCATCCCCGGGTACGCCTTTTACTTCTCGGCGCAGCATCTGTTCTCAGGTCCCAACTACCTGGCTCCCCAGGGAACGTTCCAGTCGGACAAGCAGATTCGTTACGACGGCACGTGGACTCGCGGTGCCCACACGTTCAAGTACGGCTATAGCGTGAATTACCTTTTGGGTGGTGGTTTCGCCGCCTTCTTCGGCCTCAGCCCCCGCACTTCCATCACGGCCGCCACCCAGTTCAAGGGCGGTACCGATCCCGTTACCGGCAACCCGCTCCCGGGCTGCAATGGCACCCCCGGTGCGGCAGCCTGCCCCAACGATCCGCTAAATGGCTATTTCCCCGGAACCACATACATTGGTAACGGCCAGGGCTTCTTCACGGAAAACCCCGGTTTCGGACTCCAGGGTGGTGGCGTGCATGATTGGCGGCAGGGAATCTATGTTGCCGACAGCTGGAAGATCGTTCCTAGCTTTACGCTGACACTTGGTCTGCGCTGGAGCGTGGATACGGATCGCGCCAACCAGGATCTTGCTACGCCGCTTTGCTCGGATGTGGACACCAGTTCGGTCGCCACACCCTGCACCAGCGGAAGCACGCCGCTGTTTTCCTTGTGGCGCTCGGACCTGACCCAGGGCCATGTGAACCAGCCCTACAAAAACTTCGCTCCCCAGGTTGGCTTCAACTTCTCTCCTGGCAACCACAAGACCTCGGTCCGTGCGGCCTTCGGTATCTTCTATGAAGGCGACGTCTTCAACAACACCACCAACGCGCGCAATGCGCTGCTGAAGCAAGGCGCGTTTTTTGACGATCGCAATGTCTGCAACGGTACATACAGCGTGCAGAGTTTCCCCGGTATGGGTTCAACGCCGCTCACGACGGTGGACGGTCTGACTCTGACCCAGATCTGCGCTCTGCCCCTGAGCCAGGCTGCACCGCACCTGATTCATCTTGAGCAGCAATACCAGACTGCAACCAAGGCGAACTCCTCGCTGGCGAATGGAGCCTTCGTTGGTGAAACCCTGATCGCGGACGGTGTCTACGCTCCCAACTACCGCACCCCCTACTCCGAGCAGTGGAATGGCGGCATTCAGCGTGAACTGTGGAAGGGCACAGTGCTTAGTGCCGACTACGTCCACAATTCCACACTGAAGATTGCTCAGAGTATCGACACCAACCACGTTGGCGCAGCCCGGTATCTAAACACCGCCGCAGCGCAGAACGCGGTTAAAAATACGGTCGCCCTCTATCCTGCTTGTCCGCAGGGCTTCACAGCGGCATCCATCAACTGCGCGATCGCTTCCGGCGCGAAACTCGCGACCTTTGCGGGCAAGGGTCTCGATTCGGGCCGCACATACCTGGGCAGCTCTCCAGCTTCGGCTGCCGGTAAAACACCGGCGACCGGTGCTGCCTTCTCGGGTGCGAATCCAGCTCTCGGCAGCGGCGAGTTCCTCCTGCCTATCGGCCGTTCGGGCTACGATGCGCTCCAGGTGGTTCTCCGCCAGTCGTCCTCCCACCCGGTCCCCGGCATCAACCACGCAGACTTCCAGGTCTCCTACAATCTCTCGCGCATCGTGACGAATTCGTCAGCCGCAGGCAGTTCGGATGAATTCTTCAGCACAACCGCCTGGGACTTTGACAATCCTTCCGCTTACATGGGCCGCGCCAGTCTCGACCATACGCATCAGCTCTCGTTTGGTGGCACGCTTAGCGCGAAGTATGGCGCACGAATCGGTGTCTTGGCTCACTTCGAGTCGGCGGCGCCCGGAAGCTTGGTGCTGGATTCTACCAATGGTTCTGGCACTGCTGCTGGTGCGATCTTCACAACAGATCTCACCGGTGACGGCACCACGGCTGACCTCGCTCCGGGAACCAGCCCGGGCGCTTACATGCACTCCGTCAAAGGCAATAACCTTGCCAGTTACATCAGCAACTACAACGCAACTCAGGCGGGCAAGCTGACACCTGCTGGACAGGCGCTGGTTTCAGCAGGCTTGTTCAACCAGGCGCAGTTGGCTGCGATCGGTGCGGTAACCCCAACCGTTGCTACGCTTCCTCAACCCACGGCTCTGAACAATCCGACGTTCCGCGCACTGGATATGAACCTGGCTTACCCGATCAGCCTCAAGCGTTTCCGCGAAGGTTTCAGCCTGGAGCCCGGTATTGCCTTCTATAACGTGTTCAACATGTCGAACTTCACCAATTTCTCAACGACATTGCTGAATACGAATTCGGGCGCAACCTCCGGCTATGTGGTTGGTCCGAGCGACTATCCCACGTTGAACGCAAACCGCACCCAGCGTGGTTCGGGTACCTTCGATCAGGGCGGCCCCCGCTCTACGGAGTTCTCGCTGAAACTGAACTTCTAAGGGCAGGAAGTAGCGAATAGGAAGTAGACAACAGAAACGCGAAGAGCCTTGGCTCTTCGCGTTTCTGTTTAAGGCGTTGAAAGAAATTCCAGGTGACGTAGAGGAATTGCTTACTTCTTTTTTGGTGCAGCCTTCTTCGCAGCGCTCTTTGCCGGAGCTTTGACGACCTTTTTCGCGGCTTTCTTTGCAGGCTTCGCGGCAACAGTTTTCTTTGCTGCTTTGGCAGCTGTTTTTTTGGCGGCAGCAGCCTTCTTGGCAGCGGGCTTTCGGGTCGCGGTGATCGCGGCTTTGATTTCAGCGTTCAGGTCTTCGACGCTCAGCGTGGTTGCCGATTTGCGCAGGCGCTCCAGACCGTAGAATGCGCGCTTCTCCGGTGAGAAGACATGGACGATGAAATCCACGTAATCCATCAGGATCCATTCGCCCTGGCGGCGGCCTTCTACCGACGCGGGATAGGCTCCAAACTCGCGCTTCAGACGGATTTCGATCTCATCGGTGATGGCGACGTTCTGGCGCTCGTTGGTGCCGTTGCAGATAAGAAAATAGTCGGTCAGGCCGCTTTCGGCAGGATCGAGCGCGAGGATGCGAATGTCCTCAGCCTTCTTGTCTTCGCAGGCAGCCACGGCGGCTGCGAGCATCAGGTTCGTTTCCTTGGTGGCCATGAATCTCCTCTATACCTTTATCTTAAAGCAGTTTTCTGCGGCCCTTCGCGAGTTTTGAAAACTCCATGTCGTACGACCAAGCCATTCGCCTCGAAGATCCTGAACCGCAAATCTGGCACCCACTCTATTCCTCCTTTACCCATACAGATGATGCGCACGGATATACGCGGATACCTCCGGAGGCAAAAGCCCGGAAACATCGTGATGCGCCTGGAGTTGAGCGCGGACTTCGGTGGCGCTCACCGGCACATGTACCGTGTCGAGCAGATACACACGTGCTCGCTGGGTTGCTGTAAGCTTCAGCGGCGCAAGGTCCAGCGCTGCGCCCGGCCGGCTGACCACGATCCACTCCGCTGCCTCAAGCAGCTTGTCCGGCTCCCGCCAGCGGCGCAGATCCAGAAAGGCATCGGCGCCGACGATCATGAACAGGCTCACGTCTGGGCTTGCATCTGGGCTCCCGTTCGAGTCCAGACCCGCACGCAGCCTTGCCAGGGTATCGATGGTGAAATTGGGGGCGCCATCCGGTTGTGGCCTGTCGATCGCCGAAGCCTGTAGGCCGTTTGCCTCACGGCAAAGCAATTCGACCATGGCAAGCCGGTCGGCAAACGATGCGATGGGGCTGTGCGGTTTCAGCGGTTGATGACCGGTAGGTGCGATCAGGATCCGGTCGAGCGCATACGTGCGCAGCGCGGCTTGTGCAACCGCCAGATGCCCAAGGTGAGGTGGGTCAAAAGTCCCGCCGAAAAAGCCAATCCTCACCAGTACGCTCGCTCCCTGCCTTGCAGTCTACGCCTTGTTCGGAGCGGCCTTGGAGGGCGCGGTTCGGTGGCCATTCCCGTTTGCGTTCTTGCCGTTGGAGTGACTGCGAAACTCATCCAGCAGCGAGCGGTAGGTCACCAGGCGCCGATCGCGGACCACGGCAAACTCGGCCGCGGCGGCATGTTTGCGGCCCAGCTCTTTGCGCGCATCATGCGTCAGGTCCAGCCAGTCATGCCATTTGCCGCCGGCCTCCTGCAGATGCTCATAGCGCTTTGCCTTCTCGGTCGCGGCAACCGCGCCGGAGGTTTCGGCGAGATAGCGCGCCTGTTTGGCAGCCTTGCGGATGGAATGGAGATCGGTGGGCGAAGGCTCCTTCACACGCAGTGCTCGTTGTTTGGTGAAACGCTTGTCGGCGATGCGCACCAGGTCGGCTGCCGGAAGGCGAAGGTTGCCGGCGGCCTTCAAGGCCGTGAGCAGAGCTTCCAGCGCCGCCGAAACCTTGGCCTGGCGTTTTTCGATCAGGGCAACGAGTTCGGCGGCCAGTTCCTCGCGCCGCTTCACGCGCGTCGCAATCATCTCTGCGAGATCGTCCGTGCGCTGATGAGCGAATTGGGCAAGCTCTTCCGGCGTGGGTGCAGCCTGATCCGGATGCGGCTTACGTTTGCCATGGTCCTGCAGCATCTTGCTTTGTACATCCAGGTCGCGCACCCGTCCCGCGGCACGGCGGAAGCGGGCGACCTGCTGCATGACCTTGTCCGCGGCCTTGCGATAACGCGGCAGCCCCCGCAGAGCTTCCAGCAGCACGATCTGAGCTTCGAGGCGTCGGCTCTCGGTGCGCAGTTTGTGCACGGCACGCGGCTTGGGATTGGCAAGACACACCGACAGCGCGGCTTCAAACCGGGTGGCGTGGTCGCGAAGAGTCTGGACGGGATGGGAGACAGTTACAGGCACAACTTCTATAAGATGCCATAAATACGAACAGGAGGAGCCAATGCTCCTCCTGTTCGCACTTTCCGCGCTCAAGCTTAATTCCACCTGAAATTAGCGGTGGAGCGGATGAAAGCCTCCACCACCGCCGCCGCCGCGATAGCCTCCGCCACCACCGCGATAGCCGCCGTAGCCTCCCCGGTATCCGCCATAGCCGCCGCGATAGCCTCCGCCGCCGTAGTATCCGCCGAAGCCGAAACCCAGGCCGAAGCCATACGGATAGCCGAAACCGTAACCGTAGGGATAGCCGTAGCCCGCGTAATAGGGATAGTAGGGGTAGCCATAGTACGGATAGGCTGCGTATCCGTATCCACCGTCACCGTAGTAGGACTCGCGCGGCCCGCCACCATACCCGTATCCCGAACGCCCGCCGGCATCCGGCTGAATAAGGTCAGCGCGCGCGTCGTTGCGGTCCATATCTTTGGCGTGGACGGATCCTGTGCCGAAGATGAACTGATGATCCTCTTTGATCTGGATGCCGTCATCGCCGCGGCCTTCAGGGAAGGCTTGCGCTTCACCGTCCAGCACCCGCACCGTGTTGGTGTCGGCATTGAAGGTGTAGACGCCGTCGCGGGTGATGGCCGTCTGCCCACCGGGAAGATCGACCAGGATTTGCGCATCCTGCTCGGGATGGCGAACGGTTACATTGGCGCGGCCGTGGTCGACGCGAATTTCGGTGCCGTTGGCATTTGCGGAGACTGTTTGCACGCTGCTGCCGGGCGCTGTGCGAAGCCACACGCCGCCAATGGGTTGCGTATCAGTGGGTTGTGCGGAAGCTTGAGTAGCATACGCATTGGGGTTCGAATTGAGCCCCGCGTTGGAGTTCGAATTGGGGCGTTCGATGGGAGCGGCTTGAGACTGGGCGTAACTGTACGAAGGCGAATCTGGGCCGGCCTGGTACGCATTCTGCGCTACAGCTGCGGATGCGGACAGAGTCGCCAGGGCAAGAAAAGCTGAAAAAGACCGTGGCATGGGTTCAAAACCTCTGTCGATATAGATGCGATTCCGGGAAATTTGTCGCGGTCGATCCGGCGTGGCGCTCCTTTCCCAGTTCTCCCCAATATGAAAAGTCCGCTTCCCTGTTGCGAGGAGACGGGCAACATCGCAATTCTGAACGTATTGGCGATAAAATCGGAGGGCTGTAGCGGCGTTGTCCTGGAAAGTTTTACCCGCTGCGCATGGGAACGCGCTGAGCGAAGCAGCTTCGATCAGGTGTCCGCGGAAACAGGGTGCACAGGCCGTTTCACACGGGAAGCGGCATCCCTCTTGTTTCTCAAAGGACACGGTACGTACGACGGCTGACTGCGACGCACATTTCCCAAAACTGGAACTGCTTCTTCCTACCCTTTCCTGAGTTTTTCAGGAGGCAGCGAATTAATTGAGCGGGTTACCGCGCGTTACGCAAGAAACACTCCGGGGTGCACCGGAGCGGCTCACGCGCAAAGTACGCTTTGGGTTGATGAAGGGTACAGGATGTTGAAGGGTGATTCCGTGCTGCCGGCCGGCGGCGCGTTGAGTGATAAGGGCTCCGTGCTGGTCGTGGATGATGAACCGGATCTTCTTGAGATCGCGGTTCTGTTTCTCCGCGACAAAGGCTACAACGCCATGGGCGCGTTGGACGGCGCGACAGCGCTGGCAGTGTTGCAGGAGCGGCCTGACATTGGGCTGCTGATCACCGATGTCACCATGCCCGGCATGAATGGCATCGAGTTGGCGGAGAAGGCTCGCCTGCTGAACCCGCTGCTCGCGGTGGTGTACTGCTCGGGACATTATGCCGACGCTCTGCTGCGCCAGTATGCGTCTATTGGTGAAGGCTCGGTGCTGCACAAGCCTTACGAGTGGAAGGATTTCTTTACCGCCGTGCAGCGCAGCATGCCGAGAAAGAAAATCGCCGACTGCTGAGCCGGCGAACTCGCGAGAATCAGTTAGAGCATTTCCCATGATGCTGTGCCCTCCCGAAGCGGCTGAAAAGGTCGTTTTCTTTGGTGGAAAACGACTTCAACATCTTTGCCCTGGGTACACCTTCATGGGAAATGCCTTAGTCGAAAGCCGGAAGCTCAAGCTGCTTCTTCCACCTCCACCGTAACCTTGTCATCTCCACCGAAGGCGCTTTAGCGCCGTAGCGGAGAGACCTGCTTCTGCGCTCCTGCCCATGTTTCGGGATATCCACGAATCAAAATGCCGGGTCATTCTGCGCCGTAGGCGAAGAACCCCAGTATTGCGGGATGCGTGTGCGGCAGAGATCCTCGACCGCAGCCCCGACATGCTTGCCGCCACGCGCAAATACTGGAATCCTTCCCTCGCATTGCTCCGTCAGGATAACCCTCGTTGGGGGGTATGCCTCTCCCAGTGACGCTGCTTCCTACTTCACGCCATTCGCCGGATTCCATGAGCCCTGCAGCTTACGCACATAGAGGATCTGTCCCGTGTGGTACGCGTTGTGCGTGCAGATGTTGGCAATCATGGGCGCGAACTTCTCCAGCTTGTCCTGGGGCATGTTGGCCACTTCTTCTTCCAGGCCTTTCAGCACCGCGTCCAGACGCGTCACGATGTCATTCCATTTGGCTGCGTCGAAGTCGTTGAAGGTCTCGTCGTTCTGGCCTTGAAAATTGGGCGGCTTCTGGCCGCGCAATTGTTGCAGTGCGCGCTCATTCCAGAAGACCAGGTGATAGGCGAGCATCCCCGCGGAGTGATTGTTTTCCGGGTCGACCTTTCCCGCGGCATTGTGGGGAACCCACTTCGCCTGTTCGGCGGTCATGCCGGCAACAGCGGTATTCGCGGGCGTGAACCAGTCGGCCTTGTCGTGCGTGGTGTGGAGCTGGCGCAGCAGGGTGGAGCGCAGGGTTGGCGGCGGCGCAGGGGATGCAGCGGGCGCCTGGGCAGACAGGCTGGGCGCACAAATCCCGCCGAGCAGGAGAGCGAAGGAAATCACATGGCGTTGCATGCGAGGGATTCTAGTCAGCCGGAGGCTATACTGGCACGCAAATTCAAGGAGATTGTGATGAATGTGCCGACGATTGTGGGTGTGCCGGGTTTGAAAGCGGTTGGACCTTACTCTCAGGCGGTAAAGGCGAACGGTTTTCTGTTCGTTTCCGGCCAGCCGGGAGTCAATCCGGAGACGGGTGAAGCCGCCGGCCCGGGATTCAGCGAACAGGCGCGGCAGGCCTTTGAAAACCTGCGCCGCGTGCTCGAAGCCGGTGGCAGCGGCCTGGACCGCGTGGTCAACACCACCGTGCTGATGCACGATGTAAGCGCCTTCACGGAAGTGAATGCATTGTTCATCGAATACTTCGCCGCGTCACCACCAGCTCGCATGACGATGACTGTGCCTCTGCCGAAGGGTTTGTTGTTCTCGATTGGTTGTGTTGCGCTCGTGGACTAGCGATCGCTGGCGACGCTTTGCTTTCATCGTTCCCCTTGTCTCTCTTTCTGTCATCCCCGAAGGGGATCTGCTGTTCCGGGATTTCGGCATGATCACAGTTGCGCGCGATATCGTCGAAAGTCCTGTGTTGTGGATTGCCGTTCTATTCCTGGGTCTCCTTCTGTTCAATCTCAGGCGCTGGAACCGAAGGCGAAAAAAGCTCAACGCGTTTATCGCGAAGCACGGTCTTCGCGAGGGCCGGGCATGGCAGACCGCACCCGAGCCAGGAATCTACGGCTATTTCTTTCCCGCAGGCTATCCGGTCTGGATGGAAGGGTGGCTGGGCGATGTACGCGTCGTTGCCTTTGACTACGAGCTTGGCTATGGGAGAGACACCAAACTCGGTTCAGGAGTCGGGGTGCGGCGGCAAGTGGCAAACCTCCCTTCGCTGGCTCCTGGAATGAAACTGATGCGCAACGAGGAATGGACCTTTCTCTTCACGGATATCCCTCTTTTCCGGAGAGAGAAAAGACTGGATCCGGAAGAGATGGAAAGGCTGTGGAGCGAATTGCTTGAGGCCCCCTCGCTGGATGATCCGAACTTGATGAATTCCAGGCCGGGAGAAGTGCATATCCCTCCGCGCCGTGGCCCCAGACCCTGGCGGAGCTCAGGTCTTTAGTGCCAGGCCTTTCAAGGACACGGGTTCACCCGTGTCGTAGGTTGCTGCAGGATTCGCGGCTTGAGCCGCTGAGGTACCCGTATCAAGCTTGAGAAGACGCTGGAGTCGCAGTGAGGTGCTGTGGCCGCCTTGGAACGGTTTCCTCTGGGGCTGAAGCCCGCGTCGTTTTGACTTTGAACGTCACGGGTGAACCCGTGACCTTAAGCAAAACGATCTGGTGTCGCAGACACTTCCAAGCTTCCATCGGATGAAGTCCGTGACCTTGAAAGGTCTGGGCTTTAGTGCTGGTTCACTGCGCAACGCCGCGATAGGTTCAAGTCACCGTGAATTTGGATGGGTGGTCTTGTGATTAGTAAGCGCCATCTCGCCATTATTTTTGTTGTTGCTTTCGCGTTTGCCTTTGCTTCTTTTTGTTAGCCGACCCACGGAAATTCACGTAACAGGAGCGCTCCGTGTGGGTTAGACTTCACGCGCCGTTCCTATCTTGATCCGAAGTTCCGAAAGGGGATGAAAGCAATGAACAAGGCCCCGCTTTATCTGTTGTGCATGGCGCTCGCTACGGCGGCGCCATCGTTATTGGCGCAGGACGCAGAGGGATGCAAGGATTCACCACTGATCACTCGCTTTCCCGGAAGCGTGCTCACATCCTGCAAGTCGATGGATGATGATGTTTTTGACTTCATGATGGACAACGGAAAACCCAAGACCCGTGTCGAGGGAAAGTTCCAGGAAATCAACTATCAATTTCCCAAGACGGCTAGTAAGGCGCAGGTGGTGCGCAACATGAATACGGCTCTACGCAGGGCCGGCTACACCATGCACTACGACTCGGGCGACTATGGTGACTTCGGCGGCCACATGGGCAAGACGTGGATCCAGATCGAGATTGGTGCCGGCGGCGGAATCAGAGAAACCATCGTGGAGAAGACGGATGTCACGCAGGATGTGGTGGCAACCGCGGCGGCGATGTCCAGCGGACTTCAATCCACCGGGCATACAGTGGTGGCCGGCATTCTGTTCGATACCGGCAAGGCCGATGTGAAACCGGAGTCTTCCGGCGCGCTGCAGGAAGTGGTGAAGCTGCTGGAAGGCAATCCCAAGCTGAAGATCTATGTTGTCGGCCACACCGACAACGTGGGTGCGGCTGCAGCGAACCTCGATCATTCGCGGCGTCGCGCGGCATCCGTGGTGCAGGTGCTGGAGACGCAGTATCACGTAGCCGCGGACCGCCTGGCCTCGTTCGGCTGCGGACCGTATTCGCCGGTGTCCTCGAATGACACGGAAGACGGGCGGAGTGTGAACAGGCGGGTGGAGCTGGTACAGCAATAAGTAGGAAGTAGGAAGTAGCGAGTAGGAAGTAGGAAGCAGGAAGCAGGAAGTAGGAAGCAGGGGAAACGAGAACCAGGGGCCCACACTCTGACCCACAACTGGAGTGAGAGTGTGGGCTGCTTCCTGGCCTGCACCGCGATAGGCTTAGGTCATCGTGAATTTCGAGCAGGTCATCGAGTCTCCTGGCTTCTGGTTGCTCTCCGCCATCCCGGCACTTTCGCTATGGAAGCTGTGGCGCTGGCAGCGAAGGAGAAAGCTGTTCCACGCGTTCGTTGAAAAGCACGGTCTGAGCACCGAACAGTCCAACCCTATCGTTGACCCTGGAATTAAAGGCCTGTTTTTTGAGGCCACTTATCCGTTGTGGATGGAAGGCGCTTTTGAAGGCGTCTCGGTGGTGGCTTTTGACTACATGATCGGTGTGGGAAAGAACCGGCAGCGAGGTTCGGGAGTCGGTGTCCGCAGGCGAGTGTTGGATGCTGAACGGATGGGCGCTGGATTGGAAACCACTCGGCAGGGAGAATGGACATTCGTCTATGGCCCGCGAGGGATCGTGTTGGACCACCGCATGGATCCGGCTGAGATGGAAAGCCTGTGGCTCAGGCTGCTGCAGCTCCCAGCCATAGACGGGCTGGGAGAGCCCTACACAGAATCGGTCGTGCCTGGCGGTGTACACATCCCACCGCGGCGGCGACCATGACCGTGCCGCTGCCCAGGAGGTTGTTGCTCTCGATCGGTTGTGCAGCTCCGGTCGATTCGCAATTGCTGCCGTTGTGCTGCCGTCGCCGTTGCTGTTGCCTTTGCTTTTGAGGCGTAGAGGCAAGCTTTAGCTTGCCGTCTAAGGCTCCCTGGAAGCAGCGCTTTAGCGCTGGGCCCTTTACGTCGATCCCTCGAATACAGCCGACGAAATCCTCCACATGTCTGCGTGATCGCCACTGCCTTGTCCTCAGGAGCACCGTTGTCGTTGCTTTGGCTGTTGTCTTGCTCTTGAGGCGTAGAGGCAAGCTTTAGCTTGCCGTCCAAGGCTCCCCGGAAGCAGCGCTTTAGCGCTGGGTTCTTTACGTCGATCCCTCGAATACAGCCGGCGAAATCCTCCGCATGTCTGCGTGATCACCACTGCCTTGTCCTCAGGAGCACCGTTGTCGCCGCTTTGGCTGTTGTCTTTGCTCTTGAGGCGTAGAGGCAAGGTTCAGCTTGCCGTTTAAGGCTCCCCGGAAAGCAGCGCTTTAGCGCTGGGCTCTTTACATCAACTCTTTCGGGGCAGGATCGCTCAAATCCTTACGTGAGGCTGACGAAAAAGGATATTGCTCCGCCTCGGACACGATACCTGCCCGTACCGGATTGTTTTCGATATAACGCACGCAGGCGTTATATCCATCCCAATCCTTAAGCCGCTCCGGAAAATGCCCTCGCTCCCAAATATCCATTCGGCTTTTGAAACGAAATGAAAAACCGCCTTTGATGAGTTGCACAACCCGCTCCAACGAAACGTTTTCCGTCGGTGTCACAAGGACGTGAACATGATCCGACATGACCACAAATGCATGGAGCGAGAATTTGCCCTGCGCACGATAATCCTGCAACGTCGCCAGCATCAATTCAGCATTCACCGGCGCGTGAAAAAGCTTCCGCCGCAAAATCGTAACGAAGGTCAGGAAATACGTACGCTGGCTCTGCGGTGCACGTTTCATCCCGAGCAGCATATCGTAACCGTCGGCCTCGCATAAAGACCTGGCGGCTCCTCGCCCGAGAGGTTGGAGATAAAGAGCCCAGCGCTAAAGCGCGGGTTTTAGGCCGGTCGAGGACAGCAAGCTAAAGCTTGCTTCTACGCCTCAAAGGCAAAAACAAAAGCGACAGCACAGACTAAAGACACAAGCTGCGGGCTTCACTCCAGGCATGCGGTGGTGAGCTGGGCGTCTTTCCCTGCTCCTGGTTCATTACGAATCCCGCACGCCCCCGGCGCCACTGGCCATGGTGCTTTTGTCGTTGCTCTTGAGGCGTAGAGGCAAGCTTTAGCTTGCCGTCCAAGGCTCCCCGGAAGCAGCGCTTTAGCGCTGGGTTCTTTTCCTCGAACCTTCGGGCTGGCATAAGAAAAATCTGGAATGGTCACGGACCTCATTCGAAACCGGGAATAATCTCCGGCCTCGCACGAAGACCTGGTCGATCCCAGCCCGAGAGGGTGGGGGTAGAGAACCCAGCGCTAAAGCGCGGTCTCAGGTCGGTCGAGGACAGCAAGCTAAAGCTTGCCGTCTAAGACTCCCCGAAAATGAGCGCTTTAGCGCTGGGCTTTTTTCCTCAAAACTTCGGGCTGGCATAAGAAAAATCTGGAAGGGGTGGGATTCGCATTCGAAACCGGGAATAACCGTTGGCCTCGCACGAAGACCTGGTCGATCCCGGCCCGAGAGGGTGGGGTAAAGAGCCCAGCGCTAAAGCGCGGTTCTTGGGCTGGTCGAGGACAGCAAGCTGAAGCTTGCTTCTACGCCTCAAAGGCAACAGCAAAGGCAGATGCTGCGATGGTCGTCACTCCGGCCTGCAGCGTCAAGATGGGCTTTTCTGTTGATCCTGGCTCACATGAATCCCGGACTCCGGCGGTACCTGGAATTCCAAGGCCGGGGCTCTTTGCCACAGCCGCTGTAGGCTTGTTCCTTGTGAGTCCCTGGGATATCGCGGGTTTCATCGGCGTTGTCATCCTTCCTCCCATCTTCCTTGGGTTGAAACTGCAGGCATGGCGCCGAAGGAAGAAACAGATGCGAGCCTTTGCACAAAAGCATGGTTCGCTCATAAAACCCCGCGCCGGCTCGGTGGGTCCTGAAATCCGAGGCTTCATCACGGCCGCAATCCATCCGATCTGGATGGAAGGCGTTTATGAAGGCGTTCCCGTCGTGGCGTTCGACTACGAGATCGGTTTCACGAAGCACTCGAAGCGGGGGTCGGGAGTCGGAGTCCAGCGGCGAGTGCTGGGTGCGCAGCATCTGGCGTCTGATCTGGAGTCATCCCAGCATGATGGCTGGACATTTCTTTACACGCCCACGCGAACGCTCCGCCGCCACAACCGCATGGCCCCGGAGGAGATGGAAAGCGTGTGGCAAAGCCTGCTCCGGGCTCCGAGAGGTAGATGAGGTAGAAAGCCTTCCAATGGCGGTCAATGAAGAGCTTCACGGAGACACCGCAACCGCATTCGAGCCTGTCGTTGGCCTCTCACGCTTAGCCGCTGTAGCCTGAATCATCATGATCCCTTGGGAAACTGCGGGCTTCATCGTCGCAGTCGCAGCTCTCCCGGTCGTCTCTGTATAGAAGCTGCGCGCCACGCGCCAACGCAACGCGCCTCTAATCGCCTGCGCGAGAAAAAACCTGCGCATGAAACCATCGCCAATTCGGTGAGTCCGGCGATCCACGACTCCAAGGTAACCGTCACCTATCCGGTTTGGATGGAAGGCGCGTTCGAAGGCGTTCCGGTGGTGGCCTTCGACTACCGGTTTGACGAGGGGACCAATCGGAAGCTCGGCTCTGGAGTCGGCATGCAGCAGATCGTTATGGGCGCGGAAGATTTGGCGTCTGGCATGGAATCCATCCAGCATGAGGGATGGACATTTCTCTACACACAGACGAAAAGTATCCGTCGGAATGACCGCATGGGTCCAGAGGAATGGAAAGCCTGTGGCAACGGTTGTTGCGGCTACGAGACCATCTGAGATAGCAGTGGCCAATTCTTCGACGGAAGGGAGGCATTAGATCGGCCGATTCGCCTTTCAGTTCCCCGCACTCTGAGCAACACTTTTAGTAAAAGAAGGTTACTGCGGGATCCAGCCTTTGGCGTAGTTCAATTCCGCGCTAGGCAACGCCCCCCTTCCGGCTAGTTCCAAGTGACATTACACCGAAGATCATCATCTCGAGCCCACCCGACAGATCGTATTCACATTAAATGTGGTACGGGCCCAGGGTGATGACGCTATATACTGCTGCGCATGACCAAACTAGCTGAGATTCTAGGGCTGAGCGCTTCTGAGGATGCTTCACTTGGTGAGGAATTAAAAAGTGTAAAAACGGTCACAGAATGGATCTCTGAGGTAGCTGAGGCCGCAAAGGATTCAAAGATATTTGAAACCCTTGTAGAAGGCGCCGATGTCGCTAAGGAGCTATCAGGTATTACAAGAGCTCTCGCCAAAGCACTTGAAAAGCTCACAAAAGAAACGTCGCCGCTCGCGTTGGGCTGGTTGGCCTGCACGATCGCATATCGAAAATCTTCGTCTGATGCGTTCAGGGAGATCGGAAGACCCCAGTCGCGCATCCCCTTTATTGACTACTCACTCAAAGAAAAAATAAATAAGTTCAGACTTGAGGATCCGAGCATCATGTTGGGGTTTTCGATGGAGGGTCTAGGAGGGCATCCCTTCGTAAAACGTGCCAATGAAAACATTTCTATAATTGCGGAGGCCGCCGGTTATAACGGCGCTGAAATAAGAAACATCTTGCGGTCGATCAAGAGAGGCTTTGCTTCCACTCTACAGGAGATTTTGACTGGTCCGGAGAAGGAAAAGTTTGAGCCATTTAGAGCTTGGTTAGCATTAGACACCGACGATGTACGCTTCAATCAGATGCTCGCTGGACATGCGAAGATCCAGAGGAGAGACTTTGAGGAAGTACCGGCGTTGGGAGTCGAACCGTTTGCTGTCAGTGATGTCTATATTTCTCCCGAATGTGGAGTTCTCACTTGGGGAATGATTAGCTCCGATCCCGATGAATCAGGCGCTAGAAAAAAGGTCGACGAGTTTTCAGAGGAAAGCGCCGAGCGAGAAGATTTGATGTCAGCTGTGTTAGTTAGAATGGGAAACCCTTTATTCAAGGACGCCATTGTCATACAAGGGCCTCCAGGTGCTGGTAAATCCACATTCACTCGAAGATTGTCCATCGAGTTGTCAGACGAGGGCCTACTCCCAATCCGCGTTCCCTTGCAGCACCTTAGGGTAGATATAAATATTTTTGACGCTCTAGAGCAGTTCCTTCGCGCATTCTCTGGCCCAACACAATACCCAAATCAAACAGGTATTTTGGCGCAGAGGTCCTTGTCGGAATCGGTTAACTTTAGACAAGCGACAATCAGCCCTTACGTGTTCATATTTGACGGATGGGACGAGATCAGTATTTCTGCAGCGGAAGGTTACCTCCAAAGGATTGAGCAGCTACTGAGCACCATCCGCGCAACGTTTCTCAATCAGACTCGCGTTCTTGTACGGGTAGTCATAACGGGAAGACCATCCGATGCAATTGGTCGAAGCAACTTTCTAAAATCCGAAACCCCGGTGTTCACAATAAGGCCAACAAACCCGGAGAGCCTGAACACCTATCTTCAAAAGTTATCTGAATCCCTCGAAAATCCCACGTTCTTCGGCGAGGAAATCGACCACTGGAAGCTTGGCCCTCTAGAAAGGTATCAACCGATCATTGAGTCCTATCGAAAAAATTTTCCTAACGTGGGATCACTTGAAGTCTTGGGGCAGCCGCTTCTTGCGCACTTAGCAGTCAAGGTCATGGCCGAGTTTCACGGTAACTTAAGCAATCTAATATCGACGCACACAAGTCTTTATCGGAACCTAGTTGACATGACGTGCAAAAAGGCTGGCAAGCTAGCGAATGACAACAGCGAGGCAATGAAAACTGGTAAATTGGTCGGGCTCGATCTACGAAAACTCCTTCATGGAACAGCGCTGGCGATAACGGCATTTGGAAGCGAAGCAATTCCCTTGGAAGAGTTGGAGTTGCGCTTGGAGACGCTGGGGTTTAGGACGCAGCAAATCGAGGTCGAAGAATCGCACCCGCTCTCAAGCCTAATGATCAGTTTCTATTTCAAGGGCCTCCATGAAAGATCGGGCTGTGAGTTTTTGCACAAATCTTTTAGAGAATATCTAGCAGCTGAAGCGATTGTTGAGTGTATGAAAGATTTCGCCAGAAACGAAAAGCCTGAGCTGCAAGAAAAGGAGCCGGACCTGTTCTGGAGAGATTTCTCGGTGGAAGATCCTCGTTTCGAGTTCAGTAGACAAATGGGACTAATGCTATCGGCACAGGCACTCAGTCCAGAAATCGATTTTCACGTATCCGAGCTTATCGACTGGGAAGTTGCCAGGGCGAGAAATAGAGAGCAAATGGAATGGAACCCCTCTCTTTCTACGAAGCCTGTTTCCTGGCAGGCATGGCAGTTGATTAGAGATTCGATGGCCGAATTGTGGGATTGGTGGGGAGAAGGTGTTCACCTGAGATGGCAACCACGCAAAGAGAGAAAAGAGTGGAAGTTGGATGTTCCACCCGTCGCTACTGAATTCGCGAGAAATGCCATGCGACAAATGAACTATGGGAGGCAAACCCCGCCACACACGATCCGAATAACCACTATAGACGCAAATCTAGGCTTCGGAATTTTTACGATCACACAAGCAGTTCACTGGTCAATCAATAAACAAATCGGCTGGCTGCAGTTATTTGCCCAGGTTAAGTCAAGCAAAGTGTGGGCTCAAGCCGAGTTGGGGGCAAAACGGTATCAGAACAGGGTCGTGTTTGGCGATGCGGAATACACCGTGTTTTCCCCTTCAGGGCGCGACAACTTTTATTTTCGAAATTATGCTTTTAGGATCAACTCGGTTGGAAACAGATTCGCAATAGTACCGTTTCCATCGGATATGGATTTGAGTGGGATAAATCTGAGCGGCTGCAATATTAGTCATTTGATTTTTCTCGACTCTCAGCTAGTGACGACGAATTTCAGTGATGCTGTCGCGCACGATTGTGATTTTGGAGGCGTGGACGCCAAGTACGCGAATTTTAAAGATGCCAGTCTTTACGGGTCCTCACTCATAGACGCAAGCTTGCCATTTGCTGATTTGCAACATGCAAATCTTTACCTCGCAGATATCAGAGACGCGGTATTGAGAGAGGCCGCTAATCTGACTCAGTATGAGTTGAATCAGACTGCGGCCGGCGATCAGAACTCGTTGCCCGATGGTTTTACGGCGGCACCTCACTGGGAGATCTTGCAGAGGGCATTTGGTGGACCAAATCGAGATCTGAAGAGCTGAAGCCTCTACAGGGATGTAAGCTCTTCGCACGTAATAGATGTCGATTGCTTTTACGGTTTACACCGTATATGGACGTTCTAACGAGAGAATGACAGCCACCGTTGAGACGTCAGGAACAACAATGGCGCCGACCCCTTTGGATGAGAAGATTTGGCGCCACTTTTTTCATCGCAAGGATGGAAGCAGTTTCCCCGGTAGCTCCCCCTCACTACTGCAGCAGCGTCCCACCTTCTCCACCATTCGTCTTGGGGTCTTCCGGTGGGATGACCATGGCGGCGGCGACCTTATCGTCGTTGTCGAGGTCGAGAAGTCGGACGCCCATCGTGGCTCGGCCGGCGGCTCGGACAGTTTTGGTGTCGATGCGGATGATCTTGCCGAACTGCGAGATCACCATCATCTCCGTGGTGTCGTCCACCAGTTGAATCGACGTGACCTTGCCAATCTTGGGCGTGGTCTTCATGTTGATCACACCCTTGCCGCCGCGGGTTTGCAGGCGGTAGGCATCCACACCGGTGCGCTTGCCGTAGCCGTTTTCACTGACCGTCAGGATCAGGCAGGGGGTGAGCCCGAGCTTCTCGTCCAGCTTGGCCAGCTTGGCAGTGGCAGCTTCGGAAGGCGCTGGAGCCGGTGCCGTGTCATCCGACTCGGCCAGTTCCAGCGGCTGCGCGGCGGCTGAGTCAGAAGCCTCGTCGATGGCCTTCTCCACCTGCGCGGTCAGGCCGGCGGCCCTGGCGCGTTCCAGACGGGCCTTGTTGCGAGCCTCGTTGGACGGCGTGACTGCCGCGCCAATAACGTAGTCGCCCTTCTTGAGCGAGATACCCCGGTTGCCGAAGGCCGGACGTCCCATGGAGCGGAGGTCCTTTTCGTCAAAGCGGATGGCCATTCCGTCGTGCGTGGCCAGGAAGATGACCTGCTCGCCGTCGGTGATGCGCGCGATGATCAGCTCGTCGTCCTTCTCAATGCCGATGGCGATGATGCCGCGGGCCATGACGTTGGAGAAGTCCTTGAGAGCCGTCTTCTTTACTGTGCCGTTGCGCGTGGCGAAGAGCACGTACTTCGACTCTTCTTCCAGGTTGCGTACGGGCAGGATGGTAACGACCTTTTCGCCCGGCTGCAGGTCCATCAGCGAAGCCATGGCCTTGCCCTTGCCGGCTGCGCCGACGTCGGGAATCTCATAGACCTTCAGCCAGTACACGCGGCCGGTGTTGGTGAAGCACAGCAAGTAGGCGTGCGTGGAGTCGATGATGAGCTGCGCGACGAAGTCCTCTTCGCGCGTCTTCATGCCCAGGCGTCCTGTGCCTCCGCGGCGTTGCTGCCGGTAGGTGGAGATCGGCGTGCGCTTGAGGTAGCCGGTATTGGAGACGGTGACGGCCACCTGCTCGTCGGCGATCAGGTCCTCGAGCGTGAGCTCGGTGCTCTCATCGAGGATCTGGGTGCGCCGCGCGTCGCCGTAACGGTCGCGAATGTCTTCGAGCTCCTTGCGAATCACGCCGCGCAGTTTGCGCTCGGACGCCAGGATCGATTCGAACTCGGCGATGTTGTCGCGGATCGTGCGCAGCTCGTTCATGATTTCGTCGATGGAAAGCTGTGTCAGACGATAGAGCTGCAGTTCCAGGATCGCGTCGATCTGGCGGTAGCTGAGGATCAGCGTGCCGGCTGCCGCCCCCGCATTGATGGCCATCTGAGCGTTGACGGAGCCGCCGGCCATATCGATGCCGTACTTCGCGGGATCGAGGGAAACGCCGGCAATCTCCGTGCCGCGCAGGTTGATGCGGCGGTTGGAGAAGAACTGGAAGAGGTTTTCGCGGGCATCCGCGCGGCTGCTGGACTGACGGATGATGCGGATCACGGTATCCAGGTGATCCAGCGCCATCTGGTAGCCAAGCAAGGTGTGCTCGCGGTCGCGCGCCTTGTTCAGCAGGAAGGCCGTGCGGCGGCGCACCACATCGATACGGTGATCGATGAAGGCGTGGATGGCCTTGGGCAGGCTGAGCTCTTTGGGCTGACCGTTATGCACGGCCAGGAAGATCATCGAGAACGATTCCTGCATCTGGGTGTGCTTGTAGAGCTGGTTCAGCACGATCTCGTTCTGCGCGCCGCGCTTGAGCTCGATGACGATGCGCATGCCGTCGCGGTCGCTTTCGTCGCGCACGTCGGAGATCTCGTCGATGATCTTCTCATTGACCAGTTCGGCAATCTTCTTGATCAGGTTGGACTTGTTGACCTGGTACGGAATCTCGGTGCAGATGATGGCCTGGCGTCCGCCGGTGATCTGCTCCAGACCGCACTTGGCGCGCATGATGAAGCGTCCGCGGCCGGTGTTATAGGTGTGGGCGAGATTGCCACGGCCGTAGAGATAGCCGCCGGTGGGGAAGTCGGGTCCCTTGACGTGCTCCAGCGCGATCTCGAGGTCGCTGCGCGTTTCCGCCTTGTCACGGGTCAGCAGCGCGATGGTCGCGTTCAGCACCTCGGTGAGGTTGTGCGGAGGAATGTTGGTGGCCATGCCCACGGCGATGCCGGTGCTGCCGTTGACGATCAGGTTCGGGACGCGCGCGGGAAGAACCGTGGGCTCGCTCGAGGACTCGTCGTAGTTGGGCGTGAAGTCCACCGTGTCGGAGTCGATGTCGGCGAGCATTTCGCCGGCGAGGCGCGTCATGCGCGACTCGGTGTAACGCATGGCGGCGGGTGGATCGCCGTCCACGGAGCCGAAGTTACCCTGGCCATCGATCAGCGGGTAACGCAGCGAGAAGTCCTGCGCCAGGCGCACCATGGTGTCGTAAATGGCGGAGTCGCCGTGCGGGTGGTAGTTACCCATCACGTGACCCACCACCTTGGCGGACTTGGTGAATTTCTTGTTGTACTGCAGGCCCATTTCCTGCATGCCGAACAGCACGCGGCGATGCACGGGCTTCAGGCCGTCGCGGGCATCGGGCAGAGCGCGGCCGATGATGACCGACATGGAGTAGTCGAGATACGACCGGCGCATCTCGTCTTCGATATTGATCGAGATGAGCTGCAGGGCTCCGGGACCGGTGGGCGCGCCGGGGCCGTCTCCACCTGCGCCGCCGGGGGGCGGGTTGTTGGAGTTCGCATCCTGTGAGGAGGGTGGATCGTTAGGATTGGCGCCGAGTGGGAGCGAGTTCTGATCGTCTGGCATTCAAGCTTTATTATAGCGGTTTTTGCGGCTCTCTGTTGGCTGGGCGAGGCCGCGAAAACCAGCGAAAATAAAGGGGTTTTCGAGTTTTCCCCGCTATCGATTTGGGTGCGGATGTGTGCGTCTGTTTTCGCACCCCACAGGTGCCTCGCCGGGTACCCGTGAGGGGATGGTTCTGGGGTGGAAACCGCTCACATCCAGCAAGCCTTGGAAGGCCTCACGGAAGCCGGGAAGACGCAGCGTGATGCCGCAATAGGCCCAACCGAGATGCAGATGCTCCAGCGTCCGGGCGAAGGCGACCAGTCCTTCGGATGCCGGTGAGCCGTCGGCGGGGACATAACGGAGACGCAGGATCGAGCCCTGGGGCAGGGTTTCCGCGTCGATCAGGTCGAGCGCAACCGGCCGACGGTTTTCGATCCAGCGGCGAACCTCGCTGCATGGGCCGCAGGTGCCGGCCACGTAGAGCCGGGCCGGCGTTCCCTGGTGAAATGGATGCCAGCGCACTTGCCATGAAGGAACGGCTTTGTGATAGGTCTCCCATGCGTCTCCGAAGCGGGCAGCGAGGTCGCGATGCTCATCCCAGTGCGCGATGCCCGCGGAATAGACCGTCGACATCACGGCGGCCAGAACCAGCCATGGATTGCGCAGCAGCAACGCCCACAGCAGCATCACGATGGAGCAGGAAAGCTGCATGGGGTTGGCGCAGTAACGATAGATACCGCTGATGACCAGACGCGAGGGAGGGTCGTAGGGGAGAGGCGTTCCGTGGCCTCGCTCCACAAACTCAAAGACCGCGCTTATGCCGGGTACAGCGATCAGGAAGATGCCTTGCAAGGCGATCTGGCGGGGGATGCGCCCTAAGTCCAGTAGCGGTTGCCACACGGAACTTTGACCGGCGGCGTGGCGAAGGGCGAAGACGATCTCGGGCACGAGCAGGAGAAACAGCATGCCGGAGATAGCAACCTGCAGTGTGGCGCGCAGCGGGAGATGCGTGCCCTCGAGGGTCCAGCGGGCGATGCAGAGCGCCGGGAGCAGCACGAGAAGAACGGCGACGAGTTCGCCACCCAGCCAGTTCAGCCTGTGTAGCTGCAGCAAAGGGGCGCAGAACGGCATCAACCCCAGGTCCAGTGCCGCCATCAGGACGGCAACGCCCGGGATACTGAGCGAGCGGAACACGAGCTGCGGAACTGCTCCCCACCAGATCGCCCAGCCCAGGTAGATCTCTGCCGGCATACCGAGTAGTGAGCCACGCGTCGCGGCGAAACTCCACCAGTCGAAGTACAGATTCAAGCGCTGCAGGATCAGCAGCGAACACAGCACCCAAAGCAGGCTGAGCAACAGCGCCGGGAAGATTCGCGTGCGGCGCGGCCGCAGGTAGCCCGCCAGCATGGCGGCGCATACCGGCAGATACAGCACACCGAGACGAACGGCGGTGAGGCGATTCATCGAGCGCTCCACGGCATTCCCGGTTCCTGGATCATGGGTGGACCTGAGGCACGGCGTTGACGCGTAGGAGATAACCGGCAGCCTCGTGTACCACGAGCTTCTCCCACGGAGTGAAGTACCAGTAAGGATCAAGCTGCCGGTCGAAGGTGATGCGCCACGTCACGGAGGTATGCGTTGCATCGATGGGCGCATAGGTTACTTCCGAACTGCGCCAGCCGACCCACTGTTTGAGCTTGCTGCTATCGCTCACCGTTTCAAAGCGCACATAGCCAGGCCGTGACTCGGCGACACGCATCACTAGGTCGCCCGGCGGATCGCCTTCCGCGCCGGAGAAACGAATGCTGCGCGAATCGCCGGGTGCAAGCCCGGCGCCGTGAGCTTCGAGAGGATGCGGAAAGCCGATGCGCAGAAAACGCGGAAGCGCGGCGGTGATGTTTGGACTTTGCGAAAGCGCAGCCCGGACCTGCTCGGCGGAAGCTGGCACAACCAGCGTGGATTCAGCGGTCGTGGTGCGGTCGTAGGTCAGCCGCGGAACAACCCCTTCGAGCATCAAGGGAAGAAACGCCAGAACAATGCAGCTCACCGTGGTGGAACGCCGCCTGCGCGTCCTGTCCGCGATTGCGCCGATGATCAGGCCGACGACGAGAAAAAGCGGCGCTGTGAACAGGATGCAGAGATAGCCTTCGCCCACCAGCGGAGCCACAAGGAGCAACGCCAAGGCCATACCGCGCAAGATGCTGCCGGTAGCCGATTTCGGCCGCGGCGCGAGAAGCAAAATGACCCCCAGGACAACGGGAATGCCGAGAAACAACAGCGATGTGTGCTGCAGCCCCCATTGCACGATCATGCGATAAAGCAGGGCACCGATTGCGAGTGCCACTACGAGGAAACCTACGACCATCCATCCGGTAGTCGCTGTGGGAGTGAGAGGGCTTTCTTTGTTTGGGTCGGGTGCTGGAATCGTGATGCCGTCGTCAGGCTCGATCATCGTGGATCTCTAATCTCCTCAATCCTTAAGCGGAACTCGGTTCAACTAAGGTCAGGCAGCAGGTCAGCCTCGCGCAGCAGCGCGAGCACGCGGGTGCGGACAGGCCTCAGCACCGGCAGCTTGGCGAGCTTCATCATCTTCAGCGTGAAATCCAGCGAGCCTGTGGCGAGCTGGCGAGTGCGCTTCTGTCCGGCCGAAGTGTCGTAGAGAAACATCACCAGCAGGCCCATTTGCAGCGACCACAGAGCCAGCGGCAAAAGCTGCTCCATATCCTTGGGCAGACGTTCGACAGCGAGTGCCTGCTGAAAGATGCGGGTCGCGCGGCGGCGAATCTCCGCGGTTCCCGAGCCCAGACAGGAAAGCGGGTGACTGGGTTCGCCCGTATAGCGAAACACAATGCCCAGGAGCTTGCGGTCGTTCTGTGCCAGGTCGAACTTGGAATGCATGGCCGCATGCAGGCGCTCCTTCAGGTCGGAGGTTTCGGCAAAGATCGCCTCGCAGATCCGTTCCTGCTCGGTCTGCACCGCCTCGTAATAGGCCTGGATGATGGCTTCCTTGCTGGGGAAGTAATAGTAGGCGGCGCTCTTAGCCACATGCGCGCGCGTAGCTACATCGTGCATGGTGGTGGTGTCGAAACCGTTGTCGCGAAAAAGCTCCAATGCCGTATCGAAGATCAGCTCGCGGGTTTGTTCACCCTTCGTCGTCGCCGGAGTATTTTTGAACATGGTCAAATCGTGAACCTGGAAAGATGTAATGTCAATCAGAAATTGAATCCGGTCAAAATCATTCTGAGTGGTCTCAATGCCAATTCTTAAGGTGTCTGGGAACCACCTCCCTTTCTAGAGGGTCATCCTGAACGCAGTGAAGGATCCCCGTATTCCGTTGTGGTGGCGACTGTCCACAGCGCGAGCAGATGAAGGATGGGTAGGTTCGAAGGGAGTTGCCACGGACGCATCCCCAATACTGGAATTCTTCGCCTTCGGCTCAGAATGACCCATATCGGAGAGTTATGGTGACCCAAATCGTCGGCGAGAGCAAGAAGCATGTCTCCACTTCGGCACTAAAACGCCTCCGGTTGAGACGACGCAGCCTCTAGCCCAATTGCGACGATTCAACTATGTCAAGGAAACGCGTTACTTCCCAGAGAGGTCTCCGCTAGTAGCCGTTCGTCGACCAGTGCGGCTTGTCCTTGTTGACGGCCAGCAGATGAATGACCTTGTAGGTGCCACCGACAATGATGAGTTGCGCGTTGGTGCCATCGCGCGGAGTTGTCTTGATGACGACAGCTTTCCCCATCGCGTCGGTGATGGTCAGATCGCCTTGCCACGAGATGTTCATGTCGATGGCTTTGCCGGTGATGTGGTTGGAGTTCAGGGCGGGCGCCACGCCGAGATGACTGATCTCGAACGCGTTCACCATATCCACCGCACCCTGCTTGCTGGCCGCGGCGTCGGGTTTGTTGTCCGGGGTCATGTGCTGCCACTGGATATCAAGGGGATCGGGTGCATCCGTGGTTGGCACGTAGGCCGGCACTTTGGCCGGCTGAATCTGTCCCTTGGCGATCATCCACGAGTAATGCATCATGTACGCGCGCTGCGCCGGCCGCCGCGTTGCTGCGATGGTGACCGTCGCGCCGGCATCGTCCAGAGCTTTGAGGAAGTCGCGCACGTTGGCAGCGAAGGTTGTGGTGAGGTCGTTCACCTGGTCGCTGGTAGGAAACTGCTTGACCCAGTCTGCGCCGCTGACGGACATGCGTGGACCTCCAAGGAAGCTGGCAAGACGCTGTGACGCTTTTCAGCGTCAATAGTAGTCCCACCGATATGGTTTCGCGGGGAGAAAACGCAAGGGCAGGAAGTAGGAAGTAGCGAATAGAAAATAGGAAGGCAGGACCGCAGTTTCACAACGCTCGCCCATTCCGGCTTACTTTGTTCGCTGTTTTGGCCATCCCGGCGTCCTGAGTCGCCGTAGGAATGTTCACACGGCTGCCCAGAGATCGGAATGGCCGCATGATCGCTGAGGTAAGATTCCCGGCAGCGGACGGAGTGAATCCATTGGTTCCGGCCCCGCTGCGGAGGTCAGGCATGAAGCGTTTGGGAACGACCCTGCTGTTGCTTGCACTCACGTGTTCGCTGGGCTGCGCGCGCGCTGTCGCGCAGATGAACCCGGTGGGCCGCTTTGCCGACATGCGCGAGACAGGCGAACACTGCTCCGGCTATTCGCTGGAGTTGTGGAAGCTGGATGGCAGACTCTATGGCCTGTTCCATGCGTGCGCGGGCCTGGCAGGCGATACCCCAACAGGCGTCCTCGAAAACGTGGCCTTCGACGAAACCAGGCATACGTTGAAGTTTGAAGCGAAACTGACGATGGGCAGCGATTTCCATCAGGGCGCGCAAACGCCCTCGAAGGATATGTTCACGTTCGAAGGCACACTCGATGCCGCGGAAGTTTCGGGCAATCTGAAACACGAGGACCGTGTGTACGAACGCAAACCACCCGCGGTGGTCGCCGTACATTGGCGCCGGCAGAAGGGCGAGTTGAGTTCGTATCCCTCAGCGGATGCGTGGCGGAAGGCAAACGCGGCGCTGCTGCAAAATGCCGGACCGAAATGGTAGGAAGGCAGCGGAAACAGTTAACAGCGAACAGTTAACAGCAGAGCGGGCCGGAGGAGTCCGGCCTTTGTTCTGCGTTCGTGTGCCACAAAAGAGGTATGCAGTTGGTGGTGGGTTCGGGGTTAACGTGAGCGCAGGTCATTGGTCGTGACCACAGATTTGTTGAGATCTGGCCTGGCTTGAAGAGAATGCCAGGCTAACAACGATTGCAATGGGCCTTGGTGTGTGGTGTCCGGATATGCTTCCGGCCGTTGCACACCAGATTTTTTTGGCAAGAAGTTTGGGCGCGATGCCGGACGAATTGTCGCAATTTACGCCCCAATTTGACGGGATGAGACTCGCGGACAACGGCGACGCCGGGCAACGCGAGTGGCCTTGGCGAGAGTCGGATAACAAGCAGGCAAATTCGGAGGTGCGAGCATGCAATCACTTCATAACGGACAGTGCGGTCTGTGCGGGCATTTCGGAGAGCATCACAAGTCGGATGTGCTGGTAACCATTCTGTCCAGCAAGGCGGCCAGCGAAGATGTGCTGGATGAGTGCGGGCACCCCAAACACGCATCGCTTCACCTGAAGGTGACGCCGATTTCGGGTTGCGACGGTTTTGTGCCGGCCGCTCAGGCTTAGCAATTTCGAACTCCACCGAAAGCGCGGCGAGAAGCTCGCGCGTGTCTTGCTGCGAACGAAGAAGGGCCGCTTATGCGGCCTTTCTCTTATTGAGAAGGCAATGAGGGAATCAGTGCTTCACTCGCCGCAATTCTCCTTGTCTGATCACGGCACAAACGAAACCGGAAATGGCAGAATGGCTGCTGCATCTCTTCCGCGAGGTTTCGAATCATGAAGGTACTTCTTGCCGCAGCTTCTGTTCTTTTCTGTCTTCCCATTGCCGCACAGAACGGTCCAACTGCTCCGCCCGCAGGGGTGTTGACGCCGGCGGTGGTCCAGCAGTTGATGCCGCCCTCGGTCTTCTTCAGCAGCCAGACGGCGACCACGCAGATCCGCAACAGTGCCGGCATCAAATTCGCCGATGGCCGGATAGCACTTGCGGGACTGGTGGATACCGGCGGGTATTCCACGGGCCTTCGTGAGCGTTACCAGTTCTATGTGCTTACGGATGCGCCGCTGGAGTTTGGAGGGAAACGGCTGCCGCCGGGTTCGTATGGAGCAGGCTTCGTCAACGGCCAGATGCTTGTGATGGATCTTGCGGGGACCGAGCTGTTCCATGTGCCGGTTGTCCACGATGCCGGACTGACGCGTCCGCGCCCTTTGCAGATCGTCGCCGAGCGTGCCGGTGAGGGATACCGGCTCTACCTGGGACGTGATTATGTCGCTCTGCGTCGAGCGCGGTAACTAAATTCACCGGCATCGCGAGATTTCGGCGACGCCGAATCGGTCAGACAGGTTTCGCGAATGATAGCGATAACTTGTCTGACTGAGAACGTTGCCAGCCATCCGATCCGGCGCGTGGCGTGATCCTCATGGTTCTGCGCATAAAAACGCTTGACTAAAGTGCATTGCGTGACTTTGAATGGCTGCCGCATTCGGAATAACCAGATGCTCTCCGCCTAAAGGGAGAGTCCGTGTTCAACCGAAAGTTGTACTACTTTGGAGGCAGCAACATGAAAATTAAACTTTGGTCTGCGCTAGGGTTAGCGCTGATTCTGGCTGTGCCGGCGGTACAGGGCCAGAACAGCAATTCCGGCGACATTCGTGGGCTTGTCACTGACGCCAGCGGCGCCGTGATCCCCGACACAACCATTACCGTATTGGACCTGGAAAAAGGCGTTACCAAGACCTTTACCACCAATGGTGACGGCATTTACGATACCGGTCCACTCGTCACTGGCCAATACAAAATCACCTTCAGCCACCCTGGTTTTTCGACCTTCGTCCGCTCTTCCCTGACATTGAATGTGCAGACAGTCGCCGTCGATGCCCAGTTGAAGCCTGGCGAAGTCACGCAGGAAGTCGTGGTGACGACGGACGTTCCGCTGATCAAGACGGAAAGCGGCGAACAGTCGACCATCCTTGACGCGCGCGAAATGCAGGCGCGCCCTAACGTCGGTCAGGACTGGCAGAATTTTGTAAAGTTCCTCCCCGGCGCGAGCGGCGCTGCTTCCTACTCCGGCGCTACCGGGCAAGCTCTTTCCATCAACGGCAACCTGCCTTATAACGCGGTTCTGAATGACGGTGCCTCGTCGTCGCTTTCGCATTCCGGAAACGCGGACGTGTCGGTGTTTGAGACTGTGCAGGAAGTCCAGGTGAACACCTCGGCGTTCTCGGCGCAGTATGGCATTGGTGGCGCGTCGTTCAACCAGATCTCAAAGGGCGGTTCGAACACCTGGCATGGGTCGCTGTATGACTACACCCAGAACGAAGCGTTCGATGCACGCAGCTATTTCAACCGTTGCTGCACAACCCACAAGTATCACAAGTTCGATAACTATGGCGGCGCCGTAAGCGGACCCGTCATGAGGAACAAACTGTTCTTCTATTTCAACTTCGACAAAACGGTCAGCCTCAGCTCATCCACCGGTTACATCACGGTGCCGACGGCGGCGATGCGTACTGGCGACTTTTCGGCTCTGGCCCCGATTTACGATCCTTCCACCACGACCGTGGTTGGCGGCAAAACCCAGCGCACTCAGTTCACCAACAACCAACTCACACACTTCGATCCGGCTGCGTTGAATGTGCAGAAGCTGCTTCCTCTGCCCAACGCCAATGTACCGGGAACCACGACAACCAACGCTGCCGGCGTTGTTACCAACAACTACGCCTATGGCGTTCGCGGCTCGAACCCGTTCAATAAATACTTTGGCCGTTTCGACTACGACGTCAACCCCAAAAATCGCATCACCGGTTCGGTCACCAAGCGCGACAACCCGGCGCTGGTCGTTGGTTCCCTGCCCTGCCCGATCAACTGCGAACTCGGTGACGTCGACAGCTACAACGCACAACTCACCGACGTGTGGAACATCAGCCCCCGCATGATCAACGAAGCGCGCTTCGGCTATACCAACCAGCTCAACTTCTACACGCCACAGACCTTGGGTAAAGGCGTCGGCACTCAATTTGGCATTCCTTCTCTGAAGGCCGATCTTCTTCCCAGCTTCAACATCACCAGCTATGTCGGTATCTCACCATCGACCAACGCGATCTACAAGGAACATAACTACGATCCGTCGGACATTGTGACCATGATTCGCGGCCAGCACGTTCTGCACTTCGGCGGCGAATACCTGATCTTCCAGGACAACTCGACTGCCTGGGGCAATATCAATGCCGGTACCTTCGGCTTCACCGGAACCTATACCGCGTGCGGCAACTGCGCTTCACCAGGCGGCAACGGCTATGCCGACTTCCTGCTGGGCAACGTGCAGAACTGGAGCGCCCAGGTAACGCCTGAATTCGCGGGCCGCCAGAAAGCGCCCCAGATGTTCGCACAGGACGACTGGAAGATCAAACCAAACCTCACCATCAACATTGGCCTGCGCTATCAGATCATGGAAGGCTGGTCCGACGGTAAGGGCAACCAGCGTACATTTGACCCGATGGTGACTAACAGTGCGACCGGCACACTGGGTGCGATGTGGTTTGCTAACAATAAGGACCATGGCCGCACGCAGATACAGAACAATGTGTACGACACCTTCCTTCCACGCGTAGGGTTTGCTTATCAGTGGCGGCCGGGCACGGTCCTTCGCGGCGGCTACGGTATGTATGCCTATCTGTGGAGTCTTGACACGTTTGGCAGTGGCGAAGGTTCCGCCTTCGGTTCGCAGGGAAGCCAGTCGGACGCGAGCAATGGCGCTACGCCGATCGGCATCCTGTCGACCACCACCACTTATCCCTACGTCACGGCGAGCACCAGTAACTCAGCCTTCAATGGGCAAGGTGTCAGCTACAATCCTCAGACTACGCCGACCTCCAAGATTCACCAATACAACATCTCGCTCGAAAAGCAGATCGGTGCGAACATGTCGGCAACGCTCGCCTACGTCGGCAGCCGTTCCGTCAACCTCGTTTTCAGCCGCGATATTAACCAGGTACCGCTTTCACGGATTGCTGCCGCGAAGTCCGGCGGCAACATCACCGCTCAGCGTCCTTATCCGCAATATCAGGGGATCACCGGCAACGTGTATGACGGTGATGCCAACTACAACTCCATGCAGGCCACCTTCAACCGCCGTCTGGCGCACAGCGTCGGTTTCCAGATGAGCTATGTCTGGTCGAAGTTCCTTGACGAGTTTGATTCCTCGGCGTGGGGCAGCCGTAATGGAACTACTACCTACCAGAACGCGAACGCTCCCGGTCAGAACTACGGTCCGTCCAACTTCGACGTTCGCCACGCATTCAAGGGCACCGCGACCTATCAGCTGCCGTTTGGCCGTGGTCAGATGTTCATGAATAAAAATGCGATCGCCGATGAGGTTGTTGGCGGCTGGCAGCTTGCTGCCAACTTCTCTCTGCAGACGGGTAACCCGCTCACAGTGACGGTGCCGACCGGAAGTACGCTCGGCATCAACAACTACCTTGGCTCGGGTAATATCTACCCGGTCTTCCTGGCGAATGCGAACAGTCCCAAGAACCGCAGCATCAATCACTGGTACAACACTTCGTATATCAACAACTCGACAACAACGGCTCCCAAACAATCTGTGGACTCAGGTGTCTGCGGAGCTGGTGCGGGTAGCACTTGCAATCCCGGCGGGGATTCAACTCCTGCCTTCCGTATCCCCGAAGACGCGACGCTCGGCAACGTGGCCCGCAACAGCATCTATGGCCCCGGCTACGAGCAACTCGACCTGTCGCTGGGTAAGACGTTCAACCTGTACAAGGACCGCTACAAGTTCCAGCTTCGTATCGACGCGACCAACGCCCTGAACCACCCGGTGTTTGGTCTGCCCGGCACGTCGCTGAGCAGTGGTAATGCCGGCCAGATCACCAGCACGATCGTTGGCGGCCGAGTCATGCAGCTTGGCGGACGATTCTCCTTCTAACAACTCCTCACTCCACCGGGCGGGAGCAACCCAAGTTGCTTCCGCCCGTTTCTTTTGCTCTGCACTGAACGAGGATGCTCTAATTTCTTTTGTGCTTACTTGGTCTTCAAAACGGGTTCCCGGATGCGTCGCCGCAATCGCCATTTCAGTGATGTGGCCAACGAGGTTTATGGCGCAGGCCCCGGGAAGTGTTTCCGCGAGTGAACATGCGGCTCGCGCGAATGCGGCGCTCAAGGCCGGTCACCCGGAGAAAGCGATTCCCGAATTCCAGGCGCTGGTCACGATGGAACCCGGTAATGTCGATGCGCAGGCAAACCTCGGGGTCCTTCTCTATTTTCAGAACGACTACAAACAAGCGCTGAGCCCTTTGCGCACAGCCCTGCAATCTTCGGGAGCGATGAACGCGATTCAAGCTGGAAAGCTCCACGCACTGCTGGGTCAGGCGGAGGCCGCGCTGGGTCAGGCTGATGCGGCGAAGCTCGATCTCGGCATCGCGCTCAGTGGGCTCGCGGGCGACTCCAAAGAGGCCAAGCTGCGTAAAGATGTTGGATTGAAGCTGGTGGAGGTTGACACCGCGACGGACGACCTCGGCGGCGCTGCGACAGCGTTGCAGACATTGCAGGCGGTCGCTCCCGACGATCCCGAGGTTCTTTACGCCGGCTACCGCGTGTACAGCGATCTCGCCGGTCAATCTCTTCTCAACCTCTCGTTGAATGCACCGGCCTCAGGCCGCATGCAGCAGGCAATTGCGCATGAGTTGGAGCGGGTGCGGGATTATCCCGCGTCCATCGTAACCCTTCGCAAAGCGATCGCCCTGGAGCCGCACCTGCCGGGCATCCACTACGAGCTTGGTGAGTTGCTCCGGGTTTCGGATAGCACCTCGGAGCGGGCACAGGCGGAAGCCGAATACACACTCGCGCTCAAGCAGAATGCGAACGACACCATGTCGCTGACGCGGCTGGGTGACATCCATGCGGACCGCAACGACATGGCAGGCGCGGAAAAGTCCTATCAAAAGGCGCTGGCCATTCAGCCCAGCAATGCGGATGCGGCGCTGGGCATGGCTCGCGTTCTGAGTGAAGGCGGACAGGACGAAAAAGCACTTCCGCTGCTGCTGGGAGTGATCGCGGCGGATCCTGGCAACATGCTCGCGCACTATCGCCTGAGCGCGCTGTACCGCAAGCTGCATCGGCCAGAGGATGCAAAACGCGAACTGACGGCCTACCAGAAGATCAAGGACCTCAAGGAGAAGCTTCGCGAAACCTATCGTGGAATGCGGCTCGCTACACCGGGTGGACCGGACGCCAATGAGGCGGGTATGGGATCGGCCAACAAGAATGGGGCGAAGCCGTAAATGATGCATACTCTGCGGGCTTTCCTGCTCGGCGCGCTCGTGTCCCTGGTACCGGGTTGCGCAGTGATGCTCCTGGGACAGGCGCCGGCGCACGGCTCGCAAAAGCCGCCGGCTTCCCAGAAACCGGCCGTCACGGTTACGTTGCCGCAGCTCGTGGATGTGACCGCCAAGACCGGTATTCACTTCGAACATCTTTCCAGCCCTGAGCAGCGCTATATCGTCGAGTCGATGAGCGGTGGAGTCGCGCTGATCGATTATGACGGCGACGGCTGGCCCGACATCTATCTCACCAACGCGCCCAGCGTTTCGATGGCGATGGCCGAAAAGAGAGCCAGGAGTGCGCTGTATCACAACAACCATGACGGCACCTTCACCGATGTGACCGACAAGGCGGGCGTGGGCTATCCGTGCTGGGCAATGGGCGCCTCGGTCGCCGACTACGACAACGACGGCCATCCAGACCTCCTGGTGAGTTGCTTTGGCGGTGTGGTGCTGTATCACAACAACGGTGACGGCACCTTCACGGACGTTACATTCCGATCTGGTTTGGCGAAAGACTCCGGGTGGGCGACCGGCGCGGTATGGGGCGACTATGACGGCGATGGCTGGCCTGATCTGTTCGTGCCGCACTATGTCGATCTCAATTTGAAAGACCTTCCCGAATTCGGTTCGAAGAAGACCTGCCAGTATCACGACGTCGCAGTGCAATGCGGTCCGCGAGGCCTGAAGGGTTCTCCTGACGCCCTGTACCACAACAACGGAGACGGCACGTTCACCGAGGTCGCGGCGAAGGCCGGCGTTGATGATCCGAAACACTTCTTCGGTCTGGGAGCCGTATGGACCGACTTCGACAACGACGGCAAGCTTGATCTGTTTGTGGCCAACGACGGTGAGGCCAACTACCTGTATCACAACGAAGGCGACGGCACGTTCAAGGAGATTGGTTTCGACTCCGGCGTCGCGGTCAGCGAAGACGGGGTGGAACAGGCCAACATGGGTGTTGCGGTCGGCGACTTTGAAAATAAAGGGCGCATGAGCGTAGCGGTCAGCCACTTCAGTGACGAATACATGGCCGTGTACCGCAATGAAGGCTCACTCAACTTTACCGATGTCGCGCATAGTGCGGGTGTGGCTCATGCGACGGAGCCGTATGTCGGCTGGGGCGACGCCTTTCTTGACCTCGACAACTCTGGATGGCAGGACCTGATCCTGGTGAACGGCCATGTGTATCCGCAGGTGGACAGCGCGAAGCTGGGGATCCACTACCGTGAACCGGCGCTGGTGTTTCTGAATCAGCACAACGGAACGTTTGCGGAAGCGACGCCGAAGGTAAGCTCCGCGCTTACGGCACCTCAGGTCAGCCGCGGTCTCGCGGTGGGCGATCTATTCAATCGCGGCGCGCTGGATGTGGTGATTGAAAATCTTACTGGCGGACCAATGATCCTGTCGTCGAAGCCGAATCCAGCCAATCACTGGATCAGCCTGGAACTCAAGGGGTCTCCCCGGAATAGGCTGGCACTGAATGCGCGAGTCCGGGTCACCGCTGGCGGGATCACGCAGCTTGGCGAGGTGCGTTCCGGGGGCAGCTACCTTTCGCAAAGCGATCTGAGACTGCATTTCGGGTTGGGTGCGGCGAAGAAGATCGACACGTTGGAAGTGTCCTGGCCGGGTGGGGCGCCGCAGGTGTTTCACGATGTCGCCGTGGATATGTTCTACCGGTTGAATCAAGGGGAAACTCTGCAACAAAGAACTTTCCCACCGGGTAAGTAGCCGTTTACGATGCTGAAGGTCATCGATTGCGCAGAGTTGTGAATGGCATCCGCAGGTTAAGTGTTCAGGCACGAACTTTCTCATCAACGGGCGATTGAATTCGGCTCAACAGCCGATTCCAGTCCTCCAAGCAAGCTATTGTTTCCAGGAGTCTTCATCGTGTCTTTTCGCAATTTTCTTCGTACGGGCGTCAGTGTTGTGGCCTTGTCGGTTGCTTTTTCCAGCGCACACGCGCCGCTGCTGGCACAGAGTTTTCCGCGCACGGACGCCAAAGAGGAGAAGTTCATCAGTGACCTGATGAAACAGATGACGCTGGAAGAAAAGGTCGGGCAGATGAGCCAGATTGCGCTCAATACTCCCGACAATGCGACTCGCGATGAAGAGATCCTGAAGGGTCACGTAGGCTCGTTCCTGTTCATTACGGACGCGGCGGAGATCAACAGGCTGCAGCACCTGGCGATGGAAAAAGCGCGCCTCCACATCCCCATTCTTTTCGGGTTCGACGTGATCCACGGCTTTCGGACCGAATATCCCGTTCCGTTGGCGATGGCGGCTTCGTTCGATCCTGATCTCGCCACGCGTGGGCAGCGTATGGCAGCGCGCGAAGCTTCCGCGGTAGGCGTGCGCTGGACGTTCGCTCCCATGGTCGATATTGCCCGCGACGCCCGCTGGGGACGCATCATGGAAGGCGCCGGCGAAGATCCGTATCTTGGCCAACAGATGGCGGCGGCGCAGGTGCGCGGCTTCCAGGGCGACAAGTTGAGCAACGCGGACAGCATCGTGGCTTGTGTGAAGCACTATGCCGGCTACGGCGCCGCGCCCGGCGGCCGCGATTACGACTCTGCCGACATCAGCGACTCCGATCTGCAGAATGTGTACCTGCCTCCGTTCCACGCCGCCGAGGAGGCGGGCGCCGGAACCTTCATGACTGCTTATATGGATCTCAATGGTGTTCCCGGCGCGGGTAACAAATGGCTGATGCGCGACGTGCTGAAAGACGGTTGGGGATTCCAGGGCTTCATCGTCAGCGATTGGGATGCGGTGCAGAGCCTCGTGACCCACGGCATGGCGAAGAATAAGCAGGACGCAGGCGCCATCGCCGCGAACGCCGGCATGGACATGGAGATGACCAGCCACGTCTTTCGCGACACGATGGCCGCAGCTGTAGCCAGCGGCGCGGTGAAGGCAGCGGTGATTGACGATGCCGTGCGGCGCATCCTGCGTGTGAAGTACGAGCTTGGCCTCTTCGACCATCCGTATGCCGAGCCGGCAGCGGCGGCCTCGCAGCTTGTTACGCCGGAACAGCGCGCCGCATCTCGCGCAGCCGGTGCGCGTACCGCTGTGTTGTTGCGCAATGAAGGCAAGCTACTGCCATTGAAAGCGGGTACGAAGATTGCTGTCGTCGGTCCGCTGGCGGATTCGAAGGTGGACATTACCGGTTCGTGGTCGTTGGGCAGCCATCCTGCGGACGCGGTGAGCGTGCTGGAAGGTATCCGCGCGAAGTATGCTTCTGCGCCCGATGCGTTGAAGTTCGCGAAAGGTGTCGAGATCGCCCGCACCGGTGCCTCGATCTTCGATCCGCAATTTCCTGAGCCTCCCGCAACACTGAAGACTCCCGATGAGAAGCAGGCAGCCTTCGCTACCGCGCTGGATGCCATCAAGGCCAGCGATGTCGCGGTGCTGGTGATGGGCGAAGCGCAGAACATGAACGGCGAGCGTGCCTCACGTTCCTCGCTGGACCTTCCCGGCGACCAGGAGAAGCTGCTTGAAGCGGCGGTCGCAACCGGTAAGCCTGTGGTGCTGGTTCTGCTGAACGGCCGTCCCCTGGCGATCGAGTGGGCTTCCAAAAACGTGCCTGCCATTCTCGAAGCCTGGTATCCCGGCACGGAAGGCGGCAATGCCGTGGCGGACGTGTTGTTCGGCGACGCGAATCCCGGCGGCAAGCTGCCGGTTACGTTCCCGCGGTCAGTTGGGCAGGAGCCACTCTATTACAACCGTTACCTCACCCAGATTCCCCGGGATACCGACAAGATGTATTGGGATGGGCCAAGCTCGCCGCTGTATCCATTTGGTTTCGGCCTGAGCTATTCAACGTTCACAATCAGCAATCTCAAGCTCGCGGCTCCGAGTGTTGGCGCCGGCAAGAGCGTTGAGGTTTCGGTGGATGTGAAGAACGCGAGCGATGTCCCAGGCGATGAAGTGGTGGAGTTGTATACGCATCAGCGCGCAGGCAGCGCGTCGCGGCCGGCACGCGAACTCAAGGGCTTCCGGCGCGTTGCGTTGAAGGCGGGTGAGACGAAGACGGTCACGTTGACACTCGATACCAACGATCTGAGCTTCTGGAGCGGCGCTACACGCAAGTGGGGCATTGAGCCGGGCACGTTCGATGTGTGGGTCGGTGACAGCAGCACCGAGCGTACGAATCACGCAACGCTGGAAGTGACGAAGTAGCTATAGATAGCTAGGGAAGGTTGTGTGTAAGAACTTCCAGAAAGTATTGAGTTAAGCATGGTCGGAGAATCTTCGTCGGCCATGTTTTCGGGGGGGCCCATCCTTTCACGTTCTTTGTGAAAAGCGGATCCCCAGTGAGCTTGCTCACTGGGGTGCAGAAGCCCCAGGTTCAGTGGCAATAGGAGATTGAGTGCTGAAAGCCCGACCTATATCCCACCACAAAGGCATAGGGCGGGCCTTCAGCCCTTGGCCTCTACACCTTGGGTACATAGGGCTTCGCCCTATGCTGGTATAGAACGCGCCGTTGGCGCTCGAATCCTCCCAAGCCACGGCCACTCCGCCAAGGATAGAGCGCCACCGCGATGGAGATTGAGTGTTGAATCCGCAGCTCATTTCGACGGCGTAGCCGCCATCTGCGCCACGGATGCTCCGTGCCACATGGGAGCGGAGTAGAGCGACGTGCGTGCGGTGATGTAGAGTGTGCGGCCGCCGGGGCCTCCGAAGATCAGGCCAGTCGGACGCTCAGGCACATCGATCTGTCCCAGCAACTTGCCTGCAGGGCTGTAGACATAGATCTCACCCGCGGCAATGTAGACGTTTCCATCTGGAGCTGCCGTCACGCTTTCACCGCCCTGCATGGTGAAGAGCTTGACGTCGGTGAGTGAGCCATCGGGCGCGACATGCGCGCTGAAGGTCTTCTTCTGGCCTTCATCGGTCACGTAGAAGGTCTTGCCGGGCGTCGCGGGTGCGAGCTTGAATGCGCGCAATACGTCGGCCATCTTGGTGCCGTAGTACAGCGCTCCGCCCACGAAGTCGTCGCCCGCGGGCAGGAACGTCGTGCCGTCAGGAGACATATAGGCCCAGGGTTTGCGGCCACCTATGTCGGTCTGCCGCTCACTATCGAAGCGCCAGTGGTCGACTGCAAGGATAGGCGTGGCTTCCGGATGCGCGGCGATGGGCTCCGCCTTCAACGCCTGGAGTTCGGTTGCCGGCGCATCGGGATCCACGGTGTAGACCGTACCCGTGCCGATGTACGAAACGATCATCAGATGTCCGGCCTTGTCGAAGAAGATGTTGCCGGGATCGATGGGATTGTCGCGCACGATCTCAAGGCGCCCACTGGCGGGCGTGTAACGGTAGATGTGCTGCTTCATTTGATCGATGAAGTAGAGCCGTCCTTTGGGATCGAGGGCCGGGCTGGCCGCATTGAAGAAACCGCCGGCAAGGCGCTTGGCTGTTGCCGCTGGCGGAAGGGCCTTCGCGCTGCCCGAGGCCGTGATGTTGAGCGCTGCAATCTCGAGCTCGTGGTTGGTGGTGTTGCTGTCATCGTCACGCACCGAGGCATCGAAGACCGCTTTGCTGTCCGAATAAATATGCAGGTTGCGGAAGTGGATATCATGCGAGCCGTTGACGTGAATGGTTTCGGGGTACGGCTGAAAACTGGAAACCACACGGTACGCGTGCATTTCCGCGATGGTGATGTTGCTGGAGTCCTGGATGGAGAGCGGCAGGCAGAAACCGCCTTCACCGCGTTCTTCTTCGGTCTGCAAAGCGACGATCTCCCAGTTGCTGGCGCGGTTGATCTTGACCTCATTGCGCACGTGATGCTCGCTGGAAAGCTCGTAAACGTGGCCTTCCGTCTTCGTATCGGAGATATAGAGGCCGGCCTGAGCAAACGTGTCCGGCGTCCAGATGTCGGTGAAGGTGCCGCCACCGCCGTTGGTGATCCAGAGGCTCGGGTACTGCGCGTCCCAACGATAGAGCGGGTTGGGATCGCCGCCGTGCGTGCTGTTGTACGGGTTCATGCGCGTGCCGTCTGGATTGTTGGTGCCGTGCCCACCCAGGAAACGCACATCGTCCATCAGCGAGTCGGGCCCCGCCTGCCACATCGCTGCGACAGCGCGGCTGTTGATCCCGCCCGTCCACAGGCCAATGCCTTCCACGATGTTGTGGCCGCCCTGTGGCGTCAGCAACAGAGCCTTTGCAGGACCGGCGCCGTCGAAGCCGGGTGTGCTATCGGCAAGATCGAGCTGCGTCGTGCTGGGATGCAGGCCGATGAGAACGGTATCGGGCCTGAGCTTCAATGTGTCGGTGAGCTTATAGCGGCCGCTGGGCAGGTACAGGATGTGTTCGGTGTCCACCAGGTGCTGCAGCGCTGCGGTGTCGTCGGCTGTGCCATCACCCTTGACGCCATGTTCCAGCACGTTGACCCACCCGGCTTGCGAAGGCAGAGGTGTAATTGCAGGTGCATCCGTGTTCGCCGGCGCGGAGGCTGCGATACTCAGTCTCGAATCGAAGACCCCCTTGGATACCGGATTGTCGAAGATCAAGCCGTGGGTGAAGTTGGTGACAAAGTATTTGCCCGGCTTGCCGTCGAAGGTTTTGCCGCTTTCCCGGAGCTTCGCAAAGACCGGCACGCGGTCACACGAAATGTTCTGCAGATTGATCTCGGTAAGCCGCGACGTTTCCGCGCTGATGATGACGGCGGGGCCGGAGATGTTCTCGAACTTCGAGTTCTTGATCCACAGCTCTTCAATGAACTTCGGTTCGATTTCTACGGCTGTCGGCACATTGCGGAAGGTGTCGTGGATCAGCGCAAGACCTGCCTCATGTTCGTGGATTGCGGCGTCGCGCTGGTCCTGGAAGGTGGAGTCGATCAACGCGAACTGCCAGCCGGGCGAAGGCCGCCCGGTCATGATGCCGTAGCGTCCACCGAAGAAGTGCAGATCTTCCGCTTCGTTGCCGATGTCCTGCAGCGCGGACATGCCGGAGCCGATGTGGAAGTCCATGTGGGTGAGGAAGCAATGCTGCGCGATGTGGAACCGGATGCCGACCGCGCCCGGGTTGCCGTCACCGATCTCGAAGTCGATGTTGCTCATCGCGGAATAGAACGTCCCCGGGTTGGCATCCACGACATTCAGTGTCGGTGGTACGGTGCCGCGGAAAGGCACAGGCTCGCGGCGTGGCGCGTTGGGTGGAGGCTGCAAGCCTCCGCGGCGGCGCTCGCCGGTGCGGCCTCCGGTAAACATCACCATGTAGGCGGGTGCCTCCTGGTAGCCAGCCGTGTTGGCTCCAAGCACAATGACTGGCCGATGTTCACCCCAGCCGATGACTCGGACGCCCGGCCAGACAAAGAGCGTGTGCGTGATGCGATAACGTCCCTGGGGAACGAACAGGATGCCCTGATGGGTCGTGTCGGCCACCTTGTCGATGGCTGCCTGCAAGGCGGCCGTGTCGTCGGCAACTCCGTCGCCTTTCGCGCCTGAGAGGTAGACCGCGGTCGCATCGTGGAGACGCTCGGGGTAAAACGACTGCGCGGAAAGGCTTCCGGCGGCGATGGAAACGGCGGCAACAATAAATAACAAGCGACGCAACATGCGAAAGCTCCTGGCAGAAATTAGCGTGGAGGGACGTTTACCAAACGTAGGTGGCGACGGCGCCCGCAGGCAGGGTCGCCATCGCGTCCTTGCCCTTGAAGCGGATGGGGAATGTGACCGGCGCCTTGTTCGTGTTGGCGACAAGCAGCACGAACTGATTGTCCGGTGTGCGGAAAGCAACGTTGGGCAGCGTAAACGGAATGTGGCCACCTGAGGAGTAGCCAAGCACGGCAGAGAAGATCCTCACGGAGCCTGCAGGCACGAAGGGCGTGATCTGTGCCGTCACGTAGTAGGCGAGATTGCGCGTGACCGTGTCTCCATCGAGCGTCACCGCGCCTGAGCAGATAGGGCAGCCGCCGTCGCCGGTGTGCGGTCCGCTTTGCGGATCGGCGGCCAGGTTCCACAGCAAAACGTTGCGGCTCCAGTTGTTGGTGGCGCCGATCAGCACCCGCGCCATCGGATCCGCCACATTGAAGTCGGTTGCTGTGCGGCGCGGTAAAACCAGTTGCTCGGTGAAGAAGATGTCTTTCATCGGCGCGGCGTCATGGGTAACGCTCAGCGCGGTGATTTGCCCGGCGTAGAGATGGAAGCCGGCGCCACCCGTGTACTTGCCGGCCAGAGGATCCTTCAGCACCGTGATGGGATAGTTCGGGTGATCGCAGTTGTGATCGAACGCGACAATCTCCGTGTGCAGACCTGCCTTTTCCAGCGCAGGGCCAAACGCTGTGCCGATGAAGTCTGCTTCCTGTTCCGCCGTGAGTACCATGCTGGGTGTGTTGTGCGGATTCTCAGGCTCGTTCTGCACGGTGATCGTGGCGATTGGAATGCCCAGCCCCTGCATGCCCTGCAGATACTTCACCAGGTACTGGGCATAGGCGGGATAGAAGTCTTTCTTGAGAGTGCCGCCTTTAGGCAGCCCGCTGTCCTTCATCCACACCGGCGCCGTCCATGGCGAGGCGAGGATCTTGATGCCCGGTTGGATAGTGAGAATTTCTTTCAGTACCGGAATGACGTCCGCTTTATCCGGATCGAGCGAAAAATGGTTGAGATCAGGGTCTGTGCTGCCCGCCGGCATGTCGTCATAGGTGTAGACATGGTCGTTCATGTCGGAGGCGCCGATGCTGACGCGGATATAGCTCATGTGGCCCTGACCGGGCGCGGCGCCGAACATTTCTTTCAAGAGCGCGGTGCGCGCGGCGGGGGACATTTTCATCATCAACTGCGCGGTGCCGCCGGTAAGCGCATGGCCGAAACCGTCGATGGTCTGATAGCTGATTTCGTCATTCACCAGCAGAGCGGGGCTGGCGTGCTGATCCTGTCCTCCAAACGTCAGGCTGGACTGCTCTTTCACAAGATTGGCTTTGTCGGCCGTGGTCAGCCACACATGCAGCTTTTTCTCCGCGGCGAAGCTTGAGAGCGGCGAGAGCGCGAGAAGAAGGCTCGCGGCAAAGCGAAGCGAATATCCCAGACGGGGTGAGCCGGAGTCCATGTGCATCCTTGAAGAAAAGTGTGGTGCGGCCGAGCGAATCCATTGGGCCGCAGCGTGCCGTGGACTGTCAAACGAAATTATTCACGCGCGTGAAAAGAGGGTTAACGCGCCCAATGCTTTTGCCGTTGCCTTTCTTTCTGTCATCCTCGTAGGGGATCAGCTGCTTGATTGTGATCCCACCGCTCTGCCATCTCGACCGAAGCGGACAGCTTCACCGTCGCGCAATGGAGAGATCTGCTTTTGCTTTCGCCCATGACTTCGGGCAGGATCTCCTGGAAGCAGATCCATTCCTTGAGACGCGCTCGCCTGCCCCAGGGAAGGAATGCCCGGTGCTTCAGGACGATCAGGGGGCTGCTTCGACCCGGCGCGGCGTGAAGCGCTCCTTGAGATTCAGGAATGGAGACTCGAAGAAGCGATAACTGAACCAGGCGATGACCAGCGTACACGGGTATCCGAGAAGCGCCGCGCCAACCGTCTGCGCGCTGGAGGAAAGCGGGACATGGTGTGCAAGTGCGGTCAGGGCATGCACATAGACGTCATGGAAGATGTTGTGAAAGACATAGGCGCCGTAACTGATTCGGCCAATCCAGCGCAGCGCAGGCGCGCTTAGAAGCGAATGGAACGCGGTTCCCGCGCGCAGGCAGGCGAGCAGCACCGCGGCGGCGGTGATGTTGATATAGCTCAGGCCCAGGGCGAACTTCCACCAGGGATACGGATAACTCGAAAATCCAATCAAGCTGAAATCTTTGAGCACTACCCATGCATACACCGCAGCCGCCAGCAGCAGCAGTGGCGCGGCTAACGTGCCGATGCGAACCAGCAGATCACGATGTGCGCCTCGCCACAGCAAGGCCAGCAGCGCGCCCAGCAGCAGCGAATCCAGTTGCAGCGGTGTGAACCTGTACAGCAGTTCGCGTTCGATCAGCCATGGGGTTGCTGTGAACTCCAGGACCACCCGCGCAATCGGCGTAAGAACCACAACGCTGCCGCAGATCCAGAGCAGCGCCTTGCGGTTGCGCACCAGGAACACGACCCACGGCCAGAACAGATAGAACTGTTCTTCCACGCACAGCGACCAGAAGTGGCCCACGTAAAGGCTGGCATGCGGAAAGCGGCCCAAGATCAGCCAGCCGTCGGCCGCGTGTTCCAGCGCCGAGCCATCGATCGCGGCGCTGGGTCCGGCAAAGCGCAGAAAATTGCCCAGATACAACGGCCATGCCAGCCACGCCCGCGTCCACTGCCAGTGAAGCAGCGGATGAAGGAGAAGGAAGGCAAGCATCACACCGTAGTACAGCGGGAAGATGCGGAGCGTACGGCGAACATAGAAGTTGCGCGCGCGATGCCGGTCTTCGCGCGTGTCCAACAGGATGCCGGTAATCAGGAATCCCGACAGGACGAAGAAGATGTTGACGCCCGACCATCCCCAGGGAAGCCGCAGGTAGTGGATGAGGTAGACAAGCGTGAACGCGACGGCGCGCATGCCGTCAAGCGCAGGGTAGAACGCTCGATTCTCAGGCGCTGTTAACGGCGTATTACCGGCGACAGGCACGTTCATGTATTCGGGCATGCGGGACGAAGGCCTATCACATAGACACCTTTTTGAGGGACGAAGTTTCATTCACCATATGCATTGTGTTCTTTGGAATTGCTTTGCAATAGCTCGTAATCCGGATGTTTTCAGGTCCCGTCTATTTCCAGCATCAAGGACGTCACGTCCATTTGCGAGGGAATCAATGCTGAAGAACGGCCCACAGGCATACACCGAAATTGACGAAGAACACGAGGGCCACCATTGGTGTCCGCGCCTCGATCGCCGCGTAGCCATGCGCTTAATCAGCATGAGCGCCTTGGCCGCCGCCGCAGGCTGCGGCTCCGGAGGCAGCGCAAGCACCAGCACGTCGAGTGGGACCACAGCAACCACAACCTCGTTGTCTGCTTCGCCGGCCACCGCAAGCACGGGTACGAGTGTCACGTTGACCGCAACTGTCTCTCCCTCCGCAGCCAGCGGCACGGTAACGTTTTATGACGGGTCCACGGCGCTTGGGACGGGAACGCTCTCCTCGGGAAAAGCTACCTTTCCCGCGAGCTTCAGCACAGCAGGAACACATACGTTGAAGGCAGCTTACGGTGGCGATACATCCTATGCCGCGAGCACGTCCGCTACGGTCAGCCTCAGCATCACCGCCGGGTCGTCTTCCGCGTGCAGCTCGACGGCGGAGGGAGAAGAAGGGCCGTATTTCGTCGATGACAGCGCTTCCGGATACGACCGGAGCAACATTCTTTCCAACCTCGACGGCAGCAGCGTGCAGGCCGGTGTTCCCTTCGTGCTCACGGTTTATGTCTTCGACAGCAAGAACAGTTGTTCCCCGATGCAGAACGTGCAGGTGGATATCTGGCACTGCAATGCTTCAGGGATTTATTCCGCCGAAAGTGTCGAATCGACTGTTGGGCAAAGCTGGCTGCGCGGCTACCAATTGTCGGACTCGTCTGGAAAAGTGCAATTCACAACCATCATTCCGGGTTGGTATTCAGGCCGCACCACGCATATTCATATGCGTTTCCGGTCGTCGTATGACATGACCGACAACAGCGGGAGCAACACGATGCAGGTGTTCTTCGATCAGACGCTGATCGACACACTCAGTACTTCAGTCGCGCCTTATTCCAGTGAGGGCAAGAATCCTACGACCAATGCGGGAGACAGGGTCTATGCCTCGCAGGAACAGGGAACGACCCTGCTCTCCCTGGCGGGAAGCACAGCAGCAGGATATGCGGCAACGTTCAATGCGTACATGCCGATTTCATAACACCGAAGTATGCATGAGCTCATAGAAACGATCAGACTTTCGTGTCTTGCGGAAGGTCACTCCCGCATTGAAGCGTACACATCGCTTTGATAGACTCGCGGCGCGAGGAGGATCACAGACCCATGGCCCTGCCGGATATCAGCAAACGATTTCACTTTCCGCCGCTTCGCACCCAGGGCGGCATCACCTACAAGGAGGCTTCCGGAGAACTCGGCGTGCCCGGCCAGGTGATGACGCATCGCAGTGTCTATGCGCAGACGCAGGTCTCACGGCACACGGGCGAACATGCCGGACATCTGATCGGTATCCAGTTCGGCGCGCCCGGTGGTTTGGAGAACCTCGGTGTTCAGAACCCCAACATGAACACCTTCGCTCCGAAGGGGCTGCAGGAGGCGTTTCGCGGACCGGGGGGCAGTTACCACGACCTCGAATCCAGATGGAGCGACCTGCTGAAGCATGGTTCACGCATCACGGTGAAGATCGTCGACAAATACCGGCAAGGGGAAAACCGCCCTTTCACTCGGACGGTTTCTTGGTCGGAAACGACACCGCAGGGCATGACCCGCCAGATGCCGACCATCGACTTCGGCAACTTCGGTTCGCCACAGCAACGCGCTGCTGCGGCGAAGTGGGGAAACTGATTCTTTTCGACGGGAAACAGTTTCCATGAAGACCGGGACACTTGCGAAAGTGTCCCAAGTTTTGGCCTGACGACCGGAAGGGGGACGCAATCTTGCTGCGGAGACGAAAACATGCCGCGACAAGGATTCCTGCTTTTACTGGTCATCCTCTGCTTCTCAATTCCCGAGATTCATGGGCAAACCTCAAACGACCCAGATCATGGGGGGCTTGCTACAGGCTTCTACGGTTCTTCAGGTACCGGGAGTGGCAGTGCCGGTGTCTTCCTGGGTCTGTATAGCACCGGACGGTTCCCACATCTCGGATCGAATGGAGGCTTATTTTTGGATCTGGGTGTCGCCGGGCCAACTGCTAAGACGCCTGTCGATGGGACATTCTCCGTCAACTGGCAACCAACCTGGAACCCGCCCCGGAAGAGCTCAAAGCTGATCCTCCCGTTCATCACCACCGGATACACACGCTATTTCCTGACCGGGAACGCAGTGAACTACGGGGGTGGTGTCCTATGGCATCTTCCACGTAGACAGGTTGGTTCCGAGAACGTCCTCCGCCTGGAATATCGCGAGATGCTTTTTTTCGATGGCCACCGCGTTCCGACGGTCAGAATAGCGTATCAAAACGATTTCAATGATGACTAAGCATTTTCCATGAAGGTGACCCCGGGCAAAGATGTTGAAGTCGTTTTCACCCAAAGAAAATGACCTTTTCAGCCGCTTCGGGAGGGCTCAGCATCAGGAGATTTGCACTAAAGAAAGGCGCGCCTGTTCGGCGCGCCTTCTTTGTTCTTGAGCAATCGAGTCTGCTCTTACATCTCTTTGACGCCATCCACGAATGCCTTCAGCTTGCGGCTGCGGCTGGGGTGACGCAGTTTGCGCAACGCCTTGGCTTCGATCTGGCGGATACGCTCGCGGGTGACCTGGAGGCTCTGGCCAACTTCTTCCAGCGTGTGCTCGGAGCCATCTTCCAGTCCGAAGCGCATCTTGATGACGCGCTCTTCACGCGGCGTCAGGGTGCGCAGCACCTGCGAGGTGTACTCCTTCAGGTTGACCGAGATCACCGCGTCGCTGGGCGAAACGGCCATGCGGTCTTCGATGAAGTCGCCAAGGTGCGAATCTTCTTCTTCGCCGATCGGCGTTTCCAGCGAGATGGGTTCCTGCGCGATCTTCAGGACCTTGCGGACCTTCGCGACCGGGATATCCATGCGCTTGGCGATCTCTTCCGAGCTGGCTTCGCGGCCAAGCTCCTGCACAAGCTGGCGGCTGGTGCGGATGAGCTTGTTGATGGTTTCAATCATGTGCACCGGGATACGAATCGTGCGGGCCTGATCCGCGATGGCGCGGGTAATGGCCTGACGAATCCACCAGGTGGCATAGGTCGAAAACTTGTAGCCGCGGCGGTACTCGAACTTATCCACGGCCTTCATCAGGCCGATGTTGCCTTCCTGGATCAGGTCGAGGAACTGCAGACCGCGGTTGGTGTACTTCTTCGCGATGGATACCACGAGGCGCAGGTTGGCTTCGATGAGCTCGCGCTTGGCGCGCTCCGCATCCATGTCGCCCTGGATCATTTCGCGCTGCGTGCGCTTGAGTTGCTCGAGAGAAATGCCCGAGTCCGCCTCAATGCGTTCGAGGTCGGCGCGGCAGTTCTTCTGCTGGCGGCGGTATTCCTTCTTCAGCTCTTCGGAACGTGAAGTTTCGAACTTGGTATCCAACGAGCGGATCTGACGCTCCAGCGTACGCATGGAGTCGACGGTCTTATTGACCTTGTCCAGCAGCCGCTTCTTTTCCGCGTTGGTGTACTTCAGCTCGCGGACGATGCGGTTGACGAAGACCATCTCGCGGCCCTGCATCCAGCGGCTTTTGCGCTTGTCCTTGTCCTTGGCCTTCTGGTCCTTGCCATGGGGCTCATCGATGCGCACGGCCCATTCGCCGGCTTTCTTCTGGTGCTTGACCAGCTCATCGATGCGCTGCACGGTCTTCTTGACGCGTGCCTGCAGAATTTCTTCGGTCAGTTCTTCTTCATCGAACGTGACCACTTCCTTGATGTTGCGCACGCCGCGGCGCAGGTCTTCGCCCAGGCCGGTGATCTCGCGGATCACGATCGGCGAACGGGAGATGGCCTTCATCACGCGCATCTGGCCGCGCTCAATACGCTTGGCGATTTCAACTTCGCCTTCGCGCGTGAGCAGCGGAACGGTACCCATTTCGCGCAGGTACATGCGCACGGGGTCGTTGGTCTTCTCGAGCGTGCCGGGCGAAAGGTCGAGTTCCACATCGTCCGACTCTTCGCCGGGCTCGTGGTCGTCTTCGGCGCTGCGTTCTTCACGGCCGCGGCGACCTTCGCCCGAAAGCACTTCAATGCCCTGGGTATTGATGGTGGTCATCAGGTCATCGAGCTCGTCGGGCGAGGTGATATCGCCGGGCAGCAGGTCGTTGACTTCACCGTAGGTCAGATAGCCTTTTTCCTTGCCGGTGTCGATGATGCGGTCTACGTCTTCTTCGTACTTATCGAGTTCTTCAGCCACAGTGGGGCTCTCCTGGAGCAGGCTTCCGCACAATAGCGGAGCCGGAAACTTGGATGGGAGCACGCGTGGTCTTGTTGTTCAGCCGGTAGCGGCTGGAGCCACGTAGGTCTCCCGGGGTTGCAACGGGGTCTGCGAGGAGAAGGGGTAGCGGTCAGGGCCGCAGGCGCAGGCGAAAGCAACATGTGTCCTGGTTCAAAACAGGCTCAGGGAAGGCTTCAGCAACTCGAAGGCGCAACTCTCCAGCAGAACAAAGTCTACCAGAGTTTTAGACGCGAACGGGTTACTAAAAGATGCGGGAAGTGTGGTTTCCGGACCAAAAACGGGCTTCGTAACGCGCCGGACCCGTTGGAAACGCCGCTACCGGCCGGATTTCTCCGGCCGGTAGCGGGTTCAGGCTGCAGTCTCGAGCTCGCGGATGTACTCCAACACCGCCTCGCTCCAGCCGTCGATGTGGTTCCAGGCGCCGTAGCCCACGCCGTTCTGCGCGCTGGCCACATTGATCACGTAGCCCTTGCCTTGCGGCGCGGGTACGCGGTCGTGCGACTGCTCGTCCGTGATGACGATGATCCGGTCGTAGCGCTCCGTGCGCTCTACCTTCTCGATCGCCCGGCCGAGTTCGGTTCCACCGTGCGCCTGGGAGCGCTCCATCGCGTCCCGCAGCGCAAAACCACGGCGAGGCGCAACGAACTCCGCATCCGTCGAGAAGGTGTAAACGCTCACCTTCTCGCAGATCTCGCGCAGCAGGATGGCGAGGCCGTAGGCCGCATCCGTCCGAAGCATCTCGGACTTGCGCGAAAGCGGAACCACCATGGAGCCGGACACGTCGACCAGCAACACGGTACGCCCGGGCAGCCGTCCAGCTTCAGACAGCGACCGGAACATGGCGCGCTCCAGCGCCTCTTCCCACTGCGGCGCGTAACGCGCGGCGGAAAGGAAGCGGAACGGCAGAACGCGGTCCGTGCGCACGCTGGCCAGGGCGTGCTCGACCAGGCCCTCGTCCACGCCCGCAGCCTTCAGGTTGCGAAGGTTGCGGAGCAGGGCGAGTGCGCCCAGCTTGTTGGCCACGAGCAGGCGCTCCCAGACTTCACGCTTGTCGCCATTCTTGCCATTGGCGGAAAGCGCGACCTCCCAGGTGTCCGGCGTAGCGAGCTCACTGGCAGCCAGCCGCTTCCAGAGCGCAGCCTGGGCTGCGTCCACCGGCTTGGCGTGGCACAGGAAGAGCACGTCGCGCAGACGAACTGCGCCTTCGCGGTCGTACTTGGCCAGCGCGTACTCGTCGAAACGAGTGAACGCCGCGGCGAGTCCCTTCTTCACCTGGCCGGAGAGCGGCTGCTTTCCAGCCTTCCAGTAGATGGCAACGAACTCGGCGAGTTCGTCGGCACGCTGAATGACACGCGCCAGCGTTTCCGCAACCAGGTCGCGGTGCGTGGCGTGGCGAGCCATCTCGCGAACCAGTAGAAGCGGCGCATGGCGCAGCTTCATCGCGGTGCGGGCTTCCACAGCCAGCGCGGCGACCTTGTTCGCCTCTACCTGAGGTACAAGTGCGGCGATGCGATCGGCGATGGTCTGGCCGGACTCGTAGAACTCGTTTTCCCAGAGCATGCAGGCGAGCACGCTGCGCCGCAGAGCCTGTTCCGGGGTGACGGGCGCGGCGGGAGCGCCTTCGTGGGTGCGTGCGAAGGTGCTCCGAAGGGGAGCGCCGACGCGGAGATTGAGGATGTTCAGCTTCATGACCGTGCCTCCTTTCCTGCACGTTCGTGGGTTAAGGGTTGAGGTTGTCGAAGAGAGATCCTGTCTTCGAAAGAAAAGTGACATCGCCGGGCATGGCGCGTCTCCGGCCACGATTTGGGTGCCCCATTCATCGCGCAGCATTTGGCGCGATGGGTGGGCGGCGATGAAAGCCCGGCCTTGGGGAAACTTCGCATAACTCCGCGGACATTCCCTCAGCGGTTAGAGCCGTGATTGTTCAGAGATTCTTAGAGCATTCCGGTAATACTGTGGTCCTCTTCGACAGTAGTGAAGGCCGTTTTCATTGGGAGAAAACGGCTCGGGCGCTTTCCGCTTGGTCTACACCATTACCGGAAATGTCTTAGTCGTCATCGTCTGCTTCGTTCGGATCCGGTCCAACCCTCACTTTGGCGGGAGGTTGGAGTCCAACCTTGAAGCCAACTGGCTTGAGCGGAGCGGGCATCACGGTGATAGCGAGCTTCTCCATCTGTTCCCAACTGGGCCGGTTCTTGTCGTAGTACCCGCTGCAGTCGTACATCGCGAAGGGCACTACGATCGGGTTATAGAGACGGTCGCACATCGTGATCTGCTCACTTTCGCGAAATCCGGTCATCACATGACCGCTGGTGCACGTCCTGCAAAGGGACGCTGAACTTACAGGCGTCCCGCCTTTTATGGGTAACTTGCCCATAACCAACCGCTTTCTAACTGGAGATAACTCCAGAGGTTCGGTAGACCGGGGAACAAAGCGAAAACAGAATCTACGAGGTGCTCTACCACTGAGCTACACGAGTCTCGACCCGTGACAGGATTCGAACCTGCGCCAACCCGCTTATCAGGCGAAGTAACTGTTTTCTACGCCACCGGTCCAACATTGGACCTGAATGAAGTGGGCCGGGGAACAAGGCGAAGACAGTAGCGTGCTCTGCCACTGAGCTACACAAGCTTGCGCTTGTGGCAGGATTCGAACCTGCGCCCCCGTCGTCCGTAGCGAAGTAACTGTCTTCTACGCCACCGGCCCAAATTGTTTTCTCGCCATGCATAACTACCAGGGAACGTTCGGCTTGGACTCAGAATCTGTTTCCGTAAGGTGCTTTGTGTTTCGGGACTACGCCCCGGCCCCTTACGGCACGCTGATTCTGGCAGGGTTTGCGTTCCTGCTCTTGATCGTTGGCGCGAAGTATTCCAAACCTTTCACCACGGATAGTTTTCCAACCTCGCACAGAGACAACTCTGCGTTTGCGCGAGGAAGCGCATGTTGTCAGGGAACAGGCTTTCAAGGCGTGTGTGGGAGTCGAACCCACCCTTTAAGGGTTGCCAGAAGTAGCCATGAAATACGCCACTGACAGTGGCTCTCATAGCCTGAGGGAATAAGCGATTCAGTCCTGTTTCGGAGTCGTGTCAAGACGATGAAACTGAAATCTTCGCCACTCAGGATAGTGGAGATAGCTATGCGATTGTCTGCGGTCGATTTGCGTAGGAGCGTCCGCTAGGACAGAACGCCAGTGACGAATTCCTGGCGATCACCCAAATGGCGAATCGCCTTTGGGGACCAACGCATCGAATTGAGCGTTATGTTTTTCATCAGGAATTCTCCTACGCAAAGTTACTGTGACACGGCGTGAGAAAGAATGCAAGGAGTAATTCAAAAGATATCAGGAATATTTTTTAGTTAGTAAGTTGGATTTGAAGATGCTCACGCTCATGGCGCTGTTTCGTCCGCCTCAAACTCTTAACGAGGGTCATCCTGAACGGAGTGAAGGACCCCCGTATTTAGTAGGTGGTGGCGATGATGCTGGTGACCAGGCGTCGTGCTTTCCCCGTCACGACATTTGCCCGGGGACGCATCCCGCAATACGGGGGTCCTTCGCCTTCGGCTCAGGATGACCCTCGTTGAGGGGTGGCGTTAGGAATAACGACGACGATCACTCACCAAAATCGAACATAGGCGCGAGCTCCCTCAATGCCTCGCCTTCGACGCCACCTTGGCACGCCGGGCACAGGCGTCCCTTGATATCGAGACCGTTGCAGCCGTACTCGTGCGAGCACGCGCCGCAGCGCAGCCGGTAGATGGCCTGCCCGTCACGAGCGCTGGATGAGGCGCCGGTGGAAGCGATCACTTTCTGCCGGTTGGGATTGGTGAAGCCGGGCTCGGTGGTGAGAGCACGTTTCGAGGAAGACGAAGACGAACGACGGCGTGGTGGCCCGGACGGGCTGGTAAGTCTCATGAAGCGGAAATCCCTAAAGTGTTTTCGCGAGGATGTAGTCGCAGCAGATCTGCGAGCCGACGTGGAAACTACGTGTGCCGACCTCGGTAAAGCCATTGCGGTGATAGAACCCGATGGCTCGCTGATTGCCGGCATGCGTGCCCAGCAATAACCGCGTCCGGCCCATTGCCCGGGCCTCGGCGACAGCGGCATCCATCAGAGCCTGTCCGGTTCGCAGGCCTGCGACGACCTGGCCGGTCTCGTCGAGTACCGGCGTCTTGAGCGAGCGAAAGCGCGAAAAGAGATAAAGACGCTTCAGTTCGATGTCGCCCGCATGCACCTCGATCGAAGGGATATCAGGCGCGGTCAACATGGCGTAACCGATGGGCGCGCCCGTGGCCGTTTCAGCCAGCGTGATATTGGTGTCCGGTAATGCGAGGTATTTCGCGTAAAACTCCGCGTTGTGGCTGCGGGTACAGAAATCAAGGATGTCCTGCCCAGGCAGCAGCCAGGTGAAGGCTTCGAGAAAAGCCGCGCTTCCAATCAGTCCCATGGCGATGGCGTCGGCAGGCGTGGCGCGGCGCAGACGCACGAATTCCGTGGAGTTTTCGGTCAAGCCGGTGGGCGTCGTGGTGTCGATGTTGCCGGGTTCGCAAGGCATGGTCTGAGCTCGTTCTCCAAATGGTAGAGCATCTCTCATGATGCTGTGGCCTCGCTGGAGTTACGTCTGGAGTCCCACCGCTCTATGCTGGTTGCATGCGTAGATTCGCCGCGTTCGCCGCCGCCCTGCTTGTTGCAGCTTCGGGTTTTGCACAAAAGGGTGCGCGAGATGTGCCGCCGCTGGCCCCCAAGGTCGGCTTGGCCACACGCGTGTTTCACCCTGAAGCGCATCGCAACTGGCGCGGCTCGGAGCGGCACGAACTCCATGTGATCATCTGGTACCCCGCAGTGGATACAGCCACCGAAGTTCCCCAGGTCATCGGGACGCCTGACAGCCCGTTGTTCCAGGCGGGCTCTGCGGCGCCGAATGCGGAAATGGTTCCCGCGCTGCATAAGATGCCGCTGGTTGTGCTTTCCCATGGCACGGGGGGATCCGCCGCCCAGATGGCATGGCTTGGCACCGCGCTTGCGCGGGAGGGATTTATCGCTGCCGCGGTCGATCATCCAGGCAACAATGCCACCGAACCCTATACCGCGGAGGGTTTCACCTTGTGGTGGGAACGCGCGACTGACCTCAGCGAAGTGCTTGACGACTTGCTGAAAGATCCGGAGTTCGGGCCGCGTATTGAAGAAAAGAGTATCGGCGCGGCGGGGTTTTCCCTGGGTGGCTATACGGTGATGGAGCTTGCGGGCGCGGAGACGGATGTCGGCGTGCTGTACGACCAGTGCCACCCCCATCCCAACTCGTCTGCATGTCACGTGCCGGAGATGGACCAGATCACGCCGCCCATCAGGAACGCGGAAGATCTGCTGGAACGTGTGCGCAAGACCAGCGGTGAGTCGCTGGCCCGGTCAGGCGAAAGCTATCGCGACCCTCGGGTGAAGGCAGTGTTCGCCGTCGCCCCCGCAATCGCCGCCGTACTGACGCCGGACAGTCTCCATGCCATTCGCCTTCCGGTGGAGATCGTCGTTGGTGATGCCGATCCAATTGCGCCGGCGAAGGAAAATGCCGACTATATCCGTGCCAATGTGCGGGGAGCACGCGAGAATGTGTTGCCCGGTGGTGTTGCTCCCTACACGTTTCTGGATACGTGCACGGCCGCAGGCAAGCAGTCTCTCCCCGTGTTTTGCGGAGATGCTGCAACAGTGAACCGTGACGAGGTGCACAAGTTGGCGGCGGGTGCCGCGGTTCAGTTCTTTGAGAAGGCTTTGAAGTTTCGGTAGCGAGGTTGGCTTTTGTGCTGGCCCACTCATCGCGATGAGGCCGCGATGAATGGGGCACCCTTGTCGTGGGAGCACTAGCAGAGAGCAACAGCAGATCCCCTGCGGGGATGACAACCAAAAAAGCAACAGCAGGTCAGATACTTCACTTGACCTGCAATCCATACAACTGCTCCGCATTTCCACGCAGCACCATGCGCGCGAGTTCGGCGGCGCGTGCCGGACTGATTTCGCCATCGCGTTCCATACCGGTCAACGCCAGCCCCAGGGCCTGGCGCACATTACGTGCGGCTAGCCACGTCGACTCTTCCCAGCCCATCGCGGGACTGTAGGGATAGCCGTCAGTTGCGAAGAGCACCTTGTCCGGATAAAGCTCCAGCCATTCACGCAGCCAGGTGGCCAGGGTGCGTGCGGGCACCAGCAGCGCCTGCTGGGAGACATCCAGATACACATTCGGTTTCTGCAGGACCGCCGCGATCTCGTGCACGAAGGGATAGCCGCCATGGAGCAGAACGAAATGCGTTCCGCGCATGTGTGGGTCGTTGAACAGCGGTTCCAGGTTGAGAGGATTCACACCGGCGATGGAGAAATAGCTGCCGCCTCCAGCCATGCCGTGGAAATGGACAGCCATGTGCCGCTTGCCGGCTTCCGTCGCGATCGCGCGAAAGAGAAAGTCCTGAAGAGCCTTATAGGCAGCGGCGTCCGGTTTTCCTCCATGGGCAAAGCGCGCGTAGGCCGCTGCAGCCTGGGCGTGAGTGGGATCGCCGATATCGAGTGGACGCAGATAGGCAAGCTCGAACTTGATCGCAACTGCCCCTCCATCGTGCTGACGTTTCAGTATCGGCAGCACAACCTCTGCGATATACGCGTCGAGCGTGGCCGGCGGGTGTGTAAGGCCAAGTTCCTTGAGATACCGGTTGTGAAGCTTGTCTTCCAGGGCGAAGAACTGCGCCCGGTCCGGTGTGGCCGCAGCGAGCCCGCTGTTGTCGAGCGGGAAGAGCAGGGCATCGTCATACGGCACCCAGAGAAAACGGGGCGGCGCAATGCCTGCGCCCATGGCAACGCGGTTAGCCATCATGGTGCCGATCCCGGAACGATCCAGCACCCATATGTCATAGTCGCCCCCGTGTTGACGAGCAGCCGCCGCACGAGCAGCCTCAAGCTGCTTCTGCGCTTCAGGTGTCAGCGGAGGCCGCAGATCGACGTTGAATAGCGCTGCCCAGGCATCATGCAGCGGCGCATAATCCGCGCGCCATGCGACAGGATCAGTCTCCGGCGCCATATTGTCGACCGGCAGTGCATCAAACTCGCGGTCGGTAGCTTCTGCGGGAGGCGGCAATACGGGGTGCGCGTGGTTGTCGATCGCGGGCGTTGTGGCGATGATCTTCGCGATGGCAGGGTCGATGTCGCGGTCCAGAGGGGAGGCTTGCTGAGCGTGGCTAAGGGCTGATGCAAAAGCCAGGGCACAAACGACGAAACAGATGGAACACGCACGCTGCGGCATGGCGAAAGGGTACGACAGAATGTGGCAGTCAAAGTGGCTAGAAACATTGACCCGGATGTCGATTGTCCTTTTAACAAGCGTCCGACCACACTTAAGCATCCCGACCCCACCCTTTCACAAAAAACGTGAAAGGATGGGCCACCCGGCTTCAACGATTGGGCCATCAGTTTTCAGGCTGGTTCCATGATCAGCAGTTCGTTTCCTGCAATCGGGCGCTGACTTCGCAACTCGGTTTAGGATGGAAAAGACAGGCAAGGAGGATTTGCGATGGAAGAGCACGGATCGGCGGAACTACAGGAAGCGACATGGCTGGAGGCGTGGTGGCCGCTGTTTCTGATCCTGTTTGGGATCGGATGCGTCATCTTCCTCGACGTCTTCCCGCAAAGCTATTAGAGCAATCTCCTGATGCTGTGGTTCCGATAGGCAATGGAGGAGGTCGTTTTCCTTGGGAGAAAACGACTTGAGCACTTTCGCCTTCAGCTACACTTTCAGGAGATTTGCTCCAGGTCGGCGCGTTACTCCACCCGGCAGATCAGGCACTTCAGGTAGCGTGTTTCCGGCAGGGTGAGTATCTCAGGATGATCGGGCGCGGCGGCGCGGGTTTCCAGCAACTGCACGCGGCGGCCGGCATCGGCTGCGGCGGAAGTAACGGCAGCCGTGAAGTCCTGAAGCGAAACATGGTGCGAGCAGGAGCAGGTGATCAGCGTGCCTCCAGGCGCCAGCAGGCGCAGTGCGCGCAGGTTCAACTCCTTGTACCCCCGCAAAGCGCCTTCCGCGGCTCGTTTCGATTTCGCGAACGCAGGCGGGTCGAGCACGATGGCGTCGAATGCGGGTGAGGTTGCCAGCGGAAGATTCGGCGCGGAACGTGCGGGATTGCGCGTAGCGTCGTCCAGGGCTCGCAGCAGATCAAAGGCATCGGCTTCCACCCAGTCGGTTTGCGCTTGCAGGTGCGGGTTGAGCGCGAGATTGCGGTCCGCAGCTTCCAAAGCCGTGAAGGATTGATCGATGCCGGTGACGCGGTCACATACCTGGGCCAGATGCAGCGCGAAGCCTCCCTGGTAGGTGCAAACATCGAGCGCGCGCCCGGTGCGCCCGGAAGCGGCCACCCAACGGGCTGCGGCTGCGTAATTCAGGCGCTGATCGAGGAAGGCTCCAGTCTTCTGGCCTGCGGAGGCATCGTAAGCGAAACGAAGCCCATTGAGGCGGAAGGTCGTTGTCAACGGAGATGCAGCCCGCTGCTCCGTGACTCCTTCAGCGGCGGTGCGGAAGGAGAGACCGTCGGGCGCGACCGAGTCATGTGTGGTGAACAGCGGACCCTCGCGTGGCGGTCCGAGCTGCTCGAGTTCGCGAATGCGGGGGTCGGGGCGCTCCCATACCGTGAGTGATTCGCCCTGCGTTGCAAGGCCCGCATGGAACGCTTCGACAAGCGTGTCGCGGACATCGTCCTGAGCCGTGGCCTGCGTAAGCAGCTGCAGGATGACGAGGTCGTTGTAGCGGTCAGCGACGATGCCGGGGAGATTGTCGGCTTCGGAAAAGATCAGGCGGTGCGCGTCGTTCTCCGCTGTGTTGGGAGCAAGCTCGCGGCGAAGCGCGAGGGCCGCGTTAACCCGAGCCCGCAGTTCTGTGAGATAGCCTTCGCGGTCGAGTCCGGCGGTTGGCGAAACCATGCGTGCGGCAATCAGGGATGCCGAAGAGTAGAGCGCAGTGCCCAGTGGCGCTCCCCGGTTGTCGAGCACGGTGGCGAGAGCGCCCGGCGGCGGCTCGTCGGCGGAAGCCAGCAGATCGCTGCGGTATACCCAGAGGTGCCCCTCACGGAGGCGGTCGGCGGCGCGGCGTGTGATGCGGAGAGAGATCACTGTGGATTCAAGTGTAAGCGGCACAGATGATCTGGGATATTGGATTGACCGATTTCGGCGTTCCCCATCAAGGGGACTTGGCGACCCCAGCGGCATCGATCAGGGGCAGCTTATGGAAGTGATGCCGGCCAGATAGAATCGGAACCATTCGGAGGAAGAATGCTCCCTGAGAGTCCGGCGCGTCAGGATCGCGTGCCTGCTGGTTGGTTGGCCGCGCTGGCGATCGCCGTGACCACGGTGTGTTCGCTGGTGCTGAGCCATGTGCGCATGATGTGGGCGGACGAGTTTCTGTCCTATTGGGGCGACCGCCTCCCGACTGCCGGGGATGTTCTTCGCGTGCAGTTGCATTACCCCATCTCGCTGGACCCTCCGACCTATCATCTGCTCGCGCATTGGAGCATGCAGATCTTCGGCCAGGGCGCCCTGGGGATGCGCATGCCAGCTCTGCTGGGTGTCATCCTGGCGCAGATCACCTTGTTCTTCCTGGTGCGGCGCATGGCCGGCCCGCGCGCCGCGGTGATTGCGGCGGCTTTGCCGGCGGCGCTGGGGCCGTTCTGGTACTCGGCGGAAGGGCGACCCTATGGATGGCTGCTGGGGATGTATGGGCTGGCCCTGCTTTGCTGGCATATCGCTGCCTACCCTGACGCGGATTCGAACGGCGCGCGGAAGAACCTACGAGCGCTTGCGTTGGTGGGTCTTGTCCTGGCAATCGCCGGCGCTATCACCAGTCACTATTTTGGCGTTCTGATCCTCCTGCCGCTGGCGGCAGGTGAGCTTGCGCGCACCTTCGAGCGCAAGCGTCTGGATTTCGCCATGGTTGCGGCGCTGGCCGCGGGGATGGCGTCGATTGCGCTCATCCTTCCCTTTCGCGCGGCGCTCAAGGTATTTCAACTTCACTACTACAACCGCGACGTCACCCTGCAGGCCATCAAGCTGGGTTACACCAATGTGATTTCGCAGAGCGTGGCTGCGACGTGCCTGATTGTGCTGGTGGTCGCGGTCGCGGGGTACCTGCGCTTCAGGAAGCGCGAACGGACGGAAGCGGCAGCGACCTGGGTGATGTTGCTGACGCTGGCGCTGATGCCGGTGTGGTGTTTCCTGTTCGAGCGTTTTGTCACGCATTCCATGGAAGGCCGCTATGCGATTCCGGCGGTCCTGGCGTTTGTGGTCGTGATCGCGGTGCTCCTGCAAGGACTGCTCCAGCGCGCCGCGGTGTTTTACGGGGTTCTTGGCCTGGTGGTGCTCGCCGGCGTGGGCAGCCTCGGGGTGAAGATTCGGCGCGAGAAGCGGTTTCGTGCCGACTTTACCAGCGAGCTCACCCTTCCCGCGCTGGCAGAGTCCTCAGGCGCAGGGGATGCTTCGCGGCCGATCTACATCAACAGCTTTGGCGACTTCCTCCAGGATCAGTACTACGCTTCACCTGAAATTCAATCGCGATTGACCTACGTCTTCGATCCTGAGGAGGAGATTCGCTGGAAGGGCCGCGACACGCACTCCATTTCCGGCATGAATGTCCAGAACTACGCGCCTTTGCACATCGCGCCATACAGTGAGTTTCTCAGCCAAAAGAACCCGTTGGTCTTGGTCTACAACGTAGAAGACTGGGAGTGGCTGCCCCAGGATGTTGCTGCGCGTCATTTTGCCGTCCAGCCGCTGGGCACCATGATGCTGGGCAAGCTTGAACAAGTGGACACTCACCCAAGTGGTATGGCTGCCGCGCAAGGGTCAAGGTAAGGTCAATCAAGCTAGGGTCAAAAGGGGTTGGAGACGTTGTGATCGCCGCCGAAAAGAAGGATATCCCGTTCAGCGCGCGCCTGCGGGCGCATGTCCAGATCGCGCGCCTGGACCACTCGATCAAAAACCTGTTTGTCCTGCCGGGCGTCATCATTCCTCTGAGCGTCGATCGCGGCTTGCTGGCCCCGGGGCTTGCGCTGCGCCTGGTCCTGGCGTTTGTATCGCTCACCCTGGTTGCCTGCAGCAACTATGTAATCAATGAAGTACTGGACGCTCCGTTCGACCGGCTTCATCCGACCAAGAAAAATCGGCCGGCGGCCCTGGGCCTGGTCAATTCGGGCGTCGCCTACGCGCAATGGTTGTTGATGATGCTTGCCGGAGTCGCGCTGGGTTATTTCGGCGTGGGCAAGCTGTTCGCCATCACGGCTCTCGTGTTGTGGGTGATGGGCTGCCTGTATAACTTCCCGCCCATCCGCACCAAGGATGTCCCGTACCTCGATGTGCTCACGGAATCGATCAACAATCCGCTGCGCATGCTTCTGGGCTGGTATGCGGTGACGGAGTTGATCACGCCGCCGGTGTCGCTGCTGCTTTCTTACTGGTTTATAGGCTGCTACTTCATGGCCTTGAAGCGCTTCAGCGAGATGACGGAGATCGGCGACCGCTCGGTGTCGGGGGCCTACCGGAAATCGTTCCAGTACTACACCACCGAATCGCTGCTGGTGTCGGTGGTGTTCTATGCCTCTGCCGCCATGCTGTTCTTCGGCGCGTTCACTATCCGCTACCGCCTGGAGTTGCTGCTCGCGTATCCCCTGGTGGCGATCACCATGGCGGTGTATTTCCGGCTTTCCTTTCAGAAGGACAGTTCGGTGCAGAATCCGGAGAAGCTATATCGCGAGCCGCTGCTGATGGCATCCTTCACGGCCACCGCCCTGGCGATGGCGATTCTGCTTTTCGTGCGCCTGCCGCGGCTGGAGCAGTTCTTTCTGCCTACGCTCCCGGTCAATCCCACGCAACAACAAGCACCCCTGCCTTCAGTCACACCCCATGCCTCTGTGCCGGCCCCGCCAGTTTCTGGTCCGAGGGGCTGATGCTTCAGATCTTCGGCTGATGTGCTTCGTTCGCCGGACACTTCAAATATTCAGATCGTGGAGCGTCTGGCCGGCCGCCTGAGCTACTTCTCCAGCGGCTTTCTTCAGGCCGCCGGCGACCTGGTCGCCAATTCCCTCTCCCGCCAGCTCATCGTTCCCGGTCAGGTTCCCCAGACCTTCTTTGACTTTGCCCATCATTCCTGTCCCGGTGCCTGAAGCACGCTGTTTCGTGCCCCAGCCGGTAGCTTTGCGGGCTGCACGCTCCACATCGTCCGAGCCGGTAGCCGCCTGTGGCCCCGGTGAAGTCAAAATCAGGAATGCGGCCAAACTAAGACCGATCCCGGCAGAAAACCAAATCCACGGTTTCATCGTCAGTTCTCCTGCGCAGGTTGGATGCGTCACGCTGCCCGCGCGTCGGACTGTTGGCTTATGTTCGATTGCGAACCGACGCGATTGTGGGATTGCGTGAACCTGATAGGAGGAGATTTTTGCGTAATGGCGCAGTATGTCGGGACTGTCCGGTGGTTCAACAATGCCAAAGGCTATGGTTTTTTAGGACGCGATGAAGGAGCGGACGTTTTTGTGCACTATAGCTCAGTGCAGATGGACGGCTACAAGTCGCTCAAAGAAGGCGACCAGGTTGAGTTTGACGTCATTCAGGGCCAACAGGGACCGCAGGCGGATAACGTCCGTATCCTGAACCGTCCAGCGGACGACCCCGGTTCGCAAGAGGCGGGGTCTTTGAAAGCTTCAATGGATGCAGCCAGCTAGAGCATTTCCGGTAAAGGTGTAGACCATGCGGAAAACGTCCAAGCCGTTTTCTCCCAATGAAAACGGCCTGTTGGAATCTATTCGGGACCACAGTATTACCGGAAATGCTCTAAGCGAATTCCCTGAAGGTGTCCAGGGAACCGAGACCGCGCGAGTCGTTTTCTCTCAAAGAAAACGACCTTAGAGCAGTTCCGGTAATGGTGTAGACCGAAAAGAGGGTGCTGAAGCCGTTTTCTCCCAATGAAAACGGCATTCTCCACCGTTCGGGAAGACCACAGTATTACCGGAACTGCTCTAGCCGCCTCCTGTCGATTCCACAGCTTCAGGGAATTGTTCTGAGCTACTGCGGTAGCTGGTCTTGGACGAAGCAGATGGAAACAAAAGAGCCGTCTCCCCCCGGGAAGACGTCCCATTTCATTTAATGTGTGCGACCCACAAGGCCCTCTGTCAACCCGTCGAGTTGCGCTTTGAACACCCCATAGCATTCGCAGGCGATGGTCTGCAGTTTCTCGCGATTCAGGATGCGAATGCATCCGCGGCTGTGATCGATGGCGCCTTTGCGTTTCAAAACGCCCGCCGTGATGGTGACCGTGGAACGCGTGCTGCCCAGCATGTGAGCCAGAAATTCGTGGGAAAGGTCCAACACATCGCGGCCGATGCGGTCACCGCAGATCAGCAGCCATCGCGCCATGCGCTGTTCATGTTTGTGCACGGCATTGCAGGCAGCGTTCTGCGCCGCCTGGGCAAACTGTGACTGCGCGTGCATCAGCACGAGCTCCTGAAACGGCCCATGCTCCGCGAACTCCGCCTTTGCCGCATGAGCCGATGCGGCGAACCCATGACCGGCGATCTGCAGGAAAACCCGCGTCGGGCTAAGCTTCGCACCCAGGAGTGCCGAGAGTCCTACCACCGAGTCGTACCCGAAGGTTCCGACTTCGACCTCGTTTCCATTTTTGAAAACGTTGGTCATGGAAGCGATGCCTTCTTCCAGGAAATAGATATGGTCGACCGGACCGGACGCGGCAACAAGCTCGCGGCCTGTTTCCAGCATGGTGTGCTTGAGCTTGAGACGCTTGACGATGGCAGGGTCTAAATGACGCAGGAGAGTATTTCGATAGGGGCCTTCGGGCATCGACGCCGTTCCTTCAACTCGCGAACGTGCTGAGAGTAGCCCAAGTATCCTTGGGCAGGCCAAAGAAATGCAAGGGTTTAGCGCCGGGTTCCCAGAAATGTTATGGGCATCGGCAGAAAACAGGCTCGATGCGGCAGATCTCCAGGCAGTGAGACACTGGGGGCGATGGCGCTCAGCGAGCAACTGGATGTGGTGGTCCTGGGCGCCGGCGCCGCCGGGATGATGTGCGCGCTGGAAGCAGGACGCCGCGGGCGCAGGGTTCTGCTGCTCGATAACGGCGAACGCGCGGGCCGCAAGATCCTGATCTCCGGTGGCGGCCGCTGCAATTTCACGAACCTCCATACCCGGGCTGAAAACTTCCTCAGCGCAAATCCCCACTTCGCAAAGTCGGCACTGGCCCGGTTTACACCCGCGGACTTCATTGCGCTGGTCGAAAAGTATGGCATTCGTTATCACGAGAAGACATTGGGCCAGCTCTTCTGCGATGACTCCGCACGCCAGATCGTGGCCATGCTGGAGCGCGAGTGCGGCGAGGCAGGGGTTGAGATCCGCTGCGGTGTTCAGGTTTCGGATGTGCGGCGCGCGGGCGCTTCGGGGTTTGTTCTGGAGACAAGCGTGGGAAGCCTGGCCTGTGCTGCCGTGGTGGTGGCTACGGGCGGCTTGTCGATTCCGAAACTGGGCGCCACTGGGTTTGGGTATGATCTCGCGCGCACGTTCGGCCACACCGTACTTGAGCCGCGGCCGGCCCTGGTGCCGCTGGTGTTTTCACCCGAAGATCGTGAGCAGTGGTGCGATCTGACAGGCTTGTCCACCGAAGTTGTCGCCAAGGTGGCGAGCCGCGGGTCAGACAATCAAAAGAAGCGTGCGACGCCGGAGTTTCGCGAAAAGCTTTTGATTACCCACCGCGGCGTGAGCGGTCCCGCTGTCCTCCAGATCTCAAGCTATTGGAACCCGGGCGAAGCGGTGCACTTCGACCTTGCGCCGGGCTGTGATGTGCTTGCGCCGCTGTTGGGGAAGAATGCCCGGCGGGACGGTGCGGCTTTATTCGCTGCTGTGCGCGGAATATTGCCAGTACGGCTGGCGGAACGCTGGGTTCACACCCAACTTGGTAAAGGCGGAGAAGACTGGACCAATGCGGGCATAGGCGCTCTGGAAGCGGCACTTCATGCGTGGACAGTGGCGCCCGCGGGGACAGAGGGTTTTGCCAAGGCTGAAGTGACCGCGGGAGGCGTCGATACCGCCGAACTGGACGCGCGGACGATGGAAAGCCGGAAGGTGCCCGGTCTCTATTTCATCGGCGAAGTCGTCGACGTGACCGGGTGGTTGGGGGGATATAACTTCCAGTGGGCATGGGCCAGCGCCGTGGCTGCAGGACAAGCGTTAGGCGAGGCCCGTTAGAGCAGTTCCGGTAATGGTGTAGACCGAAAAGAGGGTGCTGAAGCCGTTTTCTCCCAATGAAAACGGCATTCTCCACCGTTCGGGAAGACCACAGTATTACCGGAACTGCTCTAGATGCCCACCGTCGTAGCCGACCCTGATCGATGAGACGGGGCGAAGGTTTCATGCGTCGTTGGAGAGGTCACGGACGCCAGAGGAGCACGTCATCAAGCGCCAACGGCGCGCTCTATACCAGCCTGGGGCGAAGCCCCAGGAATTGAACAGCCATAGAATCTGAGGGCTGAAGGCCCGATCTATTGACAGTCACTGAAACCCGGCCTGTTGGCCATCAACTTCAGACCAGACGGGTCATGCATTTCCGGGAGATGGGCGAGAGCATATGTCGGGCTTTCAGCTCTTCAAATTCTGGTCGGTCAACCATGGGGCTTCACCTCCTCAGTGAGCAAAGAACAAAGAACGCTCACTGGAGAAACCCGCTTACGCCCCATGCTGGTATCTGCCGCTGGGTTGTTCTTCTCAGCAGCGAACGATCTTGGCGGACATCAGGCCGCGTGTCGCATTCCGTGTGTCGACAAACAGCTTGCTTGCATCGACCAGCGCAGGAATGTCGTAGGCGCTGTGGTCTGTAGCCAGCAGGACACAATCAAACTCCGAGATTTGTTCCAGGGGTGTGGAGCGCAGTTTGAGCGCGTATTTACGGCCGACGCCTACTTCGGGAAAGAAGGGGTCGTTGTAGCTCACGTCCGCTCCCGCTTTACGCAGCAGGTCGAAGAGCACAAGCGCGGGCGATTCGCGCAGGTCATCGATATCGCGTTTGTAGGCAACGCCGAGCAGCAGGATTCGCGCTCCGGTCAGCGCTTTGCCTTCGCGGTCCAACGCTCGGCGGGTGGTTTCGACCACAAAGGCAGGCATGGCTTCGTTGATCTGGCCGGCCAGTTCGATGAAGCGTGTGGGCTGGTTGAACTGGCGCGCTCGCCAGGAAAGATAGAAAGGATCAACCGGGATGCAGTGGCCGCCGATGCCGGGCCCGGGATAGAACGCCTGGAAGCCGAAGGGCTTGGTGGAGGCTGCGTCGATCACTTCCCAGATATCGATGCCCATTGCCAGGCAAAGCTGTTTGAGCTCGTTGACCAGCGCGATGTTCACTCCGCGGTAAATGTTCTCAAGCAGCTTGGTCATCTCCGCTGCGGCGGTGGAAGACATCTTGATCGTGCGCTCGAAGACCGCGCCGTAGAGCTTCGCAGCGATGGCCGTGGCGCAGGGATCCACTCCGCCGACCACCTTGGGAATCGCGCGCCGCGGCGTTGTCGTGTTGCCGGGGTCTTCGCGCTCTGGAGAAAACGCCACCATCACACCGTGCAGCAGCGTATGCGGTTCCAGATCGCACCCGCGGTTCTTTTCCGCGCGCATGATGTGGATGCCGGAGGGGCCAAGGCGTTCGAGCGTAGGCACGACCAGCTCTTCCGTAGTTCCCGGGTACGTCGTGCTTTCAAGCACGATGAGCTGGCCAACGAAGATGTGCGGCGCTACAGCCTCCAACGTCCCCTGGATGTAGCTCATGTCCGGGGTGTGGTCCGCATGGAGCGGTGTGGGCACGCAGATCAGCACCGCATCGCATTCGCGCAGTTCCGCAAACTCTGTTGTCGCATGGAATCCGGCATCGAGCGCCGTCCGGATGTGTACAGGGTCAATGCGATGGATGTAGGAGCCGCCGCCATTCAGCGTTTCCACTTTGGCGGCATCGATGTCGAAGCCCGTGACGCGGAAGCCCGACTCCAGGAACAGCAGCGCCAGCGGAAGGCCAACGTATCCCAGACCGATAACGCCAACGCGTGCTTCGCGCGCTTCGATGCGTTGGGTCCAATCGGAAAAGGAAGGAAGACGGCTCATGCTCAGGCTTTCGTGGGCGTCTTGGGTGGGAGAGATGCGGCTTCAGTATGGCCAAGCTGGTCGCGATACCAGGCCACGGTGCGTGCCAGGCCTTCCGCAAAGGGCACGGTCACCATGTAGCCGAAAGCATCGTGTGCTGCCGTGATGTCGGCCAGGGAGGTGCGGATGTCGCCCGCGCGAGCTTCCGTGTAGACGGGAGGTTGTCCATACCCAGTCAGCGACGCGAGGATACGATATGTGTCGTTGAGGCTGTAGCGTGCTCCGCAGGCCACGTTGAAGACGCGTCCTGCGATCTTGTCGGCTGGCGCTCGAAGTGCGAGCAGGTTGGCCTTCACGGCGTTGTCAATGTAAGTGAAGTCGCGCGCCTGCTCGCCATCGCCCTGGATGACGGGCTGTGCGTTGTCGGAGCGTGCGGGCTCCAGCATCTGCAGGCACCACTTCGCGATGACGCCGGAGTAAGGTGAATCGGGTGTCTGGCGGGGTCCAAAGATATTGAAATAGCGCAGCGACACCGTTTCCATGCCATAGACCCGCGCGTAGCTCTGCATGTAGAGTTCACCCGCGAGCTTCTGCACGGGGTACGGAGCGATGGGTTGGGGCGTCATGGTTTCCACGCGTGGAAAGCCTGGCTGGTTGCCATAGGCCGAACTTGATGCCGCATAGACCACGCGGCGGATTCCCTCGGCCCGCGCGCCTTCCAACAGGTTGAAAGTGCCATCGATATTGCTGCGGTGTGAGGGGCGCGGATCTTTAACACTGCGTGGCACGCTGGGAAGAGCACCTTGGTGAAAAACGGCGTCCACGCCACGGCACGCATTCGCTATGGCGTCTGCATCTGCAAGATCGCCTTCGATGAAGTCCACGCCACGCGGCACATTCGAGAGCTTGCCGGTGGAAAGATTGTCGAAACCGCGCACAGTAACGCGATCTTCTCCGGCAAGAAGAGACTCCGCAAGGTTGGAGCCGATAAAGCCCGCGACACCGGTGATCAGATAAGTGGCCAAAGTAACTGCTTCTCGTGAGGAACTGACGTGCCGGAACGGTTCGAGGATGCAAAGATGCAGACGATATTCGACCCATCGATGCTCAAGCAATTGTAGACACGCGGTTGCATAGCTGCCGGATCTGCTAATGCAAGAGAACCGTCACGATGGCTTCCCGGCGGCGATTCAGTCATAGACAATGTTGACCGAAGGAAACACCGTGCACGCAATCGTCCCTGAAGTGAAGCCTGACGGGAATGCCGGTCAGGTAAAAGACGACGTTTCGTTCAGGCAGTCTCAGGCGTCCGTCTACCTGGACGCCGCGAGATCGTGTGCGGCGGTGCTGGTGCTGCTCGATCACTGGAAGGTCATCTTTTTTGTCTCTTATGCAAGCCTGCAGCGGCACCACTCGATCGTTGCGCTGCTCTATCTGGTGTGTGGCCTGGGCAAAGAGGCGCTGATCATGTTCTTTGTGCTCAGCGGATATCTGATCAGTGGCAGCATTTTCCGATCGGTCGAGCGAAGGAAATGGTCCTGGCGGCTTTTCCTCACGCATCGCTTAACCCGGTTGTGGGTCGTGCTGCTTCCCGCACTGTTTTTGGGGATGGTGTGGGACCTCACGGGGATCCATATGCACCGTGCGCCGCTGCTGTATGCGGGCGCGCCGTTCCATGTGACCACGATGTCGAGCACGATCACCCCTGGAATCTTTCTGGGCAACGTCTTCTTCCTGCAGGCCATCACGGTGCCGCCGCTTGGTTCGAGCCTGCAGCTATGGAGCCTTTCCTGTGAGTTCTGGTACTACGTCCTTTTTGCATTGGCATACTTCGCATGTCGTAAGGTATACGGTCCGGCGTCTCGGATGCTTTATGCGGTGCTGCTCCTGGCAGGCATCTGGTTCGTAGGACCGTTGGTCCTGCAGTGGTTTCCATTCTGGCTTGCAGGTGCGGCGCTTGCGATGTTGCCCCGTCCTACGCTGCCTCGAGTTGTCCGTATCGCCGCGCTTCTTCTGTATCCGTTTGTGTGTGTGGGTTCGGCGATTGCGGGCAACAGGCGAGGATCTTCCCCGGAGCTGTTTGGATGGTTGTTTCTTGCCTGCTCGGTGCTGTTCCTTTGGACACTGCTTTCCGCGCGCCAGAAAGCACGTGAAGGTCTCCGGGTGGTGAAGTTCATACGTATGTTTCCAAGGATGACCTACACCCTGTACGCGGTGCATATCCCCCTATTGATCTTCCTGGCCAGCCTGACGATCGGCGATGGCAAGTGGACCCCAACTGGCCGGCATGTGGCCGGGGCGACAGGCGTGCTCGCCGTGACGCTAGGCTATGCATGGCTGGTGGCACAGGCTTTCGAGTTCAGGACACATGCGGTGCGGAGTTTCTTCGAGACCAGGCTGGGCCTGGTCGATCGGAGTACGATCCGCGATCCTGCCGTGCCTGCGAGCGCGACTCTGTAACGACAGTCCACTCGCAGGCCGACACGATACGCTACCCCGAATTCGTAAAGCGTTCCGCGGCCGCGGGCGTGACGGGCTACTGGGCGTTCCTCACGGGCCAGAAGGTGGCCTACTTCGGCCGCAAGGGCGAAATATTCATTGACGAGTTTCCGCGCCCGTGAGCTTAAGGCAAATCTCCTGAAGGTGTCGTTGAAGGCGAAAGTGCGCAAGTCGTTCCACGCCCAGGTCCGACACCGTCGCTGCCGACCCTGATGGAGAACACGGCAGCGACTCTTTCAGTTATCGCCGGAGAGGTCACGAACTCCCATACGAGCAAGTCCCAAGCGCCAACGGCGCGTCATATACCAGCATGGGGTGAAACCCCATGGAACAAGCCGTTATAGATGCAGAGCGCCAACGGCGCGACATATAAGCAGCCCCAAAAGCCCGGCCTATGGCCCCAACCTCCATGCAAACGAAGCATAATTTTTGGCGAAATGGGCGAGAGCATATGTCGGGCCTTCAGCCCTACTGACCTTGTGGTTGGCCTTTCATGGGGCTTCACCTCCCCAGCGAGCAAAGAACAAAGACGCTCGCTGGGGTCCCCGTTACGCCCCATGCTGGTATATACCGCGCCGGTGGCGCTGTTCTGTTCAGCCACTAACAGCAAGGTCACACCTGGCCTCCGACGCCAGGTGCTGTTTCTTGAGAGGAAAAGAACCTCCTTCATTGCTGACCGGAACCACCATCAGGAGATTTGCTTTAGAGGCGCCGTTCTTCTTCCGCGCGCTGCAACGCCTGGCGCAATGTCTCAGCGGCTGATTCCGGCGTGATGTCGCGCTGCGGCGAGCCCAGCAGTTCGAAACCCACCATGAATTTGCGCACCGTCGCCGAACGCAGCAGAGGCGGATAGAAGTGCACATGAAGGCACCACTCCGGATGAGGCTCGCCATCCGTCGGTTCGGCGTGGATGCCCATGGAATACGGAAACGGTGTATCGAAGACCCGGTTGTAGGCGCGAGTCACCGTGCTGAGCATTGCGGCAAAATCTGAGCGCTCGCTCGCGCTCATCAAGGCGAGATTGGCGACACAGCGTTTGGGCAGGAGCATAACCTCGAACGGCCATACCGCCCAGAACGGCACCAGCGCTACCCATGTGTCGTTTTCCGCCACGATGCGTTCGCGTGCCTGCAACTCCATACGAAGGTAGGCAGCCAGCAGCGGCGTGCCGTGTTGCGCGAGATAGCCGCTCTGGGTTTCCGTTTCGCGGGCTGGTTCATCGGGCACGTGTTCGGTGGCCCAGATCTGGCCGTGGGGATGGGGATTGCTTGCTCCCATCATGGCGCCGCGGTTTTCGAAGATCTGAACATAACGAATCTCGGGACGGGCACCCAACTCCGCGGCCTGCTCGGCCCACACGTCGACGACCCGCGCGATGGCGGCGACACCCATGGTGGCCAGCGTGAGGTCGTGGCGCGGGTCAAAACACAGGACGCGGCAGACACCGCGCTCGGTTTCGGCGCGAAGCAGGCCTGCATCTTCAGCGTCGAAGCTGGCGTGTGTGATATCGGGCTTCAGGGCTGCGAAATCGTTTTCGAAGACGAAGGTGCTGCTGTACACCGGCGTCTGCACTCCCCCGGCGCGTTGGTTCCCCGGACACAGGTAGCAGGTCGGGTCATAGGGAACGCTGGAGGCAGCCGGGATATCTTCACGCTGGCCCTGCCAGGGGCGCTGAGTACGGTGCGGCGACACCAGGACCCATTCACCTCGAAGCGGATTCCAGCGGCGATGTGGGGATTCGCGAAGCTCAGGAGTGATCATGCTTTTTCTCCTCCAGGTGCGACGCTGGGAACCCAGGGCAGTTGATCGACGTTACGCTGCCACGCTCCGGCTACCGCGGTGCAGACATACGTTTCTGCGTCCACGCCGAAGCGGGCGCGGTAGGCCGAAGTCAGGCTGGCGATGAAGCTTTCCACCTCACTGTTGGTGACGAGGTTCACCGTGCATCCTCCAAAGCCGCCGCCGGTCATGCGTGCACCAAAACAACCCTGCAGGCCGGCTGCGGTGTCGACAAGAAAATCAATTTCTTCCACGCTGCATTCAAAATCATCGCGCTGACTGGCATGGGCTTCCAGCAGCAGAGCGCCCGTCTTGCGAACGCTTCCTTCCAGCAGCGCGGCTTCCGTGGCGCGTACTCGCCCATTCTCGGTGATGATGTGGCGGCAGCGGCGAAAGGATTCCGCGGACATCAGGTCCTTATGGCGCTCCAAATCGGCCAGGGTCGCTTCACCAAGATCACGCAACTGCGGCATGACACTCTGCAGCGCCCGCTGTCCGGCTTCGACTTCGATCCGCCGCACGCCGTAGTCGCCTGCCGCGATCGAGTGCCTCACCATGGAGTTGCACACTACGACCGAGATGCCGGCGAGATCGCCGCGGTTCAGCGGCACCGCACGGGAATCGAGCGTCCTCGTATCGAGCAACAGCGCGTGATCCGCCTCTGCGGCTGTCACGACAAACTGATCCATAATGCCGCAGGGAGAGCCGACGTAACCGTTTTCAGCGCGGCGACAAAGCGTTGCTATCTCCGGCTTGGAAAGCGCGGCGTGGCTATGCGCGAGCAGGGCGAACGCGGTGACTACTTCCAGCGATGCCGACGAGCTAAGCCCGCTGCCCAGCGGAATGTTTCCGCGCAATGCCAGCTCAAATGGAGGAGGCTGGATGCCGAGCGCCTGCAACTCGCGAAGCACGCCCACGGGATAGTCGCTCCAGTTGCCGATGCGTTCACCACGGTCCGCCAGAGACATTTCCCGATGGGCTGGGAAGCTCTCGCTGCGGAACCGGTACATGCCGTCCTGCATGGGGGTCAGAGTGGCCACGGTGGTAAACGGGATGGCCATGGGCAGCACCAAGCCGCCGGTGTAATCAGTATGTTCGCCGATGAGGTTGACGCGCGCAGGCGCAACGAACTCGTGGGTTGGGGGCACTCCGGATAGGCTCCTTCGAAGATTGCGAGCCCGGGTTAGCTCGCATGGGCTTCTTCCACGATAGTACGTCGCTGTGAGGGAGAGGTCACATGCGTGTCCGAATGCTCCCTGAAGATTTCCGGACCGTCAGATTTCCCGCCTGTCAAACGGACACGGAAATGGCCGCCTGAAAAGCCTTCCAGTTTTCTCGCAGATGTGCCCCGGATTTCGTTCCCGTCAGCACAACACCCTGGAAGGATTCGGCGCAGAGAAAGTCGAACGCGGATGCGACCGTGATGGGGGCTTCACCATAGAGCAGACCTCCCATTCCGAAGGGGCGGTTGGCAACCACAAGTACGCCAGCTTCTGTCGCTTGCTGTGCCGTTTTGCGAAACTGCACAGACGCGGAGTTGAAGGGAAATTGCAGGACGGAGAACGCGGAGGTGGACAAAGCGATGCGGGCGGACTCCAGGTCGCTGACACTTGCGCCGACGTTGCGAATCCCCAGCGAAGCCGCGTAGGCGAACGCCCGCTCGACATCGCGGCTGCGCAGTGCCTCTGGCGTCGTCTTGTGGAGTTGGAGGAAGTCGATGCGGCCCAACCGTTCCAGACTGCGGTCGAGACTGCGGGCAAGTGCGTCGTGGGTGTGATCCACGAACGGCTCAGAACGTTCAGCGTTCCAGTGCTCACCAAACCTGGTTGCCACGATCACAGAGCCGCGTTCCGCTGCGGTCAAGCCGCCTAGAAATTTCCCCAGGCGATCTTCGCTGCAGCCGTACGAAGGCGCGGTGTCGAAATAACGAATGCCCAGATCGTACGCAGTTCGCAGAAGTTCCAGAACCGCCACGTCCGGGGGCACAGCGGTGTTTGTATGTCCCCACGGCTTTCCGATACCGATCAGCCCGAGTCCCAGCGTGAGCTGTCTTCCCGTGGGTGGAAACAACGGAGCTTCGACCTTCCATCGCGTCATCAGCGCATGATACGTCGTAGCGCGTGTGAGGATATCCGCCGGATGGCAGACGCGCAACGGTGAGGGAGTAAGCTGGTGCAGATTTTGAAAACTTATTTCTCGAATGAATGAGGCTCAGCGCTTTCCATGCAGCGACGAGATTTTCTGAAAGTTACCGGCTCGGTGCTGGCGTCCACGGCGCTGGCTGGTTCGACCCCTGGAGTTCTTGCACAAACGAACTCCGCGCCCGGCCGCCTGATGTTGCCAATCAACCGCAACTGGAGGTTTGCTCCCCGCAAACTGGAAGGTGCGGAGCGCCTGGGGTTCGACGACTCGCACATGGATCGCATTACCATCCCGCACACCAACGCGAAGCTGCCATGGCACAACTTCGACGATAAGGAGTACGAGTTTGTCTCGACCTATCGAAGGCGGTTTCGCCTGCCTGCCGAGGCAGCCGGCAAGCGGGTGTTTGTCGACTTCGAAGGCGCGATGACGGCTTCGCGTGTGTGGATCAACGGCACGGAACTGGGCGAATACCGTGGAGGCTATACGCCCTTCAGTTTTGAGTTGACCGCCCACCTGCGGCCGGGTGAGAACGTGTTGACCGTGCAGCTTGATTCGTCCGAGCGCGCGGACATTCCTCCATTCGGCAATGAGATCGACTACATGACGTTCGGCGGCATCTACCGCGAGGTCTGGCTGCGCGTAGTGCCCGCAACCTGGCTGGATAACGTTTTTGCGCACCCGAAGGATGTCCTCAGCGCGAAGCCTGGTCTGGATGTGGACTGCTTCCTTGCCGGTGATCCCGCGGAGCTTTCCCGGCTCTCCCTTGAGGTCGATCTGCGCGATGGAGAGCGTGTCATGGCAACAGGCAAGCTCGCCCGTCTCGCTGAAGGTCCCGCAATAGAGCCTCCGCCACCGGACACAGAGATTGCAGGCCCGGCGTATGCGAGTGAAGAAACGATCACCGACCCAATGAAGTTCACCGTGTCGTTGAACGGTCTTGAAGGGATTCAGCTCTGGGAACTGGACAAACCCCACCTGTACACCGTGCATGCGCGGCTGATGCGCGACGGGCGTGCGTTCGACACCGAGACGCGCCGTATCGGGTTCCGGCACGCGGAGTTTACCGACCACGGCTTTGCCCTGAACGGCAAAGTTGTGAAGCTCCACGGGCTCGACCGGCATCAGACGTTTCCGTTCGTTGGCCAGGCGATGCCGGCGCGCGTGCAGCGGCAGGATGCCCACGTTCTCCGCCACAAGCTGCACTGCAACATCGTGCGCACATCCCACTATCCCCAGTCGCGGCACTTCCTCGATTGCTGCGATGAGATCGGTTTGCTGGCATTGGAAGAGATTCCGGGCTGGCAGCACATTGGTGATGAAGCGTGGAAGCTCTTGTCGATCGACAACGTCGGCCGCATGATTCGCCGCGACTGGAATCACCCGTCGGTCATCCTGTGGGGCGTTCGCGTCAACGAATCGCACGATGACCACAGCTTCTACACGCGAACGAATGCGCTTGCCCATAGCCTGGATCCCACACGTCAGACGGGTGGAATCCGGTATCTCTATGAGTCGGAGTTTCTGGAAGACGTCTTCACGATGAACGATTTCGGCTTTCCGTTGCGTCCACCGAACCATCCCCGCTATCTCAATACGGAATTCGTCGGCCACACCTTTCCAACCAAAACCACGGACGACAACGAACGGCAGCGTGAGCACACGCTGCGCCATGCGCGCATTCACAATCAGCTTGCCTCGAATCCGCAGTATGCGGGTGGGATCGGCTGGTGCGCGTTTGACTACAACACCCACTCCAACTTCGGTTCGGGCGATCGCATCTGCTACCACGGCGTTACCGACATCTTCCGTGAACCGAAAGCGGCGGCCGGCTTTTACAAGTCGATGTGTGAGCCTGACGAAGAAGTCGTCCTGGAACCGGCCTTCCACTGGGCTCGCGGCGATGAATCGGTAGGGTTCACCATCGCCGTCATCTGTTCGAACTGCGATCACCTGAAAATCTTTATCCGCGAGGGAAGCACGGATCAGCACCCATGGAAGCCGCTGATTGAAGTGGATCCCGACCACGCACAGTTTGAGCACCTGAAACATCCGCCCTTCACCTTCGATGTTCGCAAGCTCAAGTTTGGATGGGGCGATATGCGCATCGATGGCTACGTGAACGGCAAGCAGGTCATTTCGAAAACGCTGTCAGGCAGAGGCGTCGACAGCAAATTCATGCTGCTCGGCGATGACAAGTCCCTGGTGGCGGATGGAGCCGATTCGACCCGCGTTGTGTTGCGTATTACCGACGATTTCGGAAACACGCGGCCGTTCGCGAACGATCCCGTGATGTTCACGCTGGAAGGCCCCGCCGAGCTGATTGGAGACAATCCCTTTGCCTTGATCGGGGGGACTGGCGCGGTATGGGTGCGTGCGCGAGAGCAGGCGGGCACAGTTGTGTTGACGGCAAAGCATCCACGACTGGGAAAGCAGAGCATTTCGATCACCCTGTCCGCAGCGCCTGCAGAACGCGCATAACGCATGGTGGTGGCGAAGCGGTGTACTTTGGATAGCGATTGGCGTGCCCCACAAAGGCACACCGCAAACAAATGTGTCCTTTAAGGAGAGTGAAATGTCGAAGCCGCGTTTCTGTGGGTTGTTCCTGGTCGCACTTGCCCTGTCGCTGGTGGCCTCAGCGAGTGCCAACGCAGCAGTCAGCCCGATGAAGGTCTACTTCATCGACGTGGAAGGCGGCCAAGCCACGCTGTTTGTGACAGCCCAGAAGCAGTCGCTGCTGATCGATACGGGCTGGGATGGACACAATGGACGCGACGCGGACCGTATTGTGGCTAAAGCGAAAGCGGCTGGCCTGGATCGCATCGACTACGTGCTATTCACGCATTTCCACGAGGACCATGTGGGAGGCGCTCCCCAGCTTGCCGCGCGCATCCCAATTGGAACCTTCATCGATCACGGTCCAAACCGTGAGGCTAACGACCGTGCAACCGAACGTGTGTACGAGGACTATCAAAAGCTGCTGGCTGGCGGGAAATACAAACACCTCGTGGCGAAGGCCGGCGACAAACTGCCGATCCCGGGCATACAGGCTACCGTGATCAGTGCGGATGGCGAGTTGATTGCGAAACCGCTTCCCGGCGCAGGTGCGCAAAATGAGTTCTGCAAAGTGTCAGCCCCGAGGCCAGCCGATCAAACCGAGAATGCCCGTTCACTGGGCACGTTGATCACGGTGGGGAAATTGAGAGTCCTCGATCTTGGCGACCTGACCTGGGACAAGGAAATGCAGTTGATGTGTCCGGTGAACAAGCTGGGCAGGATCGATGTCCTGATCGTCTCACACCATGGCTGGGAGCAAAGCTCGAGCCCGGCGCTGGTGCATGCAATCCATCCGCGCGTGGCAATCATGGACAACGGCGAGAAGAAGGGTGGCTCAACGCCGGTCCTGGATACGGTACGCAGCTCGCCGGGTCTGGAGACGTTGTGGCAGCTTCACTACTCGGCTGAGGGCGGCGATGCGCACAATACCGCGGCCGAATACATTGCCAATCCTCTGGGAACGGACGCCGGAAACGACATTGAGTTGACGTTCGATGGGGCAGGCGGCTTCGACGTCACCAATGGGCGCACGAAGGTGACGAAGCATTATGGGGCTTCGAAATAGCGAGGGTCTAGCGATTAGGGTCTAGGGGTTAGGGTCTAGGGTTTAGAAGGCAAAGGCACGACGGATACGTACCGACGCTTTGTCTGTGGTCTTTCTGTTTTGCCTTTTTTGTTTGTCATCCCCGCAGGGGATCTGCTTCTTCTTTTTGCTCCCACGATCCTGTCATCTCGACCGGAGCGAAGCGCAGCGGAGAGATCTGCTTCTCCGCCTCTGCCCATGTTTTGGGTACACAATTACTTGGATTCGTCGTGGAGGGGCCGGGACAGCAGATCCCCTGCGGGGATTGACAAACAACAAAAGCAAAGACAACAGCGGAAGGTCTTCTCAGCCCTCAATTGCGCCCTCGTGAGGAATGTCCGTTCAGCTTGCAATCGGCAACGTGAAGAAGAAGGTGCTGCCCTGGTTGAGTTCGCTTTCGCACCAGATGCGGCCGTTCTGTGCTTCGGTCAGGCGCCGCGCGATGGCGAGCCCGAGCCCTGTACCGCCCGACTCACGTGAGCGCGCTTTGTCGACCCGGTAGAAACGTTCAAACAGACGACCGATATGTTCTGAAGCGATGCCCGCGCCGAAGTCGCGCACGCTGAAGCGCACGCTGTTCGGGTAACGCGTGTCCTGCTCCGCGGAAACCACGACCCGTCCGCCGCCATTGGTCGCGCCATACTTCAACGCGTTTTCAATCAGGTTGCTGAGTACGCGGATGACTGCGTCCATGTCTGCAAGCACTTCCAATTCCGTGACTTCCCCCACCTCGATATCGGAGTTGGAGTCGCGCAGCAGGCCGGCGGTGGCTTCAAAGGCCTCCTGCACCAGCAGCGACGCCTGGACGGGCCGCGGGTTCAGCGCGTGGCGGCCGGATTCCACACGCGCCAGCACGAGCAAATCTTCGACCAGGCTGTTCATGCGCGTGGCGTTCTTCAGCACGCGGCTCAGGAAGTCCTTGCCCGCGCCGTTCGATATGCCCTCGCCTTCGACATCGTCGAGCAGCGTTTCCACGTAGCCGGTGATGGAGGTAAGCGGTGTGCGCAGCTCGTGGGAAACGTTGGCGACGAGGTCGCGCTGCATGCGCTCCAGGCCTTCAATCTGCGTGATGTCGTGGAGCACCGCCACAGCCCCGCCGTGAGGCATGGGCGTTGCCTGCACGGTGAAGATGCGGCCCGGAGACATATTGACAGAGCGCTTTTCGCAGGCCGTGCCTTCGCGCAGCGCGGTATCCACACAGGCCAGCACTTCAGGATCGCGTATGGTCTGCACCAGCGCGTGGCCGACACGTACGGCGCCGCTTTCCGGGGTGCCCGGCAGCAGCCGCCGGAGCGGCGCATTGGTCCACTGGATGCGGCCTGCGGGGTCTACGGCGACGACCGCGTCGCCCATGCTGTCGAGAATGGTTTCAAGCTGCGCGCGGCTGGCGGCCATCTCCGCGCGCTGCTGCGCCGTTTCGGAAACCGCGATGTGCAGCGCCAGCGCGAGCGTATCGAGCTCGGCGTAGCTGACCGGTTCCTGGGAGATGTCGGTCTTCCTGTTGAGGGCAGCGGTCAGCGGCGACACCGCATTGGCCACGGTACGCGAGCATAGCCACGCCAGGACGACCGCCGCCAGCAGGCTGGCGAGTGTGCGCAGCAGGCCGCCGGGCAGCCAGTACCACAGCACAGCCAGCGCTCCCAGACCGAGCGCGAGCCGCAGAAGAAAAGCCAGAAACAGGCTTCGCTTCATGATGCAGAGCTTTCCATAACCACGGCCCTACTCTCCGGCGGTCACGCTTTCGATTGCTTTCGCCGCATGGCCGACAGGTTCAGTATCGAGCCTGGGTTCGGATTTGCCATCGGATTTCGCATCGGCTTTGGGGATGTCGAAGCGGTATCCGGCGCCGCGCATGGTCTTCAGGTAGCGCGGTGTTTCGGGGTCATCTTCGATTTTTTCGCGCAGACGGCGGACATAAACATCCACACTGCGCGGCGTGACAAAGCGCGCATCGCCCCACACGGCATCCAGGAGCTGGTCGCGGCTGAACATACGGCCTGGGTGGCGGGCGAGATAGTCCAGCAGACGGAACTCGGTGGAGGTCATGGGCACCAGCTCGCCGCGTACATGCAACTGCATGGCGCCGGAGTCGATGGTCATCGACCCAATGTGCAGTGTCGGCGTTTCACCCGGCTCCGGTGTGCGCTCGGTGCGGCGCAGAACGGCGCGCACGCGGGCGACCAGCTCACGGGTTGCAAAGGGCTTGGTGATGTAATCGTCGCCACCCAGTTCCAGGCCGCGAACGCGGTCGTTCTCGCCGGCGCGAGCGGTCAGGAAAATGATGGGCACGCTGCTCAGTGAGGGATGCTGCCGCACACGCTGGCCGACGTCCAAACCGCTGCCGTCGGGCACCATGATGTCCAGCAGGAAAAGCGAAGGCCGGGTGTTTTCGGCATCGAGGAGGAGGGACCGGCCCGTTGCGAAGGCGCGAACTGTAAAGCCCGCCTTTTCCAGGTGATACTGCACCAGCCGGCTGATGTCCGCGTCATCTTCCAGCACGAAAACTGTCTGGCTCACTGACCACTCTTTCCGGATACGCCTGGGGCGCAGCCGTTCCCAGTTTAGCCGTCTTGTAACGAGGTCTTTGCGAACAGGCGATGAATATTTGACAAGGGAGGCTCTCTCGTACTTACGCGTTGCCAGGAGCCGAAGAGCCGGTTTTTCCCGGAGAAAACGGCGTGTGCGCGCTCTTTCGCGGAAGCAACCTGACCGCAATCTCTCGAGCGTACAAGGGTGATATCAGGGGGGTTAAAAACCCAGCCAAAAGGGCGATGTGTCCGTCCCTCAGGCTGTGTTCTTCTGGCCTCATCTCGTACAAGGAGCACATCGTATGGCATTCCTCACAGTCAAAGACGGAACCAGGATTTTCTACAAAGACTTCGGCGATCCCAAGGGACAGCCCATCACGTTTTCCCATGGCTGGCCGCTCACCGCGGATGACTGGGACCAGCAGATGCTGTTCTTTGGCTCACGCGGGTTTCGCGTCGTCGCCCATGACCGCCGCGGGCATGGCCGTTCCGAACCGACGTGGGAAGGCAATGAGATGGACACCTACGCGGACGATGTGGCGGAGCTGTTCGAAGCCCTCGACATTCAGAACGCGGTGATGGTGGGTCATTCCACGGGCGGCGGCGAAGTTGCGCGCTACCTCGGCCGCCACGGCACCAGCCGGGTCAAGAAAGCGGTTCTGATCAGCGCTGTGCCTCCGCTGATGCTCAAGACGGAAAACAACCCCAAAGGTCTGCCGATCGAGGTGTTTGACGGTATCCGTGCGGGGGTCGCGGGAGACCGCTCCCAGTTCTACAAGGAACTGACCCTGCCGTTTTACGGCTACAACCGTGAAGGGGCAACGATTTCCGAAGGCGTGCGGGAGCACTGGTGGTTGAAAGGCATGCTGGGAGACGTCAAAGCCTCCTATGACTGCGTAAAGGCGTTTTCCGAAACCGACTTCACGGAAGACCTCAAGAAGATCGACATTCCCGTTCACCTTATGCACGGTGATGATGACCAGATCGTGCCTATCGTGGCGGCCGCCCTTGAAGGCATCAAGCTCCTCCAGCACGGCACCATCAAGGTCTACCCGGGCTACCCGCACGGCATGCCAACCACCCATGCGGATGTCATCAACAAAGACTTGCTGGAATTCATTCAGAGCTAGAGCAGTGAGTAGGCATTGTTTCGAGGGTGGTCCGCTGGGTCCAGCGGGTCACCCTTTCTTTTCTTGAATTAGGAACTTTTCGCCCGATAGATCACCCGTCGGCCAATTGCGGTGAAATTCGATGAAGCACCGGCTTTTCGTGCACCACCTCCGTGGTAGACCGGTAACTCTTCTATTTACCTTGTGATTGCTGGGTCGCGTTAGACTAGTGGGCAGCCTCTCCAGCAGTAAAGGCGCGATCTCTTATGCTCAAAAAAGCTACGCTTTCCGCGGCGGCCGTTCTCTGGGCCCTCTTCTTTTTCGTAGGCTGTGGCGACCCCACAACGGTCAACAACGCCTCTCCGGTCACAATCACAACCAGCACCCTGGCTTCCGGCACAGTAGGCGTCACCTACAGTGCGTCGCTGGGTGCAAGTGGCGGGACCACGCCCTATACTTTCTCGCTGGCTTCTGGCTCGCTTCCGGGCGGCCTTACGCTGACCTCGGCAGGCGTGCTTTCCGGCACGCCAACCGGCGCCGGCACCTTCGCGTTTACGGTTACAGCGATGGACGCGAAGGGTCAGCGCAGCCCCGCTGCGAGCCTTAGTGTCTCCATGGTGCAAGGTGTTGCGATCACCACGACGTCTCTTCCGGACGGCAAAGTGGCTACCGCATACACGGCGACCATTGCAGCGACCAGCGGCACAACGCCGTATACCTTCACCATCACATCGGGAGGCCTGCCTCCCGGTCTGACCATCGCACCTTCCACTGGCGCCATCACGGGCACCCCAACGACTGCCGGGCTTTCGAACTTTGTCGTCACGGTCACGGATAAGAATGGCGGTACGGCGAACAAGGCGCTCAGCATCAATGTTGCGGCGCTCACCCCCATCACGCTTTCCCCGCTGACCCTGCCTGCGGGCATCGTCAATACCGCCTATACCTCGACGACACTTTCGGCGACCGGCGGCACGGCTCCCTACACCTATACCGTGACCACGGGCACATTGCCCGCTGGCATCACGCTCTCCCCCGCGGGCGTTCTGGCCGGTACGCCGACAGCAGCGGGTAGCTTCCCGATCGTCGTGACGGCGACCGACAACACGTCGCGCACAGGCACGGCGAGCTACACCATCACGGTCACTGCGGCGCCGGTGATCACGATTTCGCCCACTACCCTGAATGCGGGCTCGGTGGGTTCGCCTTACACCAGCGTGCAATTCAGCGCCGCCAATGGCGCCACTCCCTATACCTGGGCGGAAACCGGCACACTCCCCACAGGCATTACGCTTTCACCTGGCGGGCTGCTTTCGGGTACGCCCACTGTTCCGGGCAGCTTCCCCATCACGGTGACAGCGACGGACAAGAACTCGCAAACGGGCAGCGCGAATTACACATTGGTCATCAATACCGCGAGCGCCACACTGACGCTGGCCAGCCCGAACCTCGGCGCCCTGGTCAACGCAAGCTACAACGCGACATTGGCAATCGCCGGAGGCACCGCTCCGTACACGGTGACGCGTACCGGCAATCTGCCCAACGGCATCTCGCTGTCGTCTTCCGGAGTTTTCTCGGGTACAGCCACTGCTACCGGCAGCTTCCCGTTCTCCATCACGGTGAAGGACTCGAGCGCTCCACAGCTTTCGCAGACCTTCAACGTAATTCTGAACGTGGTGAATGCAACGATTGCCGTGGATACCACCGTCCCTGGGATCACCGTGCCCGCCCAGTTCTACGGCCTGCACACGGCGCTCTACGACAACCAGATGACCGACACCGCTGCGATTGCCTCGAAGATGGCCACCGCGGGCGTCAATACATTGCGTTATCCGGGCGGTGGACTTGCGGATAACTACCACTGGGCTCAGCACAGCATGACGCCCTTTTCGGCGTCGTTCCCGGCAAACTGCACCCAGCTTCCCGACGCCTACATCTCGCCCACCGCGACCTTTGCGACCTTTGTGAAGCTGCTGCAGGCCTCCAATGCACAGGCTGTCATCACGGTGAACTACGGCAACAGCGTGGCGGATGCCAATGCCTCCAAGACCTCCGGCTCTGACGGGTCGGGCACTGGAAACAACTACTGCTCGAACCCGAACAAGCCTGGCCAGCCGCAAGAAGCTGCGGCGTGGGTCGCCTATGCCAATGGTTCGCCGAGCGACACGCATGTGATCGGTCTGGATGCAGCCGGCTTTGATTGGAAGACGACGGGCTTCTGGGCAACCATGCGGGCCGCGAATCCCCTGGGAGCGGATGATGGTTACAACTTCCTCCGTATCGGCCAGACCGCTCCGCTCGGCATCAAGTACTGGGAAGTCGGCAACGAGATTTACTACAACGGCTGGTCCGGTCCGAATCCCGAAAGCGATACCCACGCGCCCTATGTGTATCCCAGCGGCTTCGGCTCGGGGTACACCGACCGCACCGGTGTAGCCGCGCTTTCGCCAACCTCGTATGGCCAGAATGCGGCTGCGTATGTTTCGGCGATGAAGGCGGTCGATCCGAGCATTCTCATCGGCCTCACGTATGACCTGCCGGGGACCACCGATCCGATCAACCCGGTCTTCAACGAACAGCTTACCCAGGCTGCGTGTTCGGCGACTTCGTTCGACTTCGTGATCACGCACTACTACCCCGGCAGCTACTTCGGTGGCGCTCAGCCAGGTGAACTGCTGAGCTTGCCGCAATTCGACCTGCCCATCGACGTCCTGACCGGTGGAACCAGCGGATCGACGGCTTATAAGGGCATCAAGCCTCTGCTGCAGCAGTACTGCTCGAATGCAGCCAACATCCAGTTGCTGATGACGGAGACCTCGCCCAACAACTCCCTGGCTGCGGGCTTCCCTGCTCCGGTGATCGGGTTGTTCGTCGCACACGAAATGCTGGAGTCCATGAGCCTCGGCTACCAGAACTTCGACTGGCTGGAACTGCATGCCTCCACCACCCAGGCGAATTACATGGACAACACCTTCCTGGATAGCAGCGAGAACCCTGGACCCTCGTTCTATGGCATCCAGATGGCGCATACCCTTGCAACCCCCAACGACACTTTGGTCAGTTCGGCGAGCACGCCGGCATCCACGGCCTCGACCGGAATCATTTCCTGGGCGACCTTGAAGGCAGACGGCACCAAGGGCGTGCTGCTGATCAATGCCGATCCAACCAACACGCTGACCACCCAGGTCACAGTGAAGGGCGCCACGCTGGGCAGCACGGCGACGCAGTACACCTTCGGTATCAACAACACCACGCTGACCACTACGCCCAACGTACCGATCACCGGGCAGTCGTTCCCGGTCTCGGTACCGCCGTACACCGCGGTGGAGTTGATCATCCAGTAAGGCTTCACAATCGTCCCCGAAAGAAACAGGAGCGGCCTCTTAAGAAAAGAGGCCGCTCCTGAAACTTTTGCGCCATGCTGAAGTCTGAGCACACTCCTGGATCACGTGCGGGCAGACTATACATCGCCGGAGAACTTCGAATCGCTGGTCCGCGAACACCAGAGGCTGGTGTTTCGCACGTTGGTGCGTCTGACCGGGCCGGGAGAACACGTGGAAGACCTGGCCCAGGAAGTGTTTCTGCGTCTCTACCGCGCTTTGCCCGAATTTCGCGGAGAAGCGGCGATCTCAACCTATCTGTACCGCATCGTGGTGAATATCGCGCAGGACGAGTGGAAGCGCCGCCGCAAGGAACGCGAGCATGTCGCCCACGAGCCTGAAAGTGCGGTGGAGGAGAATGAATCCGGTGCATGGATTGAAAATATGCCCGGCGATTCCATGGCCGGTGAGCACGCACGCAACCCGGAACAGCGCTTGCAGGATGCCCAGGTGCAACAGGTGGTGGAGGACGCCATCCTGGAGCTGCCCGACAACGAACGCGCCGTCCTGGTGCTGTATCACCAGGAAGAACGCAGTTATGAAGGCATAGCCGCAGCGCTGGGCATGCCGGTCAACACCGTACGAACCCATCTGCACCGCGGCCGCAAGCGGCTCAGCGAGCTTGTCCAGTCCCGTTTGGCTCGCCCGCAACGTCCGGATGGAAAAAGCCGTCCAATCCTTTATCCTGTGCAGGCAGGTGCGCAATGAGCAACGAACACGACAATGCGGCGGCCATCAACGTGGAACTGGAGCATGCCATGACCAGGGCACTCGAACAGGCGCCTGAGCCGGTGATCCCGGCCGACTTTGCAGCGCGTGTGGCCGCCAAGGCGCGCACGCTTCCGCAGCCGAAACCCGCCGTCGCCACGCAGTATGGGCGCAAAACCGCATTCGCAGCCGCGCTGGTGCTGACCGTTCTTCTCTTCGTGCTCGCTCCGCATGCTTTGCCGGGCTCCAATGGGCTTGGCTTCGCGCTGGAGATGGTGCTCTTTGCGGAACTCGGCGGTCTGGCTATCTGGCTGACACGCTCACACCGTGAATCACTGTAAGCGGCAGCCGAACCGTGCCATCCTGTAATCGCGTTACCCTGTCATTTCAGAAAGCGATCTCCCCCACGAATGTCGGTGCAACCGGTAGTTCGGCCTGGCCATTGCCGGGAGCAGAGATCCCGCATGGCCGAACCACTTGAGTGAGTAGTCACGGTGTTGCGTCGGACAGGGCTACGCGCGCTTCCATCATCATGAAGGTGCAGGTGTCGCCGGAATGGCAACTGAGCACACCACGGCGCTGCAGGTGTACCTTGCTTTCGGTTGGGAACGTGCTGTGGAAGTCGACCGTTTTGAGTTTCTCCGCGATGGGGTTGAGCTTCGTATCACCCTCCACGATCCTGATATTGCTTACGCCCGAGGGAGACACTTCCAGCTCAACCGTCGCCCACCCTTGTTCCTTGTGGGTGCCACGTTCGACCTTGAAAGTGCGGTCGTCCTGCATGGTCTTGAAGCCGTCATGTACCTGGATTGGCGTCCCAGCTTTGATCAACGCGGTTTCGCGAGCGCGGAGAAGTTTTTCCGTGTTGGCCCGGTCTGCCCCCTGCGGAGCGGATTGCCCGAGTTCATAGAACTTCAGGGCTTCTTCCTTCTTACCCAAAGATTCGAGAATTTGGCCCAGATGGAGACCGAGATCGTCGTTGGCGCCGTTTGTCCAGGCTGCCCGCACCCAGCCCTCCCCCTCGTCCGCGCGGCCTTCCAGGAAGAGAATCAAGCCCAGGGTGTCCCAGGTTGATACCAACTGGGTAGCGCGCCGCAGTGCTTCATGAGAGGAAGCTCCTCCACCTGCGGCATCGATCTGGGTCTCCAGCACATGGATCGACTGGCGCGCCGCTTTTTCGGCGAGCGGAAGGTCGAGGTTTTCTTCGGCGAGCTTGTAGGCCGCGCTGTTCAACGTGACAGGATCGTCACTCTCCAGCAGCTTCTTCAGCATTGTTTCCGCTTCAGGTTTCTTGTCGATCCGAAGCAGCGCTGCCGCGTAGAGCAGTTGTAATTTGGCGTTGTCCTGATGGTCTTTGGCGATGGGGCGCAACGTCTTTTCAGCTTCGGTATAGTCACCGCCGGTCATCTGCATGTTGCCGAGCATGAGCCCCGCATCTTCATTTTCGGGACTGCGTTCCAGCAGTTTCTTCAATGTCTGCTGAGCTTCCTTATTCTGATTCCGTTGCAATTGCAACGTGGCGAGAAGCTGATATGCCCGGTCTTCATCGGGATGTGCGGCAATCTCGCGATTGACGTCCGTAATGGCCTCGTTCATCTTGCCGCTCATCATGGCAATGTAGCCGTAGCTGCTCCACAGGTAAGCCTGTGTGTCGTTCAACTTTTTCGCTTCGTCGAGCTTTGCCTTCGCTGCGTCCCAGTCTCGCTGAGACTCAAGTTGGGCCGCGGTCTGAATAAGCTCTTCAGCCTTTGGATCGAAGACACCCGCAGCGTGTCCAGCGCCGCCACGTGTGAGCTGAATATAGTTTTCCCCGCCATACTCACTCACCCATTTCTGGTAGCTTCGCCACTCAGCGGCAGGCAGCTTGTCTTGAAGGACTTCCAGCTTGCGATCGGTAATGATCTTGCCGTCGAAAAACTTATAGGTTTCGTCGAACGTGAGGAACGAAGTTTTGGTGTGGATGTCAGGCGGAAGATCGGCTCCCCATCCCGGCGGCAGAGTCATCACAGCGTGATCGATCTCAATACGTTTGCCGCCAAGGGCAATCGAGGTAACGGGTGGATCCTTCTCATCCACCCTCCCAAAAGCCATCGGAATAGTCTGTGGAATGATTCGCAGGTTATCCCAGTCGCCGGCCTTCTCCCGCTCGTAGTCGTACGTAATACGGACGGGTTCGGCTGTGTCTTCGGGCCGCGAAAACTCGGCATGAGAAATTTTGCCGGAATAGCCGAAAGCCTCGGAGAAACGCTGCATCAATTCATCCCACCGGCTGGGTGAAACCGAACGCACGGCTTGACGGAAGAGCACTTCCCGGTCGCCGCGAATCACCAGGACCATATGGGAGTGTGAAACCCCTTTGTCATCCAGCGAGCCCTCTACATCGAAGTGGACGGTGGAAGGGAATGGGGGATCTTTGGGAGTGCGTTCGATACGCACCAGTCCTGAAGCGGGCACGATGAGCGTCTGCTTGTCGCGGAGCGCAGGGAGCAGTAACCGATAAGGGGCAACTTCAGCGGTCGAGTCGAGCCATACGGACTGGCCTTCTACCGAAAGGTGGGTGATGAGGTGGTTGAAATCCCTGGGCGAGGGGACGGCCTCATTGAAACGCTTCTGATAACCAATTAAGACGGCGTCGGGCTGAAAGCCTGCGGCGGTCAGCATCGCCGCCAGCAGAGTGTGTTTGTCTTTGCAGTCGCCATACTGGTTCTGCATGACCTCGGAGGCCTCGTGTGGCTGATAGCGTCCTACGCCGAAGGCCACGCCAATGTAGCGAATCTGCGGACCCACATAGCCATAGATGGCCTTCACTTTTTCTTCCGGGGTCGTCTTTCCCGCGGTCAACGTGGCCACCTTGGCGCGGATGTCGTCATCGGGCTCGATACGATGGCCTTCCAGTCCGCGGTACCAGGCGCCTACTTCTTCCCAGGAATGAAACGTCGTCCATTCAATATCCGGGAGCTTGCCGTTATCGTCGTCAGCATCTGCAGCGCTCAGGCGTGCAATTTCCTGTTTTGTCAGGGAAGCAACGGGCTTCAACTGTGAGCTGGTCCAGCGATAGACACTCTCGTTTCCTTCTTCAGAGACTGCGGGTTTCCTGCCGGGGCTCCATACCTGCACATACTTTGTCTTGGGGTAGCGCAATTCAACCGACTCAGAAAGGACGACCAAACCGTTCGCCTGTGTATAGAACGTTTCGCTGTCCCAAAAGTGATTGGGCGCGCCTTCCGCACGTGTACGGACGATGCTGACACTGTATTCCAGACGGTCACCACTGCGAAGACCGCGGATGGGAATCTGTTCCTCTTTGAGGTCGCTATAGAAAGGTGCTTCACGGGTAACGGCGGCCGGCATTTCCTGGGCATCGCTCGCAGGAGTCTCGGTGGTCGAGCCATCCGGATGGTGAATCCGGACATAGTGGACCTCAACATGTTGGGCCGAAGACGCGAAGCTGAAGCTCAGGACGCTCCAGGTCTTCACCGCGGAATCATCCTGCACGTGAATCACGACCGTCGCATCTTCGCTGCCGGTACCATCCGCCGCATAGCGGTATACGCGGTCCATGCGTTCGAGCACGGCAGCTTCCTTCGAATAGTCGGCGGTCTTTACGGATCCTGCCTGGGCGGAGGCAGATGGATTGGTTGCGGCGGTAGGGGCCGGCTGTTGTGCAAAGGCAATACTGCCCACAAGGACAAGGATGCTGGATGCCAGGGCGAACTGGCGAAAATGACTCATGGAGGAAATCCGGGAAGCGATGATGTCTTATTCCAAAAGATACATCTGTTTGTAGTCGAGATAGTTGGCGGCATAGGTGCGGATGGCGGCGAGATCGTCCTCCGTGATGCTGCGGCGGATCTTGCCTGGCAGGCCTGCCACCAGGCTTCGTGGGGGAACGATCATGCCTTCCGGAACAAGGGCGCCGGCGGCGACGATCGATTGCGCTCCGATGTGCGCTCCGTTCAGGACAACAGCGCCCATGCCGATCAGCACGTCGTCCTCCACCACACAGCCATGGACCGTGGCATTGTGACCGATGGTTACGCCCGACCCGATCACGACCGGGTACAGATTGCGCATGCCGTGGATGACAGCGCAGTCCTGAATGTTGGAGCGGGAACCCACGCGGATGGAGTGCACATCGCCCCGAACCACCGCGTTCATCCAGACGCTGGAATGCTCGCCGAGCTCAACGTCACCGATAACCTGGGCGGAGATGTCCACATAGGCGGTGGAGGGGACTATGGGAAGGCGGCCGGCATAGGGGCGAAGCATAGGAGAAAGTGTATAAGGTTCTCGTAAAGCCAACGCATGATGGGGGATGGGAGGGAGCCGCGGCACAGTACGGTGGGTACGAAAAAGTTTTTTTCGCACGCTTTTTTGTCGCGCGTCGGGCGCAGGAGGTCTATTCTTAACAACATAGGAAGTTTGGGCCCACAGGCAGGTTTGGAGGTGTATTTAACTTGGCAGAAGTTCGTGTCCAAGAAGGCGAGCCCCTTGAGAACGCACTGCGCCGTTTCAAGCGCAAGGTGCAGACGGAAGACATCATCAAGGAGGTGAAGCGCCACTCCTTCTACCTGAAACCGGGCGAGAAGAAGCGCGTTAAGGAAGCACTAGCACGCAAGCGCAACCGTAAGAAGACCCGCAAGGAGCAGGACTAGCTCCATCTCCAAAGCGGCATGAAAGCAAGAAGGCGGGGAGGCAGTCCGGTACGGACTCCTCCCCGCATTTTCGGGTAGCCTGACGAGGCGGCGCCCGGAAGCACGAACGGGCCCCAGTTGAACGACCAGGCAAGACTAGGCTTGAACACCCCGTGGGATCCTGCAGCCGAAAGACCAACGGGTTGATTCATCCTTATCCCGCACGATGGGAGAAGGGAAAATGGAATTCGTCGACAGGCTCCTGAAGTGTTGTGACTGCGGGAACGATTTTATTTTTACCGCCGGAGAACAACTGTTTTTCTTCGATAAACAGTTCAAGAACGATCCCAAGCGCTGCAAACTCTGTAAAGCCAAGCGTGCGGGCCTGGGCCGTTCGCCCAGCGCGGCCACGGCTGCGGTAACGGCGCTGCCGCTGTCCCGTACAGAGACGCGAACCAAGTGTTCCGCATGCGGCGTTGAAACCACTGTCCCATTCAAGCCAACCCAAGGCCGTCCCGTGCTGTGCCGTTCCTGCTTCCAGTTGAAGCGCGTTCCTTCCGCGGTCGCGGCTGTTGCGGACATGGATTCGCCGGCAGGGCAGATTGCCGCTCTGGAAGAAGCTGGGGCAACCGAAGCAGCCAATTCCGCGGTAGCGTCTTTGGCTACGGTGGACATGATTGCCGATGCGCCAGCGTCCGTGGTCGGCGAAGGCCAGGCTCCGGAGCTTGCAGCACTGGCTGCCGAAGCCGTACAGGCCTAGATCACCCGCAACAACGCCATGCCGTTTCTCCTGGAGAGAAGCGGCCTTCGGCATTTCCGCGCAACGGGTCTGCCGCGGGCGCCCCATACACTAGAGACATGCACCCAGCTTCTTCTTCCGGCGACGACGCGCTGGTTCGCAGCCGGCGCTCCGTCGGAGACTTCGAACTTACAATCTGCTCCGACGGGACATTCCTGCTCGATGGCGGCGCCATGTTCGGCGTGGTGCCAAAGACCATGTGGTCCAGGCGCATGCCCGCCGATGAAAACAACTGCGTGCTGCTGGGGTTGAATACGGCCATCGTTCGGACAGGCAAGCATGTCGTGCTGATTGAAACCGGCCTCGGGAACAAAATTCCCGCCAAAATGCGCGCGATCTACGCCAACAAGGAGCAATTGCCTGCATCGCTGTCGGCAGCGGGCATCCGTGTGGAGGAAGTGACCCACGTCATCAACACCCATTTGCATTTCGATCATTGCGGTTGGAACACCACGCTGCACAGCGATGGCTCGGTCACACCTACATTTCCCAACGCCCGCTATTTCGCGGCGGCTGGGGAATTGGCTCATGGTCGGTTGCAGCTCGAGCGCGACAGGATGAGCTATCTGGGACCGAACTACGACCCGGTGATTGCGGCGGGGCAAATGACTCTGCTCGATCCCGGCGGCCGAGGCGGGTTTACGTCAGACGACAAGCGGCTGCAGGGGACGGAGTCACTTCCTTCCGTGAGCATTCAAACGGAAGCGGAAATTGTGCCCGGAATTCGCGTGGAGCCCCTCCCGGGGCATACAAGCAGTCTGGTGGGTGTACACATCGAATCCGGCGGCGAACACGCCTGCTATGCAGGCGATCTTTTCCCTACGCACAACCATCTCGACCCGACCTGGGTAATGGGATACGACCTGGATCCCCTGACGTGTATCCAGGAACGCAAGCGCTTCCTGGGCCGGGCCGTTCCGGAAGGTTGGCTGGTAATTTTCACCCACGACCACCGGGTTCCATGTGGCCGGGTTCTGTGGAACGAGAAGGGCAAACCATACGTCGAGGATGCGGACAGCCAGGATAGCCGCGGCAGAGAATTCAAGAACGCTTGAGTTTTATTCGCACAGGAATGGACGGTTCGTGCAGGCATGGGTGGAGAGTAGAGTTTCCTTCTCCCATTCGAGGTGGAATTGTCCGGTAGTGACCCGGCCAATCGCGGTTGCGGCGAAGCATCCTCCATACTCGATGAAATTCGTGAGAGCAAAGTGCGCGTGTCCTTTGCAGGTCAGCAGCAAGCGTGAGGGATCTTCACCGAAGTAGGCATGAAGCGCCGACTCGGTCTCAGGCCGTCCGATGTTGACGCGGACTCCGAGATCATCTGCCCGGCACCCATGCGCGAGTGCGACGGCAAGCCCGCCTCTGCCAATACGGCAGATCGAATGCGGAAACCTGCGTTCCATCAGGCGCTCCAGAAGACCGGCAAGTGCCCCTTCGATGCGTGCTTCGGCTGGCTGGAGCGCGCCCCAATGCATACCGAGAATCGTTTCCGCAAAGGCCGTCGCACCCAACGCATCCTGCCAGGCGCTCGCCTGAGCAACGTTAGGCTGCACAAGGATAATGGAGTCGCCGGCGTGCTGAAAGCGGAGTGGGGAACCCGGAAGCTCAAGAGAAGATGCGGAAACCTCTGCCACAAGCTTGTGCAGATCTCCGGCCCAGTCGCGTGGATTGTCGAACGCGGGTTCTGTCATGATGCGACCTCATGAAGAAGTCGTTTTCCTCGATAAGAAAATAATTTAAACGGTCGACACGCTTCCGCAAGGCGTTCGCGCAAATACGACCTTGTGCCCGCATGACATTTGTACGGTAAGAGACTTCGTGCGACGATGGGGCTCCCAGGGTCATGGAGACAGGATCGTGCTGATTCGAAAAGGGTGAAAAGAAATTCATTCCTCCATCGTCTGAACCATCAGGTGTTGGAATGACCGCAGGAAAACAAAAGATAATGGCCTCCTTACGCAAACGATCGAGATCAAGCCTCAGCCCATGGAAAGCTTTCCGATTCAGGCCTTTCGAGTCGTCTCCATCACCATGGATGCCGATTCGGCTCTGATGCGCATCCAATACGGCAACCGCCAGTTTTCGGCCAAAGCAGTTTTGCTGATGGTCTGGACCAGAGAGAGGGTGTTGAAGCCGTTTTCTCTCAACGAAAACGGCCTTCTCCGACGCTTGGGGAGGCCATGGTATTAGCAAACTGCGTCAAGGATGGGTGCTGTCTCGGAAACGGCGCTCTGCAACCGGTCTTTTGTGAAGTTCGCGCGGCTGGGCGTCCCGTGCCGCGGTAGCGCCGTCTGAGAAGTTGAAGATTTCACCTTCGGGCTCTCCAGCGGTAGTCAAGCAGTGCAAGGATGTTGGAAGCATGGAATTTCACATCTCCCGAGAGATACGAGAGAAGCTGAACACCGACGATCTGCTCTTCAGCTATACGGGCAACGTGGTGTTCGCCAACGTTGCGGCCAGCCGTAAGCTTGCAGCGCAGCTCAATACGATTCGCGGAACCGGGAACGACCCTGACAGCACGGTGAATGCAGGCGCTCTTTTCGCGATGGGTCTGATCGATGAACTCAATCACGCATTGATTGCGCGTTACCGCAAAGAGATCGATCCCGCGGTATTGAAGGACGCACTGAACTGGCTGCAGACTCAAAGCGGCGAAATAGGAGCGCAGCGGCTTTTACTGACCTTCGCGGATCGTTTTCCGAATGTCGAAGTCTTTCGCGGGCAGAAGAGTCCCGCGCAGTGGCTGGCGGCTTCCAGCGAAGACCTGCCCAACCGCGAAGCCGCGGTGGAAGAGCTGCTGCTGCTCTGGCTTTCGAACCAGAATCCCGCGTTCAAGCCATTCCGTGAATTGTTCGACGACACGCCACTGGCGCAGGCAACGGCCTACAAGAAGGTGACGACGGCTCTGCCGGAGTACTTCAGCACGCGGCCGCCCGTTTCGCCCGAGGTTGGCAGCCTGCTGGATGCGTTGCGCGCGCCCATGCTCGCGTCGCCTGAGTCGCTGACCGGGCAGCTCGACTTCATTCGCGAACACTGGGTGCAGCAGCTGGGCCCGGACATCAAGCGCGTGCTGCTGGCTATCGACACGTTGCGCGAAGAAGATATCGCCATCTGGATGCGGTTTCATCCGCCCGGTCCGGACTTCCATCGTCATGGCGCGCCGGGCCGCGGTTTTGAAGACTTCCGCGGCGATGAATACATGGGTTTTGAAGAGGAGTGGATGGAGGGGCCGGGCGGCGTGCGTCAGCGGCGCTACGCAACGGACTACCAAGCTCCTCTCAACGAATACGAAGCGTTCAGCGCGGATCAGGCGTGGATGCCGAATGTAGTGATGGTTGCCAAGAGCACCTACGTCTGGCTTGAGCAGCTTTCCAAGAAATATGGCCGCCACATCCATCGCCTGGACCAGGTGCCGGATGAAGAGCTGCGCCTGCTGTTCGACCGTGGCATCACGGCGCTATGGCTGATCGGTCTGTGGGAGCGCAGCATCGCCTCCAAGACCATCAAGCATTTGCGCGGTAATAGTGATGCCGTGGCGTCGGCATATTCGCTCAAGAGCTATCACATCGCGGAAGATCTGGGCGGCGATGCGGCCTATGAGTATTTGCGCGAACACGCGGCGCGGGCGGGTCTGCGTCTGGCCAGCGATATGGTGCCCAACCACATGGGTATCGACTCGGATTGGGTGATCGATCACCCGGACTGGTTCCTGTATCGCTGGGAAAGCCCGTACCCGGTATACAGCTTCAATGGTCCGGACCTGTCGACCGATTCGCGCGTCGAGATCAAGATTGAAGACCACTACTACGACCAGAGCGACGCGGCCGTAGTGTTCCGGCTGCGCCATCATCGTGACGGCGCGACGCGCTACATGTACCACGGCAACGACGGCACGACGTTTGCATGGAATGACACCGCACAACTCGACTACTCCAAAGCGCAAGTACGCGAGCATGTGATGCAGGTGATCCTTGAAGTCGCGCGTAAGTTTCCCATCATTCGCTTCGATGCGGCTATGGTGCTGGCGAAACGGCATGTGCAGCGCTTGTGGTTTCCGCTGCCCGGCGCGGGCGGATCGATTCCTTCACGCGCGGAAAGTGCGATGTCGCAGGAAGAGTTCGATGCGCTGATGCCGCACGAATTCTGGCGCGAGGTGGTCGACCGTGTCGCGGTGGAAGTTCCGGGTACATTGCTGCTGGCCGAAGCCTTCTGGCTGCTGGAGAGTTACTTCGTGCGCACGCTGGGCATGCATCGCGTGTACAACTCCGCGTTCATGAACATGCTGCGCGATGAAGAGAACGCGAAGTATCGCAGCTACCTGAAGAAGACCATCGAGTTCGATCCCGACATCCTGAAACGCTATGTGAATTTCATGTCCAACCCGGATGAGCGCACGGCGATCGACCAGTTCGGTTCGGGAGACAAATGCTTCGGCGTGGCGACGCTATTGGCTACGCTGCCCGGATTGCCGATGTTCGGGCATGGACAGGTGGAAGGCTACACCGAGCGCTATGGCATGGAATTCAAACGTGCCCGCATGGATGAGTCGCAGAATGATGGCCTCATCGCACGCCACATGCATGACATCGCGCCGCTGCTGCGTAAGCGTTACATCTTCGCGGAAAGTGCGAACTTCGTGCTCTACGACTTCTGGCACGAGTTTGGCGGCGTGGACGAAAACGTCTTTGCGTATTCCAACCGCCACGGTCATGAACGTTCGATCATTCTGTACAACAACCGCTACGAAGGCACGCGCGGAAGCATTCATGTTTCGGCGGCCTCCATGGACAAAGGCAGCGGCGAGCTTCGGCAACGGAGTCTGACGGAAGGTCTCGGCCTGTCCACAGAGCCGGGAATGATCGTCGCGTATCGCGATCGAACTGCAGGGTTGGAATACCTCCGGCGGGCTACGGACTTCGGGCAATACGGGCTTACGGTGAGCCTGCGCGGCTACCAGACGGTGGTGCTGCTGGATTGGCGACAGTTGCGATCCACCGAGGAACAGCCCTGGGACCGTTTGTGCGATGCGTTGAACGGCGCGGGCGTCTACAGCGTCGATGAGGCGCTGACCCGGCTGCGCATGCGGCCCCTGCACGAGGCGCTGCGGCACACGTTGAGTGCGGAGAATCTGCAGCTCGTGGCGGATATCGCGGAGGAACTCGCAGAGAAAACTCGGGAAACTCCGGAAGCTGCGAGCGAACCAGCGGAAGAAGCGCCGGAAACCGAGGCCAGGCCCTCGGTACTCGTTACACCACCGGTGCTCCTCAAGCCATCGGTGCTCGATGAGCGTCTGCAGCCATGGATGGAGAAGGGCGAAGCGTTCCTGGCGCTGGCAGCGGAATATCTCCCCGCGGAAGACGCTGCTCCCGCGAAGGAGGCGCCAGAGGAAGGCGCCGATGCGGAGCCGGTAGAGGAGACCGTTGAAAAAGAGCCGGTTTCGAAGAGTGCGTTGGAACAAGGCACCTCTGCCGCAATGGCCCTGGTTGGCTATGAACGAAAGTTTTCCGCCAATTGGCCGTCGGCGGTAAGTCATCTCATCCCGTGCACCGAGACGAGCGTTCCCGAAGCACAAGTCTGGGCTCCGGTCCTCACGTACGTGCTACTGCACGCCGTACCCGGCAAAGCAGACCTTGCCGCGGCGTTCGAGAAGCTGCAGCTTCGGCCTGCCCTTGCGGAAATCTTCTCCTCGTTCGGGCTTGAGGGTGAAAACGCCTGGCGGGCGGCGGCGCGGGTACGTGTTCTCTTGCTGGCCGGCATGTCGGAAGATGACTCCCTGCTGGACGAAGGCTTCTGGGCGGATCCGGACGTTCGCTGGCTTGCAGGCGTGAATGAATCGCATGGCGTAACCTACGTCAACAAAGAAGGTTTCGAAGAACTCGTTACCGTGTTGCAGATTCCCACCCTGCTGGCGATCGAGCGGACCGTGGCCGGAGCCCCCACGCTGACCGGCATAGAGGCCGATATGGTGGCTCGGATCAAGGCAATGGCTGCGGCGGGCTATAAGCTTGACGAGTTCCTCGCGGCAAAGCCTGCCGTGACAGAACCTGACGCAACCCCGGCAGAAGCCGACAGTGAGCTGGAAATCGATCCGGATCCGGGTGAAGCCGGTTCGTCCCTGGAACCCGACGCTTCGTGACGCGAGCGTCAAAATCGCGTCTGTAAACCTGCGTGACATGATGAAGTGACCTTTGTTCTCTTCGTCGAGGCCCCGTCGCTGGGTAGAATCGGAGGGAAAGACCAGAGCAAATTTGCCCGGAGGGACGCTTCCGTGGGTGTCGCCCGCAAGGACATTCTGAACGGATGGAAAGAGATCGCCGGCTATGTTGCCCGCGATATCCGCACCGTGGAGCGCTGGGAAAAACAGCGTGGCCTTCCGGTGCGCCGCGTCCCGGGCGCGGGGCGCGCCACGGTCTATGCGCGCATCTCCGAGTTGGAAGAATGGCTGGCCAGCGCCAAACCCGAATTCGAAATTGTGAATGAAACCCAGGAAAGCGGCCAGGGCGAGGCCGATTCGCATGGCGGCAATGGCGCGGGCATTTTGACATTGCCATCCGCTCCGTTCGCGGATGGACGTACAGCCGGGAATCCTGAGTTCATTTCGCACACGGCGACCGCACCGCAACATACCGTGAGCCGCGCGTGGGCGGGGACGGCCATTGCCCTGGTTTGCATCCTTGGGATCGGAGGCGCGTTCTGGTTCCACCACAATCGCCACACGCCCGTGGCGACCGCGTCAACGGTTTCACCAGGTCAAGCCGCTTCCTACGCGTCCAAAGTGCCGGGTGTTGAAGATCTGTATCTGCGCGGCACCTATTTCTATGAGCGCCGCACTCCCGAAGCTTTGAACCGGGGGCTGGAGTCGTTCCAGCAGGCGATTCAACGCGACCCCAGTTATGCGCCGGCGTATGCCGGGCTGGCCAATACCTACAATCTTCTCCGCGAGTACTCGGTGATGCCGGACGCGGAAGCGTATCCGAAAGCGAAGGCGGCAGCCGAACGCGCGATCGCACTCGATCCAAATCTTGCCCAGGCCTATGTGTCGCTCGGCTTTGCGGACTTCTTCTGGTACCTGGATGCAAAGGGGGCGGAGCAGGAATTCAAAACGGCGATCACCCTTGACCCCAATCTTGCCCAGGCTCATCACTGGTACGGCTCCATGCTGACCCATGAAGGCCGCTATGCGGAAGCGCTGCATGAGCTGGATATCGCCCAGCACCTGCAGCCGACCTCTGCCGCCATTCTGACCACCCGCGCGCTGGCTCTGGGCATGAGCGGGCACGCGGATCAGGCGCGCGATATGCTCGACGATCTTCTGCAGCATGATCCTGCCTCTGATGAAGGCAATCTGGTGACCGTGCATTCTGTGCTGGGAACCATCAGCCTGCTCCAACCGCGCGATTTCCCCGGCTTCTTCGCCGAGGGCCGTCGCATCGCCGAGATGCACAAGAACAAGGAAGCGCGTGAATACGTCGAGACCGCGATGGCGGCCTATAAGCGGGGCGGGGAACGCGCAATGTGGCGAGCCATTCTTGCGCGTGAAGAACGGCTGCATCCGAATCCAGGCGACCGCACGTTTCGCATGGTGCAGTGCGAAGCCAACCTTGGCGATCTGGACAGCGCATTCGCCGATCTGAATGTGCTTGTTCAGCGCCGCGATCCATCGCTGGATGGAATTTCGATGGATCCGCTCCTCGCACCGGTGCGCCGCGATCCACGCTTTGCCGAGGTCCGAGCGCGTATGGATTGGCCGGCGCCGAGCTAGCGCAAATTCCTGAAGGTGGAGCTGAAGGTGAAAGCGCTCAAGCGAGTTTTTCTCCCGAGTCCGTCATCGTCGGAGAAGTCACAAACTCGCATGCGAGTGAGTTCCAAGCGCCAACGGCGCGGCATATACCAGCATGGGGTGAAAGTGGGGTCCCCAGTGAACTTGTTCACTGGGGTACTGAAGCCCCATGTAACGGGTGGACATAGAATACGAGCGCCAACGGCGCGACATATAAGCAGCCCCGGAAGTGCGGTCCATCGCCACAACATACATCCCGGACGGACCATGTATTTTCGGCGAAATAGACGAGAGCATATGTCGGGCCTTTGGCCCTTTAGATCCCGTGTGGTCTAACATGGGGTTTCACTTCCCCAGCGAGCAAAGAACAAAGACGCTCGCCGGGGTCCCCGTTTCACCCCATGCTGGTATATGGCAGTTTTGCTCATACTTCGGTCCCAGAAGGATTTCAGAAGGCCGTTTTCATTGGGAGAAAACGGCTTTGGCATTTTCTGCCTATTCTGCACGGTGAGCAAAAACTGCGGACCGCGCCGTTGGCGCTGGTCTGTTCCACTACCAGGGGCAAGGGCCACACCTTCCTTTCTGTGGCGACAGAAAGAACAGAAAAGACGGAAACAACTAGGTTCTCAGGTCTTACTGAACCGAGAAATTCTCCACCCATATATAGCTGGGCGGATTCTGCAGGTTCAAAACCCTGTGCACGTCGGCATCATCCATCTTCCCGCCCGGCGAGTAGGTGTGGGCAGGCATGGCTTCGCTGGCAATGTCGAGATGCTCGCGCCAGAAGCGTTGCGCCATCCATCCTGCCGCGGTATCCACGCCGCGATCGGTGGCGAGTTTAGCTTCCTGGATTGCGCCCGCCTTGTCGCCCAAGGCTGCCAGAACGGGACCGAGCCAGCGATGGGTGGTGGGATCGTCCGGGTCCAGGGCGAGCACGGTTTCGTATTCGGCTTTCGATTCCGCATAGCGCTTCCGGATCATCAGCATGTAGCCCAGTTCCTGGTGAACCTGGCGGAAGCGCGGGTAGCGTTCGCCTACGGGTTTCATCACTGTTATCGCTTCGTCGAAATGCCCCTGCCAGCGCAGGTTCAGGCCGCGATAGTACTGCGCGCGTGCATCCTCGGCGTCCATCTTCGCGGCCTTTTCCAGCCATGCGAGCGAATCTGTGTAGCGGCCGCGTGAATACTCGGCGATGGCCACGTTGACGTAGCCGGCCTCGTACTTCGGATCGAGCCTGACCACGTTGTGGAACGCTTCCACCGCTTCCGCGAACTGCAGGCGATCCAGCATGCCGATACCGTAGTTGTTCCAGCGCAACGCGTCGGTCATGTCGGGCGCAAGCGTGGGCTGGCCGTGAGGTTCGTTGGCTCCGGCAGTCACGTGAAACGTTCCGGTAGCCATGGTGACCGTTGGAAAGCGATCGGGCGCGGTGGGTTTATCGCCGAAGACCCAGTCGGTGAAGATTCGCTTGAAGCGGCGATAGCGGACAGAAGCCGACACCGTGAAACCTTTGGCATCGGGCGGCACCTGGAAGCGGTAGCGCACCACATCGGAGCGCCCGGGCATGACCGTCGCGTCGTAGCCCTTGACGTAGGTCTTCCATACTTCGTGATGGTCCAGACCCTTGCCGTCCTGCCCGGCAATCTGCAGCACGTAACTACGCGCCAGCGGATCAAGCCGGTGATTGGCATCCACGCCGCCAGAGTGAAACAGCGAGTGGCCGGCGTCGTCGGTGGCCTCGAAGTCGATCCAGCTTTCGTAAAAGTCGCGGAGCTCAGGGATGAGAGCGTGGCCAATGCCTTTGTTGCGGACCACCACGTCCACGCGAACCCAATCGCCGGGAAGCACGGTGAATGCGCGAGTGCCGAGCGGCGCCTGCAAACTGCCCGGCACGAAGGGATTATTGCCTGGCTTGGGCGCGTGTTCGACCGTGATGCCGAAGATGTCGACTTCCATCTTGTCGGCCTTCAGAAATTCAACAATGCGCCGGGCCTGTTCATCGAAACCATACTGAGCGGGCACCGCGGTATTCGCGCCCAGCCAGCGGTGGGAGTAAACCTGTCCGCCGGGCTCTGCCGGATCGTGCCCGGGTTCGCGAAGCATGTGGCATTCCTGGCAGCCGGAGGCTGCGGGCTTCTTGTAGAAAGGCAGGGGAGTTTCCGTGGACCATGACGACTGCTGCCACTCGTCGTAGGTGCTGAATGTGCGCAGCCATTTGTAGCCGTTCAGCATGCGCGGCATCGCCGCCTTGTGGCAGGCACCGCAGAACTCAGATGTTTTATAGAGCGGCTGCATCACGGCGCGCTTGTGCCAGCTCAAGTGGGAAAGAATATCCGCGTCGGAAGGTAAGCCCGGAACTGCCTTGCCGTCGTCGTCGACGAGCACGGCGGGTTTGCCCATGATGTAGCTGCCTGTGCCGCGTACCGTTTCCACCTTGCGGATGGAGTGGCAGGTCATGCAGGTGATGCCGTCCTCGTCATTAGGGCGGGCGACCGTGCTGCCGGGAGTCAGCGCTCCGGTAAAAAGGGCGGAGGGGTTGTGGCAGCCTTCGCAGTGACGGGTAAAAGGGATTCCCTTGGTATCGGCCAGCTCGTTCACATTCTTGAGGTACCAGGGCGCCCGGAAGGAATTGGCGTGGGCCGACTGCCTCCATTGGGCGTGGAGATCGGCATGGCACTTTCCGCAATAAGCTGCGCTGGGTATCTCCTCGGGCCTCAGGAACCCGGCGAAGTCGGCCCTGGCTTCGCTGGGGAGGAAGGGGCTGGCGCCGAATCTCAGATCATAAGCCGATGCCTTGATCGGGTCGACGGCCGCTCGTGAGGCGACATTGTTCCCTTCATCGGTGTGGGCAATCAGGGTCTGGGCGCGCGCGGTTATCTGGGCATGAACCGGGGTAGGAGCCGTGCGTAAGGCGACTCCCATGGCGATGGAAACAACACCTGCTGCCCCCAGCAGGCGTCCAGATATGGATCTGTTGTGTGGCATGGGCTGGCAAGAGTCACTCTAGCCTCGCACAGGGGTGGAAACAATGAATTTGCCCGCTATTCCCAATCATGCCGCGATTTGCCGTCTTCTGCCGTATCAAGTCTGTTGCCGATTCTCCCCCTGCTCGCCACACTTCTCTTGCACCTGACAACCATCTACGGTCTGTTATGTCGGGCTCCGTTCCGTCTCTCTGGTTTTGCCTCGTCTGGTTTTGTTCCTCCAGGTTGGCCCGGCAGAAAGGAATTCGCGGGGCCGTCTGCGCGGGCGCGGGATGTTGAACGTGAACATGTTTCGGAGCCGACTCATGCCAGCTCGCGCCGACCGTCTGCGGTCCAGCTCGCCGCCGCTTTCCCTGTCCCCGTATGGGGAGGCGTGTGTCCGCGCCTCTGCGACGCAACAAGCTGGAAGCCGCTGGCGGCTGGCCATCATGGCCATGTTCCTGGCAGTGCTCATAGCGCTGATGACGGGCTGCGGCGGCGAGCCCGTTATCGTCCACTCCGGTTCCGGCACCATCACTCTCCCCTCAGGCCAGACCTATCAGAGCGGCGCTTCTGCCACCGTTCTCCTTTCCGGCCTCACTTCGACTCCTACCACCGGCAATCTGATCGTGACGCTGACCCCGTCAGCGGGTGGGTCACCGGTTGTGATCGCGGTCCAGTCCGTGACGGCACAAGGCAGCGGCAGTTACCTGGTCACGTTTACCATTCCGTCCCTCTCGATCACGGCGACAACGCAGTACACCATCACCATCACCGATAGCGACCCTTCAAACTCCTTCACCACGGCTGGCGTGACCGTCACCGTTCAGCCTGGAGCCGGCATCCTTTCTGTTTCGCCCTCAACGGCGCAAGCGGGAAGCACAGTGGACGTGACCATTGCAGGCGTTTCGACAGCTTGGGCGTCCGGTGCGACGGCCAACTTCGGAGCCGGCGTTTCTGTCGGTGGAGCGGCAGTTGGAACTGCAGGTCCCGTCACCGTCAATAGCGGGACGCAGGCCACGGCACATCTCGTGGTCGACCTGACAGCCAGTGGGAAACGCGATGTGATCGTCACCTCCGGTTCGCAGACGCTGACCCTTGTGGGCGGCTTCACGGTTACCGCCGCGCCCAAGCCTCCTGTGCCCTTTGCGGGTGGGCCTTATACCGGCATCACCGGGCAGCCGGTAACGTTCTCGGCGGTAGGGTCCAGTGATCCCGCAGGTCTGGCGCTGACGTATGCCTGGCAGTTCGGCGATAGTGGCACAGGTTCGGGCATCTCTCCGGTCCACAGCTATGCGACCGCCGGGAAGTACACCGTCACGGTAACGGCAACGAACTCCGGCGGCGTTTCCGCCAGCGCGACCTCGACCGCGACGATCACCGATCCCGCGAAGCCTCCCGTTGCGAATGCGGGCGGTCCTTATACAGGTGTAGCCGGAACGGCGGTCAGCTTCAGCGGGGCGGGTTCCTCCGATCCCAAGGGCGAAACGCTGACCTATAGCTGGAACTTCGGCGATGGGAATTCGGGTACAGGTGTCGCTCCAACTCACACCTATACCAGTGCCGGCACGTATAGCGTGGCCCTGACGGTCACCAACACCGACAACCTGAGCTCAACCGCAACGGCGTCGGCAGTTGTCGCGGCAGCGCCTCAACCCCCGGTTGCGAATGCGGGCGGACCTTATAGCGGGATCACAGGCACTGCCATTAGCTTCAGTGGCGCGGCCTCGACCGACCCCAAGGGCGAAGCGCTGACCTATTCATGGAGTTTCGGCGATGGAGGAACAGGGACGGGTGTCACGACAACGCACACCTACTCGACGACGGGAACCTTCACAGCCACTCTGACCGTCACCAATACCGACAACAAGAGCGCGACTGCCACGGCGACGGTCACGGTCACCGCGCCCGCTCCTCCAACCGCGAATGCGGGCGGACCGTATAACGGCACGGTCAATGTGCCACTGCAATTGAGCGGAGGTTCGTCTACCGATCCCAAAGGCGAAACGCTCACCTTCGCATGGAACTTTGGTGACGGCACGACCGGCGCCGGCGTAGCGCCTGTCCACACCTACGCAACGTCCGGGACGTTCACCGTCACACTGAAGGTCACCAACACCGACAATCTTTCCGGGACCGCAACCGCCACGGCAACCATCGGGACGCCGGGACAGGTTCCAGTTGCGAGTGCGGGCGGTCCTTATACCGGCACGACGGGGACAGCAGTGAGCTTCACAGCCGCGGGATCAAGCGATCCCAAGGGCGAGACGCTTACCTATAGCTGGAACTTCGGTGACGGCGCCACAGGGTCGGGCGTTTCGACGAGTCACACCTACTCCACCGCCGGAACGTACACGGTCACGCTGAAGGTCACAAACACCGACAACCTTTCTTCCACGGCGACGGCAACGGCAGTGATCAGCGCGCCGGCGCAGCCACCGGTTGCAAACGCTGGTGGACCGTATAGCGGCACGGCTGGAAGCGCGGTTGCGTTCACAGGTCAGGGTTCAACCGATCCCAAAAACGAGACGCTGACTTACGCCTGGAATTTTGGCGATGGTTCGACCGGCAGCGGCGCCACCACCAGCCATACGTATGCGAACCCCGGCACCTTTACCGTCACGCTGAAAGTTACCAACACCGACAATCTCAGCAACTCGGTAACGACTTCGGCGACCATCGCCGGTGTCCCGCCGGTTGCGAATGCAGGCGGCCCATACAAAGGCATCCTCAATACTGCGGTCTCCTTTAACGGAGCGGGCTCCAGCGATCCTCGCGGCGAAACGCTGACCTATGCCTGGACGTTCGGAGATGGTTCGACAGGGAACGGCGCAACCCCGACGCACACCTACACCAGCTTTGGCACCTTCAACGTTGCGTTGAAGGTCACGAACACCGACAGCCTCAGCACCACCGGCACCACGACCGCCCTGATCTCCGGACCTCCTGTTGCGAACGCCGGTGGACCGTACAGCGGCAATGTCGGCGCGTCCATCAGTTTCAGCAGCACGGGCTCCAGCGATCCGCAGAACGAAACGCTGACTTACGCGTGGGACTTCGGGGACGGTGGCACGGCCACCGGCGCGTCGCCAACTCATATCTATAAGGCTGCGGGCAAGTTCACCGTCACGCTGAAGGTGACGAACACCGACAACCTGAGCACCTCGGCGACTGCAACGGCCACCATCAGCGGTGTGGCCCCTGTCGCCAACGCAGGCGGGCCTTATACAGGTCTTGCCGGAGCGGCTATCACGTTCAATGGCTCGGCTTCCAGCGATCCCAACAGCGAGACGCTGACCTACGCCTGGAGCTTCGGTGACGGTTCGACGGGCACTGGCGCGAAACCCACACATGCGTATGCGAGCGGGGGCACATACACCGCAACCTTGACGGTCACGAACACCGATAGCCTGACCAACACGGCGACCGCCAGCGTAACTATCAACGCGCCGCCTGTGGCAAATGCGGGAGGACCGTACACGGGTATCGCCGGGACCTCTGTGAGCTTCAACGGTGGCGGTTCTACTGATCCTCGTGGCGAAACGCTGACGTATGCGTGGACCTTTGGCGACGGCGGGACAGGTACGGGTGCGGCTCCGTCTCACACCTATACAAGCCCCGGCACGTTCACTGTCACGCTGACCGTAACGAACACCGATAGCCTCACGAACACCGCGACCACCAGCGCCACGATTACCGCCGCTCCTCCTGTCGCCAACGCTGGTGGGCCGTATACCGGCGTTGCCGGCGCGGCGGTCAGCTTCAATGGCGCGGCTTCCACAGATCCCCATGGCGAAACGCTGACCTACGCGTGGAGCTTCGGGGATGGCGGGACCGGCACGGGCGCGACTCCCACGCATACGTACACCAGTCCCGGTACCTTTACGGTCACGCTGACGGTGACCAATACCGACAACAAGAGCAACACGGCCGCGACCAGCGCGACGATCTCCGCGGCTCCTCCTGTTGCGAATGCCGGCGGACCGTATACGGGTGTTGCCGGTACAGCCTTGAACTTCAATGGTGGGGGGTCGACCGATCCCGCAGGCGAAACGCTCACGTATGCCTGGAACTTCGGTGACGGCGGTACAGCTACCGGAGCCACGCCAACGCATACGTATGCGGGCTCCGGCATCTTTACCGTGACACTGACTGTCACCAACACGGATAACAAGAGCAATACCGCGACGACCAGTGCGACGATCTCCGCGGCTCCGCAGCCGCCTGTTGCGAATGCGGGCGGATCGTATACGGGCGTTGCGGGGACGGCCGTGAGCTTCAATGGCTCGGGCTCGACGGACCCCAAGAACGAGACACTGACCTACGCCTGGAACTTCGGTGACGGTGGAACGGGCACGGGCGCTACGACGACCCATACCTATGCAAGCTCCGGAACATTCACAGTCACGCTGACCGTCACCAATACGGACAGCAAGAGCGATACGGCAACCACGTCTGCAACGATCAGCGGTGCTGCACAATCCCCTGTCGCGAATGCGGGCGGGCCGTACACGGGAACCACTGGTACAGCCGTCAGCTTCACCGGTGCGGGCTCAACAGATCCCAAGAGCGAAACACTGACCTACGCGTGGAACTTTGGCGATGGCAGCACCGGAACCGGCATTACGACGACGCATACCTACGCCACGGCCAACACCTTCACCGTCACGTTGACCGTCACCAACACGGACAGCAAGAGCAACACGGCAACAACGACAGCAACGATTACTTCTCCGGCTCAGCCCCCGGTTGCCAATGTCGGTGGTCCGTATACAGGCACGGTGAACAACGCGGTCAGCTTCAGCGGCACGGGCTCGACCGATCCGAAGAGCGAAGCGCTGACGTACGCGTGGGACTTCGGCGATGGCTCAACCGGCACGGGCGCTACCACCACGCATACCTATGCGACAGCCAGCACCTTCACCGTGAAGCTCACGGTGACCAATACCGACAGCCTCAGCAACAGTGCGACAACAACGGCGACCATCACTGCCGGAACGCAGGCTCCCACCGCGAATGCAGGTGGCCCGTACACAGGTTCGGCAGGGAACGCGGTGAGCTTCAGCGGCACGGGCTCAACTGATCCCAAGGGCGAAACGCTGACCTATGCATGGAACTTTGGTGACGGCGCGACAGGATCGGGTGCGACAACCACACACACCTATGCCAACTCGGGAACATTCACCGTCTCGCTCACGGTGACCAACACCGACAGCCTCAGCAATACGGCCACGACGACAGCCACGATCTCCGGCGCGGCGCAGCCGCCGGTGTCGATTGCGGGTGGACCCTACACCGGGACCACGGGCAATGCGGTCACATTCAGCGGTGCGGGGTCAACCGATCCCAAGAGCGAAACGCTCAGCTATGCGTGGAATTTCGGCGATGGTGCAACAGGATCGGGTGTGACCACCACGCACACCTATACGAATGCCGGGAACTTCACCGTCACGCTGACGGTGACCAATACCGACAGCCTCAGCAATACCTCCAGCACAACCGCAGCCATTACTTCCTCCGCGCCGCAAAAGCCGTCGGCCAATCCTGGTGGACCCTATACAGGCACGGCGGGCATCGCGGTGAGCTTCAATGGCACCGGTTCCTCGGACCCGGTGAATCCTGGCGCGGGACCGTTTGCCCTGACGTTCTCGTGGAGCTTTGGCGATAGTGGCACGGGCGTGGGCGCAACGCCTTCCCACACCTACACATCGGCCGGCACCTACACAGTTTCGCTGACTGTGCAGAGCGCGTCGGGCCAGACGATGACGGCTACGACTACCGCGAACATCGGCGCAACCGCCACGCTCGGTGTCCCGACGCCTGTGCCGGGTGGTCCTTACAGCGGCTTAACGTCGACTGCGGTCAGCTTCAATGGCAGTGCTTCCACGGATCCGAACAACGCAACACTGACCTATCACTGGAGCTTTGGGGACGGTTCGTCTGCGGACGGTGTCACCGTCAGCCATACCTACGGCGTAGCCGGCATGTTCAATGTGGAGCTCTCGGTCTTCAACGGCACCACAGGCAATTCGGCTACGACCACCGCGACCATCACCGGTGCAACGACACCGGCGCTGACTGTGAATCCGGGTGGGCCCTATACGGTCGCGTTGAACCAGCCCCTGACCGTGGATGGTTCGGGCACCAACAACCCCAACAACCGCCAGATGACCTTCAACTGGGACTTCGGTGATGGATCAACCGGTACGGGCGTGCAGGCCATCCATGTGTACGCGGCCTCAGGCTCGTACAACGTCACGCTGACCGCGAGCGACCCCACCGGCCTCAGCGGCAGTGCGTCGGCCGCCGTTACGGTGACCGGACCTCCCGCTGAAGCAGTGACGGCCAATGCGGGCGGTCCCTATAACGATGTCACCAGCCACGCGATCACGTTCGACGCGAG